>NZ_JBJDPY010000012.1:0-304489 GCF_044903205.1 Streptomyces sp. NPDC029674
GTTACCCCTTGAGCCCCTGCTCCCGGCCCCCCCCCCACTGCGGTATTTTTCTCCCCCCGCCCGCCGCGCGGGGCGGGCCCCGCCCCCCCCCCCCCCCCCCCCCCCCCCCTCGGCGTAGCTGTTCTGCGTAGCTGTTCGGACGTGTGCGGGGGGGGCGGCTACAGGTACGGGCCTCCCGTGCGGCCCGCGATGCCGCCGCTCTCGTCCTCCTCGTCGCCGCCGCCCACGCCGGGCGGCAGCGCCCTGCGCATCTGCTCCAGCTGGGCCCGTGCCGCCATCTGCTGCGCGAACAGGGTCGTCTGGATCCCGTGGAAGAGGCCTTCGAGCCAGCCGACCAGCTGGGCCTGCGCGATTCGCAGCTCCGCGTCGCTCGGCGTCGCCTCCTCGGTGAAGGGCAGCGAGAGCCGCTCCAGCTCCTCGACCAGCTCGGGGGCGAGGCCGTCCTCGAGCTCCTTGACCGAGCTGGCGTGGATCTCCTTGAGGCGGACCCGGCTCGCCTCGTCGAGAGGAGCCGCCCGCACCTCCTCGAGCAGCTGCTTGATCATGCTGCCGATGCGCATCACCTTGGCCGGCTGTTCGACCATCTCCGTCACCGGGACCTCGCGGGATTCGTCGTCTCCGCCGCCACCGAGAGCCATTCCGTCCTGGCCCACGACCAGGACCTGGGGGCTCTCCGGCGACCGTTCGTTCCTCGGCATCTCCATGCCGCCATTCTCTCGCACGCGAACATCACACATCGGTGGTGCCCCCGTACGGGACTGATCCACCCTCAGCCGCGGCCGCGTCAGCCCCGGCGCAGCCGCAGACCGAGGAAGCCGAGGCCCAGGCCGATCAGGAGCAGGCCCGCGCCGAGGGGCAGGACGCGGAGGTTCGGGAGGACAGGTCCGACGGGCGTCTGCCCCGTGGGGTCGAACGCCGGGTCCTGGTGCGCCGCGGGCGTCGGCATGGGCTGTTGCGGGGGCGGCGGGATCCGGGGCGGGGTGTAGGGCCGGGGCGGCAGGTCCGGGGGCGGGGGCTGGGCCCGTCCGGGCCGTTCGCGGCCCTCACCGGGACGGCTCCCGGCACGGGACGTCTCGTCGACGGTGGTCACGGGACGTCGCTGCGGGGCGTCGGCCGCGTACGAGACGAGGCCGGGAAAAACCGCTGCCAGGACCGCGAACAGCGCCACGACGAGGAGGAGGGGGCGACGGCACGCCCGGGAAGCCTGCACTGTGCTGACCCCCTCCCGCTGCCGGGTGACCGAGATCAAGAAGGTTCACTGCACCAGCAACAAGCGTCACATGGTGCAACGAATCCGGCATCTCGACCCGGAGCCCCGGAGCCCCGGAGCCGCTGAGCCGCTGAGCTACCGCGTGAGGAGCACCTTCCCGATGTGGCTGCTCTCCTCCAGGACCCGGTGGGCCGCCGCCGCGTCGCTCATCGGCACCGTCCGGTCGACGATGGGCCGCACATGGCCCCCGCCGATCAACGGCCACACGTGCTCCCGCACCGCCGCGACGATGGACGCCTTCTCGGCGGGCGGGCGGCCGCGCAGGGAGGTGGCGGTGACGGCGCCCCTCTTGTTGAGGAGCGCGCCGATGTTCAGCTCGCCCTTGGCACCGCCCTGCATGCCGATGATGGCGAGCCGGCCGTTGACGGCGAGGGCCTGGACGTTCCGGTCCAGGTATTTCGCGCCCATGTTGTCGAGGATGACGTCCGCGCCCGCCCCGTCCGTGGCCCGCTCGATCTCCTCGACGAAGTCCTGCTCGCGGTAGTTGATGAGGATGTCGGCGCCCAGCTCCCCGCAGAAGTCCAGCTTCTCCTTGCTGCCCGCCGTGACGGCGATCTTCGCGCCGACGGCCTTGGCGAGCTGGATCGCCATGGTGCCGATGCCGCTGGAACCGCCGTGCGCGAGCAGCGTCTCGCCCGGCCGCAGGTGGGCGATCATGAAGACGTTCGACCAGACCGTCGAGGTCACCTCGGGCAGCGCGGCCGCCGTGACGAGGTCGACGCCGTCGGGCACGGGCATCAGCTGACCGGCCGGCACGACGACCTTCTCGGCGTATCCGCCGCCCGAGAGCAGCGCGCACACCTCGTCGCCGACCGCCCAGCCGGAGACGCCGGGGCCGAGCGCGGCGATCCGGCCCGAGCACTCCAGGCCGGGGTACGGGGAGGCGCCGGGCGGCGGGTTGTAGAACCCCTGCCGCTGCAGCAGATCGGCGCGGTTCACGGCGCTGGCCACCACGTCGACGAGCACCTCGCCCTCACCGGGCACGGGATCGGACACCTCGGCCCACACGAGCGCTTCAGGACCACCGGGTTCGGGAATCGTGATCGCATACATACGGCCGAGGCTACTCGCGTCCCCCGACTCCGCACCCGCCACGCGCCTGCCTCCGCCCCAGCCCCTGCCCTTGCACCTGCCCCTCTCGGTTCGGCGGCAGGGTTCCGTTTCAGTTCGGCGGCATTGGCTTGAGGTCCGGGGCGACTGCCGTGCCGGGGGAGGCGCGGACGATGGTGATCAGCCGGTCCGTCAACTCCAGCTTGCCGACGGCCGGATCGTCGTAACCGAGGACACGGTGACCTCGTACGACACTCACCACCAGGTCGTCCGTGTCCCGCACGCTCCGGCCCACCTCGGCCTTTATCACCGGCCGCTCGACGAGATCGAGCCCGCTGCCCTGCTGGATCAGGTCTTCCATCACCATGCCCGCGCTCGGGCTGAGCACGGAGAGACCGAGCAGCCGGCCCGCCGCACTGGCGCTGGTGATCACGGCGTCCGCGCCGGACTGACGGAGCAACGGCGCGTTCTCCTCCTCGCGCACCGCCGCCACGATCTTCGCCCCGCGGTTCAGCTGCCGCGCGGTGAGGGCGACCAGCACTGCCGTGTCGTCGCGCTGCGTCGCGATGATGATCTGACGGGCCCGCTGCACCTCGGCGCGGAGCAGCACATCGCTGCGCGTCGCGTCGCCGATGACGCCCGCGAACCCCTCCGCCGTGGCCGCGTCGACCACCTTCGCGCTGGGGTCGACGACCACGATCTGGTCCGGCTTCAGGCCGGTCGCACAGACGGTCTGGATCGCCGAGCGACCCTTCGTACCGAAGCCGACGACAACAGTGTGTTCACGCAAGTTGGACCTCCAGCGGGACAGACGCCATTCCTCACGCGTCCGTTCCGTGAGCACTTCGAGGGTGGTGCCGACCAGGATGATCAGGAAGAGCACGCGCAACGGCGTGATCAGGAGAATGTTGGTGAGCCGGGCACTGTCGCTGTACGGGACGATGTCGCCGTATCCGGTGGTGGAGAGCGTGACCGTCGCGTAGTACGCCGAGTCGAGGAAGTCGACGTGCTGGTCCGAGTTGTCGTGGTACCCGCTGCGGTCCATCCAGACGAGGCACGTCGTCAGAGCGAGCACCAGCAGCGCCATCGCGAGACGCCGGGTGACCTGCCGCAGCGGCCGTACGACCGCACGCTGGGGCAGTTTGATCCGGTGGGTCGCATGGTGCTCGTCGGGGTGACGCGCGATGGCGTCATGCCCGGGAAGTTTCACGTGAAACGCTCCTCGACGTCTACGCCTGTCTCGACTCCGGCTTCAGCGCCGGGTTCAGCGACGGGTCGGGTGCTGGTGCGGGTTCCGGTGCCGGACCCTTCGAAGGGTTCAGGGTGTGAACCCGTGCCACTGCCCATGCCCGTGCCACTGCCCATGCCGATGCCCGCGCCCACGTCCGGCACCGCCCACGGCAGGTCCAGGATCTCCAGCTCCTGCCCCTTGCGCGCCCCGCCGGGCGGCACGACCGCGAGGCCGTCGGCCGCCGCGATGCCGCGCAGCATCGCCGGGCCGTTGAAGCGCAGCGGCACGGCCCGGTCGGCGCGCAGGGTGACGGGGACGAGCCGGGTGTCGTACGGGTGGCCGTGGACGTCGTCGCGCAGGGGCGCGGTGTACGTGGAGGGGCCGCCGCAGCCGGACGCGCGCCCGGAGAGCGTGCGCAGCAGGGGCTCGGCCAGGGTCAGCAGTCCGGAGACGGCGGCGAGCGGGTTGCCGGGCAGTCCGACGAGGTGCTGCCCGGGCCGGGTGCGGGCCAGCAGCATGGGGTGCCCGGGGCGGACGGCGACCCCGTCCACGAGCAGGTCGGCGCCGATCCGGCGCAGGGTGGGGTGCACGTGGTCGACCGGCCCCGACGCCGTACCGCCCGTCGTGACGATCAGGTCGGCGGTGGACCCGGTGATCGCCCGGTGCAGGGCTTCGGCGTCGTCCCCGAGGCGCCGGACGGCGGTCACCTCGGCACCGAGCGCGTGCAGCCAGGGCGGCAGCATCGGGCCGAGCGCGTCGCGGATGAGGCCCTCGTGCGGGAGGCCCTCCGTCAGCAACTCGTCGCCCAGGACGAGGACTTCGGCGCGCGGTCTGCGGACCACCGGCAGCGTGTCGTACCCGGCGGCCGCGGCCAGTCCGAGCACGGCGGGCGTCACCAGGGCGCCGGCCGGCAGGAGGTGGTCACCGGAGCGGCACTCCTGGCCGCGCGGGCGGATGTCCTGGCCGGGGACGACCTCGCGCAGGGCGTGCAGCCTCGCCTTGTCGTCGGTCCGGCCGTGCTCGCTGCGGAGCACCGCGGTGGCGTCCTGCGGGATGCGGGCGCCCGTCGCGATGCGCACCGCCTCTCCGTCGGCGAGCGCGTCGGGGCGGCCGTGTCCGGCCAGGACGCCGTCGGCCCGTACGTGCCAGGGGCCGGGGCCCGCGACGGCCCAGCCGTCCATGGCGGAGGTGTCGAAGGAGGGCAGGTCCGTCAGGGCGGTGAGCGGGGCGGCGAGGATCAGGCCGATGGCCCGGTCCAGCGGCACGGGGACGGGGTCGCTCGCGGGACCCGGCGCGGCTCGACCGGCGCGGGCGCGTGCGGCGGGCCAGGGCGTGATGTCGCGGTGTTCGCCGTCGGCACGGTCAGGGGCGGGGCTGATGCCGGGGCCGGGGCTCGGTGCGGTGCCGGCGAGGCGGGCAGAGGGGGCGGCCGGGGCGGACGCGGTTTCCGGGTCCGACTGCGGGCTCGACCGGGGGTACGACTGCGGCACCGGCCCCGATTCCGGCTGCGGCTGCGGCTGGGAGGACGACGCGGCTGCCGCTGCGTACGCACGGTCCCCGTTCACCAGGGCGAGTGCCTCGTCGAGCTCGGCGTCCGGCGCGGGCTGCCCGGTCATCCGGCGTCCGGAGGCGTACTGGTGACGTCGGGCTTGGCGTCGGGCTTCGCGCCCGGCGTGGCGTCGGGCTTCGCGTCCTGCCGGTCCTCGTCCGCCCAGCGGGCCGCGAGCGCCACGGCCTTGCGCGTCGCCTCGGCCACCGCCTCGGCACCACCGGTCGTACCCTCGCCGGCCGTCCCGGCCCGCGAGGCGGCCTGCGCCGCGGCGTATCCGACGAGGAACGTGGTCAGCGGTGCCGCGGGCCTCGCCACACCGTGCGCGGCGTCGCGAGCGAGGTCGAGGAGGGCGCCGGTGTCGACGTCCAGGTCGATGCCCAGCTCGTCCTTGACTGCGGAAATCCATTCATCCAACACGGTGCCATGCTCCCTGATGCGCGCCCGGGCGGTGGCAACGTCGTCCCAGGTGTCGCAGTCGAAAGCGGCGACAGGGTCGGCCACCCGCGCGAGCTCCAGCCGCGCGGTGAGCCGCCGCAACGGCAGCCCGGCGAGCGCGCCGCCCGCCTCGTCCGCGACCGCCGCGATCTCCCGCTGAAGGGTGTCCCGTCGATAGGCCGCGACGAGCGGCTGGTCACGGCCGTCGGGGTCGGTGAGGACCGCCCCGTCAGCGCCGCTCTCGTCGAGGACGGTGAGGAGCCGTCCCACGGTCTGCTCGCCCAGAAACGGCAGGTCGGCGGAGAGCACCACCAGGCGCTCCGCCCCGGCGTGCCGGAGCCCCGCGTCGAGCGCGGCGAGGGGGCCGCCGCCCGCGGGCTCCTCGCGCGTCCACACCACGGGTCGCGAAGTCGGTCTCGGCGCGGCCACGACGACGGTGGTCCCGGCGCCGGAACAGGCCGCGAGGACACGGTCGAGGAGCGTCCGGCCCCCGACCCGCACCCCCGGCTTGTCCGCACCGCCGAGCCGCGCGGCACCGCCCCCGGCGAGCACGACCGCGTCGTACGAGCCGACTTCGTTTCTGGTCACCCTCCGAGTATGGGCATAGGAAGGATCATTGACACCCCTGAAAAAGCCCCTAGGGGCAAGGGACTTAGCTCACGCGGGGTCCGCTCATACCGACCGCAGCAGCACCGCCGGCTGCTCGACGCAGTCCGCCACGTAGCGCAGGAAGCCGCCCGCCGTACCGCCGTCGCACACCCGGTGGTCGAAGGTGAGCGACAGCTGCACCACGTGCCGCACCGCCAGTTCCCCCTGGTGGACCCATGGCTTGGGCACGATCCGGCCCACGCCGAGCATGGCCGCCTCCGGGTGGTTGATGATCGGCGTGGAACCGTCGACCCCGAACACCCCGTAGTTGTTGAGCGTGAAGGTCCCTCCGGTAAGCTCCCCCGGCGTGAGCGTGCCCGCCCGCGCGCACTCCGTGAGCCGGATCAGCTCCGCGTTGATCGAATCCGTCGACCGCGACTGGGAGTGCCGCACCACGGGGACGACCAGTCCTCGCTGCGTCTGCGCCGCGAAACCGAGGTGGATGTCGGCGAACTGCCGCACCTCCCGCGCTTCCATGTCCACGGACGAGTTGAGCATGGGGAACCGGGTCAGCGCGGCGACGCTGATCCGGGCGAGCAGCGCGAGCAGCGAGACCTTCTGGCCGTCGCGTTCCGTCATCGCCGCGTTCATCGCCTTGCGGGCCGCGAGCAGCTCCGTCGCGTCGGCGTCGACCCAGCAGGTCGCCTCCGGTATCTCGCGCCGGCTGCGGGCCATCTTGTCGGCGACCAGGCCCCGGATGCCGGTCAGCGGGTGCCGGGACTCTATGCCCGCGTTCCGCGGCTCCTGCCCCGCCGCCACCTGGTGGCGCGCCTCGGCCCGGTTCGCGCGGATCAGCTCGTCGTCCTCACGGACCGCCGCCTTGATCGCCGCAGTCCTGCGCGCCGCGGCGCCGGTCTCCGCGCCGGTCTCGGCGTCGCTCGCCGAGACGTGCGGGTGGGCGGGGGCGGAGGAGCCGCTGGGAGTGACGGGGGCGACGGGAACACGGGGGGCCACGACGGAAACTCCCGAAATAGCCGACTCGACGTCGGCCCGCGTGATCAACCCGTCCGGCCCCGATCCGACGAGGTTCCGTAGATCCACCCCGTTCTCCCGCGCCAACTTCCGTACGAGAGGCGAGATCACCGGAACCGGCCCATCCGAAACGACCGGCCCGTCCGAAACGACCGGCCCGTCCGAACCAGCCGGGCCCTCCCCCCGAGAGGACGCGACCGCCCCGGTCGAGACAGGCCGCACCCTCCTACGACGCTTGGGCGCCGCCCCCGTCCCGTACCCGACCAGCACGTTCCCGGAGGACTCCTCCTCGGCCGTCTGCAGGGCCCGCTCGGCGGGCTCCTCCGGGGCGCCGTCCCTGCCCGCCGCACCGGACTCGGCCGGGCCTCCGACAGCGACCGTCAACAGCGGAGCACCCACCGGAAGTTCTTCACCCTCCCCGCCGAAGCGGGCCGTGACCACGCCTCCGTAGGGACACGGCACCTCGACCATCGCCTTGGCCGTCTCGACCTCGACGACCGGCTGGTCCACGGTGACGACGTCACCGACCTCGACGAGCCAGCGGACGATCTCCGCCTCCGTCAGCCCTTCCCCGAGGTCGGGCAGTTTGAATTCCAGACTGTTCACATCGAAAGCAGCGGCCATCAGTTCTCCGCCTCCCACTGAAGCCGTGCGACCGCGTCCAGGATCCGGTCGACGCCGGGCAGATGGTGCTTCTCCAGCATGGGCGGCGGATACGGGATGTCGAAGCCCGCGACCCGCAGCACCGGCGCCTCCAGGTGGTGGAAGCACCGCTCGGTGACCCGCGCGGCGATCTCGCCGCCGGGGCCGCCGAAGCCCCCCGACTCGTGCACGACGACCGCACGCCCCGTACGCCGCACGGACGCGGCGACGGTCTCGTCGTCGAAGGGCACCAGCGAGCGCAGGTCGACCACTTCGAGGTCCCAGCCCTCGGCGCGCGCCGCCTCGGCCGCCTCCAGGCAGACGGGCACGGACGGGCCGTACGTGATGAGCGTGGCGCTGTGCCCGGTGCGCCGCACGACCGCGCGGCCTATCGGTTCAACGGTCTGCGGGTCCTCCGGGTTCCAGTCGGCCTTGGACCAGTAGAGGCGCTTCGGCTCGAGGAAGACGACGGGGTCGTCGAAGGCGATGGAGGCGCGCAGCAGGCCGTAGGCGTCGGAGACCGTGGCGGGGGTGACGACATGGAGGCCCGGCGTCGCGATGTAGTACGCCTCGGAGGAATCGCTGTGGTGCTCGACGCCGCCGATGCCGCCGCCGTAGGGCACACGGACGGTGATGGGCAGCGGCATGGCTCCGCGCGTGCGGTTCCGCATCCGGGCCACGTGCGAGATCAGCTGCTCGAAGGCGGGGTAGGCGAACGCGTCGAACTGCATCTCGACGACGGGCCGCAGCCCGTACATCGCCATGCCGACCGCCGTGCCGAGGATGCCGGCCTCGGCCAGCGGCGTATCCGTGCAGCGGTCTTCGCCGAACTCCTTGGCGAGCCCGTCGGTGACCCTGAAGACGCCGCCGAGCGCTCCCACGTCCTCTCCGAGGACGTGCACGGACGGGTCGTCGGCCATCGAGTCCCGCAGCGCGCGCCCGAGGGCCTGCGCCATGGTGGCCGGTTTGGTGGCGGGCTTCGCCGCGACCGTGGTCATCGTGCTTCCTCCTCCGCCTCTTCGGAGGCGACTTCCAGCTCGGCGCGCAGCTGTGCCGCCTGCTCACGCAGTTGCGTGGTCTGCTCGGCGTACACGTGCGTGAAGAGGTCCATCGGGTCGAGCGTGGGGTCCTGGTTCATGCGTGCGCGCAGGTCGGCCGCCATGGCCTCGGCGTCGTCGCTCGCCTGCCGCCTGGTCTCGTCGTCCAGGAGTCCGCGCTCCGTCAACTCCCGCTCCAGGAGCAGGATCGGGTCGTGGTCGCGCCAGGCGTCGACGTCGGCGTCCTGGCGGTAGCGCGTGGCGTCGTCGGCGTTCGTGTGGGCTTCCATGCGGTACGTGACGGCCTCGACGAGCGTCGGGCCACCGCCCCTTCGCGCGCGGGATACCGCTTCGCTCAGCACCTCGTGCATCGCCACCGCGTCGTTGCCGTCCACCAGGCGTCCCGGCATGCCGTATCCCACGGCCTTGTGGGCGAGGGAGGGGGCGGCGGTCTGCTTGGCGAGCGGCACGGAGATCGCGAAGCCGTTGTTCTGTACGAGGAAGACCACGGGGGCCTGCCACACCGCGGCGAAGTTCAGCGCCTCGTGGAAGTCGCCTTCACTGGTGCCGCCGTCGCCGACCATGGCGAGCGCGACCACGTCGTCACCTTTGAGCCGGGCGGCGTGCGCGAGCCCCACCGCGTGCGGCAGCTGGGTCGCGAGAGGAGTGCTCAGGGGCGCTATGCGGTGCTCGCGCGGGTCGTAACCGGTGTGCCAGTCGCCGCGCAGCAGCGTCAGCGCGCTCACGGGGTCGAGGCCGCGGGCGACGACGGCGAGCGTGTCCCGGTAGCTGGGGAAGAGCCAGTCCCGCTCCGTCAGGGCGAGCGCGGCGGCGACCTCGCACGCCTCCTGCCCGGTGCTGGAGGGATAGACCGCCAGCCTGCCCTGCTTCGTCAGGGCCGTCGCCTG
Source organism: Streptomyces sp. NPDC029674 (assembly GCF_044903205.1). NCBI lineage: Bacteria > Bacillati > Actinomycetota > Actinomycetes > Kitasatosporales > Streptomycetaceae > Streptomyces > Streptomyces sp. NPDC029674. Next base: position 9,746 of record NZ_JBJDPY010000012.1, read on the forward strand.
CGTGTTGTAGCGCCGGCCGCGCACCAGTTCCGCGTACAGGCGGCGCAGCAGGGCCGGGTCGGCCTTCTCGGCGGCCCGGGTGCCGAGGACGCGGTACGGCTCCGCGTCCGGAAGCAGCGGCGCGGGGTCGGTCCTGGGCTGCCAAGCGGGGGGCGGGGCGGGCCGGTAGGCACCCCGCTGCTCCATGACCGTCATGACGGCACCTCCTGGGAAGCGGTCTCCTTGTGGGAGTGGCAAAAGAGGCGCCGACGTGATGCGCCTCACCTACCGATTGTTCGGTCGACGGCACATTTTGGCTACAGGCACCTCCAGGCTGTGGACAAACGGTTCTGCACAGCCTGGGATGGATGCAGTACGTCCATGGTAGGGAGGCGGGGGGACATGGCTTCTGAACGAATGGCCGACGGCCAGGACGGCGACCAGCCGGAGCCCCGGGTTCCTGAAACCCGCGCCTCCGAGGCCCGGGCCCCCGAGCCTCGGCCCCACGAGCCGCCGGTCGCCGACCCCCGCCCCTTGGACGCCATCGACCGCGACATCCTGCAGATCCTGTACACGGACGGCCGCGCGTCGATACGTGCCGTGGCCGAGCGCGTCCACGTATCGCGGGCCAACGCGTACGCGCGCATCAACCGCCTCATCGACGACGGCGTCATCCGGGGGTTCGGGGCGCGGATCAACCACGAGCGCGCCGGTCAGGGGGCATCCGCATACATCACGCTCAAGATCGTCCAGAACACCTGGCGCACGGTGCGCGAGCATCTGCGCGCGCTCCCCGGCGCGTCCCACATCGCGCTGGTCAGCGGCGACTTCGACGTCCTGCTCCTGGTGCACACGCCGGACAACCGCGCGCTGCGGGAACTGGTGCTCACCCGGCTGCAGGCCATCCCCGAAGTACTCAGCACGCGTACGTTGCTGGTCTTCGAGGAGGACGACATGGAGCCAGAGAGCTGACCCGGCGGCGGCCAGGGCTCAGCGGTCGGTGCGCAGGCCCGCGAACGCCAGCTGCACCACCGCGTCGGCGATCTGCTCGCCGTTGGCGGCGCCCCGGCTCTCCGGCCGGTACCACTCCACGATGGAGTTGATCATCCCGAAGAGCAGCCGGGTGGCCAGCCGCAGGTCGCCGTCGGAGCGCAGGTCTCCGTCCGCGGCGGCCTCCTTGAGCAGCTCGGCCACCTGCTGGTCGAACTCCCTGCGCCGCTCCATGGCCCACCGCTCGGTGTCCGTGTTGCCGCGCACCCGGAGCAGCAGCGTCACATAGGGCAGTTCGGCGACCAGCACCTCCACGGTGCGGCGCGTGACGTACTCCAGGCGCTCCACCGCACTGCCCACGCGCGCGTGCTCCTCGGCGAGGATCCCGAAGAGTCCGTCGAGGGCTCGGCTCACCGCGCGGCGCAGCAGCTCCTCCTTGCCCGCCACGTGGTGGTAGATCGACGACTTGGAGATGCCGGCCGCCTTGGAGAGGTGCTCCATGGAGGTGCCGTCGTATCCGCGCTCGTTGAAGACCCGGACGGCCACGCTGAGCAGCGTCTCCGGGGTGTACGTGTCCCGGCGGGCGGTGGTCATGAGTACTCCTCTCGCACGGCCTGGCGCCGCAGTGCCTGGGAGGGCGCGTACCGCCCTGTGGGGTACTCGTCGTGCAGGACGTCGAGCGCCTCCGCCACGCGGTACGTGGTGAGGCGGCGGCCCCATTCGATGGGCCCGAGCGGGTAGTTGACGCCGAGGCGCATGGCGGTGTCGATGTCCTCGGCGTCCGCCACCTCGCGCCCGACCGCGTCGAGGGCGAAGTCGACGAGCATCCACACCGTGCGGGCCACGATCATCCCCGGGGCGTGTCCGATGACGCTGACCTTCTTGCCGAGCGCCTGGAAGAGGCCGATCGCTTCCTTCAGGGACTGCTCGCTCACCCTGCTCGACGCGGCGAGGGCGATCCTCGTCGCGGTGCGGTAGTCCAGTGCGAGGTCGAAGTGGATCGTGGGCTCCTCCGCGGTGTCGGCGGCCGTACCGTCGGCCAGGGCGAGCCGGGCACCACTAGGGAGCTCTATGTATCCGGGGTAGCTCGGTACCCCCTTGCCGCGGCCGACCTTCACGCCCGCCTTCCCCATCAGGTCGATCAGCGCGTCCGCCGGGAAGAGGTCACCGTGCACGGCGACGGACGCCGGGGCCTTCTCGGCCGACGCGGTGTGCGGCTCCGCGCGCGGGGCGTCGTCTCCGTACGCGTACCAGCCCTGCCCCGACTTCCGTCCAAGACGGCGTGACTCGACGAGGCGGCGCTGGGCCAGTGAGGGCGTGAACTTGGGGTCCTGGAAGAAGGACTCCCACACGGAGCGCGTGACGGCTTCGTTGACGTCCTGGCCGATGAGGTCGGTCAGCTCGAAGGGCCCCATCTTGAAGCCGCCGCACTCGCGCAGGACAGCGTCGATCGTGGCCGGGTCGGCGACCCGCTCCTCGTACAGGCGCAGCGCCTCGGCGTAGAAGGGCCGCGCGACGCGGTTGACGATGAAGCCGGGAGTGTCCGCGCAGCGCACCGGGGTCTTGCCCCAGGCCTTGGCGGTCTCGTACGCGCGCGTGGCCGCCGATCCGTCCGTCGCGAAGCCGCTGACCACCTCGACGAGGGGGAGCAGGGGCGCCGGGTTGAAGAAGTGCAGGCCGACGAAGCGGCCCGGCGCGCGCAGGGCGCCCGCGATGGCGGTCACGGAGAGGGAGGAAGTGTTGGTTGCCAGCAGACAGTCCTCGGCGACGACCTCTTCGAGGTCCTGGAACAGCCGCTGTTTGACGTCCAGACGCTCCAGGATCGCCTCGATGACGAGGCCGCAGTCGGCGAGTTCGGCGAGGCTCTCGGCAGGGGTGAGCCGGGCGCCGGCCGCGGCACGGTCCTCGGCGGTGATCCTGCCCTTCTCGACGAGCCGGTCCAGGCGGGCACCGATGGCGTCGGCGGCCTCCTGTGCGCGGCCGGGCACGGCGTCGTACAGCCGCACGGGGTGGCCCGCGACCAGGGCGACCTGGGCGATGCCCTGCCCCATGGTTCCGGTACCGACCACGGCAACGGCGCTGCTGAGCTCGAGTGCTGTCATGCTCGCGATCCTCCCGCACGGCCCGCCGACCGGAGGGTTCGGGGGTGGCCGGGGAGAAGTTGTCCACAGGTTTCGCGGACCCTCTTGTCCCGACCGATCGTTCGGTTACTCTAGCTGTGACAGAGCGTTCCTGCCCACCGTCCCTGCCCAGCTCGCCAGCTCGATGAAGAGCTGCCCGAGGAGGAGTTGGTCCCGTCATGGCCGCCGAACTCACCGCGCACCAGCTGATCGCCAAGCACCGGCCCACCCTCGACCAGGCGCTGGAGACCATCCGCACGCGTGCGTACTGGTCTCCCCACCCCGAGCACCCGAAGGCGTACGGGGAAGACGGCAGCCTGAGCCTGCCCGAGGGAAAGGCCGCCTTCGACGCCCTCCAGGGCACCCGCTTCGACCTCGACCAGCCCGGCACGGACGACTGGGTCGGCAGCGAAGTGTCGCCGTACGGCCCTGAGTTGGGGATCAAGTATCCCCACCCGGACATCGACACCCTGCTCCCCGCCATGCGTGCCGGAATGCGTGACTGGCGCGACGCGGGCCCGGAAGCGCGCGCGATGGTCTGTCTGGAGATCCTGTCGCGGATCAGCGCCCGTACGCACGAGTTCGCGCACGCGGTCATGCACACCAGCGGACAGGCCTTCATGATGGCCTTCCAGGCGGGCGGCCCGCACGCCCAGGACCGCGGCCTGGAAGCGGTCGCCTACGCGTACGTCGAGCAGACCCGCACCCCCGACGCCGCCGAGTGGACCAAGCCGCAGGGCAAGCGCGACCCGATAGCGCTGAACAAGCGGTTCACGCCCGTCGCCCGCGGCATCTCGCTCATGATCGGCTGCAACACCTTCCCGACGTGGAACGGCTATCCGGGGCTCTTCGCCTCGCTCGCCACCGGTAACCCCGTCCTGGTCAAGCCGCACCCGCGCGCGATCCTGCCCCTGGCGCTCACGGTGCGGATCGCCCGCGAGGTCCTCGCCGAGGCGGGCTTCGACCCGAACCTCGTCTGTCTGGCCGTCGAGCGCCCCGACGAGGGCATCGCCAAGACCCTCGCCGTGCGCCCCGAGATCAAAATCATCGACTACACGGGATCGACGTCGTTCGGCGACTGGCTGGAGGCCAACGCCCGCCAGGCGCAGGTGTACACGGAAAAGGCCGGGGTCAACACGGTCGTCGTCGAGTCCACGGACAACTACAAGGGAATGCTGGCCAACCTCGCCTTCTCCCTGTCCCTGTACAGCGGCCAGATGTGCACCACCCCGCAGAACCTGCTGATCCCGCGCGACGGCATCGAGACGGACGCCGGCACCAAGTCGTACGACGACGTGGTCTCGGACCTCGCGTCCTCGGTGAGCGGCCTGCTCGGCGACGACGCCCGGGCGAACGGCATCCTCGGTGCGCTGGTCAACCCCGACGTGAAGACGCGCCTGGAAGCGGCCGCCGGCCTCGGCGAAGTCGCCCTCCCCTCCAGGGAGATCGCCAACTCCGAGTTCCCGGACGCCGTGGTCCGCACCCCGGTGATCGTCAAGCTGGACGGCGCCAAGCCGGACGCCGAGGCGGCCTACCTCAGCGAGTGCTTCGGCCCGGTCTCCTTCGCCGTCGCCGTCGACTCCGCGACGGACGCGGTGGAGCTGCTGCGCCGCACGGTGCGCGACAAGGGAGCGATGACCGTCGGGGCGTACACGACGTCGGAGGAGATCTCCGCCGCCGTGGAGGAGACCTGCCTCGAAGAGTGCGCCCAGCTGTCCCTGAACCTCACGGGTGGCGTCTACGTCAACCAGACAGCGGCGTTCTCCGATTTCCACGGCTCGGGCGGCAACCCCGCGGCGAACGCCGCACTGTGCGACGGCGCGTTCGTCGCCAACCGCTTCCGGGTGGTGGAGATCCGCAAGGACGCGTGACGCCCGGCGGGTTCAGGTCTCCGGCCCGGGAGGCCTGCCCGCCGACCAGTGGAAGAGCGTCATGCCGACGCTCGTCGCCAGGTTGTAGCTGGAGACCTGGGGGCGCATCGGCAGGGACACCAGGTGGTCCGCGCGCTCCCGCAGCGCCGCCGACAGGCCGCTGCGCTCGGACCCGAAGGCGAGCACGGCATCGTCCGGGAGCTTCAGCCCTCTGATGTCCGCACCCTCCGCGTCGAGGGCGAACACCGGGCCCGGCGGCAGCGCGGTCACGTCCACGCGCTCCACGGCGGTCGCGAAGTGCAGACCCGCACCGCCGCGCACGACCGTGGGATGCCAGGGGTCGAGCGTGCCGGTCATGACGACGCCGGTCGCCCCGAACCCCGCGGCCAGCCGGATCACGGCACCCGCGTTGCCCAGGTTGCGAGGGTCGTCGAGCACGACGACCGGCGCCGACCTGGGCATCCGTTCCAGTGCCTCGAGGTTGTCCGCGCGGGAGGGACGCACTGCCAGGGCCGCCACCGCCGTGGGGTGCAGCCGCGGCACGAGGGCACGCAGCCGCTCGTCCGGGACCTGCGTCAGCAGCGTGTCGAGGGCGCCCTTCACGTCCGGCGCGAGCTCGTCCGCGAGCGCCAGGGCGGCGGCCCGGTCGCTGGTCAGCGCGACCGGCACCCGTGCGCCGAACCGCAGGGCGTGCTTGATCGCGTGAAACCCGTCGAGCAGCACGGAGGTGTCGGCGAGCCCGTGCCAGGCGCGTACGGCGCCGTCGGGGCCCGCCTCATCCGTGCTGTTCATGGGGTGAAGCCTACGCGCGCGTGCTCGGTGGGCTCCTTGCCCCGCTTCTCGCCCACGGCACGCGGACCCGGCACGGCACCTTCACCGGAACTACCGCTACTACCGGAGCTACGGAGCCCAAGGGAGGAACCGGCGAATCTGACGGACCGCAGACGGGAAACCACCCCTCCACGCGCGCGTGCCGCCCATCCGCCCAGCCGACGCAGGAACGACGTCGGCAGGAACACCGCGTCGGCCGCGATCATCGCGAGCGAGAAGAACGGCAGCCCCAGCACGACCGCGATCACGGCGTGCTCGACGATCATGGCGGCCAGCAGGACGTTCTTGACCCGGCGGTTGAAGAGCGTGAAGGGGAAGGCCACCTGCACGGCGACCGTCCCGTACGTCACCAGCAGCACCATGGTGCCGCTGGACGAGAGCAGTTCGGAGAGCGCGGGCCAGGGAGAGAAGTAGTCGAGGTTCAGCGGGTAGTAGACGGCCGTGCCGTCCTGCCAGCGACTGCCCTGGATCTTGTACCAGCCGGCCGTCGCGTAGATCAGACAGGCCTCGACCATGATGACCAGCAGCCCCGCGTTGTGGGCCAGATTCGCCACGACGTCGAGGAGCTTGCGCAGCTCGCTCCGCGGCGCCCGGCGCCCCACGACCCACCACAGGCCGTGCACCAGCCACAGCCCCCAGAAGAACAGCAGCCACCCGCCGCTGAGCTCCCCCATGAACGTCACGACGGACAGACCGAGCCCGAGGACCCACCACAGAACGGCCCCCGTCCGGTCGACCGGCACGGTCGCTTCCGCGCCGGTCCCGTCCTCCGCACCCTCCACGCGCGCGCGTGCACGTACGCGTGCCGCACGACGTGCGTCCAGCGACCAGACCTGGCCGCACCGCGTGAAGACCAGATAGGTCGACATGAGGTGGATGACGTTGTCGCCGCCGTCCCCCATGAAGATGCTGCGGTTCTGCAGCGACAGGACACCGCCCATGAAGAGCACGGACATGGCACGCGTGTGCCAGCCGAGCAGCAGCAGGACGCTGCTGACGATCCCCAGCGCGTAGACGATCTCGAACCAGACCTGCCCGTCCGACCACATGAGTGCGGTGAAGGCGCCGTTGCTCGCGATGAGCTGCTGCGCCATGTCCCAGTTCCACGGCCCGTCTGGGCCGTACATCTCATGGCGGTGGGGGAGTTCGCGCAGCAGGAAGAACAGCCAGGTGGCGGCGAATCCGATACGGATCACCGCGGTCTGGTACGGGCCGAGGGCGAACCCGGTCACCTTGTTGATGCCCCGCGTGGGCGGACGCTCGAAACGGATCACCGGGCAGTCCCCTCCGCGTGCGGACGCGCACGGTCCGTCTCACCGGCGAGCGGCAGGTCGGCCGGTTCCACCGACCACCAGGGGAGGACCCGGTAGGCCGGCTTGAGGGAGACCTTCTCGTCGCTCCACTTCGGCGGCCGCACGTTGGTGGTCTTCGAGCGCAGCTGCACGCGCGCTATCTCGTCCCCCTTGCCACCCGGCTCTTCCCGGTCGAGCCGCATGTACGCGATGCGGCGGATGTAGCGCTCGGAGAGCTGGCCCCGCAGGCCGACGGGACGATTCTGCGAGTCGTGCGAGCCCACGTAGAAGTCCCAGGCGCGGCGGAGTTCGTTCTGCTGCGTGTGGCTGGGCAGCAGGCTTCCGTCGATGTCGGCGCCGTCCTGCGCGGAGAGTTCGTACCAGTCCGTGGTCCGTACGCCCCCTTCGGCCGTACGGAGCTCCGCGCGGGCCTGCACCGCGACGTTCTGCTGCAACGGGTTGGGCGCGAAGAGCTTCCAGTTCTGCTCGAACTCGGGGTAGATCCACTCGTCGATCACGTCCCCGTGCTGCTTGCTCAGCGTGTTCGAGGGTGCGACATGGAGGAAGAGCATCCCGACGTGGACGCAGGCGGCCACCGCGACGACCGCCAGGGCACACGCGGCGGCGATCTGGTACCCGAGCTTGAGCCCGGCGATCCCCGGCGCGACCGGCTCCACCGACTGCCCCTGCTCCACCGGTGCCGCCGCCTCCTTCGGCTCCGCCGACCCCTCGGGCTCCGCCGACTCCGTTGGCTCCCCCATCGGCGCGGGCTCGTCAGGCCCGGCGGCCTCGCCGCCCGAACCCTTGTCGTACCCGTCCATTCCGCCCCGTTCCCCGTTCCCGCACCGGACCCTGCCGCCGGAACGGTACTCAGGGCTGCCCCTCACGCACAGCGTCCGTGAAGTTATCCACAGGGTTGACACCTTATGGCGGAGGGCCGCACCATTGAATTCAACGAACCGAACGATCGGTCGGGCGGTTCGCTCAGGGTCTAGGGGGACCGAGAGATGGCGACAGCAGCCGCACATCAGGCGGCGGGGACGGAGCCGGACGAGGCCGTGCCCGCCGCGGACACCGCCGCGCGCACGGCGGAGCACCAGGCCGCCTTCGACGCGGCGGTCACCGCCGACGAGCGCATCGAGCCACGCGACTGGATGCCGGACGCGTATCGCGCGTCCCTGGTCCGCCAGATCGCCCAGCACGCGCACTCCGAGATCATCGGCATGCAGCCGGAGGCCAACTGGATCACGCGCGCCCCCTCCCTGCGGCGCAAGGCGATCCTCATGGCCAAGGTGCAGGACGAAGCCGGCCACGGCCTCTACCTGTACAGCGCGGCCGAGACCCTCGGCACCAGCCGCGACGAGCTGCTCGACAAGCTGCACTCGGGCCGCCAGAAGTACTCGTCGATCTTCAACTACCCCACGCTGACCTGGGCGGACGTCGGCGCGATCGGCTGGCTCGTGGACGGCGCGGCGATCACCAACCAGGTCCCCCTGTGCCGCTGTTCGTACGGCCCGTATGCACGCGCGATGGTCCGCGTCTGCAAGGAGGAGTCCTTCCACCAGCGCCAGGGGTACGAGTCGTTGCTCGCCCTCAGCCGCGGCACCCAGGCCCAGCACGACATGGCGCAGGACGCGGTGAACCGCTGGTGGTGGCCCTCCCTGATGATGTTCGGCCCGCCCGACGACGAGTCCTCACACTCCGAGCAGTCCATGACGTGGAAGATCAAGCGCCATTCGAACGACGAGTTGCGCCAGCGCTTCGTGGACATCTGCGTCCCCCAGGCCGAATCGCTCGGCCTGACCCTCCCCGACCCGGACCTCGTGTGGAACGAGTCCCGGGGGCACTACGACTTCGGCCCCATCGACTGGACCGAGTTCTGGGACGTCCTCAAGGGCAACGGCCCGTGCAACGACCAGCGCATCACCCAGCGCCGGCGCGCGCACGAAGAGGGCGCCTGGGTCAGGGAGGCCGCGGCGGCGTACGCCACGAAGCAGGCGACCGGCAAGCCGAACACCCACGTCACCCCTGGTACCCCCGGTACCCGCAGCACTCCCGGCACCCACGAGCGCCCCGCACAGCACGGAGAGGCGACAGCATGAGCAGCTCGACCGACTGGCCGCTGTGGGAGGTGTTCGTCCGCTCCCGTCGCGGTCTCTCCCACACCCACGCGGGCAGCCTGCACGCGCCGGACGCGGAGATGGCCCTGCGCAACGCCCGCGATCTGTACACGCGCAGGAGCGAGGGCGTCTCCATCTGGGTCGTGCCGTCCGCCGAGATCACCGCCTCCTCCCCGGACGAGAAGGACTCCTTCTTCGAACCGGCCGGCGACAAGCCCTACCGCCACCCGACGTTCTACGAGATCCCGGAAGGGGTGAAGCACCTGTGACCGCTGTGACAGCCGCCCTGTCCGAAGCCGCGGCCCTCCCCGCCCTGGCCCTCGGCGACGACGCACTGGTGCTCTCCCACCGTCTGGGGGAGTGGGCGGGACACGCACCGGTCCTCGAAGAGGAGGTCGCCCTGGCGAACATCGCCCTCGACCTGCTCGGCCAGGCCCGCATCCTGCTCTCCACGGCAGGCGACGAGGACGAGCTGGCGTATCTCCGCGAGGAGCGCGCCTTCCGCAACCTCCAACTGGTCGAGCAGCCGAACGGCGACTTCGCCCACACCATCGCCCGCCAGCTCTACTTCTCCACCTACCAGACGCTCCTGTACGGCCAGTTGGCCGCCGGAGACGGCGAGTTCGCCCCCTTGGCCGCGAAGGCCGTCAAGGAGGTCGCCTACCACCAGGACCACGCCGAGCAGTGGACCCTGCGCCTCGGCGACGGCACGGACGAGAGCCACGAGCGCATGCAGCGTGGCCTCGACGCTCTGTGGCGGTTCACCGGCGAGATGTTCCAACCGGTCCCGGGCCTGGACGCCGACTGGCAAGCCATGCACGAGAGTTGGACCTCCTCGGTGACGGCGGTGATCGAGCGGGCGACCCTGACCGTGCCCGAAGGACCTCAGTCCGGCGCGTGGACGGCAGGTGCCGGGCGCCAGGGCCTGCACACCGAGCCGTTCGGCCGGATGCTCGCCGAGATGCAGCACCTGCACCGCAGCCACCCGGGGGCGTCATGGTGACGACCGCGCCCACCGCGCTGGAGGCGGAGCTCCTGGCCCTCGCGGGCTCGGTCCCCGACCCCGAGCTGCCCGTGCTGACGCTGGGCGAACTCGGCGTGGTGCGCGGCGTGCGGATCCTCGCCCCGGGCAAGGTCGACGTCGAGCTGACCCCCACGTACACGGGCTGCCCGGCGATAGAGGCCATGTCCGCCGACATCGAGCAGGTGCTGCACGACCACGGCATGGCCGAGGTCGCCGTGCGGACGGTCCTCTCCCCCGCCTGGTCGACGGACGACATCAGCGCCGAGGGCCGCCGAAAACTCGCCGAGTTCGGCATAGCGCCCCCGCGCTCCCACACGGCGGAGGGCCCCGTCCCGCTGAGCCTGTCGATCCGCTGCCCGCACTGCGGCTCGACCGACACCGAACTGCTCAGCCGCTTCTCCTCCACGGCCTGCAAGGCACTGCGCCGCTGCGTCTCCTGCCGCGAACCCTTCGACCACTTCAAGGAGTTGTGATGGCCCGCTTCCACCCGCTCCGGGTTGCGGCGGTCGACCGGCTCACCGACGACTCCGTGACGCTGACGTTCGACGTGCCGCCGCCGCTGCGCGAGGAGTACCGCTTCGCTCCGGGCCAGCACCTCGCCGTCCGCCGCTTCGTCGACGGCACGGAGATCCGGCGTACGTACTCGATCTGCTCCCCGGCCCCGCCCCCCGAAGCCCCGGAGGGCCCCGGATCCCTCCGCGTCGGGGTGCGCCTCGTCGAGGACGGTGCCTTCTCCACGTACGCGTTCAAGGAAGTCGCCATCGGTGACGAGCTGGAGGTCATGACACCGGCCGGGCGCTTCACGCTGGACCCCGCCCCCGGACGTTATGCGGCGGTCGTCGGCGGCAGCGGCATCACCCCCGTGCTGTCGATCGTCACGACGCTCCTGGAGCGCGAACCGAAGGCGGACTTCTGCCTCATACGCAGCGACCGCACCGCCGCCTCGACGATGTTCCTCGAAGAGGTCGCGGATCTGAAGGACCGCTGGCCCGACCGGTTCCAGCTGGTGACCGTGCTCTCCCGGGAGGAGCAGCAGGCGGGCCTCGGTTCCGGGCGGCTCGACGAGGAGCGGCTCTCGACGCTCCTGCCCGCGCTGTTGCCCGTGGCCGACATCGACGGCTGGTTCCTGTGCGGGCCGTTCGGTCTGGTGCAAGGGGCGGGGCGGACGCTGCGCGGCCTGGGCGTCCCCCGTGGCCGCATCCACGAGGAGATCTTCCATGTGGACGACGCGGGCGTACCCACCGCACCCCCAGCCCCGGCGCCCGCGCACAGCACGGTGACCGCGACCCTCGACGGCCGCTCCGGCACATGGCCCGTGCAGGAGGGCGAAACGCTCCTCGAGACGGTGTTGCGCAACCGCGCCGACGCTCCCTACGCATGCAAGGGCGGGGTGTGCGGCACGTGCCGGGCGTTCTGCGTCTCCGGCGAAGTGCGGATGGACCGCAACTTCGCACTGGAGCCGGAGGAGACAGAGGCCGGCTACGTACTGGCCTGCCAGTCCCGTCCGGCGGCAGACACTGTGGAGCTGGACTTCGACCGCTGACCCCCTGACACCGCCAAGCCCACTCAGCGCACCGATCCCACTCAGCGCACGGACCCCATTGACCCCACCGATTCCACTGACCCCACCGACCTCACTGTCACCGCTGCCCCTTCACCGCCCCGCACCATCCCTGTCTGTTCCCTTCCAATAGAACCTGTTCTATCTTGACGCCGAACACGTCGGTCGGCCGGGGCAGGCACGGGAGGACGGGCAGTGGACTTCACCTTCACCGAGGAACAACAGGCCGTGGTCGAAGCGGCGAAGGCTCTCTTCGCCGACGTCGTACCGGACGGAGTGCCGAGTCCCGCTCTCACGCCAGGCGCCGTCGCCGACGACTTCGACCGCGCCCTGTGGTCCCGGCTCGCCGACGCCGACCTCCTGGGCGTGCTCATCGACGCCGAGTACGGCGGCGTGGGTCTGGACCCCATCGCCCTGTGCCTGATCCTGCGCGAGTCCGCGAAGGTACTCGCGCGGGTCCCGCTCCTGGAGAGCAGCTCCGCCGCAGCCGCCGTACAGGCCCATGGCGGGACCGAGTTGAGGCGAAAGGTCCTCCCCGCGGCCGCCCGTGGTGACCTCGTCCTGACGGTCGCCGCCAACGGCCGCACCGGACACGACCCGGCCGAGCTGGCTGTCACCGCACAGCGCGACGGCGACAGCTGGATCCTGGACGGACTCCAGACGGGCGTGCCCTGGATACAGAACGCCGACCTCGTCCTCGTCCCCGCCCACACACCCGAAGGGCACACCGTCCTCGCGCTCGTCCCTCGCGTCCACGACGGCCTGACCGTCGCCGAGCAGTTCTCCACCAGCGGCGAGCGCCTCGGCGAACTCCGCCTGGAAGCCGTCCGCGTCGCCGCCTCCGACATCATCGAGGCCGACGGCGCCTGGGACCGGCTGCGCGACCTGCTCGCCACCGGGACCTGCGCGCTCGCCCTCGGCCTCGGCGCGGGCGTCCTCCGCATGACCAGCGAATACACCAGCAAACGCGAGCAGTTCGGCCACCCCGTGGCCACGTTCCAGGCCGTGGCCGTGCAGGCCGCCGACCGCTACATCGACCTGCGCGCGATGGAGGCCACCCTCTGGCAGGCCGCCTGGCGCGTCAGCACAGGCCCGGACGGCGCCCTGCCGGCGACGGGAGACGTGGCCGTCGCCAAGATCTGGGCGTCGGACGGCGTGCGAAGGGTCGTGCAGACGGCCCAGCACCTGCACGGCGGCTTCGGCGCCGACACCGACTACCCCCTGCACCGCTATCACGCCTGGGCCAAGCAGCTCGAGCTCTCCCTGGGCCCGGCAGCGGCGCACGAGGAGGCACTGGGCGACCTGCTGGCCGCCCACGCGCTGGGCTGAGCGGTTGAGCTGCCACTCGGCTCAGCTTGCCGAAGTCCGCTAGACCACGGTGCCCGGCTGGCCCTTCTCGTCGACGACGGGACGCCCGGCGGCCGCCCAGGCCTCCATGCCGCCCGCGACGTTCACCGCGTCGATGCCCTGCTGCCCGAGGTACATGGTGACCTGGGCGGAGCGCCCGCCGGACCGGCAGATGACGTTGACCTTGCCGTCCTGCGGCGCCGCCTCGGTCAACTCGCCGTACCGGGAGACGAATTCACTCATCGGAATGTGCAGCGCGCCCGCGGCGTGACCTGCCTGCCACTCCTCGTCCTCCCGGACGTCCAGCAGAAAGTCACCGCTCGCGAGGTCGTCGATGCCGACCGTGGGCACCTGAGTTCCGAAAACCATGCCCCCGACGCTACCCGACGGGCAGCGCCGTCAACCGCGCAGCCGCTCCAGCTCCGCCTCACGCTCGGCGACCTGGGCGAGCAGCTGCTCGGCGATCTCGTCGAGCAGCGCGTCCGGGTCGTCGGGAGCGAGCCGCAGCATCCCGCCGATGGCGCTCTCCTCCAGCTCCTTGGCGAGGACCGAGAGGAGCTCCTTGCGCTGGGACAGCCATTCGAGCCTGGCGTACAGCTCCTCGCTGTGGGTCAGCCGCTGCTCCTCGGGCACGGGCCCCGCGGCCCACTCCTCGGAAAGCTCCCGCAGCATCGCCTCGTCACCGCGGGCGTAGGCGGCGTTGACGCGCGTGATGAACTCCTCGCGCCGCTGCCGCTCGCCCTCCTCCTGCGCCAGGTCCGGATGCGCCTTGCGGGCCAGCTCGCGGTAGAGCTTGCGGGCCTCCTCGCCGGGGCGCACCCGCTGCGGCGGCCGCACCGACTGATCGGTGAGCATCGCGGCGGCCTCGGGGTAGAGCCCCTCGCTGTCCATCCAGCCGTGGAACAGCTCCTCGACGCCGGGCATCGGCATGACCCGGGCCCGCGCCTCCTCCGCCTTGCGCCGATCCTCGGGGTCACCGGTGCGGACGGCGGTGGCCTCGGCGATCTGCGCGTCCAGCTCGTCGAGGCGGGCGTACATGGGGCCGAGCTTCTGATGGTGCAGGCGGGAGAAGTTCTCCACCTCCACGCGGAAGGTCTCCAGCGCGATCTCGTACTCGATCAACGCCTGCTCGGCGGCGCGCACAGCCCTCTCGAGCCGGTCCTCAGGACGCTCCGCGGAAGGCCGCTCGCCGGAAGGAGACTCCTCGGAGGAGGAACGCTCCTGAGAGCGTGCCTCGGCCCGATCCTTGAGCCGCGCCTTCAGCTGGTCCTTGAGCCGCCCTTCGGGACCCGCCTGCCGGACCCCCTCTTGGGGAGTCTCAGGAGTCTCGGGCTGCGTCGGCTCGGCTTCCGGGATCGTCACTCGTCCAGCGTAGGCCACCGGGCGCCCCGCTCATGAAGCCCGCACCGAGACCCGCACCGAAGCCCGCACCCGAGCCCGCACAGCCCAGCCCCGAGCGCTCGCCCTCACATGCCCGACTTCCCCCCCCCCCTCACACCCCCGTCTCCGCCGCCATCCGCCCCTCCTTGACCGCCTTCACCAGCAACGCGTGATCCGCCTCCGTGCGATCCGCGTACGCCGTCGCGAACCGCGCCAACGCCTCGTCCAGCTCGTCGTTCTTGCCGCAGTACCCCGCTATGAGGCGCGGGTCCGCGCTGTGCGCGTGCGCGCGGGCCAGCAGGGCGCCGGTCATGCGGCCGTAGTCGTCCAACTCGTCGGCGGCCAGCGCGGCCGGGTCCACGCTGCCCTTGCGGTTCCTGAACTGCCTTACCTGGTAGGGCAGTCCGTCGACCGTCGTCCATCCCAGCAAGAAGTCGCTGACGACCTGCATCCGCTTCTGGCCGAGCACCACCCGGTGCCCTTCGTGCATGGTCTCCGGAGCCTTGAAGCCGGCCACCGGCAGATGTGGCAGCAGCGCGGACGGCCGGGCCTCCTTGACCTGCAGCACCAGCGGCTCGCCCCGGTGGTCCAGCAGGAGCACCACATACGAGCGGAGCCCGACGCTGCCCGTGCCGACGACGCGGAACGCCACGTCCTGAATCGCGTACCGCGCGAGCAGCGGCAGCCTGTCCTCGGCCAGCGTGCCGAGATACTCCGCGAGCGCGCCCGCCACCGAGGCGGCCTCCGCGTCCGGCACGCGCCGCAGTACGGGCGGCGCGTCGACGAACCGCCGCCCCTCGGCACCGTCACTGTCCTCGACACGTTCCGTGGCCTTCGCCGCGAAGCGGGCGCTCGTGTTCTGCCGCGCCTTCTCGGAGACCCGCTCCAGAGTGCCGAGGAGATCGCGCGCGTCCGTGTGCGAGACCAGCTGCTCGTCCGCGATGGCGTTCCACGCGTCGAGGACCGGGAGCTTCGCGAGAAGCCGCATCGTGCGGCGATAGGCCCCGGCGGCGTCCAGCGCCGCCTCCGCACAGGCATCCTCACCGGCGCCGGCCTCGCGCCCCGCGAGAACCAGGGAAGCGACCAACCGCTTGAGGTCCCACTCCCAGGGGCCGTGCACCGTCTCGTCGAAGTCGTTCAGGTCGATGACGAGGCCGCCCCGGGCGTCCCCGTACAGCCCGAAGTTCGCCGCGTGCGCGTCGCCGCATATCTGCGCGCCGATGCCGGACAGCGGGGTGCGCGCGAGGTCGTACGCCATGAGTCCCGCGGAGCCCCGCAGGAACGCGAAGGGTGAGGCGGCCATCCTGCCGACCCGGATCGGCGTGAGCTGGGAGAGCCGGCTGCGGTTGGACTCCTCCACGGCGGCCACGGGATCCGGCCGCCCGCCGTCCACCTCGAACTCCGCGTGCGCGGAGCGGGGCACCTGGCGGCGGAGCGCCTTGCCCTCCCCCTTGGGCGACCCCTGCCCCGGCCACTCGGCGAACCCCGGCACCCGCGGCAGCCGCTCACCCCACTGCCCCCGCCGGCCCTCCAGGCCCTGCCGCTCCCGCTGCCCGGGAATCTTCCTGTCGAGCTCCGCCATGCCCCTGCCCATGCCCATCGCCCCCGTCGGCTATCGGCCATTCCCCGATCCGGCCTCGACCGTACCGCCGCCCGCCGAAAGCCGTGAGGGCCTGTGGATAACTTCGGTGACATACATCACCGCGTCACGCCACGTCCGCGACACGCGCCTCGAAGGCACAGTTCGAGGGAACAACTCAAGGGCACAAAAAGAAGCGGCCCTCCTTCGGACTTTCATCCGGAGGAGGACCGCTTCCTCATGGTGCGCGAGGGGGGAGTTGAACCCCCACGCCCTTGCGGGCACTGGAACCTGAATCCAGCGCGTCTGCCTATTCCGCCACCCGCGCATGGGTGTTGTCTTTGGGTCTCTCACTGTGTGGTGCGAGCGCCTGCCGACATCCAGAAGATTAGCACGCTGCAGCGGGTGGATTCACATCCGTTCGGGGCGGGCACCTGGCCCCAGAAGCTTTGCCCGGCCCCGGCCGGGTCCCATCCGTCCGACGGGCCGAACCAGTCGCGCCCAGCACCCGGGTCACGTCTTCACCCGCCCCGGCCGGGCTCACCCGGGTCCACAGCCAGGTGCGGGACACTGGCTTTGGGCCCCCTCTACGATCCGTTGTAAAAGGAGGCTCGAGCAGACGTCCCGAGCAGCTGCCCGTACGGGGTTCCCGGGGCCACAGATCAGGGTCTCGTCAGGGGTCCTGCGAGGATCCCTGGACGCTGGTGCGGGCATGTCTTGTGAGAGGCGACACTCGTCGACTGGGCGGACAGGGGGAACCAGCCGATTTCCCGGCGCGTGGATACGATCAGTAAGCAGTACCAGGATGACTACGACGGAGGAGGTGCCCCATGGGAGTCCTGAAGAAGTTCGAACAGCGACTTGAAGGTCTGGTCAACGGCACCTTCGCCAAGGTGTTCAAGTCCGAGGTTCAGCCTGTCGAGATCGCCGGCGCGCTCCAGCGGGAGTGCGACAACAACGCGACGATCTGGAACCGCGAGCGGACCGTCGTCCCCAACGATTTCATCGTGGAGCTCAGCGCCCCCGACTTCGAGCGGCTGAGCCCGTACTCGGGCCAGCTCGGCGACGAGCTCTCCAGCATGGTGCGCGACTACGCGAAGCAGCAGCGCTACAGCTTCATGGGTCCCATCAAGGTTCACCTGGAGAAGGCCGAGGACCTCGACACCGGGCTGTACCGCGTGCGCAGCCGCACCCTCGCCTCCAGCAGCTCCCAGTCGCCCGAGCACGCCCCCACGGGCCCCGGCGGCCCGGCGGCCCCCGGTCGCGGCGCGGGCGGCGGTGTGGGGGCGGGCGGCGCCGGCGGTTATGGCTACCCGCAGCCTCCCTCCGGGGCTCCCGGCGGCGCACCTCCCATGCCCGCCGCACCACCGCCGGGCGCGGGCCGCCCCGGTGGCCAGTCCCCGGCTCCGAGCAGGCCTCAGGGCCCCGGTGCCGGACCACTTCCGGGCGCCCAGGTGCGGCGCTGGATCGAGATCAACGGCAATCGCCATCAGATCTCCCGCCCGACGCTGGTGCTGGGACGCAGCACCGACGCCGATGTGCGGATCGACGACCCCGGCGTATCCCGCCGGCACTGTGAGATCCGGACCGGAACGCCCTCGACGATCCAGGATCTCGGGTCTACCAACGGCATCGTGGTAGACGGGCAGCACACCACCCGCGCTACGCTCCGCGACGGCTCGCGGATCGTCGTGGGCCAAACCACCATCGTTTACCGGCAAGCCGAAGGGTGAAGCGGGGGCAATGTCAGAGCTGACCCTGACGGTCATGCGGCTAGGTTTCCTAGCTGTTCTGTGGCTGTTCGTGATCGTGGCCGTCCAGGTCATCCGCAGCGACCTGTTCGGAACGCGCGTCACACAGCGCGGTTCCCGGCGGGAGCGGCCGCAGCAGGCTGCCCGCCAGCAACAGGCCGCACCTCCTCAGCAGCGCCAGCAGCAGAGCGGTGGCGGCCGCCAGCGGCGCGGTGCCCCCAGCAAGCTCGTCGTCTCCGAGGGCATCCTCGCCGGGACGACGGTCGCGCTGCAGGGCCAGACCATCACGCTCGGCCGGGCGCACGACTCCACGATCGTGCTGGACGACGACTACGCCTCCAGCAGGCATGCCAGGATCTACCCGGACCGTGACGGCCAGTGGATCGTCGAGGATCTCGGGTCCACCAACGGCACGTATCTCGACCGGACCCGACTCACCACCCCGACGCCCGTTCCGCTGGGCGCGCCGATCCGCATCGGCAAGACCGTCATCGAGCTGCGGAAGTAGTACTACGTCATGACAGAGCGCGAGCGGAGCGAGCGAGCCGAAACGGCTGTCCAGGCACTGGACGCCGGCGCGCTCCCGACCGGAGGGTGGGCACCGTGCGGATGTACCCGGAGCCGACGGGCGAGGTGCGCATGAGTCTGTCTTTGCGCTTCGCCGCCGGATCGCACAAAGGCATGATCCGGGAGGGGAACGAGGACTCCGGTTACGCCGGCCCGCGTCTCCTCGCGATCGCCGACGGCATGGGGGGCCAGGCCGCGGGCGAGGTGGCGAGCTCCGAGGTCATCTCGACGCTCGTCACGCTCGACGACGACGTCCCGGGTTCCGACATCCTGACGTCGCTCGGCACCGCCGTGCAGCGCGCCAACGACCAGCTGCGCATGATGGTCGAGGAGGACCCCCAGCTCGAGGGCATGGGGACCACCCTGACCGCTCTGCTGTGGACGGGCCAGCGCCTCGGCCTCGTCCACGTCGGTGACTCGCGGGCGTACCTCCTGCGGGACGGCGTCCTCACGCAGATCACCCAGGACCACACCTGGGTGCAGCGCCTCGTCGACGAGGGCCGCATCACCGAGGAAGAGGCCACCACCCACCCGCAGAGGTCCCTCCTCATGCGCGCGCTGGGCAGCGGCGACCACGTCGAGCCCGACCTGTCGATCCGTGAAGTCCGCGCTGGTGACCGGTACTTGATCTGCTCGGACGGCCTCTCCGGAGTCGTCTCGCACCAGACCATGGAGGACACCCTCGCCTCCTACCAGGGCCCGCAGGAGACCGTGCAAGAGCTCATTCAGCTCGCGCTGCGCGGCGGCGGCCCCGACAACATCACGGTGATCGTCGCCGACGTCCTGGACATCGACAGCGGTGACACCCTCGCGGGCCAGCTGTCCGACACCCCGGTGGTCGTCGGCGCGGTCGCCGAGAACCAGCTCCAGGCGCAGGACGACGGCGCCATGCAGACCCCCGCGGGCCGTGCGTCGGGCCTCGGCCGTCCGGTGCCGCCGCAGGCCCCCCACGGACAGGGCGGCGGCTTCGGCCCGCCCGGCAGCGGCGACACCACGGGGTACGTCCCCGAGGGCAGCTTCGGGGCGTACGACGACGATGACTTCGTGAAGCCCGGCGGCGGCCGCAAGTGGCTCAAGAGATCCCTCTACGGGGTACTCGCACTCGCCGTCATCGGCGGCGGCCTCTACGGGGGCTACCGCTGGACGCAGACCCAGTACTACGTGGGCACGAACGACAAGCACATCGCCCTGTACCGCGGCATCGACCAGGACCTGGCGTGGGTCAGCCTGTCGAAGGTCGAGAAGGACCACCCCGAGATCGAACTCAAGTACCTGCCGCCGTACCAGCGCAAGCAGGTCGAGGGCACCATCCCCGAGGACAACCTCGACGACGCCAAGAGCAAGATCGAGGAGCTGGGCCTGCAGGCCTCCGCCTGCAAGAAGGACGCCGAGCGCCGCGAGGTCGAGCGCGAGAACAACGCCAAGACCGGCGAAGGCGAAGCGGGCGGCACGACCGGGCTGCGCAAGGCGCCGACCCCGGACCCGACCACGCCCGGCCAGAACACCGAGAACGACCAGAACGACAAGAACAGCTCGACCGACAAGAACAAGTCCAAGACCGCACCGACTCCCACACCCGGCCCCAGCCTCTCCGAGGATGAGCAGAAGCTGGTCCCGCTGTGCGGTAAGCAGTAAGCAGCCGTTGGGGGCCTCTGCACGCCATGAGCAGTACTACACACACGTCGACGATCGGCGCGATCGGTGCGCCCAGCCGGCGCAACACCGAGCTCGCGCTGCTCGGTTTCGCGGTCGTCATCCCGTTGTTCGCCTACATGAACGTGGGCCTCGCGCTGGACGGCAAGCTGCCGTCCGGCATGCTGGGCTACGGCGTCGGGCTCGGCCTGCTCGCCGGCGTCGGCCACATCGTCGTACGCAAGTTCGCCGCGTACGCGGACCCACTGCTGCTGCCGCTGGCAACGCTGCTGAACGGCCTCGGGCTCGTCATCATCTGGCGGCTCGACCAGTCGGAGAAGCTCCAGCAGCGCAAGAACTTCGTCGAGGCCGCGCCGAACCAGCTGATGTACTCGGCGATCGGCGTCGCGCTCTTCGTGGGCGTGCTGCTCCTGCTCAAGGACCACCGCGTCCTGCAGCGCTACACCTACATCTCCATGGTCGGCGCCCTGATCCTGCTGCTCCTGCCGCTCGTGCCGGGCCTCGGCATGAACGTGTTCGGTGCCAAGATCTGGATCAGCGTCGGTGGTTTCTCCATCCAGCCGGGCGAGTTCGCGAAGATCGTCATCGCGATCTTCTTCGCCGGCTATCTGATGGTGAAGCGTGACGCGCTCGCCCTGGCCAGCCGCCGCTTCATGGGGCTCTATCTCCCGCGCGGACGCGACCTCGGCCCGATCATCGTCGTCTGGGCGATGTCGATCCTCATCCTCGTCTTCGAGACCGACCTCGGTACGTCGCTGCTGTTCTTCGGCATGTTCGTCGTGATGCTGTACGTCGCCACCGAGCGCACCAGCTGGATCGTGTTCGGTCTGCTGATGTCCGCTGTCGGCGCGGTCGGCGTGGCCTCTTTCGAGCCCCACGTCCAGCAGCGTGTGGACGCCTGGCTCGACCCGTTCTCGGACACGGTGATCCTGCAGAACAGTGACCAGATCGCCCAGTCCCTGATGGCCTTCGGTTCCGGCGGTGTCCTCGGCACCGGCCTCGGCCAGGGCCACTCCGACCTGATCGGCTTCGCCGCCAACTCCGACTTCATCCTCGCCACCTTCGGCGAGGAGATGGGTCTGGCCGGTGTGATGGCGATCCTGCTGATCTACGGCCTGATCGTGGAGCGCGGCGTCCGCACGGCGCTCGCCGCCCGCGACCCGTTCGGCAAGCTCCTGGCGATCGGCCTCTCCGGGGCCTTCGCCATCCAGGTCTTCGTCGTCGCGGGTGGCGTCATGGGCCTGATCCCGCTGACCGGTATGACCATGCCCTTCCTGGCGTACGGCGGTTCCTCCGTCATCGCCAACTGGGCCCTCATCGGCATCCTGCTCCGGATCAGCGACACTGCTCGCCGTCCGGCCCCGTCCCCCGCCCCGAATCCCGACGCCGAGATGACCCAGGTGGTCCGACCGTGAACAAGCCCCTGCGCCGGATCGCGATCTTCTGTGGGCTGCTCGTCCTCGCCCTGCTCGCACGGGACAACTGGCTCCAGTACGTCCAGGCCGACACCCTGGCCAAGCACGAGAAGAACCGCCGCGTCACCATCGAGCGCTACTCCCAGCCGCGCGGCGACATCATCGTCGACGGCAAGCCGATCACCGGCTCCAAGGCCACTCCGGGCAGTGACCTGAAGTACAAGCGCACCTGGAAGGACGGGCCCATGTGGGCCCCCGTCACCGGCTACTCCTCGCAGCGCATCGGCGCCACCCAGCTGGAGAGCATCGACGACGGCATCCTCACCGGCAACGACGACCGGCTCTTCTTCCGCCGCACCCTCGACATGCTGACCGGCGAGAAGCAGGAGGGCGGCAATGTCGTCACGACCCTCAACTCCGCCGCTCAGAAGGCCGCGTACGAGGGGCTGAAGGGCCGCGGCAAGGGCGCTGTCGCCGCGATCGACCCGTCGACGGGCGCGATCCTGGCGCTGGCCTCCACGCCGTCGTACGACCCGGGTGACTTCGCCGGCAACACCAACGAAGAGGCCGAGAAGTTCATCGCCCTCGACAAGGACAAGGACAAGCCGCTGGTCAACCGCGCGCTGCGCGAGACCTACCCGCCGGGCTCCACCTTCAAGGTGGTCACGGCCGCGGCCGCCCTGGAGCACGGCCTCTACGACAGCATCGACGAGAAGACGCGCTCGCCGCAGCCGTGGACGATGCCGAACACCACGACGCCGCTGCCGAACGAGAACAACATCCCCTGCAAGAACGTCTCGTTGCGCGAGGCGCTGCGCATCTCCTGCAACACCGTCTTCGGCAAGATCGGCTCCGATCTCGGCAAGGACAAGATGCTGGAGACGGCGAAGAAGTTCGGCTTCAACGAGCAGCAGTTCGTCCCGGTCCGCTCGAACGCCTCCAACTTCCCCGAGGAGATGGACAAGCCGCAGACCGCGCTGTCCTCCATCGGCCAGTTCGAGACCGCCACGACGCCCCTGCAGATGGCCATGGTCGCCTCGGCGATCGCCAATGACGGCACGCTCATGGAGCCGTACATGGTCAGCGAGCTCCAGGCGCGCAACCTCGACGTCATCGAGAAGCACTCGCCCAAGGAGATGAGCGAGCCGCTCTCGAAGGAGAACGCCCAGAAGCTCCAGGAAATGATGGAGACGGTCGTCAAGACGGGCACCGGAACCAAGGCGCAGATCCCCGGCGTCACCGTCGGAGGCAAGACGGGTACGGCGCAGCACGGCGTCGCGAACAGCGAGAACCCGTACGCCTGGTTCATCTCGTACGCGAAGACGGACTCCGGTTCGCCGGTGGCCGTCGCCGTGGTGGTCGAGGACAGCGACGCCGGCCGGGAAGACATCTCCGGTGGTGGCCTGGCCGCCCCCATCGCCAAGGACGTGATGCAGGCGGTGCTGGACAGCAAGAAGTGACCCCCGTCACGGCCCCTCCACATCGGTGCACGTTGCGGTACCGGTCCGGTATCGGGTGACGGTCGCGGCCGGGTCACGTAAGTGGAGCCGGGTACCGTATGCCCGGACAGCACACCGCCGGACCACACAACGGTGCGGTCGGGACCGACGGAGAGGGCTGGAATAGCTATGGAAGAGCCGCGTCGCCTCGGCGGCCGGTACGAGCTGGGCCAGGTGCTCGGCCGTGGTGGGATGGCGGAGGTCTACCTCGCGCACGACACCCGCCTCGGTCGCACCGTGGCGGTGAAGACGCTGCGAGTCGACCTCGCCCGCGACCCGTCGTTCCAGGCCCGGTTCCGCCGTGAGGCCCAGTCTGCCGCCTCGCTCAACCACCCGGCGATCGTCGCGGTCTACGACACCGGCGAGGACTACGTCGACGGCGTCTCCATCCCGTACATCGTGATGGAGTACGTCGACGGTTCCACCCTGCGCGAGCTCCTGCACTCCGGCCGCAAGCTGCTGCCCGAGCGGGCCATGGAGATGACGATCGGCATCCTCCAGGCCCTGGAGTACTCGCACCGCAGCGGCATCGTGCACCGCGACATCAAGCCCGCGAACGTCATGCTGACGCGCAACGGCCAGGTCAAGGTCATGGACTTCGGCATCGCCCGCGCCATGGGCGACTCCGGCATGACGATGACGCAGACCGCCGCGGTCATCGGCACGGCACAGTACCTCTCGCCGGAGCAGGCCAAGGGCGAGCAGGTCGACGCCCGCTCCGACCTGTACTCCACGGGCTGTCTGCTCTACGAGCTGCTCACCGTCCGGCCGCCGTTCGTCGGCGACTCTCCTGTCGCGGTGGCCTACCAGCACGTACGGGAAGAGCCGCAGGCGCCGAGCGTCTTCGACAACGAGATCACGCCGGAGATGGACGCGATCGTCCTCAAGGCGCTCACGAAGGACCCGGACTACCGCTACCAGTCGGCCGACGAGATGCGCGCCGACATCGAGGCCTGCCTCGACGGCCAGCCCGTCGCGGCCACCGCCGCCATGGGCGCGGTCGGCTACGGCGGCCACCCTGATGACCAGCAGACCGCGATGCTCCGCCCGCAGAACGGCGGCGGCCAGACGTCGATGATGCCGCCGGTCAACCCGGACGACGGGGGTTACGGCTACGACGAGGGCCGCGGCCGCCGCCAGAAGAAGAGCAACACGTCGACGTGGCTGCTCGTCCTCGCCGGCATCCTGGTCCTGGTGGGCGCGATCCTCATCGGGAAGTACACGTTCAGCGGGAACGGCGGCGGCGACGGGACGATGAAGGCCCCGAAGCTCATCGGTGAGTCCGAGACCGAGGCCAAGAGGTCGGCCACGAACGTCGGCCTCAAGTTGGAGGTCGGCAAGCGCAAGGAGTGTGTGAACTTCCCCAAGGGTGACGTCTGTTCCCAGGAGCCGGGGGTGAACGCCGACGTCAAGAAGGGCGCCACCATCACGGTGACGGTCTCGACGGGTGCGCCCAAGGTCGCGGTGCCGAACGTCATCAGCATCAACGCTGATGACGCTAAGAAGAAGCTCGAAGGCAACGAGTACCAGTTCGACGTCACGACCAAGCTCCGAGAGTCCACCGAAGATCCGGGCACGGTGCTTGAGCAGGACCCGACCTCTGGCAGCGAGGTCCAGAAGGGCAGCAAGATCACGCTCATCGTCGCCAAGAAGAAGGAACAGGCAGTCGTCCCCAGCGTCGCAGGCAAAACCTGGGAAGAAGCCAAGAAGCAGATCGAGGACAGCAACCTCGTTCCGCAGCGTGAAGACGTGGCCAGCGAGGATGTCGAGGAAGGCAAGGTCATCCAGACCACGCCTACGGCTGGCACTTCAGCCGACCCCGGCTCCACCGTCACCGTCCAGGTAGCCAAGAAGGCCGAAGAGGCAACCGTCCCGCCCCTCACCGGGCAGAAGCTCAAGGACGCGCGCAAAGCCATCGAGGACGCGGGCCTGTCGGTCGGCACGATCACCGGCCCGCAGGACGACGACGCCCTCGTGGTCCTGTCCACGCCGAACGCCGGTCAGCAGGCCGAGCCCGGCACCGCGGTCAACCTGACCACCGCGGGCGGCGGCGGAGACAACGGCAATGGCAGCGGCGACAACGGTGGCGGCGGGAACGGCGGATGGGGCGACATCATCGGCGGCATGTCGAACCGCGACAACCGCGACCACCGCGATCCGTACGGCTGGGACGACTGACCAGCCCGGCCCGCAGCACGACAGAGCCCCGGTAGACCGCCGCTGAGCGGTCACCGGGGCTCCGTCGTGAGAGCTCGTCCTCGGGCTACCGCAGCTCCGCCGGCGGCGTCCGCTTGTCGTCGACCTTCTCGATCCGCTCCAACTCGCCCCACACCACGTACCGGTGGCGGGACGTATAGACGGGCGTGCAGGTCGTCAGCGTGATGTAGCGGCCCGCCTTCTTCGCGCCCGACTCCTTCGGGATCGGGTCGAGGACCTTCACGTTGTACTTCGAGGTCTCGGGCAGCGTCGCGTACACCTTGTAGACGTACCACTTGTCCCGGGACTCGTAGACGATCGCGTCGCCCTTCTTGATCTTGTCGATCTTGTGGAACTTCGCGCCGTGGCCGTCGCGGTGCGCGGCCAGCGAGAAGTTGCCCTTCTTGTCCTCGGGGAGGGCCGACTTGACGGGCTTCTTGTAGTAGCCCGCGACGCCGTCGTTGAGGAGCTTGCTGTCGGTGCCCGCCTTGACCAGGATCTCGCCGTTGCCCATCGCGGGTACGTGGAGGAAGCCGATGCCACCCTTGGTGTCGAGGCCGCCCGGGCCGCCCCGGCCTTCCGCCCAGTGGTCGCGCACCTGGTCGCCCTGCCGGTGCGCCTCGCGGTCGGCCACGACGTTCGTCCACCAGAGCGAGTAGACGACGAACAGGCCGAGCACGAGGCCCGCGGTGATGAGGAGTTCACCGAAGACGCTGACCACCGCGGCGATGCGGCCGCGGCCGCGCCGGAGTGGTGCGGGGTCCGGGGGCGGAGCCGGCGCCTCTGCCTGCTTCTCGTCGTCGGTCGTGGCTGCCACTCGATCTGCCCCGTTCTCACCGTTCTCGTTCACGGTTCTAGTTCACGAGCGCGCTCGGTTTTCCCTTGTCGCGCGGCCGTTCCTCGACCATCTTGCCCCAGACGATCATTCGATACTTACTCGTGAATTCCGGGGTACAGGTGGTCAGTGTGATGTACCGGCCGGGTTTGGTGAAGCCCGAACCCGGCGGAACGGGTCCGATCACACTCGTGTTGCTCGGCTGGGTCTGCGGCAGGATGCTCGCCATCTTGTAGACGAAGTACGTGTCCTGCGTCTCCACGACGATGGGGTCGCCCGGCTCCAGACGGTTGATGTAGCGGAACGGCTCGCCGTGCGTGTTGCGGTGGCCGGCGACCGCGAAGTTGCCCGTCTTGGCGTCCGGCATCGCGGTCTTGGTGGCGCCCTCGTTGTAGTGCCCGACCATGCCGCGGTCGAGGACCTTCTGCTTGTCGATGCCCTCGGCGACCGGCACGACGACGTCGAGGCGCGGAATGTGCAGCAGCGCGAAGCCCTGGCCCGGCTCGAAGGTGCCGGGCTTGCCCTCGCCCTTGGCCCAGCTCTCCTGGAGGTCGTGTTTGGCGCCGTCCGCCTGCTGCTGGGCACGGATGTTCGTCCACCACAGCTGGTACGTGACGAAGAGCAGCATCAAAACGCCGACGGTGATGAAGACCTCGCCGAGGCCCCGGCTGATCACCGCTCCCGGAGACGGCCTGCGGGCACGCTCCGCGCGGCGGGCTTCGAGGCGGCTGAGGGGAACGCCCGGGCGGGGTTCCACGGGGCGCTTGGCGCCCTTCTTGGCGGCCTTGCGCCGGGCGGCCCTGCCTTCGGTGGGACGCTCGGGCTCCGGTGCTGCTATTCGCCGCGTGTCGGCGGTCCGCAGCCCCACCGTCTCGTCGTCCTGGACGGGCTCGTACGCGGGCGGCGGTGCGGGCCGTTCCGGGGCGTACGCGCCGTACAGCTCGTCGTACGTGGGCTCAGGCTGGGGCTGCGGCTGGGGCTGCGGCTGGGCCTGGGTCTCTTCGGGCTCCGCGGGCGCGCTGCGGAACCACGGCGAGGGGTGCTGCCCCGGGAGCGGATCCGTCAGCGGGTCGTACGAGCTTCCGGAGGAGCCGCTCTCGGGGCCCACCGCGGTCACGCCGTGGCCCGGCCCACCACCGGGGCCAGCCCACTCGATCGCCCGACGGCTCCGGTGTCGCCGCACTCCGCCAGCCAGTTGGCGAGCATGAGGTGGCCGTGCTCGGTCAGGACCGACTCAGGATGGAACTGCACGCCCTCGACGGCGAGTTCACGGTGGCGCAGACCCATGATGATGCCGTCCTCCGTGCGGGCGGTGACCTCCAGCTCCGCCGGGACAGTGGCGGGCTCGGCGGCCAGCGAGTGGTAGCGGGTCGCGGTGAACGGGGACGGCAGGCCCGTGAAGACGCCCTTGCCCTCGTGCCGGACGGCCGAGGTCTTGCCGTGCAGCAGCTCAGGGGCGCGATCCACGACACCGCCGTACGCCACCGCCATCGACTGCATGCCGAGGCAGACGCCGAAGACGGGCACGCCGGTGGTGGCGCAGTGCCGGACCATCTCGACGCAGACGCCCGCCTGTTCCGGGGTGCCGGGGCCGGGCGACAGCAGGACGCCGTCGAAGCCGTCCTGCGCGTGCCGCAGCTCGACCTCGTCATTGCGCAGCACCTCGCACTCGGCACCCAGCTGGTACAGGTACTGGACGAGGTTGAAGACGAAGCTGTCGTAGTTGTCCACGACGAGAATGCGGCTGCGGCTCATGCCGCCGGCGGCGCTCACTGGCCGTCCACCGTGACGTCGTTGAAGGGCAGCAGGGGCTCCGCCCACGGGAAGACGTACTGGAACAGCACATAGACCACCGCGAGGACGAGCACCAAGGAAAGCAGCGCCCTCACCCATGCGTTTCCCGGCAGATGCCGCCAGATCCAGCCGTACATGCCGTCCCTTCCGTCGCGTACGGCCCGGCCTCCCGCGCCGTACCGCACCAGACTAACGGCGCAGCGCCTCCGGTTTCCCTGCCTCCACGGGCTGGGTCGCGTCCAGATGCGCCCAGGCGATCAGCCGGTGACTGTGGCCCCACTCTGGTTCACAGGTCGTAAGCGTGAGGTAACGGCCCGGGCCGTCATAGCCGGATTTGCGCGGCACGGGATCAATGACGTCGATGTCGCTCGGGAGCGTCTTGTACGGCTTCCTGTCGATGCGGTACGTGAACCACGTCACGCCGTCGGTCAGGACGACGGCGTCACCTGGGCGCAGTTTCGGGAAGTCCTTGAAGGGATCGCCGTAGGTGCGGCGGTGGCCCGCCACGGAGAAGTTGCCCTTCTGTCCGAGCCGGGCGGTGGAGGCGTAGTGGCCGAGGCCCTTCTTGAGGACTTCGGTGCCGGTGCCGTGGAGCACGGGCTTGTTCCACGTGAAACCGAACCGCGGGATGTACATGACGGCGAAGGCCTTGCCGTCCTTGTAGGGGGCGGGCGTCTGCGGCGAGGTCTCGGTCGGCTTATCGTCCGTCCCTGCCGAGACCGCGCCCTCCGCCCACCGGTCCTGGAGCTCGTCGATCTGGCCGTCCATGGCGCTGTCGGCCTTCACGCCGGTCCAGAACAGGACGTACACAACGAAGAGCACGATCAACGTGCCGACGGTGATGCACAGTTCGCTGAACGTCCTGACCATCACACGCACGGACACCGGACCCCCAGAGGCGGCTACTCCACGGTCATTGCACAGTCATTCCACCGGCTTCGCGTGGTGGAGATCCACTGTGCCCGAGTAGCCGGGAAGAGTCACCGCCCCGTCGTCGTCCACTTTCCAGCCGAGCCCGTACGCGTTGACGTACAGCATGTAGTTCTGGATCTCGGGGGACGCCGAGAGCGCGGTCCTGAGCTTGTCGGGGTCGCCGACGGCGGTCACCTTGTACGGCGGGGAGTAGACGCGGCCCTGGAGGATGAGGGTGTTGCCGACGCAGCGCACGGCGCTGGTGGAGATCAGGCGCTGGTCCATGACCTTGATGCCCTTGGCGCCGCCCTGCCAGAGGGCGTTGACCACGGCTTGCAGGTCCTGCTGGTGGATGACCAGGTCGTTGGGCTGGGGCTCGGGGTAGCCGGGGAGTTTGGCGGTCGCGTCGGGCGGGGCGTCGGCGAGGGTGACGGTGATGGCCTTGCCGCTGAGCTTCTTGGTGCCGGCGTTGTCCTCGAGCGCCTTGAGCCGGGCGTCGTCCGCCTCGGTGGCGCCGCTGTCGCGCTGGGCGAGCGATTCGACGTCGTCGCGCAGGGTGCCGTTGGACTCGTCGAGCTTGCCGTTCTTGTGGCTGCGCTCCTGAATGAGGTCGGAGAGTTTCAGCAGGGAGGCATCGGTACGGATGTTGGTGCCCTTGGCCGTGTTGAAACTGGTGAAGAAGATCAACCCGGCGAGTGCGAAAACAGCACCCGTAAGCACCCGAACCGGACGCCATCGGGGCCGACGACCGGCACCTTTGTGGGGGTCGGCAGAATTGCTCAACGTACCCTTATCTCCTTCAGCGCCTTGGAAGCACTACGCTAACGGACGCCCGGGGGAGGCTTCAGCTCCTTGTAGTGCCCCGCCAGGCGCCAGACCACAGTTACCTGCGCGGCCACGCAGCGCATCGACAGGAGAGACCCTCGTGCCGAAGTCACGTATCCGCAAGAAGGCAGACGACTACACCCCGCCGCCCGCGAAGAAGGCGACGAGCATCAAGCTGACGAATCGCAGCTGGGTGGCGCCGGTGATGCTGGCGATGTTCCTCATCGGGCTCGCCTGGATCGTCGTCTTCTACGTCACGGACGGCAAGCTGCCGATCGATCCGCTGGGCAACTGGAACATCGTGGTCGGCTTCGGCTTCATCGCGGCGGGATTCGGCGTCTCCACGCAGTGGAAGTAGCAGGCCCGACGCAAGTCCTGCCCTGAGTTATCCACAGCGCTATCCACATGAGTGGAAAAAGGTCTGAAGATCTGTGGATAACCCTCGGCCGGTTGACGCCGGTGTGACTGACCCACCGGGTCTCTTCCACCGCTCGCCCCTTGTCCTTCCTGGGAAAACCCAGGTCAGCGACAAGGGGCACGGTTGTTCCCCACAGCATGCACAAGATCCGGCACACGCTGTGGACAACCGGGTACGTCAGGTGAGCTCCGCGGTCCGCACGAGGACCATGACCACCGCCGCGACGAGCACCAGCGCACAGCTGCCGTACTGGATGAGGTTCCGCCGCTCGCGGGGCGCGTGGACCATCGCGTAACCCACGATGATGCCTCCGACGAGCCCGCCGACGTGCGCCTGCCAGGCGATGTTGGGCCACCAGAAGGTGATCACCATGTTGATCGCCAGCAGGGCGATGACGGGCCGCATGTCGTAGTTCAGGCGCCGCATCAGGATGGCGGTCGCGCCGAACAGACCGAAGATCGCGCCGGACGCCCCGACCGAGGGCCGGAACGGCTCTTCGAGGAGATACGTCAGCGCACTGCCCGCGAGGCCCGAGGCCACGTACAGCGCGAGATAGCGGACGCGGCCCAGGGCCGCTTCGAGCGGACCGCCGATCCACCACAGGCTGAGCATGTTGAAAGCGATGTGCATGTAGCTGCTGTGCAGGAACATCGCCGTCATGAGGCGGTACCACTGCCCCTCGGCGACGCCTTCGACCGTGCCGAACCCCGGCACGAAGGCCCGTCCCAGCAGATCGAACCGGTCGGTGAAGCGGTCTCCGACCACCAGCTGCACCAGGAACAGGGCGAGATTCAGCCCGATCAGGACCTTGGTGACCAGGCGCGGATCAGCGGTGACCGCGCCGCCCGCGACCGTGCGCGGCTGAGTGGCCGTCGGGGCGTGACCGGTACCGGAGCCGGTGCGGACACACTCGGGGCACTGGAAGCCGACCGAGGCGCTGATCATGCACTCGGGGCAGATGGGGCGCTCGCAGCGCGTGCAGCTGATGCCGGTCTCACGGTCCGGATGCCGGTAGCAGCCGGGGAGGCCCGACGCACCCTGTGGCTCCTGCGGGCTGCCTGGCGCCTGGTCCATGGGGTCCCCCTCAATCTCCGTACGAAGGCACTGTGACGGCACACGTGGCAACGCGCCGCCCCGCCCTTCCTTACGGATGGGCGGGGCGGTTTGGTTCCCTCGCGAAAACGCGCGGTTGCGTGGGTCAGGCGTCGCGGGTCTCGATGACCACGGACTCGATGATCACGTCGTTGACCGGGCGGTCGGTGCGCGGGTTGGTCTGGGCGCCCGCGATGGCGTCCACGACCTTCTTGCCGGCGTCATTGGTGACCTCGCCGAAGATCGTGTGCTTGCCGGTCAGCCACGCCGTCGGCGCGACAGTCACGAAGAACTGCGAGCCGTTGGTGCCCGGGCCGGCGTTGGCCATCGCCAGGAGGTAGGGCTTGTTGAAGGCGAGGTCCGGGTGGAACTCGTCCGCGAACTCGTAGCCCGGGCCGCCCGTGCCGTTGCCCAGCGGGTCGCCGCCCTGGATCATGAAGCCGCTGATCACGCGGTGGAAGACCGTTCCGTCGTACAGGCGGTCCGTGGTCTTCTTGCCGGTCGCGGGGTGAACCCACTCGCGCTCGCCCTGAGCGAGCTCAACAAAGTTCTTGACCGTCTTGGGCGCGTGATGCGGCAGAAGCCGGATCTCGATGTCGCCCTGGTTGGTCTTCAGGGTGGCGTAAAGCTGCTCAGCCACGATCTGCCTTCCGTTGTCTTCTGTGACACCCCGATCCTCGCACGGACCGGTTTGGGACGAGTAGCCACCGACTGGGCGCGCGCCGAAGCGATCCATGGCATTGTCGGCCGGGAGCTCTTCTCGCACCAATTGAATCGAATTGACTGGCCGGCGTCAGCTCCCGTGACCCGGATGCCCGCCCTTGCATGCCTCGGAGTGTTCCGGAAGGCATGATCGTTGAAAGGGTGGAAAGGTGACATACGTATACGCCACCGAGGAGGAGGATCCCGTGACCCGCATCGACAGCGTGCGCGCCGCGACCGGCTCTGCCAAGGACAGCGTGCGTCACGCCGCGGACGCGGTGGCGCCTTACGCCGACACGGCCAAGGACCGGGCCACCCACTACGCCCACGAAGCGCGCGTACGGCTCGCACCCAAGGTGTCGCTTGCCGCCCAGCAGGCCGCCGAGCAAGCTCGGGTGGCCGCTGAGCAGGCCCGTGTCCAGTACAGCGCCCACGTCGCCCCCCGTGTCGAGCAGGCCCGCACGCATGTGCCGCCGAAGGTCGACCACGCCGCGCACGAAGCCGCCGTCCGCACCCGCAAGGCCGCCCGTCAGGCCGCCGACTACTCCAGGCCCCGCATCGAGTCCGCGGTCGCCGCCGCACAGCCCGTCCGTGACGAGGCCACGTCCCGTGGCACCGCGGCGCTCGCCGCGCTGCGCGGCCAGGTCTCGGCGAAGGAGATCCAGCGGCTGGCCCGCAAGCACCAGCGCCGCGCCAGGGCCGGACGTCTCGCCAAGAGGCTCGCCGTGGTCGGCATCCTCGCGGGCGGCGCGGTGGCCGCCTGGAAGTGGTGGGACAAGCAGGCCAACCCCGACTGGCTGGTCGAGCCGCCCGCGGCCACCGAGGTCCCGGACAGCACGCCGCTGACCTCCGTCGACGGCAGCGGTCAGGCCGCTCTCGACCCGGAGGTGCAGGCCAAGCAGGCCGAGGCGGAGGCCGACAGCACGAACCCCGACAAGCGGAGCTGACGTCACCTCTGTGCACCCGGCGGACCCGCACAGAGACGTCACCTCTGTGCACCGGCGGACCCGCACGGACCAGCGGACCCGCACACGGTAGGGCTCCGTGGGGCGGGAGCCATTCAGTCTCCCGCCCCGCGGTGTTTCACGTGAAACAACGACCCACTCCGCGCCGCCCGCGCAGTCGCGGGTTGGTGCCCGCTGAAACGGGAACTGCACCTGGCATGGCTGCGAACGAAAGCTTGAACCACGACGAGGCCCCCGTCCTGGAGGCCCTGGAGCGGTACCACGAAGCCGACGAGCTCGCCTTCACCCCGCCCGGCCACAAGCAGGCCCGCGGCGCCGACCCCCGCGTCACCAAGGTGCTCGGCGACGCGGTGTTCCTCGGCGACGTACTCGCCAGTGGCGGGCTCGACGACCGGCTGAGCCGCCAGCAGATCCTGGAACGCGCCCAGCGGCTGATGGCCGACGCGGTGCATGCCGAGCACACCTACTTCTCCACGTGCGGCAGCTCCCTGTCGGTCAAGGCGGCCATGCTGACGGTGACGTCGCCGCACCGCCGTCTCCTCGTCGGGCGCGACGCCCACAAGTCCGTCATCGCGGGCCTGATCCTGTCGGGTGTCGAGCCCGTCTGGGTGAGCCCCGCCTACGACCCAGAGCGCCATATCGCCCACCCGCCGACGGCCGAGTCGTTCGAGGCCGCCTTCGAGGCCAACCCCGACGCCGACGGCGCCCTGGTCACCAGCCCCACGCCCTACGGCTCCACGGCCGACCTGCACGGCATCGCCGACGTGTGCCACCGGCGCGGAAAGCCCCTGATCGTCGACGAGGCCTGGGGCGCCCACCTGCCCTTCCACGACGAGCTGCCGACCTGGGCGATGGACGCGGGCGCGGACATCTGCGTGACCAGCGTCCACAAGATGGGCAGCGGCCTGGAGCAGGGCTCGGTCTTCCACCTCCAGGGCGACCTCATCGACCCCGCCGTCCTCGCCTCCCGGGCCGACCTGCTGGGCACCACCAGCCCCTCGGTCCTGCTCTACGCCGGCCTGGACGGCTGGCGCCGGCAGATGGTCCAGCAGGGCGAGCAACTCCTGGACGACGCCCTCCGCCTGGCCGCCGACACCCGCGCGGCGATCGGTCAGATCGACGGCCTGCACGTCGACGACGCCCAGGACTACTGCGGTCCCGGACGGGCGGCCGACCTCGACCCACTGCCCGTCGTGATCGACCTCTCCGCGCTGGGTACGACCGGTTACCGCGCCGCCGACTGGCTGCGCACCCGGCACCACATCGACATGCACCTCTTCGACCACCGCCGGATCAGCGCCCAGCTCACCTACGCCGACAACGAGTCCACCGTCGCCCGCCTCCTCGACGCGCTGCGCGATCTCTCCCGGCACGCCGCCGACCTGGCCGACGCGCCGGGTGTCGACGTGCCCGGCCCGGAAGAGCTGCGGATGGAACAGGCATCACTGCCGCGCGACGCCTACTTCGCCCACCTCCAGGATGTGCCCGTGGAGCAGGCGACCGGACGCATCGCCGCGGAGATGATCACCCCGTACCCGCCCGGAATCCCGGTGGTCCTGCCCGGTGAACGCCTGACGGAACCCGTCCTGAACTACCTGACCTCCGGCGTACGAGCCGGCATGAACCTGCCTGACGCCGCCGACAACTCGCTGACCACCGTCCGCGTCACCGCATGACCATGGGGACGGACAAGGACATGGCGGCCTTCACCGCGCTCACGGACCCTTCCGTGTACGTGGTCACCGCGGCGGCGGACGGGCAGCGCGCGGGCTGCCTGGTCGGCTTCGCCAGCCAGTGCTCCCTGGAGCCCGTCCGTTTCGCCGTCTGGCTCTCCAAGGCCAACCACACCTACCGCCTCGCCCGGAAGGCACGCACCCTCGCGGTCCACCTGCTGCCGCGGCACCGGCACGACCTCGCCGAGCGGTTCGGTTCCCTCTGCAGCGACCGGACGGACAAGTTCTCGGACCTGGACTGGCACGAAGGGCCGGATGGGGCCGTCATCCTCTCCGATGCCCTCGCTTGGTTTGTCGGAACGGTCCACGACCGCTTCGACGGAGGCGACCACGTCGCTTTCCTGCTCGACCCGGTCGCCGCCCACGCCCCGGCCGGCCCCGACGAACAGCAGGCGCCCCCGCTCTCCCTGGACGACGCGGGCGACATCACCGCCGGACACCCGGCCTGACGGCCCGGCCCGCCCGCCTACGCAAAAGCCCCTCTGACCAGCGTTTCCACCGGTCAGAGGGGCTCTATGGATGTGGAGCCTAGGGGAGTCGAACCCCTGACATCTGCCATGCAAAGACAGCGCTCTACCAACTGAGCTAAGGCCCCGCGAGTGATACATCGAACCGGAAGAACCACGTCCCGGCGTGCATCGCAGACCAGAGTACCGGGTCACCCCCCAGATCTCGCAAAAGGATTGGGGGTCCCGGTCCACGACCACGCTCCGTAAGATGCACGACGTGGTTCGCGGCAGCGAACCACGGTCTTAGGGGAAGCGATGGGGAGACGCAATGGACGCCGCACAGCAGGACACCACCGCGAGAGCACGAGAGCTCCAGCGGAACTGGTACGGGGAGCCGCTGGGGGCGCTCTTCCGTCGCCTCATCGATGATCTGGGACTGAACCAGGCACGCCTCGCCGGAGTCCTCGGCCTGTCCGCGCCCATGCTGTCCCAGCTGATGAGCGGCCAGCGCGCCAAGATCGGCAACCCCGCCGTCGTCCAGCGCGTCCAGCTCCTCCAGGAACTGGCGGGCCAGGTCGCCGACGGCAGCGTCAGCGCCGCCGAGGCCACCGACCGCATGGACGAGATCAAGAAGTCCCAGGGCGGCTCCGTCCTCACCAACACCGCGCAGACGGCGACCAGTTCCGGCGCACCCACGGTGAAGCGCGTGGTGCGCGAGATCCAGTCACTGCTGCGCTCCGTCGCCGCAGCCGGCGACATCATCGATGCCGCCGACTCCCTCGCCCCGACCCACCCGGAACTGGCAGAGTTCCTCCGGGTGTACGGCGCCGGGCGCACCGCGGACGCGGTCGCCCACTACGAGGCGCACCAGAGCTGAGCCGTCGACCGGGCCGCCGCGCGCGGCCCGGAAGGGGAGCGGAGCGCGACCATGGGTGAGGTCTTCGCCGGCCGGTACGAACTGGTCGACCCGATCGGACACGGGGGAGTCGGAGCGGTCTGGCGCGCCTGGGACCACCGACGACACCGGTACGTGGCCGCCAAGGTCCTGCAACAGCGCGACGCACACTCCCTGTTGAGGTTCGTACGGGAACAGGCCCTGCGGATCGACCACCCTCATGTCCTCGCGCCCGCCAGCTGGGCCGCCGACGACGACAAGGTCCTGTTCACCATGGACCTGATCGGCGGCGGCTCACTGGCACACGTGATCGGGGACTACGGCCCGCTGCCGCCCCGATTCGTCTGCACCCTCCTCGACCAACTCCTCTCCGGCCTCGCGGCCGTCCACGCCGAAGGCGTCGTCCACCGTGACATCAAGCCCGCCAACATCCTGCTGGAAGCCACCGGCGCCGGACGCCCGCATCTGCGCCTGTCCGACTTCGGCATCTCGATGCGCAAGGGCGAGCCTCGGCTGACCGAGACCGACTACGTGGTGGGGACGCCCGGCTACTTCGCCCCCGAGCAAATGCTGGGCGCCGAACCGGATTTCACCGCCGATCTCTTCGCCGTCGGCCTGGTCGCCCTCTACCTCCTGGAAGGCGCCAAGCCGGACGCCAAAGCGCTGATCGAGTACTTCGCCGAACACGGCACGCCGCAAGCCCCGCAGGGCGTGCCCGAGCCCCTCTGGCAGGTCATCGCCACCCTTCTCCAACCGAACCCTCAGACGCGCTTCCGGACCGCCACGGGAGCGCGCAAGGCGCTGGCCTCGGCCGCGGAGATGCTGCCCGAGCCGGGCCCGGACGACGAACTCATCGAGATCTTCGACCAACTCCCCCCTCTGCCCATCGGTTTCACCCCCGACGGCCCTCGCACGTCCACGTCTCGCTCGGGTTCCGCGCCTCGTCATGCGCGCCGAGCTCCTGGGGCCGGCGTATCGGGGACGGCGTCGACACCGCATCCGCCGATGTCTTCCCCTCCGCCGACGTCTGCGCCCATGCCTCCGACGCCGTCTCCGCATCCGCCCATGCCTCCGGCGCGTACACCGGGCCCTGGTCCGGCCCCGAGCCCGGCTCCGGCTCCGGCTCAGACTTCGAGCACAGCCCCGGCCCCGGGGCGGGCCCCCGCACCGGCGTCAGGTCAGGAGCCCGAGCCGACGCCGTCCACCTCCGGGCACATGCACAGCAGCGGCTTCCACCTGTCGCCTCCCCTTCAACCCCTCCAGCCTCCCCAGCCGTCCACTCCCCCCACTCCGATGCCCGTGCACGCGCCTGCGCCCGAACCCACGTATGTGCCGGCTCCTCACATCCCCCCTCCTCCTCACCACCAGACAGCACCCGCACGCCACGACCCCGCACAAGCCGTCACGTCCTCAGCGCCTCGCGGTCACGCCTCTACTTATCCATACACCGCTCACGCCGCCCAGGTTCCGCCTCTGAACCACCCAGTTCTGCAGCCCCAGCCCACGGCACCCTCCACCCCGCTGAAGCGCCCTGGCCCGCCCGCGAAGGTGGCGGTGCCGATGCTGCTCATAGCGCTGGCCTGCCTCACGATCGGCATCTGGGCGCTCACACAGCTCTGACGGTCGACACGGTTGGGGCAAGGGTCCGTCTACCGCCTCAACGCCGACTGCCCACCGCACCCGATGCCGATGTCGGTGCCGACGTCGATGCCGATACCGCCGCCCTGCGCCGCGCGATCAGCGTCCACAAGCCGAGAATCACCGGCAGGGCAACCCCGGCCCCGATCCCCCCGGCAGCAACGACCACCATCAGCTCATCGTCGTCCCCACCGGAACTCGCACCGTCCTCGACCGCCGCCGTATCCCCGCGCCTCGCCGCCTCCGTGTCCCGCTCCGTGACGCCGAAGTTCTCGGCGGGCTTGTGCTTACCCGCGTAGGAAGGCCCCGGCCGCGGCTCACCGTCGACGTCCACCCGCAACGTCAGCTCCAGCGGGGTATCCCCGAACTTCTCCGCGACGTCCGGGCTGAGGTGGACCGACAGGTAGTGCCAGCCGGCAAAGCGCATCGCGGCGACTTCGTCGGTGAGGGCGAAGCGGTTCTCGTACGCGACCGGCGGAACCGGTTCCAGAACCGTCGACTTCTGCTTGCCGTCGTACGCCGTATCGGCGTCTTCGACCTGGGCACGCACCGGGTTCGACAGCGACATGACCAGGGCGGACGAGACGTACCCCGTGTCACCGCGGACGCCACCAGCACCGCCAGAGCCATCGGTACTGCCAGCACCGCCTGCACCCCCAAGGCCACCGCCATCCGAACTGCCGAGTTCGGCGGCGACCGAAATCTGCTGCCCCCAGTCGACCGGCACGCGGTAGAAGAGGGTCTCCCCGGGCTGCATGTCAGCTCCCCACACCCCGTTCTCCAGCGCGCGGGCACTGTTGAAGCTCGTGCCACCCTCGCGTGGCTTCCGCTCTCCGGACGGCAGTACAGGGGGCGCGGATTCCCACGACTCCGGCGGGGTCGTCGCGTTCCCCGCGCGTACGGCTGGTTCTGACGCGACGTGAAGTTCCAGGTCCCAGTTCTCCAGAGCGGCACTGGAGGCTCTGGTCCGCTCGACGATCACGTAGAACGTGCCGGCGCCCGCACAGCTCTTCTCGTTGGGGCTCACCCTGCGCGCCGCTGTGGCCGTGATCGGACGCGGGCTTTCCGAAGAGCCGAACCGCGCCTCTTCCGCCTCCAGAGGGCTGCAGTTGTTGCCGTCGGCGTCTTGTACGGACACCTCGACGCCGTCGGCATAGGAGACCCTCGTGCCGGGCCTCGGGACGGCGGTGACCGAGACGTACGCGCTCTCCTCCGCCGTCAGCTCCAGGCGGTAGAAACGCTGTCCCACGCGCGGGAGGGAGCTTCTGTACGTCTTACCGGGTCTGAGGCGATACCCCTCGACGTTGCTCGTCGCGCCCTGGACCATCTCGGCGCCCTCGGCAAAGGCGTACGGACGTGGTGTGGGCCCCGCGGCACCGGCCTCGCCGGAAAGTACTGCCACCACGCACAACGCGGCGCCCACGACCGCAGCCGTACCAACTCGGCCCCGGCCTCGCCCGGCTGCCCCCCGCCCGCTCAGCCCCATCACGCGTCACTCCTCGCCGCGAACCCAGCCGTCCCACCCATCCCGACCGTCCTGCCCGCCCACCGCCCCGCGGACACCACCACGAGTCGGCCACCGGCGCAACCGCGCCACCAACCTCACATTTGCGCATGCAAGCACCTACTTCACGAAAGCGAAAACAAGCGCAAGGAGTAGG
This sequence comes from Streptomyces sp. NPDC029674, assembly GCF_044903205.1. Taxonomy (NCBI): domain Bacteria; kingdom Bacillati; phylum Actinomycetota; class Actinomycetes; order Kitasatosporales; family Streptomycetaceae; genus Streptomyces; species Streptomyces sp. NPDC029674. The sequence continues at coordinate 48,840 of NZ_JBJDPY010000012.1, forward strand.
AGCGCTAGGAGTGGAGCGCGAGTAGTGGGAGCGCGAGAGATGCCCGCCCAGCACAAAGCCCCGGCCGCAAAAGCGACCGGGGCTTGTGAAGTGACTGTCGTCGATACTCACGAACCCGTGGGCACGGAGTCAGTCGCCTCCGTCCACAGATCCTGCTCGGCGCGATCCGCCTGGATCTGGCGGTACACGAGGAGCCCGCCGATGGCGGCCAGTGCGACCAGGAGAAGCTTCTTCACCGCGCGACCTCGTCTTTCCTTGACGTAGGGGACTTCTGGCGCCCGACTATACACACCGAGCGATATCGATCGGTGACCTGGATCTGCCTCAACTCCCGCCCTCTATAGAGCAGTCGAAACGGACCCAGGAACTCCGCCCTTGACGCCCTCCACTGTGAGTTTCGCCGCTTTGCCCCTTTCTCGGCGCCCTTGGGGCCATCCGGGTGGTGTTGATCTGAACATCGGCGCGACGCGAGCGTCGGTCCCCCACTCTCAACCCCACATACACATCATGAGGAAAGTACGCAAATCGCCCAACCCGAATTGAGGGGTCATGACCGGCAACAAGGCCATGAAGCTGTGGACCACGATCGTCACCGCCTTCCTCGCGCTCTTCGCCGCGCTGGGATTCACCACGACGGCCACCGCGGCCACGGCGGTACAGGACGCCACGAACGCACGCAACGCCACGGCGTGCGTGACCGCCCCGATGACGGCCCTCTGGGCGGCAGCGTACGAACGGTCCTTGCCCCCGACGATGAAGCAGCGCATCCGCGCCGAGGCCCACGGCTCGTCCCCCAGCTGCCGGCACCTGCCACCGACGGACACGGACGCCGCGGCTGAGTCCGCCGCACATGAGCCGAGCCTCGCCTCAGAGCCGTAACCCGGGCCCCACGCCCAGGGCACGCGCCCTCCTAAGCCTCAGAAGACCCCCGGCCACCACAGGCCGGGGGTCTTCTCGCGTACCCGGCCTCCTCAGGCGCACCACACGCCCAGCCCCAGCCTCAGCCCGGCACACCCCCAAGAGACAGACGCAGACGGCAGCCTCACACCCGACCGACCCCGCCCACGCCCCACGCCTACGCCCACAGGACTGACCCATCACCCAGAGCCATCCTTCACAGGCCGACCAGCGACACCCACAAACGCCAAAACCCCCAACCGTGACCGGTTGGGGGTTTCGTGCTGGTGGGGCTAACAGGATTTGAACCTGTGGCCTCATCCTTATCAGGGATGCGCTCTAACCAACTGAGCTATAGCCCCGCCGCGCTGCGGTGTATGTCCCGCGCGCTGACCTCTGAAGATTAGCGCACCTGGGGGCCAGTCCCAAAATCGATGCCCACGCGCGGGGGAGGCACGGCTACGAAAGGGCTACTCGTCCTCGGCCAGGGTCAGCTCGACGCCGCCCACGAAGCCCGCGGAGAGGTTGTAGATGAAGGCGCCCAGCGTGGCCAGAGCCGTCGCCAGGATCACGTCGATGACCGCGATGATCGACGTGAACATCAGGACGCGCGGCAGCGACAGGAAGGACTGCAGGTCGAAGCCGTTGGACTCGTTCGAGCCGGTCGCCTCGGAGATCGTGCCGCCGACCGTGGAGAAGACGCCCATCGCGTCCATGACCATCCACAGGACGGCCGCCGCGACGATCGTGCAGATGCCGAGCGCGATGGAGAGCAGGAAGCTGACCTTCATCACCGACCACGGGTCGGCCTTCGCCACCCGGAGCCGCGCCTTGCGCGTGCGCGGGGTCGTGCGCGCCCCGGTCCGCGGCCGGCGCGCGGCGCCCGCCTGGGCGCCCTGCTGATAGGCCTGTGGCGGGTGGTACGGCTGGGACGACTTCTGCTCGGGCTGTCGCTCCCCGGGCAGCGCCCCGGCCGCCCCGCCTGCCTTCTTGCCCTTGCCCTTGCCCTTGCCCGCCGCGTAGGCGGCGTCGTACTGGTCGGCAGTCTGACCAGCGGTCCCTGGCCCTCGGGTGTCCGTCACAGTCCCCCCCTGGGATCCATGAGACTCGTCGGAGTCGTGTGCATCAGTGGCGGAGCCACGGGCACCTTCCGTGCCGGTAGTGCCGGTCCGATTCGCCCCGGCGCCCGTGGCTCCACTCACGATGACTCACTCCTCGCGCTACTCGGCCGAGGAGTCCGTGCCCTCGTCCGTACCGGCGGCCGGTTCGGCACCGTCCGATTCGTCGACGACGATGTCTCCGTCGACTTCCTCGGCCTCGCGTCCGGCCTCGGCGTTACGAGCGATACCGACCACGGCATCGCGCTTGCCCAGGTTGATCAGTTGGACGCCCATGGTGTCACGGCCCGTCTCCCTGATCTCGTTGACTCGCGTACGAATCACACCGCCGGACAGCGTGATGGCGAGGATCTCGTCGGTCTCCTCGACCACCAGGGCGCCGACGAGGGAGCCGCGGTCCTCCACGATCTTGGCGGCCTTGATGCCGAGGCCACCGCGACCCTGGACGCGGTACTCGTCGACGTTGGTCCGCTTCGCGTACCCACCGTCGGTGGCGGTGAACACGAACGTACCTGGACGAACGACATTCATCGAGAGCAGTTCGTCGCCGTCGCGGAAACTCATTCCCTTGACGCCCGAAGTGGCGCGGCCCATCGGGCGCAGCGCGTCGTCCGTTGCGGTGAACCGGATCGACTGGGCCTTCTTGCTGATGAGCAGCAGGTCGTCCTCGGCCGAGACGAGCTCGGCGCCGATCAGCTCGTCGTCCGAACCGTCGTCCGTCTCGCGGAGGTTGATGGCGATGACACCACCGGAGCGAGGCGAGTCGTAGTCCTTGAGGGGGGTCTTCTTGACCAGGCCGCCCTTGGTGGCGAGCACCAGGTAGGGCACCGCTTCGTAGTCGCGGATCGCGAGGATCTCGGCGATCTGCTCGTCCGGCTGGAAGGCGAGGAGGTTCGCGACGTGCTGGCCGCGGGCGTCGCGGCCGGCGTCGGGCAGCTCGTACGCCTTCGCGCGGTAGACGCGGCCCTTGTTCGTGAAGAACAGCAGCCAGTGGTGTGTCGTCGACACGAAGAAGTGGTCGACGATGTCGTCCTGCTTCAGCTTCGTGCCGCGCACGCCCTTGCCGCCGCGCTTCTGCGAGCGGTAGTCCTCGGTCTTGGTGCGCTTGATGTAGCCACCGCGCGTGATGGTGACGACGATGTCCTCTTCGGCGATCAGGTCCTCCATGGACATGTCGCCGTCGAAGGGCACCAGGGCGGAGCGACGGTCCTCGCCGAACTTGTCGACGATCGCCGCGAGCTCGTCGCTGATGATCTGGCGCTGCTTCTGGGGGGAGGCCAGGATCGTGTTGTACTCGTTGATCTTTGCCTGGAGCTCGTCGTGCTCGGCGACGATCTTCTGGCGCTCCAGGGCGGCGAGCCGGCGCAGCTGCATCTCGAGGATGGCGTTGGCCTGGATCTCGTCGATCGACAGGAGGCCCATCAGGCCCTCGCGCGCGATGTCGACGGTCTGGCTGCCGCGGATGAGCGCGATGACCTCGTCGATGGCGTCCAGGGCCTTGAGGAGGCCGCGCAGGATGTGCGCCCGCTCCTCGGCCTTGCGCAGCCGGAACTTCGTGCGCCGGACGATGACCTCGATCTGGTGCGTCACCCAGTGCCGGATGAACGCGTCCAGGGAGAGGGTGCGCGGCACACCGTCGACCAGGGCCAGCATGTTGGCGCTGAAGTTCGACTGCAGATCGGTGTGCTTGTAGAGGTTGTTCAGTACGACCTTGGCGACCGCGTCACGCTTGAGGACGATGACGAGGCGCTGGCCGGTGCGCGAGGACGACTCGTCGCGGACGTCGGCGATGCCGCCGACCTTGCCGTCCTTGACCAGATCGGCGATCTTCTGCGCGAGGTTGTCGGGGTTGGTCTGGTAGGGGAGTTCGGTGACCACCAGGCACTGGCGGTTCTGGATCTCCTCGACCGCGACGACCGCGCGCATCGTGATGGAGCCACGGCCCGTGCGGTACGCCTCCTCGATGCCCTTTCGGCCCACTACCAGGGCGCCGGTCGGGAAATCGGGGCCCTTGATGCGCTCGATGAGGGCGTCGAGCAGCTCCTCGTGCGAGGCGTCGGGGTGCTCCAGCGCCCACTGGGCGCCCGCCGCGACCTCGCGCAGGTTGTGCGGCGGGATGTTGGTGGCCATGCCGACCGCGATGCCCGCAGAGCCGTTGATCAGCAGGTTCGGGAAGCGCGCCGGCAGGACCGTCGGCTCCTGGTTGCGGCCGTCGTAGTTGTCCGTGAAGTCGACGGTCTCCTCGTCGATGTCACGGACCATCTCCATGGCCAGCGGCGCCATCTTGCACTCGGTGTACCGCATGGCGGCGGCCGGGTCGTTGCCCGGGGACCCGAAGTTGCCGTTGGAGTCCACCAGCGGCATCCGCATCGACCACGGCTGGGCGAGGCGCACCAGGGCGTCGTAGATGGAGGAGTCGCCGTGCGGGTGGTACGTACCCATGACGTCGCCGACGACGCGGGCGCACTTGTAGAAGCCCTTCTCGGGGCGGTAGCCGCCGTCGTACATCGCGTACAGGACGCGGCGGTGGACGGGCTTCAGACCGTCGCGTACGTCGGGCAGCGCGCGGGACACGATGACGGACATCGCGTAGTCGAGATAGGAGCGCTGCATCTCCGTCTCGAGCCCGACGGGCTCGACACGCATGCCCACACCGGGAACGACGGGTTCCTCTTCGGGCGTCACAGGGGTGTTCTCGTCGGCCATTGCTGGTCAAAGTCCTTTCGAGGTGCGGCTTGTACGGGCCGACTCAGATGTCGAGGAAACGGACGTCCTTGGCATTGCGCTGGATGAACGAGCGCCGTGCCTCGACGTCCTCTCCCATCAGCACCGAGAAGAGGTCGTCGGCCTGTGCCGCGTCGTCCAGGGTCACCTGGCCGAGCACGCGGTGCTCCTGGTCCATCGTCGTGATGCGCAGCTCCTCGGCGTTCATCTCGCCGAGACCCTTGAAGCGCTGGACCGAGTCGTCCCTGATGCGCTTGCCGGCCTGGCGGCCGATCTCCACCAGGGCGTCACGCTCGCGGTCGGAGTACGCGTACTGGAAGTCGTCCCGCGACCACTTGATCTTGTAGAGCGGCGGGCGCGAGAGGTAGATGTGCCCGTGCTCGACCAGCGGCCGCATGAAGCGGAAGAGGAAGGTCAGGAGCAGCGTGTTGATGTGCTGACCGTCGACGTCGGCGTCCGCCATCAGGATGATCTTGTGATAGCGGAGCTTCTCGATGTCGAAGTCCTCGTGCACACCGGTGCCGAAGGCCGAGATCAGGGCCTGGACTTCCTGGTTGTGCAGGATCTTGTCGACGCGCGCCTTCTCGACGTTCAGGATCTTGCCTCGGATGGGCAGGATCGCCTGGTACATCGGGTCGCGGCCGGACTTCGCCGAACCACCGGCGGAGTCACCCTCGACGATGAAGATCTCGCACTTCGTGGGGTCGTTCGACTGGCAGTCGCTGAGCTTGCCGGGCAGCGACGCCGTCTCCAGGAGGCCCTTGCGGCGGGTCAGGTCGCGCGCCTTGCGGGCGGCCACGCGCGCGGTGGCGGCCTGGATGCCCTTGCGGATGATGTCCGCGGCCTCGTTCGGGTTCCGGTCGAACCAGTCCGTGAGGTGCTCGTGGACGACCTTCTGGACGAAGGTCTTCGCCTCCGTGTTGCCCAGCTTGGTCTTCGTCTGGCCCTCGAACTGGGGCTCGCCGAGCTTGACCGAGATGATCGCCGTCAGGCCCTCGCGGACGTCCTCGCCCGTGAGGTTGTCGTCCTTCTCGCGAAGGAGCTTCTTCTCGCGCGCGTAGCGGTTGACCAGGCCCGTCAGCGCGGCCCTGAAGCCCTCTTCGTGCGTACCGCCCTCGTGCGTGTGGATCGTGTTCGCGAAGGAGTACACGCCCTCGGTGTACTGCGAGTTCCACTGCATCGCGATCTCGACCGAGAGGAGGCGCTCCTTGTCCTCGGCCTCGACGTCGATGACGGTCGGGTGGACGACCTCTCCCTTGCGGGAGTTGAGGTACTTCACGAAGTCGACGATGCCGCCTTCGTAGTGGTACGTGACCGTGCGGGCCTCGGCGGCCTCGTCGTCGGTCGCCTCGGCCGAGTCCGCACCCGCCGTGGCCTTCGCCGACTCGCGCTCATCAGTGAGTTTGATCGTCAAACCCTTGTTGAGGAACGCCATCTCCTGGAAACGCCGTGCCAGCGTCTCGAAGGAGTACTCGGTGGTCTCGAAGATGTCGCCGTCGGCCCAGAAGGTGACCGACGTGCCGGTGTCCTGGGTGGCCTCGTGCCGCTCGAGCGGCGCGGTCGGGGCGCCGCTCTTGTAGTCCTGCGTCCAGCGGTAGCCGTCGGTCTTGATCTCGACGGAGAGCTTGGTGGAGAGCGCGTTCACCACGGAGACACCGACGCCGTGCAGACCACCGGAGACGGCGTAACCGCCGCCGCCGAACTTGCCGCCTGCGTGCAGCACGGTCAGCACGACCTCGACGGCCGGCTTCTTCTCGACAGGGTGCATGCCCACCGGGATGCCACGGCCGTTGTCGATGACGCGCACGCCGCCGTCGGCGAGGATCGTGACGTCGATCGCGTCCGCGTGACCGGCCAGGGCCTCGTCGACGGAGTTGTCGACGACCTCCTGCACCAAGTGGTGCAGGCCACGCTCACCGGTCGAGCCGATGTACATGCCCGGTCGCTTGCGGACTGCGTCCAGACCCTCGAGGACGGTGATCGCGCTGGCGTCGTACGAGGGCGGTGCCTCGCCGTTCTCGCCGGCGGCGGTGGACGGGATGTTCTCGTTGGGGTTGCCGGAATCGGCCACGAAGCGCCCTTTCTGGCACAGCACAAGCCAAGCACCCGGCGGTGGCCGGAGCGGCTGCGTCGTTCAGCGATAGTCAGCGTTGCTCGGTGCGTCCCACAAGTGGGGCGGGATTAGCTTCCAGTCTACCGGTAGCGCTGACAGTGATGGGGGTTTGCCGGTACCTGAGTCCGCATGTGCCGTCCTGAACGGGACTCGGCCGACTCCCCATATGCGGAACGGGGCTCCAAAGGGCTCACAGCGGCACTCAGCGCTTCGAGCCGTCAACCACCAGCGACCGACACCGACGGGCTCAGCCGTAGGTGTCCCCGGGGCCCGTGCTACCGGGCGCGCGCAAGGGTCCGAAGCGGCGCGGGGGGCCTCCGGGGCCGAGCACCTTGATGAGGCGTACGGTGCCGTGGCCCAGGTCTTCGTTGAGGCGTGCGACCAGCTGAGGGGCCATGAGGCGCAGCTGGGTGGCCCATGCCGTCGAGTCGCACTGCACGGTCAGGACACGCTCGTCCTCGTCGTACCGCTGCGGTACGCAGTGATTGGCCAGGTCGTCGCCGACGATCTGCGGCCACCGGCCCATCACACCGCCCACCGCGGCCGGCGTCTCCCAGCCACGCTCGGTGATCAGACGGTTGATCGCCGAACCGAGCGGCAGCGGATCCCGGCCATCGGCGCGCGCGCCGGACCTCAGTCCGCCGCGCCGGGCCTGCTTCTTCTGCTGCGCGGCGTCCCCACGCGCGCGTGCCTGTTCCTTGGCCGCACGCAGCGCCACCCTGGCGAGGTCGACGCCGGAGGGCTCGGGTGTCTTCGGGGTCCCCGCGGCAGTGTCCTTGGGGGCGCCCTCGGCAGACTGTTCGGAGCTCATACGCGGTCCACCGCGCCGTCCGACACCGCGAACCGCGTGCCGGTGAGCACGCCCGGGACGTCGTCGTCCACCGCGGCGGTGACCAGCACCTGCTCGCCGGGGGCCACCAGCTCCGCGAGCCGCTCCCTGCGGCGGGCGTCCAGCTCCGCGAAGACGTCGTCGAGGACGAGCACCGGCTCGTTGCCCTCGGCCCTGAGCAGGTCGTACGAGGCGAGGCGCAGCGACAAGGCGTACGACCAGGACTCGCCGTGGCTCGCGTATCCCTTCGCGGGGAGCTGGCCCAGCTTGAGCAGCAGATCGTCGCGGTGTGGGCCGATCAGGGTGACGCCCCGCTCGATCTCCTGTTTGCGGGCCTCTTCGAGGGCGGCGATCAACTGCTCGTAGAGCGCCTCGCGGGTGTGTCCGTCGCCGGGTGCGGACGGCTTGTACTCCAAGGAGACGGGTCCGCCGCCGGGTGCCAGCTGTTCGTACGCCTTGTCGGCCAGCGGCTGCAGCGCGGAGATCAGGTCGAGCCGCTGGGCGAGCAGCTCGGCTCCCGCGCGCGCGAGGTGCTGGTCCCAGACGTCGAGCGTGGACAGGTCCATGGAGCGGCCGCCGTGGCGGCGGGCGAGCGCGGCGGACTTCAGGAGGGTGTTGCGCTGCTTCAGGACCCGGTCGTAGTCGGACCGGACCCCGGCCATGCGAGGGGAGCGCGCGGTGATCAGTTCGTCGAGGAAGCGGCGTCGCTCACCCGGGTCGCCCTTGATCAGTGCGAGGTCCTCGGGCGCGAACAGCACCGTGCGGACGATGCCCAGCACGTCGCGTGGCCTGACCTGCGAGGACCTGTTGATGCGGGCGCGGTTGGCGCGGCCGGGATTGAGTTCGAGCTCGACCAGCTGGGACCGCTCGCCCTGGGTGACGGCGGCCCGGATGACGGCCCGCTCCGCGCCCATGCGGACGAGGGGGGCGTCCGAGGAGACCCGGTGGCTGCCGAGCGTGGCGAGATAGCCGACGGCCTCGACGAGGTTGGTCTTGCCCTGCCCGTTCGGGCCCACGAACGCGGTGACGCCCGGGTCGAGAGGGACCTCGACCCGGGCGTACGAGCGGAAGTCGGCCAGCGAGAGATGCGTGACGTGCATGGTGTGCGCCGACCTCCCCCGGCCTACTTCATTGCTGAGAGGCCTGTGCACAACGGCTGTCGTTGCGCACAGGCTGTGGATCAGTGCTCGCTCTTGGACTCCACCGCGTGGCCGCCGAACTGGTTGCGCAGCGCGGCGATCATCTTCATCTGCGGGGAGTCGTCCTGGCGCGAGGCGAACCGGGCGAAGAGCGAGGCCGTGATCGCGGGCAGCGGCACGGCGTTGTCGATGGCGGCCTCGACCGTCCAGCGGCCCTCTCCGGAGTCCTGCGCGAAGCCGCGCAGCTTCTCCAGGTGCTCGTCGTCGTCCAGGGCGTTGACCGCGAGGTCGAGCAGCCAGGAACGGATGACCGTGCCCTCCTGCCAGGAGCGGAAGACCTCACGGACGTCCGTGACCGAGTCGACCTTCTCCAGGAGCTCCCAGCCCTCGGCGTACGCCTGCATCATGGCGTACTCGATGCCGTTGTGGACCATCTTCGCGAAGTGGCCGGCGCCGACCTTGCCCGCGTGCACCGAGCCGAAGTCGCCCTCGGGCTTCAGGGCGTCGAAGATGGGCTGCACCTTGGCGACGTCGTCCTTGTCGCCGCCGTACATCAGGGCGTAGCCGTTCTTGAGGCCCCAGACGCCGCCCGAGACGCCGCAGTCGACGAAGCCGATGCCCTTGGCCTTCAGCTCCTCGGCGTGCTTCTCGTCGTCGGTCCAGCGCGAGTTGCCACCGTCCACGACGACGTCGCCGGGCTGCAGCAGCTCGGAGAGTTCGTCGATGGTGGACTGGGTCGCGGCCCCTGCCGGGACCATCACCCACACCACGCGCGGGCCCTTGAGTTTGCCCACAAGCTCTTCGAGGCTGGGGACATCCGCGAGGTCCGGGTTGCGGTCGTATCCGATGACGGTGTGACCTGCGCGGCGGATGCGCTCGCGCATGTTGCCGCCCATCTTGCCGAGGCCGACGAGACCGAGCTCCATCAGAGGTTCCTTCACTAGCGAGGTGGCGTTACGGCACTTTCGTACCTGCGTCCGAGCCTACGCCCGGACGCTCGCACACACCTGTGGGCTCAGCCGCTCAGACGTACAGGCATGATCAGGTACTTGTAGGCCTCGTCCGCCTCGGCGTCCACGGCGGGCCTGCCGCTCAGCAGCGCGGGCTTCGTGGAGGTCGTGAAGGACAGCTGGGCGACCGGGGAGTCGATCGCGCTCAGGCCGTCCAGCAGGAACGTCGGGTTGAACGCGATGGAGACGTCGTCGCCCTCGAGCTGGGCGTCGACCCTCTCCACAGCCTGTGCGTCGTCGCTGGAACCAGCCTCCAGGATCAGCACGCCCTGCTCGAAGCTGAGTCGCACCGGCGTGTTGCGCTCGGCCACCAGGGCCACACGCTTGACGGCCTCGACGAACGGGGCGGTCTCGATGACCGCGATGGAGTTGAACTCCGTGGGGAAAAGCGTCTTGTACTTCGGCAGGTCGCCCTCGAGCAGCCGCGTCGTCGTACGCCGTCCCGCGCCCTCGAAGCCGATCAGGCCCTCGCCCGCACCGGACCCGGAGAGTGCCAGGGTGACCGTGTCACCGCTCGTGAGGGCCTTGGCGGTGTCCAGGAGCGTCTTGGCGGGCACGAGGGCCACAGCGGACGCCTCGGGGTTCTCCGGCTTCCACAGGAACTCACGGACCGCGAAGCGGTAGCGGTCGGTGGAGGCCAGGGTGACCGTGTCGCCCTCGATCTCGATGCGCACACCGGTCAGCACCGGCAGCGTGTCGTCGCGGCCCGCGGCGATGGCCACCTGGGAGGCGGCCGAAGCGAAGACCTCACCGGGGACGGTGCCCGTGGCGGTCGGCATCTGCGGCAGCGCCGGGTACTCCTCCACAGGAAGCGTGTGGAGTGTGAATCGCGAGGAGCCGCAGACCACCGTCGCCCGTACACCGTCTGTGGAGATCTCCACCGGGCGGTTGGGGAGCGCGCGGCAGATGTCCGCGAGGAGCCGGCCCGACACGAGGACGGTGCCTTCCTCGTCGATCTCCGCGTCCACCGAGACGCGCGCCGAGACCTCGTAGTCGAAGCTCGACAGGCTCAGCGCGCCTTCCTCGGCCTTCAGCAGCAGTCCCGCGAGGACGGGCGCAGGCGGCCGGGCCGGGAGGCTGCGCGCCGCCCAGGCCACCGCCTCCGCGAGTACGTCGCGTTCAACCCGGATCTTCACCTAAGCCGCCCTCCTGCTGTTGCTGGCTGCTCTCGCCCGCTGGGCCTGTGGCCCTCGTCGTCTGACTCGGTGTCTCTCAGCCATGCCGTGGGAAGGACACCGGGGACCAGTCTGACGCACCGCACTGACAGTCGGTGCCTGTCGGGGTCAAGTCGTGCCGAGCGGTTCCGGAGGTCCGGAGCGCGAGTTGTGCACAGCCCCAGCTTCGAAACCATTTCCCCGGTCTCTCTAGTCGGGAGTAGTAGTAGGGGCTGTGGAAACCGTGGATAACCGCGAAAGCGCTGGTCAGGCCCGGTTTTTTATCCACTGACCCTGTGGGCGGTACCCGTGGACAACCAGGCGTTTCTGTGGACGGGCGAAAGTTCTGCACACCCGGTGCACAGGCGGGGGCCACTTCTCCCCAGCGCTGTCCCCAGTTTTACCCAGCTTCCCCACAGGCCAACCAACCACCTTGGTGTGACGCCTTTCACTCGACTCGGTGAGGAGGCGCGTCGCGTTGCCGAACAGTGGACAGCCGTGTGGAGAAGCTGAGCAAAGCTGGGGACAACGACTCCCAGCCTGTGGGCTGCCGGTGGACAACTTCATGCACAGCCTGTGGACGAGTTTTTTCTCCACAGGCTGTGGAGAGTCTCCGTCCACGAATCCACAACCACCTGACCTGGACTGATGATCTCTCAGCAGCGTCCCCTGTGGACGGCGTCTGGACAACTTCCCGGTCCCCAGGGTGTGGAGGGAAAAAAGTCCGCAGATCTGTGGAGAACAGCCGCCTGAGCAGGGGAAATCGAACAGCGACGGACCGCACGCGCGTGTGCCGACCCCGCCGGCCGGCCCGCGGCAGGCGTCGCGGACAGCAAAAAGGCGCTCCAGGAGGTGTCCTGGAGCGCCCTCAGCGGCGTATTCCGGTCGCTGTCAGCCGTTTTTGATGCGGTTGGTGAGCTCGGTGACCTGGTTGTAGATCGAGCGCCGCTCCGCCATCAGTGCGCGGATCTTGCGGTCGGCGTGCATGACGGTCGTGTGGTCGCGGCCGCCGAACTGAGCGCCGATCTTCGGCAGGGAGAGGTCGGTCAGCTCCCGGCACAGGTACATGGCGATCTGGCGCGCCGTCACCAGCACGCGGCTGCGCGAGGATCCGCACAGGTCGTCCACCGTCAGCCCGAAGTAGTCGGCCGTCGCCGCCATGATGGCCGGCGCGGTGATCTCCGGAGCCGCATCCTCGCCGCCGGGGATGAGGTCCTTGAGGACGATCTCGGTGAGCCCCAGATCCACGGGCTGCCGATTGAGCGACGCGAACGCGGTGACCCGGATCAGCGCGCCCTCCAGCTCACGGATGTTCCGTGAGATCCGCGACGCGATGAACTCCAGGACCTCCGGCGGGGCGTTGAGCTGCTCCTGCACCGCCTTCTTACGGAGGATCGCGATACGCGTCTCCAGCTCCGGCGGCTGGACGTCGGTGATCAGACCCCACTCGAAGCGGTTGCGCAGCCGGTCCTCCAGGGTGACCAGCTGCTTCGGCGGCCGGTCACTGGAGAGCACGATCTGCTTGTTCGCGTTGTGGAGCGTATTGAAGGTGTGGAAGAACTCCTCCTGCGTCGACTCCTTGTCCGCGAGGAACTGGATGTCGTCGACGAGCAGGATGTCCATCTCGCGGTAGCGCTTGCGGAAGCTGTCGCCCTTGCCGTCGCGGATCGAGTTGATGAACTCGTTGGTGAATTCCTCCGAGCTCACGTAGCGCACGCGCGTGCCGGGGTACAGGCTGCGGGCGTAGTGCCCGATCGCGTGCAGCAGGTGCGTCTTGCCGAGACCCGACTCTCCGTAGATGAAGAGAGGGTTGTACGCCTTCGCGGGCGCCTCGGCGACAGCCACCGCGGCCGCGTGGGCGAAACGGTTCGACGCACCGATGACGAAGGTGTCGAAGAGGTATTTCGGGTTGAGGCGCGCGGTCGGCTCACCGGGGCCCGTCGCGGGTGCCGGCTGCGCGGCCAGCGGCCCGGGGGCACCGCTCGACGAGGTGGGGCCGACCGGCCCGCCCCGGTGCACACCGCCGCCACGCGGCCCGCCGGGCGGCTCGGACATGTCGTGACGCTCGCGCCGGTCCTGCGGCTCGGGACGCCGCTGCTCGTACGGCGAGCGGTCCTGTGGGGGCTGCGAGCGGTAATCGTGCTGCGGCTGCTGGACCGGGTTCGCGTACGGGTCGCGGTCGGGGAAGCCGAGCCGCGGCTGCTGCCAGCCGTAGTCGTCCTGCGGCTGCTGCTGGGGCCAGGCGCCGGGGGCCGGGCGCTGGTACTCCGGGTAGGCCGGGCGCGCGGTCGGCAGCTGGTCGGACCGGGAGTCGCCCTGGTGCTCGTCCGCGGGGCGGCGTCCGTAGCTCTCGTACGTTTCACGCCCCTGGTTGGAGGCGGGCGGCAGCTCGGGCTCTTCGTAGCGCTGCTGGTGCGTGTGCTGTTGCTGCTGGGTGTGCTGGTGCTGGAAGGGCGGCGCCGACGGGCCTGCGGGTTCGCCCACGGAGTCGTCGACGGTGATGGCGATGCGGATCGGACGCCCGCATTCGCGGCTCAGTGTCTCGCTGACGACCGGGGCCAGGCGGCCTTCCAGTACGCCCTTGGCGAATTCGTTCGGAACGGCGAGCAGGGCGGTGTCGGCGACGAGCGCCAGGGGCTGGCAGCTGCGGAGCCACCGCTCGTCCTTCGCCTCGACTCCCTGCCCGCGGCCTTCACCCAGCAGATGTTCCAGAACTCGTGGCCACACTGCGGCAAGATCGGCAGGTACGTCAGCCACAGGGCACGCTCTCTCACGGGGTCCCACGAACGTGTGGTTCGTGGGACGGAAATCGGGATGGGGAGGGGGAAGGGAACGAATCGGAGTTCCGTCACGGTAGTCAGGGCGACGGCTGCGGTTCAAGTTGTTGTCCACAGGCTGTGCACAGTGTCTCCCCTCCATGGCCGGTTTGACCGGATGGCGTAGCCCCGCGTACCGTGACCAGGTCGAGTTGTCGATGGCTGCTGCCGCCTGCCTCCGATGGGCAAAGATCACGATCTGTGATTGTGAAGCGGTGCACTCGGTGCGTATTCGCGAGCTTCTCGTGGGCGCACGGTGACAGCCAGGCGATGTCCCGCCACCAACGAATCATTTCTGGAGCCCCCGAGTGAGCAAGCGCACCTTCCAGCCGAACAACCGTCGTCGCGCCAAGACCCACGGCTTCCGGCTGCGCATGCGCACCCGTGCCGGCCGCGCGATTCTCGCGTCCCGCCGTGGCAAGGGTCGCGCCCGCCTGTCCGCCTGATCCCGATCAGGTCATGACGTCGTGCTGCCTACCGAGCATCGGCTGAGGCGGCGCGAAGACTTCGCGACCGCGGTACGCCGAGGACGCCGGGCCGGACGCCCGCTTCTCGTCGTCCATCTACGTAGCGGCGCAACGGACCCGCACGTGCCGGGGGAGAACCTTCCCCCGTCACGTGCGGGTTTCGTCGTGAGCAAGGCCGTGGGTGGAGCAGTCGTACGCAACACCGTGAAGCGCAGACTCCGTCACCTCATGCGCGACCGGATGGCCCTGGTGCCCCCCGGTAGCCTGGTAGTAGTACGAGCGCTGCCCGGAGCGGGTGACGCCGACCATGCACAGCTGGCCCGAGACCTGGACGCCGCCTTGCAGCGGTTGCTGGGAGGGGGCGCGCGATGAAGTACCCGCTGCTGGCTCTGATCAAGCTGTACCAGTGGACGATCAGTCCGCTTCTGGGCCCGGTGTGCAAGTACTACCCATCGTGTTCCCGTTACGGCTACCTGGCCATCGACAGGCACGGTGCGATCAAGGGAACGGCGCTCACCGGCTGGCGCATCCTGCGGTGCAATCCGTGGTCGCTCGGTGGTGTCGACCATGTACCGCCGCGCAAGCGTCCGCGGTGGCACGAGATGCTGCGCGCCGCCTGGCGCGAACGCAAGGGCGGGCCCTCCGCCGCAAGCGCGCCGCCCGGGGACCCCTCCCCGGGAACGGCCGCCGAGACCGAGACCCCGTCCCATGCTCAAGGAGCCTGATTAGTGGACACGATTGCCAGTCTCTTCAGCTTTATCACGACACCAGTTTCGTGGGTCATCGTCCAGTTCCACTCGGTGTACGGGAAGCTCTTCGGCCCCGACACGGGCTGGGCCTGGGGCCTGTCCATCGTGTCCCTGGTGATCCTGATCCGGATCTGCCTGATCCCGCTCTTCGTGAAGCAGATCAAGGCCACTCGGGCGATGCAGACGCTGCAGCCCGAGATGAAGAAGATCCAGGAGCGCTACAAGAGCGACAAGCAGCGCCAGTCCGAAGAGATGATGAAGCTGTACAAGGAGTCGGGTACCAACCCGCTCTCCTCGTGCCTTCCCATCCTCGCGCAGTCGCCGTTCTTCTTCGCGCTGTACCACGTGCTCAACGGCATCGCGACCGGCAAGACGGTCGGCGTCATCGACGAGGGGCTTCTGGAGAGCGCGCGTAAGGCGCACATCTTCGGTGCCCCGCTGGCCGCCAAGTTCACGGACAGCGCCGACAAGGTCGCCTCGCTCAACGCCACGCTGACCGATGTCCGTGTGATCACCGCGATCATGATCATCCTGATGTCGGCGTCGCAGTTCTTCACGCAGCGCCAGCTGATGACGAAGAACGTGGACACCACGGTCAAGACGCCGTTCATGCAGCAGCAGAAGATGCTGATGTACGTCTTCCCGATCATGTTCGCCGTCTTCGGCATCAACTTCCCCGTCGGTGTCCTCGTCTACTGGCTGACCACCAACGTGTGGACCATGGGCCAGCAGATGTTCGTGATCCGCAGGAACCCGACCCCGGGCTCCAAGGCTCAGGCCGCCTTCCTGGAGCGCCTGCAGAAGCAGGTCACGCACCACAAGAAGGTGCGCGGGCGTGGCAACACGAACGTCATCAAGGCGATCGTCGCCAAGGGCCGGGACCGCAACGAGTTCGAGCGCAAGTTCATCAACGGTCTGACCAAGGCGGGCCTCGCGGCGCAGGCCGACGGCACCGTGGTGGAGAGCGACACCTCCGTCGTCACCGAGACCGAGGACGGCACCCCCGCCGGCGCCCCGAAGCGCCAGCAGCCCAAGCGCCAGAGCAAGTCCAAGCGCCAGTCCGCCACCACGCAGGCAGCGGCCGGGGCCACCAGGGCGGACGAGCCCTCCGACGCGAAGACGTCGCTGGAGAAGACCGCGGCCGAGCCCGCGGACGACTCGGACGACTCCCCCAAGACCAAGCAGGCCGGTGGCAACAACAAGCAGGGCAACAAGCCCGGCTCCGGTCAGCGCAGCCGTGCCAAGTCGGGACAGCAGCGCAAGGGCCAGCAGCGGCCCAAGCACCCGTCCTCCAAGAAGTAGAAGGAGCCCATCCCGTGACGGAAGGCACCACCACCTCTGCCGCAGCTGAGGCCGGCGACACCCTCACCCGCCTCGAGCAGGAGGGTGAGATCGCGGCGGACTACCTCGAGGGTCTGCTGGACATCGCCGACCTCGATGGCGACATCGACATGGATGTCGAAGCCGACCGGGCCGCTGTGTCGATCATCAGCGACAGCGGCAGCCGCGACCTGCAGAAGCTGGTCGGCCGTGACGGGGAGGTCCTGGAGGCCCTCCAGGAGCTCACGCGTCTCGCCGTGCACCGCGAGACCGGTGACCGCAGCCGCCTGATGCTGGACATCGCGGGTTACCGCGCCAGGAAGCGCGAGGAGCTCTCGGAGCTGGGCGCCAAGGCCGCGGCCGAGGTGAAGAGCAGCGGCGAGCCGGCCAAGCTCGAGCCGATGACGCCGTTCGAGCGCAAGGTCGTGCACGACGCGGTCAAGGCCGCCGGCCTGCGCAGCGAGTCCGAGGGCGAGGAGCCGCAGCGCTTCGTCGTCGTACTCCCCGCCTGATCGCGGCAGAGCGTTTCCCGGCCCCGTCTGTTCGCAGGCGGGGCCGGTCTTTGTCAGCCTGATAGACAGCCACCGACAGACAGCCACCCCAGTGCGGTACGGAAGGACGGTCCCCGTGACGGAGGCAGCGGAGCTCCCCCCGGCGCCGGAAGAGGCCCGGACGGTATTCGGTGATCGCTTCCCGGATGCGGTCCGCTACGCGGAACTGCTCGCCGACGCGGGTGTCCAGCGCGGTCTGATCGGCCCTCGCGAAGTGCCGCGGCTGTGGGAACGGCACCTGCTGAACTGCGCCGTACTGTCCGAGGTCGTGCCCGAGGGCGTCACGGTGTGCGACGTCGGCTCCGGGGCCGGCCTGCCCGGCATTCCGCTGGCCCTTGTCCGCCCGGACTTGAAGATCACGCTCCTTGAGCCGCTGCTTCGGCGTACGAACTTCCTCACCGAAGTCGTCGAGCTGCTCGGTCTCGACCACGTGACCGTCGTGCGCGGCCGCGCCGAAGAAGTACTCGGCAAGCTCCCTCCCGTCCACGTCGTGACTGCGCGAGCCGTTGCTCCGCTGGACCGCCTGGCGGCCTGGGGTGTCCCGCTGCTGCGTCCGTACGGGGAGATGCTGCTCCTCAAGGGCGACACCGCTGAGGAAGAGGTCAAGGCAGCGGGTGCCGCCCTGAGCAAGCTCGGTGCCGTGGACACCTCCGTGCTGCACGTGGGTGAGGGAGTGGTGGACCCGCTGTCCACCGTCGTACGGGTCGAGGTCGGGGAGAGCCCCGGCGGTGTGCGCTTCGCAGCGAAGCGCGCCAAGGCCGCTCGCACCGGACGTACGCGTCGGCGCCGCTGAGCCCCTCTACGGCCGACGGTGTCCATCCGCGTGATCCGAGTCGATGCCGTCATTGATCCGTCCTGACGACGAGCCGTACTCCACAAAAGCTGTCAAACGTATCCATACCGGGGTGTCGCACCAGCGGCACCCCGGCTTCCGTGCATCGTGTTTCACGTGAAACGTCGCTCACTGCTGCATGGCATCATCAATCGCGGCCGCGCCGCGGAACCTCGCGACCGTCGTCCACTCGGTTCCCTCGATAAGGGCACGGAGTTTTCCACAGAGGTGGATTCGTCCACAGAAGACCGGGCCTCGCTGGTTCACGACCCTGAAAGCATGGGAGGCTCTGTTCATTGCGAGCCTGATGTCGAGGAGAGTGAATCCTTGCGGTCCGACGCCAACATCGCGGGACCGATGACCGATCCGGTCCCCGGTCCCCGTACCGAGTCGGCGGGGGAGGATGTTTCACGTGAAACACCGACCCCGATGGACGACACACCCATCGGTCGTGCTGCCCAACTGGCGGTGGACGCGCTCGGCCGCGCAGGCGAGGGCCTGCCTCGCCCCGAGCAGACCCGCGTCATGGTGGTCGCCAACCAGAAGGGTGGGGTGGGCAAGACGACGACGACCGTCAATCTCGCTGCCTCGCTCGCTCTGCACGGCGCCCGCGTCCTGGTGATCGACCTCGACCCGCAGGGCAACGCCTCCACGGCTCTCGGTATCGATCACCACGCCGACGTGCCGTCCATCTACGACGTACTGGTCGAGAGCAAGCCGCTCGCCGGGGTCGTCCAGCCGGTGTCCGATGTCGAGGGTCTCTTCTGTGCCCCGGCCACCATCGATCTCGCCGGTGCGGAGATCGAGCTGGTGTCGCTGGTGGCACGGGAGAGCCGGCTGCAGCGGGCGATCCAGGCGTACGAGCAGCCGCTGGACTACATCCTCATCGACTGCCCGCCCTCGCTGGGTCTCCTGACGGTCAACGCTCTGGTGGCCGGTGCGGAGGTGCTGATCCCCATCCAGTGCGAGTACTACGCACTGGAAGGCCTCGGCCAGCTCCTGCGCAACGTAGACCTGGTGCGGGGGCACCTCAACCCGAACCTGCACGTGTCGACCATCCTGCTCACCATGTACGACGGCAGGACCCGGCTCGCCTCTCAGGTGGCGGACGAGGTGCGCAACCACTTCGGCGACGAGGTCCTGCGGACCAGCATTCCGCGGTCGGTCCGCATCTCCGAGGCCCCGAGCTACGGCCAGACAGTGCTCACCTACGATCCAGGATCGAGCGGCGCCCTCTCGTACTTCGAAGCAGCACGCGAGATCGCGCTGCGCGGGGTCGGAGTGCGCTACGACGTCCAGCACGCCCACATGGGCGCTCAGAACGACCAGCACAGCATGACGGAGGGGATGCAGTGAGCGAGCGACGCAGAGGACTGGGGCGAGGCCTCGGTGCCTTGATCCCCGCAGCCCCGACGGAGAAGCAGGCCCCGCAGAACGCGAGCGGAGCCTCCACCTCTCCCTCGGCGGTGCCGGTACTGACCGCCGAGCGGGGCGTGGCGGCCGCGAAGGTGACGGCACTCCCGCAGAGCCCTGTTTCACGTGAAACGGTGGAGCCACTCCAGCAGGCCGCGGAGACGCCGGAGAACCAGGCCGTGGCCGGCGCGTACTTCGCCGAGCTGCCGATCGGCTCCATCTCCCCCAACCCGCAGCAGCCGCGCGTGGTCTTCGACGAGGACGCTCTCGCCGAGCTCGTGACCTCCATCAAGGAAGTTGGGCTTCTCCAGCCGGTCGTCGTACGGCAGCTGGGACCCGCGCGATACGAACTCATCATGGGTGAGCGGCGCTGGCGGGCCTGCCGGGAGGCGGGCCTGGAGCGCATCCCCGCCATCGTGCGGGCCACCGAGGACGAGAAGCTCCTTCTGGACGCGCTGCTGGAGAACCTGCACCGCGCACAGCTGAACCCGCTGGAAGAGGCCGCCGCCTACGACCAGCTGCTCAAGGACTTCAACTGCACACACGACCAGCTGGCGGACCGCATCGGCCGGTCCCGCCCGCAGGTCTCCAACACGCTGCGTCTGCTGAAGCTCTCGCCGACGGTGCAGAACCGGGTCGCTGCCGGGATTCTCTCCGCGGGGCACGCCCGGGCGCTGCTCTCCGTCGAGGACTCGGAGGAGCAGGACCGGCTCGCCCACCGGATCGTGGCGGAGGGCCTCTCGGTGCGTGCCGTCGAGGAGATCGTGACCCTCATGGGTTCGCGGCCGCAGCGTGCTCCGAAGGCGAAGGGACCGCGGGCCGGTGCCCGGGTTTCGCCGGCGCTGAGCACCCTCGCCACCCGGCTCTCCGACCGGTTCGAGACCCGGGTGCGGGTGGACCTGGGTCAGAAAAAGGGGAAGATCGTCGTTGACTTCGCCTCCCTCGAAGACCTGGAGCGCATTCTCAGCACGCTGGCTCCGGGCGAGGGGCCGGTCCTGAAGAACGGGCTGGCCGAGGAGGACTCGGACGAGGCCTCTGAGGACGACAAGGCCTGACCCGCAGGTAAGCACCGCGAAAGCGGGCCGTGTCCGGTCTGTGCCGGAACACGGCCCGCTCTTTGCTTTCTTACGGTTTCGATGCAATCCCATCGTGGATACGATGCGTTCAGGTATGGCGCATCCACCTGACGGCACCTCTTTGGGGAGGCGGGGGCCATGCGAACGATGAGCCGCACCGGACTGATGACAGCGGGCCTCGGGCTGGGAGCGGTCGGCGGCTTCGTCGGCAGCCTGCTCAGGGAACGCAGCGCGTTGACAGCCGCCCGCAGCGCGGCGGCCGACGGAAGTGAGGAACCGCCTTCATGGGGCGTCGGCTCGTACCGCTCACACTGGACAACCTCCCGGACCTCCCCGAGCGTTGCCGCACCTGCGTCTTCTGGGAGCTGGACCCGGTCAGTGGCGAAGCCGCGGTAAAGGCCGGAACCCCGGACCTGGAGAAGGAGGCGTGGATCTCCGCCGTCCTTCTGGAGTGGGGCTCCTGCGGCCGGGTGGTCTACGTGGACGACGTACCGGTGGGCTTCGTGCTCTACGCACCTCCGGCGTACGTTCCGCGCTCCACGGCGTTCCCCACGAGCCCCGTCTCCCCGGATGCCGTTCAGCTGATGACGGCCTGGATCATGCCCGGCTACCAAGGGCAGGGGCTCGGCCGGGTGATCGTCCAGACCGTTGCGAAGGACCTGCTGCGCAGAGGGTTCAAGGCGATCGAGGCCTTCGGCGACGCGCGGTGGGAGAAGCCCGCGTGCGTGCTGCCCGCGGATCACCTTCTGGCGGTGGGCTTCAAGACGGTCCGCCCGCATCCCTCCTATCCGCGGCTGAGGCTCGAACTGCGTACGACGCTGTCCTGGAAGGAAGACGTCGAGATGGCGCTCGACCGATTGCTGGGAGCGGTGCAGAAGGAGCCCGCGCTCCGGCCGCTGTGAACCCAAGGACTCAGCACGAGTCTTCGTAGTGGGTGGCGATCGCGGCGGCGCGGTCGCGCAGGGATGTGCGCAAGGACTGTGGGGCCAGGGCTTCCGCGTCCGTGCCGAGCTGCCACAGCGCCCATTCGGCGTGACGAGAGTCCTGGTAGGTCACCTTCAACCGCGGCCAGCCGTCGGGGCCGGGTTCTTTCGTGCGGACGGCGAGCGCTGTGTCCACCAGATCCTCTCGCCGCGCCGGGTTCACCCGGACCAGCGCGGTGATGTGGTCGCCGTCGGAGAGGAACCGCGCGGAGCGCTCCCGCCAGATCCGGTCCAGGTCGACCTGGTTCGGTCGCTGTGCCGTCTCCGGGAGCTCCTCGGCGGCCAGCATCCGCGACAGCCGGTAGGTACGGTCGGCGCCGGATCTCGTGGCCAGCAGGTAGGCGCGGTCGCGCACGGTGACCAGACCGATCGGGTCCACCGTGCGCCACTGTGGTGCCTGTCCCGTGGCCGCGTAGTGGATGCGCAGCTTGTGCCCTGCCAGCACCGCGCGCCGGACCTCGATCATCGTGCCGGCGGCCACCTCCTCGGTGACCAGCCGGCGTGAGAGCAGGTCGGTCTCCGGCTCCACGAGGAAACGCTGGGCCGCGTCGCTCGCGGTGCTGCGGTGGCTTTCGGGCAGTGCGTCGACCACCTTTCGCATGGCCGAAGCGAGCGCCGAGCTGAGGCCGAACACCTGCTCACCGCGGCCCGATCCAGCAGTCAGTAGAGCGAGGGCCTCGTCGTGGTTCAGGCCGGTGAGCTCGGTGCGGAAGCCGGGCGCCAATACGAAGCCGCCGTGTCGGCCGCGCTCGGCGTAGACCGGGACGCCGGCCGCGGACAGCGCCTCGATGTCGCGCAGCACGGTGCGAGTGGATACCTCCAGCTCACGGGAGAGCGTGTCCGCGGTCAGCCGACCTCGCTGACGCAGCAGCAGCACCAGCGAGACCAACCGGTCGGCGCGCATACGGGAACGTTATCGAAATACGTGACCAAGGATGTCGTGAATTGTTGCGAGGCTCTGTGACGCGACGACGAGGCGAATCGAAATGGAGCTGACGTGACAGTGGAACGAACGGCGGTCAACCCGGTGACGTGGTCGGCGGAGATGGGGTTCAACCAGGGGGAGGTTGTCTCCGGGCACACCCGGACCCTGTACATCTCGGGCCAGACCGCGATGAGCGCTGACGGCAAGCCCCAGCACGACGGCGACATGGCAGCGCAGTTGGGACTGAGCATCGAGAACGTGGAGGCGGTGCTCGTCGAGGCCGGCATGTCTCTCGCGAACCTGGTCCGGCTCAACGTCTACACGACGGACGTCGATCTGCTCTTTCAGCACTACGGCGTGCTGGCGGCGCGGTTGGGCGCCGCAGCGGTGGCCCCGACCACCACGATGCTCGGGGTGACGCGGCTGGCGATCCCGGGCCAGTTGGTCGAGCTGGAGGGAACCGCCGTCGCATGATGCGGCGCCGCCGAGGAGCGGGCTGCTGAAAGGCGAATGGACCAGCCCCTCAGGGACTGGTCCATTCGTGTTTCACGTGAAACATCGCCGCCGATTAATCGTCGATGAAGTCAGCCAGGTCCTTCTCGATGGCCGCCTTCGGCTTGGCACCCACGATGGTCTTGGCGACCTCGCCCGCCTGATACACGTTCAGGGTCGGGATCGACATGACGCCGTACTTGGCGGCCGTGCCGGGGTTCTCGTCGATGTTGAGCTTGACGACCTCGATCTTGTCGCCGTGCTCCTTCGCGATCGCCTCCAGGGAGGGGGCGATCTGACGGCACGGGCCGCACCAGGAAGCCCAGAAGTCCACCAGTACGGGCTTGTCGCTCTTGAGCACGACCTCCTCGAAGGAGGCGTCGGTCACGTTCTTCAGGTCGGCCACAGGAGGCTCCTTAACTCGGTTGTGCGGTGGGGAAGAGGTGTCAGGCGGTGACGGCCGCCGACGCGCTGTCGACGAGGGCAGCGAGGAAGCGCTCGGCGTCGAGAGCGGCGGAGCAGCCGGTGCCGGCCGCCGTGATCGCCTGACGGTACGTGTGGTCGACGACGTCGCCGGCGCCGAAGACACCGGGTACGTTCGTCCGGGTCGAGGGTGCGTCGACCTTGAGGTAGCCCTCGTCATCGAGCGTCAACTGCCCCTTGAAGAGCTCCGTGCGCGGGTCGTGGCCGATCGCGATGAACAGACCCGTCACCGGCAGCTCCGACGTCTCGCCGGTCTTCAGGTTGCGCAGCGTCAGGCCGGAGAGCTTCTGCTCGCCCTTGATCTCGGCGATCTCGCTGTCCCAGATGAACTTGATCTTCGGGTCGGCGAAGGCGCGCTCCTGCATCGCCTTGGAGGCACGCAGGCTGTCGCGGCGGTGCACGATCGTCACGGACTTGGCGAAGCGCGAGAGGAAGGTCGCCTCCTCCATCGCGGTGTCGCCGCCGCCGATCACGGCGATGTCCTGGTCCTTGAAGAAGAAGCCGTCGCAGGTGGCGCACCAGGAGACGCCGCGTCCGGAGAGGGCGTCCTCGTTGGGCAGGCCGAGCTTGCGGTGCTGCGAGCCGGTGGTGACGATGACGGTCTTCGCGTGGTGCACGGTGCCCGCGGTGTCCGTCACGGTCTTGATCTCACCGGTGAGGTCGACGGAGACGATGTCGTCGGGCACGAGCTCGGCACCGAAGCGCTCGGCCTGGGCCCGCATGTTGTCCATGAGCTCAGGGCCCATGACACCGTCCTGGAAGCCGGGGAAGTTCTCCACCTCGGTGGTGTTCATCAGCGCACCGCCGGCGGTGACGGCGCCCTCGAACACCAGCGGCTTCAGCGACGCGCGCGCGGTGTAGAGCGCCGCCGTGTAGCCGGCGGGCCCGGAGCCGATGATGATCACGTTACGGACGTCGGTCACGGCTTGATTCCTCGTCTCTGGGGACTGCTGCGTACTGCTGGTGGGTGCCTGTCTCAGGACTCTCACCCCACCCAACGGATCCTACGGGGCTTGCATTCCCGGACGTGTCCGAGCGCACGGAAGTGTGGCAGGACGAGGAGTGCCATGGACCGCTGGGCGGTCGGCCGCGGTGTCAGTTCTGCGGGTAGGAGTGCGTCACGAGGACCTTGCCCGCGGCGGGCGAGGACTTGCCCACGCAGGCGGCGTCGACGACGTACGCGGAGACCTTGGTGCTGTCCGAGTCATGGGGCACCACGACGAGGTAGGCGCGCTTGCCCTCGTACGAGCCCTCTTCGGCGGCGAGTGGCGTCTTGTCGCCGATGCCGCGCTGAATGCAGTCCGGCACCTGGACCGCGCGTTTGGTATCGGCCGACTTTTTGGGGGACTCCGGGCTGTTGCGGATGTCGAAGGACGGAGGCGAGGTGTCCGACTTCCCCCCGGTCTCGTGGGGCGCGTTCTTCTCGAGGAGATCGGCGACGCGGCCCTTGAGCTTTCCTTCGGAGAAGGAGTTGGCGGTGTCCCGATGTTCCGGAGGCGTTCCGGCCGTCCCTCCGGAGTCGCCGCCCATGGTCTGGATCAGCAGAGTGCCGAGGCCGATGGCGGCCGCGGTGAAGACCGCGCCGAGCACCGTGGTGCGTCGACGCGTGGCGCGCAGGCGACCGCCGCGACCGGGGCCGGTGGCCGCACGCGCATGTCCCGCAGGGCGGTCCGCGCTCCTTGAGGAGGCGGAGGCGGACGTTGTTTCACGTGAAACACGCGCGGGGCCGGGCGTCGACGTGGGGGTGGACGGAGAAGCAGCGACGGTGACGGGCTCGGACACCGCTGTCTCGGAGGAGAGGCCTTCGGGAGCGGTGGAGTCCAGCAGCGCTTCCGCGGCGAGTGCCGCGTCGATGCGTCCGGCGACGTCGTCCGGCATACGGGGCGGGCCTGGCAGCGTACCGAGCATGCCCCGGATCTCCTCGAGCGAGGCGTAGACGTCGGTGCAGAGTTCACAGCTGTCCAGGTGCCGTCGCACGTCGCTCGTGCGCGACGGAGAGAGCAGGCCTTCGGTCAGATCGGAGATCTCAGCGACATCCGGGTGCCCGTCCGAGTCGGTCGCGGTTGTCACGCTCGCCCACCTCCGCCCTTCACGGCAGCTGAATCGCTTGGTCCTGTGTCCTGTGGCCCTGCTGCCGGTGGGACGGATGTCCCCTGCGTGCGGTTCCTTCCCGAGCCGGTCTTCTTGCTTCCTCCGTCGGCGCTGGTCTCGTCGCGCGAAGGTGGCCCCGTACGCAGATGAGTGAGCAGCGGCAACAATCTGGCTCTGCCACGCGCGCAGCGGCTCTTGACCGTCCCTGTGGGGATGTCGAGGACGCGGGCGGCCTCGGCCACCGGGTAGCCCTGCATGTCGACCAGGACGAGAGCGGCGCGCTGATCGTGGGGGAGGGTCCCGAGAGCCTCCAGGAGCTCCCGGTGGAGGTCGCCCCGCTCGACGGGGGCCGCGGCCGATTCGGCAGGCTCCAGGAGCTGCTCGAGGCGCTCGCTGTCGTCGATCGGGGAGGTCTTCCGGGAGGCCGCCTTGCGTGCTCTGTCGAGGCAGGCGTTCACGGTGATGCGGTGCAGCCACGTCGTCACGGCGGACTGGCCCCGGAACGTGTGCGCCGCGCGGTAGGCGGAGACCAGGGCGTCCTGCACCGCGTCAGCGGCCTCCTCGCGCTCTCCGAGGGTGCGCAGCGCCACGGCCCACAGGCGGTCGCGGTGGCGCCGCACGAGCTCACCGAAGGCGTCCTTGTCGCCGGCGACATGGGCGGCGAGGAGGTCCTGATCGCTCATGTCACCGTGTGCGGCGCTGTTCACCGTCGAACCCCCTCCCCCAGTGAGCTGTGGCGGGCCGAACCCTCAGCCCTTGAGCTGTACGTCCTTGATGGCTTGCTTGTAGCCCGCCCCGTAGTACCCGTCGACACCGGAGTACGGGACCGCGGTCATCCAGAGGAGCACGTACTGCGACTTCACGGGCTTCTTGGACTTGATCTTCACGGTGGTGTCCGACGTGGTGCCGGTGCCGATCTTCTTCATGGACTCGATGTCCGTCGAGGGCGACAGCGAATCCGTGGCGTACAGCGAGACCGTGGTGCGGTCGCCGGGGTACAGAAGGGATACCGACGCCTCGGAGACCTCTTGCTCCGAGCCGAGGTCGTAGACGATACCGACACCGGGTTTGAAGGGGGCGAGCGGTGGCCCTTCCCTGAACGTCTTCGTGCGCCAGAGAGAGGCCCGGTCCTTGTCATAGGTGTGGCGGACGTTCTCCGGCTCCTGGGCGTTGCCCTTGAGGACGAGCTCCTGGCCGTTCTTGATGCTGATCGGCTTCTTGGGCCTGGGCTGGCCCTTGTCGCCACCCGTGTTGGTGTTCGTCTTTCCCGGGTCGCTGGACTTCTCGTGTTCCATCAGCGCGTCCGCCAGCTGCCAGCTGCCCAGCCCGAGCGCGGCGATGAGCAGCGCGGAGACACCCCACTTGAGGGCCCTGCCGGTACGGCTCTGCAGCGGGGGCGGCGGGGTGGGCACGGGCTGGGTGACCCCGGGGTGGGCCGCCGGGCGGCCGTACGTGCCCTGTTGGTACGTGGTGCGCTGGTACTCGGGTGGCGCGGTGAACGCGGGCTCCGGCGGGCGGATGCGGGGCATCTCAGCGATGGCCTTCACCAGTTCCTCCGGCGTCGTGCACGGAGGTTCCTGGCGTGAAGCGGTCGCCCCGTCGTTGACGAGCGCGCGCATGGTGAGCTCCGACAGGCCTCGGTGGACGCCCGCGCGCACCTGGTCGGGGGCGATGAGCCCGACGCCCTTGGGCAGCCCGGAGAGGCCGTACGCGTCGTCCTCGTACGGCCAGCGCTGCGTCAGGGAGGCGTACAGGAGAGCGCCGATCGCTTCCGTGTCCGTGCGCTGCGGTGTCTCGGAGCTGATGCCGCGCAGTGCGGCGTTCACGGCGAGGCCACGGATGCGGTACTGCCCCGTAGAGGTGCGCAGCACGGCGCTCGGGGTGAGCCGCAGATGCGCGAGGCCCTCACGGTGCGCGGCGGCCATGGCCTGGGAGACCTGGCTGACGAGCTGGTAGGCGTCGTGTGCCTCGAGCGGGCCGGCGGCAAGGACCGCGGTGAGCTCCGTGGCGTCCGGGAGCCACTCGTGGACTACATAGACGAGGTCGTTCTCCTCGACGGCGTCCAGGACCTGTACGAAGCGCGGATCACCGAGCAGCGCGGAGGAACGGGCCGCGGCGAGCACCGAGCGGGCCCGCGGGTGGTCGGCGGGCAGGAGATGCACGCCGACAGCCCGGCGCAGCTTCTCGTCGACCGCACGCCAGCTGCTGAAACCGTCCAGACGGGTGACGCACTCTTCGAGCCGATAGCGTCTGGCGAGCTTGTGTCCGCTGTGCAGTTCGGGGGGCGAGGACGCCCCGGGGCTCGTGGACCTGTCTGTCTCCGCCGCCTCTTCGTCTGCTGCCGTGTCCCGCTCCCGGGTCTGGGCCTCCCCGTCGGCCGTGGGCTGCTCCGCCTTGGCGGTCAGCGGCTCGTCACCGCTGTTGTCTGCCACGTCGACGGCAGCCGTGCTCCGTTCCGCCACCGTCGTTCCTGCCTCCCCATCCATCGCGCTTCGTCAGACGCCAAAGCCAATTGTGCCCACAGTCCGGCGCTATGCACGACACACGGTGGCCGACGATGGTTGTGCGAGCCTGCCGATCTCACCGACCGAGACGGCCACGGACCATTCCGACCATCGAGTTGAGCTCTTCGATCCGCATGCGCTTCGCGGCGATGAAGTAGACACCGAACAGGACGGCACCGCCCGCGACCAGTGCGGCCAGCGAGCCGAGCACGCCCTGTCCGAGCGCCTGCGTGACCGCGTACGCGGCGCCGCCGCCGAGCAGGGCCGCGGGCAGCGAGGCGATACCGAGCCTGGCATACGTACGCAGGACGCGAGAGCCGTCCAGGTCGCCGCCGAGCCGCTTCCGCAGCCGTCGCCAGGCGACACCCACGCCGATGGCGTAGGCGAGGCCGTAGACGGCCGCCATGCCGGTGACGGCCCAGCGGGTCGGCAGGACGAAGAAGCAGGCCGCGGAGGCGGCGGCGTTCACTGCGGCGACGATGACCGTGTTGTAGAACGGCGTCCGCGTGTCCTCGTAGGCGTAGAAGGCACGCAGCACGACGTACTGCACGGAGTAGGGGATCAGGCCGAGGCCGAAGGCCATCAGCATGAAGCCCATGTTCGTGGCCTGCGGGCTGCCGGAGGACCCGAAGATCAGGGTGCACATCGGAATGCCGAGCGCGACGAATCCGAAGGCGATCGGCACGATCGCGACAGCCGTGGTGCGCAGTCCCTGCGAGATGTCGTCACGGACCGAGCCGGTGTCCCCGTCATTCGCGGAGCGGGACAGCCTCGGGAGCAGGGCCGCCATCAGGGAGACCGTGATGATGGCCTGCGGGAGTCCCCAGATGAGCTGGGCGTTGGCGTAGGCCGCGAAACCGATGCCGGCCGCCGAGGGCAGGTCGACCGTGGCGGCGGTGGCCAGCTGGGTGACGACGACGGCACCGGCCTGGTTCGCCAGCACGAACAGGATCGTCCACTTGGCGAGCTTGGCGGCCTTGCCCAGGCCGTGGCCCTTCCAGTCGAAGCGCGGACGCAGCTTGAAACCGGTCTCGCGCAGATACGGGATCATCGCCAGGGCCTGGACGATGAGGCCGAGCAGGACACCGACGCCGAGGAGGCGCTCGGCCTCCGGCGGGATGCTCTTGACGGTCATGCCGGACGTCTCCGACGTCCCGTAGACCCAGAGGAACATGCCGAGCGTGGCGATGATGACGACGTTGTTGAGGACCGGCGTCCACATCATCGCGCCGAACTTGCCGCGGACGTTGAGGATCTGCCCCATCACCACGTGGACGCCCATGAAGAAGATCGAGGGCAGGAAGTAGCGCAGCAGCGTGGTGCCGACGTCGGTCGCCGCCGCGTCGTTGGCGACGGGCACGGACATCATCCGTACGAGTTGCGGGGCCAGCACGATGCCGAGGACGGTGAGCGCGGCGAGCGCCACCGTGACCAGGGTCAGCAGACGGTTCGCGTATGCCTCTCCGCCGTCCTCGTCCTCCTTCATGGAGCGCACCAGCTGCGGTACGAACACGGAGTTGAGGCCGCCGCCCACGGTGAGGATGTAGATCATCGTGGGGATCTGGTAGACGACCTGGAAGGTGTCGCCGAGCAGGCCGACGCCGAGCGCCGAGACGATCAGTGCGGAGCGGATGAAGCCGGTGAGGCGCGAGACCAGCGTGCCGGCCGCCATGAGCGCGCTCGACTTCAGCAGGCTCGACGCGCGGCCGCCGGACTTGGCGGCGGGTGCGGGCGCGGGGGCCTGGGCGGGAGCGGGTACCGGGGCGGCGGCCGGGCCGGGGACGAGCGGCTGCTCGGCAGCGGGCGGGTAACCGCCGTTGGCGGGCTGCTGGTAGCCGTTGCCCTGCTGGTAGTCGTCCCCCTGCTGATAGCCGTGGCCCTGCTGGTAGGCGTGTCCCTGGGGGTAGCCGGAGCCTTGGGGGTAGCCGTCTTGCTGGTACTCGCTTTGCGGGTACGCGCCCTGCTGATAGCCATGGCCTTGCTGGTAGCCGCCTTGCGGGTACCCGTCTTGCTGGTAGCCGTCCTGCTGGTAGGCGCCTTGCTGGTACTCGTTCTGTTGGTAGCCGTTGCCCTGCTGGTCGCGGTAGCCGCCGACCTGCTGGTCGCGGAAGAGGTGAGCGAACGCGTCCGGCTCGTGGCGCTCCTCGCCGGCCTGGGTGACCAGGTCGTCGACGCCCACGAACTGCGTCGTGCGGGCGTCGTCACCGTAGGGGAGGTGGCGGGTGGGCCCCTCCGGCTCGGGGGCCGGGGGCTGGGCCCACACGCGCGGGTCGGGGGCGTGCTCCGGGGTCGGCGGCTGGCCGTAGAGCGGCTGCTGCTGATACGTGCCGGGCGGTGGCGGGGGGTGCGCCGCGCGGTCGTAGAGCGCCTCGGTCACCGGGTCCTGGGCGGAGAGGTCCTGCGCCCGGTAGGGGTCCTGGTCGTAGGCGTCCTGGAGGTACATGTCCGGCGCCGGCTGCGGCGGCACCTGCCCGTGCTCGGGGGAGCCGGGCGGTGGGCCTTCGGGCGAGGCGGAGCCGCCCGCGCCCTGGCCACGGTCACCGTCGTACGGCGCGTTCATGGTTACCCCACCTCATCGTCCCCGGGCCCACCGGCCACGACATCGCTCAACGGTCCACTCTCTCACCCGTGTCCGACGGGTCGGTGCTTTCGGGAGCGGTGTCCGGTGTCGGGTCACTCGGCTGCTCGGGGTCGTCCGTCCCCGGCCCACTGCCGGACTCACCGTCGGGGCCCTCCTCGGGACCCCCGTCCGAGCCTTCCTCCGGGTCCTGGCCAGGCCCCTCCTGGGCCTGCTTCCGGGCCGCGCGCTTGCGCTGGGTGTACATCCGGAACCCGGCGAGGACGAGCAGGAGGAGTCCACCGGCGATGACCAGCATCACAGTGAGGGTGACCTCGGTGACATTGACGTCGAAGCGCACGGCGTCGCCGTAGGGCTCACCGTCCTCGGTGAAGAGCTGGGCGTACACCGGTACCGGACCGTTGGCGTTGGCGGTGGTCGTGAACTTCACGGACTGGGAGTGGCCGCCCGCGATCTTGATCTGCTTCTCTTCGAACTGTCCGCCGCCGATCTTCAGACGGGTGGGGTTCTGCGAGTACAGCCGCAGGACGAGATGGTCGACGCCCTGCACCAGGTTGTTCTGCACCGACACCGGGATGGTCGCGCTGCGGCCGGACAGCTTCGCGTCGGACCTCTTGATCAGGCTCACCTGCCTGGTGAGGTCCCTGAGGTACTTCCAGACGCTCTCCTGGTACGCCGTCGCCTCCGCCGCGCGACCGCGCCAGGACGTCGACATCCCACGGTCTATGGCCCGCCCGAAGGGGGTGACGACGCGGTCCTTCTCGTTGAGGATCACCTGGAAGCGCTCGAGCCGGTTCTGGGTGTTCTGGATGGTCTCGAAGGACTTCTGTGACAGTTCCTGCCTGCGCAGTGAGCCCGGGTACGCCCCGGCCGACGGCACCTGGGTGGTCGCCTGCGGGTCGGGCTTGGCCTTGGCGGCGGCGGTCAGACTCTCGGACTGTGACCACTTCTCGTCGGAGAGGGCGCTGAGCGCCTTCTCCATGGCCTGGGCCTGGCTCACCGAGGGCATGCGCTGCGGTGCGACGACGATGCTCCGCTGGTTGTCCGGGTCCTGCAGGTTGATCATGAGGCTCTGGGCGAGGAACTCCTGGACGGCGAGCGTGGAGTTCCCGGCGTCCGACATGTCGCCCTGGAAGGCCGTGGAGAGACGGGCGTCCGCCACTACGGCGGTGGTGCCGCCGCCGATGGGCCGGGCCGCGGTCGGCGAGTACGAGAGGCCGCCGGTCTCACGAAGGCTGTCGCTGCGGCTGATCACTGTGTGAGCGCCCGCTGAGGTGGCGACGTCGACGATCGACGGATCGATGGCCCCGTCGGCAGGCCACGCGAAGTCCGTGGTGGGCTTCACCTGAAGGATCGTCTTCACCGTGCTGGCGCCGACCTCGGTGGCTTCCTTGAGGTGCCCGAGAGAGCCACCGACCGCCTTGCCGGTGTGGGCGAGGGAGGCGAGGTCGGGGTCGGCGAAGGGCAGCGCGACGACCTTCTTGCCCTTCACGGCGGCCTGGAGGTCGTTGAGCCACTGATTGGCGACGGACTGGTGCTTGCCGGCCCTGCTGGTCGTTCCATCGGGGTTCTCGATCCGGTAGCTCTTCGTCATCGCCTCGACCGAGGCGAGCAGGTCCGGATCGATGACCCATGTGACGTCCTGGCGGCTGCCGAGGGACAGGAGCTGTTCCAGGCGCCCGCCCGGGGCCAGCTCGTCGGCCAGGTCGTCGTTCTTGAAGACGGGTGTCTGCTGTTCGTCGGACCCCGTCTTCGCCGTGAGGTGGGTCGAGGTGGTGAGCGGCCACAGGACCGTGGTCTTCGTCTTCGTGTCGGCGGCGTCGGGCTGCCACGGCAGGAAGGTGCGCTCGATGCCGAGCACCTGGGGGTAGGGCTGGGCGGCGCTCTGGCCGGTGAGGGCGACACCCAGCTGGTAGACGCCGTCGCCGCCGAGGGACAGCGCCTTCACCGGTACGGAGATGCTGAAGTCCTGCCGCACTCCCGGAGCGAGCCTGCTGATCTTCTCGACGTACTTCCCGCCGATCTCCCTGCCCTCGGCCCCCGGCTGGAAGCCCGTGCGCTTCGCCGCGCTGTCGATCGCGCTGCGGCTGCTGAGAGGGGTGCCGACGCGGAGTCCGACCTGCGCGGCGGTCACCGGCTGCTTGCCGTTGTTGGTGACCGTGCCCGAAACGGTGAGGGTGTCGCCCTCACCGGGAGCGGTGGGGGTGAGCGAGTCCAGGGACACGTCGACGGTGCGCGAGCCGGTGGCGTCGGCCTTCGCGCTCGGCACGGCCGTCCCGGCCTTCGTGCTCGGCGTGGCGGCCTGCGCCACGGGCCCTGTCGGGGCCGTCAGGAGGCCGGCCAGCAAGGGGGTACCCACCAGCAGTGCTGCGGTGCGCCGCAGCCACCGGCGGGCAGGTGAGGGGCTCGTCCCCGGAAAGTCTGCCGCCTCGGCCACGCGTTCGCCCGTCCCTCGTCGTCAGTGGTCGTCGGTTGTGCGTCCACGCATGGTAACGATGCGCGCTGTGGCGAAGTGCCGCGGACTGCTCCACGTGATCAGAAGAGCGGCACAAGCGCCGGGACGAGCCCTGTGGGACCGGGCGGTGATCGGGTCGGTCGCGGGCGCCCGGGGCACGTACCCTTTTCTGTTGTGCCGAACGCCAATGAAGACAACCCCAGCGCACTGAGCCAGGTGCAGCGCCGCGCGGTCAGCGAACTGCTCCGCGTGTCCCCTGTCGCGGACGACCTCGCCCGCCGTTTCCAGGAGGCCGGGTTCTCCCTCGCCCTGGTCGGCGGCTCGGTCAGGGACGCCCTTCTGGGCAGGCTCGGCAATGACCTGGACTTCACGACCGACGCCCGCCCCGAGGACGTACTGAAGATCGTCCGGCCGTGGGCCGACGCGGTGTGGGAGGTCGGCATTGCCTTCGGCACGGTCGGCTGCCAGAAGGACGCCCGCGTCGGGGACGCCGATCTGAGCTTCCAGGTCGAGGTCACGACGTACCGCTCGGAGGCGTACGACAGGACCTCGCGCAAGCCTGAGGTGTCCTACGGCGACTCCATCGAGGAAGACCTCGTGCGCCGCGACTTCACGGTCAACGCGATGGCCGTGGCGCTCCCCGAGAAGGAGTTCGTCGACCCGCACGGTGGCCTTGAGGACCTGGCGGAGCGTGTCCTGCGCACCCCCGGCACCCCGGAGGAGTCCTTCTCGGACGACCCGCTGCGCATGCTGCGGGCCGCGCGCTTCGCCGCCCAGCTGGATTTTGAGGTGGCGCCCGACGTCGTCGCCGCGATGAAGGCGATGGCTGAGCGCATCGACATCGTCTCCGCGGAGCGGGTCCGGGACGAATTGAACAAGCTGCTGCTCTCCGCATACCCGCGCAAGGGCCTCGCCCTGCTCGTGGAGACGGGCCTCGCCGAGAGGGTGCTGCCCGAGCTGCCGGCACTGCGTCTGGAGCGGGACGAGCACCACCGCCACAAGGACGTGTACGACCACTCGCTGATCGTCCTCGAGCAGGCGATGGCGCTGGAGACGGACGGCCCCGACCTGACGCTGCGGCTCGCGGCGCTGCTGCACGACATCGGCAAGCCGCGTACCCGGCGCTTCGAGAGCGACGGCCGCGTCTCCTTCCACCACCACGAGGTGGTCGGCGCCAAGATGGTCAAGAAGCGGATGACGGCGCTCAAGTACTCCAATGAGCTCGTGAAGGACGTCTCGCGCCTGGTCGAGCTCCACCTGCGCTTCCACGGATACGGCACGGGTGAGTGGACGGACTCGGCCGTACGCCGCTACGTGCGCGACGCGGGACCGCTCCTGGACCGCCTGCACAAGCTGACGCGCTCCGACTGCACGACGCGCAACAAGCGCAAGGCGAACGCCCTGTCACGCGCGTACGACGGCCTGGAGGAGCGCATCGCCCGCCTCCAGGAGCAGGAGGAGCTGGACTCGATCCGCCCCGACCTCGACGGCAACGCGATCATGGAGATCTTGGACGTGGGACCGGGTCCGGTGATCGGCAAGGCGTACAAGTTCCTGCTGGAGCTGCGCCTGGAGAACGGGCCGATGGAGCGGGACGCGGCGGCCGCGGCGCTCAAGGAGTGGTGGGCCGCGCAGAACTGAGGTGATGCAGTGGGTGTTTCACGTGAAACGTCCACCATCCCGGGAACGTCGAGGGGCGTTGTTTCACGTGAAACCGTGAAACAACGCCCCTCGGCCGTGTCCTACTTCGTTTCCTTCAGGCAGAGCACGACGTTGTGTCCCTTGCCCTGCTGGTAGTACGCGATCTCGGAGCCCTTGACGGTCTTGCACTTGTCGCTGTCACTCGTGCCGTCGAACTTCTCGACGACCTCGAACTCGGAGTCGCTCGAGGAGCAATCGACTTCTTCGAGTTCCGGCGAGATCTGCGTGCCCTTGTTGTGCATGCAGCTGCCGACCGAGGTGGACTCGGCGTCGCTCTTGCCGAGGTACCACTTGCCGACGGCTATGAGGATCGCGACCAGGACGAAGCCGCCGATGCGCAGGAGCAGTTTCTTGCCACCGCGGCGGCGGGGTGCGGCCGGCGGCGGAGGGACGGGCCCACCCTGGTTGTAGGGCGTGTACGGCTGCGTCACGCCGCCCTGCGGCTGGCCGTAGGGGTTCTGGCCCTGAGGCGGGTACGGAGCCTGGCCCTGGGGCGGCGGTGTGGTCACTTTGGGGTTCCCCCTCGAACGAAGGCGCGATGGCGCGAATACGACGCCCGTAAGTTATCCGGGTGTGGTGGGATCTCTGAAGCCCAGAGGGACTCTGTGGCACTGATGTGACACTTATTGCGCGGCAAACCGGGCCATAGCTGCAGCAATCGCCGAGTAGAGCAGGGCCACGCCGATGACCAGTGGAGCCGACCGTCCGTCAGGCGGCAGCACCAGCGCGGCCACTGCGGCGGCGCCGACGAAGGCGACATTGAACAGGACGTCGTAGAGGGAGAAGATGCGTCCGCGGAAGCCGTCGTCCACGGAGGACTGCACCACCGTGTCCGTGGCGATCTTCGCGCCCTGGGTCGTCAGGCCGAGGACGAAGGCAGCGATGAGCAGCGGTACGGGCTCGAAGGGGAGGCCCAGAGCCGGTTCGAGGACCGCCGCCGTTCCCGCGCAGGCGACGATCCAGCCGGCCGGCCCCATCCGCCCCACCGCCGCGGGCGTCACCAGGGCCGCCACGAAGAAGCCCGCGCCGGAGATCCCCACGGCCAGCCCGAGCAGCGCGAGCCCGTCGGACTCCGTCGACGACCAGGCGTACCGGCAGAGCATCAGGACCATCACCGTCAGTGCGCCGTAGCAGAACCGCAGCACCGTCATCGCGGCCAGCGCGCGGGCGGCCGCGGGGCGCTGCGCCAGGTGCCGTACCCCCGCCCTCAGCCCGCGCGCCGTCCCCGCGAGAGCGGTCGCGAGCCGCGGCTGCACCAGGTCGGGGTCCGGGCCGAGCAGCTCGCGGGCCATGCGCAGCGAGGCCAGGGCCGCGCAGAGGTACAGGGCGGCTCCGAGAAGGACCACCGCCGCGTCCGAGTCCGGGCCCACCAGGCGCATGACGAAGGCGAGTCCGCCGCCCAGGGTCGCGGCGAGCGTTCCCGCGGTCGGGGAGAGGGAGTTCGCGATGACCAGCCGGTCGGTGTCGACCACCCGCGGCAGCGCGGCCGAGAGACCGGCCAGGACGAAGCGGTTGACGGCGGTGACACAGAGGGCGGAGACGTAGAAGAGCCAGTCGGCGACGTCGCTGAACATCAGCACGGCGGTCACGGACGCCAGTGCGGCCCGCAGGAGATTGCCGTACAGGAAGACCTGGCGGCGCTGCCAGCGGTCGAGGAGGACGCCGGCGAACGGGCCGATCAGTGAGTAGGGAAGGAGCAGCACCGCCATGGCCGAGGCGATGGCGGCGGGCGACGTCTGCTTCTCCGGGGAGAACACGACGTACGTGGCGAGCGCGACCTGGTAGACGCCATCGGCCCCCTGGGAGATCAGCCGCACGGCGAGGAGCCGCCGGAAGTCCCGCAGCCGCAGCAGTATCCGCAGGTCACCGACGACAGCCATGGGGCCAAGCCTCACATACGAGGAGGGCCCCCGGGCGGAATGCCCGAGGACCCTCGACATGCGACAAAGGAGAGTGCTGTTTAGCGCTCGACCTCGCCCTTGATGAACTTCTCGACGTTGTCGTAGGCCTCGTCGTCGAAGTACTGGACCGGCGGGGACTTCATGAAGTACGACGACGCGGAGAGGATCGGGCCGCCGACACCGCGGTCCTTGGCGATCTTCGCGGCGCGCAGGGCGTCGATGATGACACCCGCGGAGTTCGGGGAGTCCCAGACCTCGAGCTTGTACTCCAGGTTCAGCGGGACGTCACCGAAGGCGCGGCCCTCGAGGCGGACGTACGCCCACTTGCGGTCGTCGAGCCACGCGACGTAGTCCGACGGGCCGATGTGGACGTTCTTCTCGCCCATCTCGCGGTCGGGGATCTGCGAGGTGACGGCCTGCGTCTTCGAGATCTTCTTCGACTCGAGGCGGTCGCGCTCCAACATGTTCTTGAAGTCCATGTTGCCGCCGACGTTCAGCTGCATGGTGCGCTCGAGACGGACACCGCGGTCCTCGAACAGCTTCGCCATCACACGGTGCGTGATGGTGGCGCCGACCTGCGACTTGATGTCGTCACCGACGATCGGGACACCGGCCTCGGTGAACTTGTCCGCCCACTCCTTGGTGCCGGCGATGAAGACCGGAAGCGCGTTGACGAACGCGACCTTGGCGTCGATGGCGCACTGCGCGTAGAACTTCGCGGCGTCCTCGGAACCGACGGGCAGGTAGCAGACGAGGACGTCGACCTCGCGGTCCTTGAGGACCTGGACGATGTCGACCGGGGCCTCGTCGGACTCCTCGATGGTCTGGCGGTAGTACTTGCCCAGGCCGTCGAGGGTGTGGCCGCGCTGGACCGAGACGCCCTTGTTCGGGACGTCGCAGATCTTGATGGTGTTGTTCTCGCTGGCACCGATGGCGTCCGAGAGGTCGAGGCCGACCTTCTTCGCGTCGACGTCGAAGGCGGCGACGAACTCGACGTCACCGACGTGATACTCGCCGAACTGGACGTGCATCAGGCCCGGGACCTTCGTGTCCGGGTCGGCGTCCTTGTAGTACTCGACGCCCTGGACCAGCGAGGCGGCGCAGTTGCCCACGCCGACGATGGCTACGCGAACCGAACCCATTCCGGTTGCTCCCTGTGTGATCTCGGTATTCCGGTTGAAACCCCGCGGAACGCTGGGTCTCACTTGGTGGGGTCATCGGACGGATCCGGCGGCGGGTTGGTCTCCCGCCGCCGGGGCAGGCCCGCCGACTCCCCGGATGTGCTGTTCTGCTGAGCGGAGCTCCCGGGGGCGGACCGTTGCTGGTCCCGCCCCGCGCGCTCGCTCTCGATGAGCTCGTTCAGCCAGCGCACTTCGCGCTCCACGGACTCCATGCCGTGCCGCTGAAGCTCGAGCGTGTAGTCGTCCAGGCGCTCCCGGGTACGGGCCAGGGAGGCGCGCATCTTCTCCAGACGCTCTTCGAGACGGCTGCGGCGGCCCTCGAGCACCCGCATCCGCACGTCCCGCGAGGTCTGCCCGAAGAAGGCGAAGCGGGCGGCGAAGTGCTCGTCCTCGTACGCGTCGGGGCCGGTCTGCGAGAGCAGGTCCTCGAAGTGCTCCTTACCTTCCGCCGTCAACCGATAGACGATCTTGGCGCGACGTCCCGCGAGCGGAGCTGCGAGGGCGTCTTCAGGGGTGCCGCCCGACTCCTCGATCAACCAGCCGTTGGCGACCAGCGTCTTGAGGCAGGGGTAGAGCGTCCCGTAGCTGAAGGCACGGAACACTCCCAGCGATGTATTTAGCCGTTTACGCAGCTCATAGCCGTGCATCGGGGACTCGCGGAGCAGACCGAGCACAGCGAATTCCAGGATGCCGGAGCGCCTGCTCATCTTCGCCTCCCGTCTGCCACGGTCCCTCAGTACGGCCTTTATGCCGAGCTGATGTATCGACTCGATACATCGAGACGATAGAACGGCGATCCGGTTGAGACAAGAGGGGGCACGGTGAACGGCGTCACATCACCGATTCGTAGGAAGTAACTTGCCTGTTTTGGGGTGAACTTCGGCTCTACGAGGGTTTTGACGGTGCGTAGTCTGTGCGCCATGCATGCCGCCGGGAACCAAGTGACGCATGAGAGCGTCGTCGTCCCTGGTGTAGTGCGGGTGGGTTCCGGAATGGACGCATCCGCACTTCGGGGGGACCGGAAACCAGCCGCCGTTTCCAGGCGTGGACAGCTGCGCCTGCCCGAGGAGTAATCGTTCGATGAGCGAGCACCGTCGCAAACCGCCGCAGCCGCAGGGCGGCGGACGCGCCGCGGCCAGGCGTGGCGCCCCAGGAGCGCCGTCGGGCCGCCGCGCGGCCCCCCGGGGCGACACAGGATCGCCTTCTTCTTATGGGGCGTCTTCTTCTTACGGGGCGTCTGGATCCGGTGCCCCGGACGAAGGGAACCGTCCTTACGGCGGCCGGGCCGAGGCCCGGCGCGCCGCGCAGCGCAGCGGTTCCGTCGGCACGGGTGGCAGCCGTCGCAGAGCGCCCGACGGGGGTGGGCGCTCGGGCGGTGGTGGCCGCCGCGGCGGTGGCGGGGCCGGTGGCCCGGGCGGGGCAGGGCGCGGCAGGGGCCGTGGTGCCGAGCCTCCTCGTAAGAAGCGGTTCATCGACTACCCGCGCGCGGGGAAGAGCGGCGCGCGCCGCTGGGTCCCGTCGTGGCGCCTGGTCACGGGTACGTTCATCGGCTTCCTCGGCAGCCTGATGGCTGTCGCCGGCATCTCGTACGCCCTGGTGGAGGTGCCGGAGGTCGACAAGGCGGCCACGGCCCAGAACAACGTCTACTACTGGGCCGACGGCAAGCAGATGGTCGCGACCGGTGGTGAGCGCAACCGCCAGATCATCGACTACGACGACATCCCCAAGGAGATGCGCTTCGCCGTCATGTCGGCGGAGAACAAGACGTTCGAGAAGGACAAGGGCATCGACCCGATGGGCATCACGCGTGCCCTGGTCAACATGGCCAAGGGCGGGCAGACCCAGGGTGGCTCGACCATCACTCAGCAGTACGTGAAGAACGCCCGCCTGGGTGACCAGTCGCAGACGTTCACCAGGAAGTTCAAAGAGCTCTTCATCTCCATAAAGGTCGGCCGGCAGGTCTCCAAGGAAAACATCATGGCGGGGTACCTCAACACCGCCTACTACGGGCGTGGGGCCTACGGCATCCAGGCGGCGGCCCGGGCGTACTTCAACAAGGAAGCCGGTGAGCTGGACCCGAGCGAGTGTGCTCTCCTCGCCACGGTGCTCAAGGGCGCCACGTACTACGACCCGGCCGGTTACCCCGAGATCGACCCCGCCGCCAACAAGGAAGACAACACCGCCCGCGCCAAGAAGCGCTGGAAGTGGATCCTCGACGAGGAGGTCAAGGACGGCCACCTGACCGCCGAGCAGCGGGCCAAGTACACGGAGTTCCCGAAGCTGCAGAACCCGCGGTCGAACGTGGACCTGGCCGGCCAGACCGGATACCTCGTCGACCTGGCCAAGGCCTACGTCATCAGGAACACCGACATCACTGAGGAGAAGCTCCGGCGGGGCGGCTACGAGATCCACACGACCTTCGACAGGGCAAAGGTCAAGGAGCTCGAGAAGGCGGTCAACAAGGTCCGCAAGGACAAGATCAAGCCGAAGCTGCGTCCGGAGAAGGACACGCACGTCCAGTTCGGCGGCGCCTCCGTGGACCCGAAGGACGGCGCGATCAAGGCCATCTACGGCGGTGAGGACGCGACCAAGCACTTCACCAACAACGCGGACCAGACCGGTGCCCAGGTCGGTTCGACGTACAAGCCCTTCGTGCTGGCCGCCGCGTTCAAGTACGGCGTGCGCGACCCGGACGGCGCGGAACAGCAGACTGAGGCCGAGCGCACCATCGTCAACCCGAAGAGCCTGTACAGCGGCAAGAACGAGCTCAAGATCCAGAAGTACAACGGGCAGGTCTGGACGGACCGCGACGGCAAGCAGTGGAACCAGAAGAACGACGGTAACCAGTCGTACAACGCGCCCAGCTACCAGATCGACCTCCGTGAGGCGATGAGGGAGTCGGTCAACTCGGCCTATGTGCAGCTCGGCATGGACGTCGGCCTGGAGAAGGTGAAGGAGGCCGCCATGGACGCCGGCCTCAAGGACGACAGCTCCATGGCCGGCGCCACCTACCCGTCCTTCTCACTCGGCACTTCGTCGCCGAGCGCGATCCGGATGGCCGGTGCGTACTCGACCTTCGCGGCGAGCGGCAAGCAGAACGAGCCGT
Organism: Streptomyces sp. NPDC029674; assembly: GCF_044903205.1. Lineage (NCBI taxonomy): Bacteria > Bacillati > Actinomycetota > Actinomycetes > Kitasatosporales > Streptomycetaceae > Streptomyces > Streptomyces sp. NPDC029674. The sequence goes on from NZ_JBJDPY010000012.1 coordinate 89,448, forward strand.
ACTCCGTCAAGGAGGTCGAGCACGGAGGCGACACGGTCTATCAGCACAAGAAGGAAACCAAGCAGGCCTTCGACGCGGAAGTCGCCGACAACGTCACCGACGTGCTGCGAACGGTCGTGGAGAAGGGCACGGGTACCTCCGCCAAGCTCACCGGCCGTCAGGTCGCCGGAAAGACCGGTACGACCGACGGCAACAAGTCCGCCTGGTTCGTCGGCTACACCCCGCAGCTGTCGACGGCGGTGAGCATGTACCGGCTCGACGACGACGAGACCAACAAGAAGCGCAAGTTCCTGGAGATGTTCGGCACGGGCGGCGAGAAGAAGATCCACGGAGCCTCGTTCCCCGCGCAGATCTGGCAGGACTACATGGAGCAGGCTCTCAAGGGCCAGCCTGCGGTGGCCTTCCCCGTGCCGGGGCCGATCGGCAAGGTCGTCGGTGAGACTCCGCCCCCGCCGCCGTCCCCGACGGAGACCGAGGAGGAGCCGGAGAAGACCACTTCGCCGACACCCACGGAGTCCGAGTCCTCGAAGCCTCCGTCGGAGTCGCCCGATCCCGAAGAGTCCTGCGAACCGTTCGACTGGGAGTGCAACCACGACGGCGGTCAGGAGAACGGTGGCGCCGAGGGCGGTGTCGACGGTGGTCCCGGAGGGGAGTCACCACCGCCGACGGACGACCCAGCAGGTGGCGGAGCCAACAACGGCAACGGCAACGGAGGAAACGGCGGCGGAATCTTCGGCGGCCCGACAGGCTGAGCCGGGCCCGCCGGGGTGACCCGGTAGGCCGTCGCGGACTCCCCCGCCGATGTTTCACGTGAAACGAGGGCCGTCGCACCGATGGGTGCGGCGGCCCTCTCCGTGTTCTCAGTCGCGTACGGCAGGATGGCGGGCATGCCCAGTGCAGACCCCAGCGCAGAGACGCCGCGCACGAGCGCGTACGAGCCTGTGAGCCCGCAGGAGCCGGAGCCGGTACGGCCCACCCAGGAGGACGAGGTCGCTCGGGCCGGCAGCGAGCTGATCGGGGGCCCGATCGGCCGAAGAGTGATGTTCGCGGCGACGTGGTGGACTCCCGTGCGCGTCATCGCGCTCGTCGCCCTCGGGATGTTCGCACTCGGGATGATCCAGAAGATGCCGTGCTACAACGGCGCGTGGTTCTTCGGGGCGAGCTCGCAGTACACGCACGCGTGCTACTCCGACATCCCGCACCTCTACCAGGGACGCGGCTTCGCCGACGGTCTCGTGCCGTACTTCGACAAGTTGCCCGGCGACATGGAGTACCTCGAGTACCCGGTCCTCACCGGGATGTTCATGGAAGTGGCCTCCTGGGTCACACCCGGCAGCGGCTCCATCCAGCACCAGGAAAAGATCTACTGGATGGTCAACGCCGGAATACTGATGGCCTGCACCGCGGTCATCGCCGTGTGCGTCACGCGCACCCATCGGCGCCGCCCCTGGGACGCGCTGCTCGTCGCTCTCGCCCCGGCCTTCGCACTGACGGCCACCATCAACTGGGACCTCCTCGCGGTGGCCCTCACGGCCGCCGCGATGCTGATGTGGGCACGCGCGCGTGCGCTGGCTTTCGGTGTGCTCCTCGGGCTGGCGACGGCCGCCAAGCTCTACCCTGTGCTCCTTCTCGGGCCACTGCTGATCCTGTGCTGGCGCGCGGGGAGGTGGCGGGAGCTGGGGACCGCGCTGCTCGGCACGGCGGGCGCCTGGCTGCTCGTCAACCTGCCGGTGATGCTGCTCGCGAGCGACGGCTGGTCGAAGTTCTACACGTTCAGCCAGGAGCGCGGCGTCGACTTCGGGTCCTTCTGGCTGATCCTCTCCCAGCGCATGGACTCGCCGCTGACCACCGACACGGTGAACACCCTGGCGATGGTGATGATGCTCCTCGCCTGCCTGGGCATCGGTGCGCTCGGCCTCGTCGCGCCGCGCCGCCCGCGCTTCGCGCAGCTCGCCTTCCTGGTGGTGGCCGCCTTCGTCCTCACCAACAAGGTCTACTCGCCGCAGTACGTCCTGTGGCTGATTCCCCTCGCCGCGCTCGCCCGGCCGCGCTGGCGCGACTTCTTGGTCTGGCAGGCATGCGAGGTCGCGTACTTCCTCGGGATCTGGGCGTACCTGGCGTACACGACGAGCGGAGACGCCCACAAGGGCCTGCCGACCGAGGGCTACCAACTGGCCATCACGGTGCATCTTTTGGGCACGCTGTACCTGTGTGCCGTGGTCGTACGCGACATCCTGATGCCGGAGCGGGACGTGGTGCGGCGGGCCGGTGACGACGACCCCTCAGGGGGTGTCCTGGACGGCGCGCGGGACGTCTTCGTCCTGGGGCACGCGAGCCGTGCGACGCGGGCGGCGATGCGCTCCGCCGAGGCGCCCGCTGTGCGGTGGGGATCGGCGACCGATCTCTCGCGCTGAGCTTTCACGACTCACGCTGAGACTTTCCGGTGCGTTCGCCCTGAGCGAACACGCGCGGCTCGGTAGACGGAAGGGCCCGCACGACTCGTCGTCGTGCCGGCCCTTCCGCGTGTTCCGGGTGTTCCGCGTGCTGGATCGATCCGCCTCAGCGGTCGACGAGCCGGTCGAACTGCGTGGTGGTGTGCCGCAGATGGGCCACCAGCTCCTCGCCGACCTTCGGCTCCGGCGCGTCGGAGGGGACGAAGAGGATCGAGACCTGCATGTGCGGCGGCTCCGCGAACCAGCGCTGCTTGCCCGCCCAGACGAACGGCGACAGGTTGCGATTGACCGTCGCGAGTCCCGCGCGGGCCACACCCTTGGCCCGCGGCATCATGCCGTGCAGCGCCTTCGGGGCCTCCAGGCCGACGCCGTGCGAGGTGCCGCCGGCGACCACGACCAGCCAGCCGTCGGACGCGGCCTTCTGCTGGCGGTAGCCGAAGCGGTCGCCCTTCGCGACAGCGGTGACGTCGAGGACGGCACCGCGGTACTCGGTGGCCTCGTGGTCGCCCAGCCAGAGGTTCGTGCCGATGCGGGCCCGGAAGCGGGTCTGCGGGAACTGCTGCTGCAGGCGGGCGAGTTCATGGGCCTTGAGGTGGCTGACGAACATCGTGTGCAGCGGCAGGCGGGCCGCGCGCAGGCGGTCCATCCAGCCGATGACCTCCTCGACGGCGTCCGAGCCGTCGGTGCGGTCCAGCGGCAGGTGGAGCGCGAAGCCTTCGAGACGTACGTCCTCGATGGCGGCGTGCAGCTGCGGAAGGTCCTGCTCGCTGACGCCGTGGCGCTTCATCGAGGACATGACCTCGATGACGACGCGGGCGCCCACGAGGCCGTGCACGCCGTCGAGCGACGACACGGAGCGGACGACGCGGTCGGGCAGCGGCACCGGCTCCTCACCCCGCCGGAACGGGGTCAGGACCAGCAGGTCACCGCTGAACCAGTCCTTGATCCGGGCGGCCTCGTAGGTGGTGCCCACGGCGAGGATGTCGGAGCCGAAACGCGTTGCTTCCTCAGCGAGGCGCTCATGACCGAAGCCGTAGCCGTTGCCCTTGCAGACCGGGACGATGCCCGGGAACTGCTCCAGCAGGTGCTTCTGGTGTGCCCGCCAGCGCGCGGTGTCGACATAGAGCGTGAGCGCCATGGCTGGATCCCGGAACCTTTCTCGTGTCTGCGGTGTATCAGAGTTATGGAAGGAAATTGTGCGGGATCAGCGGCGCGACATGTAGATGTCGAGCGCCTTGTGCAGCAGCTTGTTGAGCGGGAAGTCCCACTCGCCGATGTACTCGGCGGCCTCGCCGCCGGTGCCGACCTTGAACTGGATCAGGCCGAAGAGGTGGTCCGTCTCGTCCAGCGAGTCGGAGATGCCGCGCAGGTCATAGACGGTCGCACCCATGGCGTACGCATCGCGGAGCATCCGCCACTGCATCGCGTTCGAGGGCCTGACCTCACGCCCGATGTTGTCCGACGCGCCGTAGGAGTACCAGACGTGTCCGCCGACGACGAGCATCGTCGCGGCCGACAGGTTCACGCCGTTGTGCCGCGCGAAGTACAGCCGCATGCGGTTGGGGTCCTCGGAGTTGAGGGCCTGCCACATCTGCTGGAAGTAGCCGAGGGGCCGCGGGCGGAACTTGTCGCGCACCGCGGTGATCTCATAGAGCCGCTGCCACTCGGGGAGGTCGTAGTAGCCGCCCTGGACGACCTCGACACCGGCCTTCTCGGCCTTCTTGATGTTGCGCCGCCAGAGCTGGTTGAAGCCCTTCTGGACCTCGTCCAGGGAGCGGTTGGCCAGCGGCACCTGGAAGACGAAGCGGGGCTGCACGTCACCGAAGCCGGCGCCGCCGTCCTCACCCTGCTGCCAGCCCATCCGGCGCAGCCGGTCGGAGACCTCGAAGGCGCGCGGCTCGATGTAGGTCGCCTCGACGTCCCGCAGGCGCTTCACGTCCGGGTTCTGGATTCCGGCCTTGATCGCCGGAGCGTCCCAGCGACGGATCACGACCGGCGGACCCATCTTCACGGAGAAGGCGCCCTGCTGCTTCAGATGCGCCAGCATCGGCTGCAGCCACTCATCAAGATTCGGGGCGTACCAGTTGATCACCGGGCCCTCGGGCAGGTACGCGAGATAACGCTTCAGCTTGGGCAGCTGGCGGTAGAGCACCAGGCCGGCACCGACGAGCTGGCCGGTCCTGTCGTCGAACCAGCCCAGGTTCTCCGAGCGCCATTCGCTCTTCACGTCAGCCCATGCGGGGACCTGGCAATGACTCGCCGACGGCAGTGTCTGGATATACGCCAGATGCTGCTCGCGACTGATGGTCCTCAGGGTCAGACTCATTCGGGGCGCTCCTCGGGCTGGTGTGTCCCCATGGGTACAGGGGCTCCGGCTCTCGCGCCGAAGCCTACTGCGCCCCGCGAGCGCCCCGTCTGGGCGTACGGAACTCGGGCCCCGGCCGCTGGTCGCGGCCGGGGTGCGGCGGGGCCGTCAGCCGACGATTCCGCCGAAGAGTCCGCCGTGTGCCATGCCGAGGAAGAAACCGATCGCCGAAGCGCCGAGGCCCAGGATCAGACCGAAGCGTTCGCGGGTCGTCGCCGAGATCAGCTGGCCGTACGCACCCGTGGCGATCCCGGCCAGGCCGGTCCACGAGCTGATCAGATGGAGGTTGTGGAACATCGCCGTCACGAAGGCGATCGCCCCGAGCACCAGGGTCACGCCGAGCAGCGCGTCCTGGAGCGGATGGGACTTGCCGTCCGTGGCGAAGAGGGACGTGGCGGTGTTCTGTCGCATTACTTGTGCCATGTGAGGCACCTCCTGCGGAAGGCGGCGCATCGTAGCGCCATACACACCCGATGTGTACAGATTCTGCCCGTCCCTCGCCGGATTTCAACCGGAAGCCTCGGTGCGGGTACTCTGTACCGTCTGCACCGGTGTCTGCCCTGGCCACAGCATGAGCCCCCGCTCGCGGGAGCCGATTGTCAGTGGCGGCCGATACCGTTGCGTACGCATCACGACCCTCCTGCCACGGAACGACCGTGGCCGCTGAGTCCAAAGGAGGTGGGTTCCACATGCGTCACTACGAAGTGATGGTCATCCTCGACCCCGATCTCGAGGAGCGCGCTGTCTCCCCGCTGATCGAGAACTTCCTCTCCGTCGTCCGTGAGGGCAACGGAAAGGTCGAGAAGGTCGACACCTGGGGCCGTCGTCGTCTGTCCTACGAGATCAAGAAGAAGCCCGAGGGCATCTACTCGGTCATCGACCTGCAGGCCGAGCCTGCGGTCGTCAAGGAGCTCGACCGACAGATGAACCTGAACGAGTCGGTCCTCCGGACCAAGGTCCTCCGTCCCGAGATGCACTGAGCTTCCTAGCTCAGCAGCACCCGGGAATCGAGTAGCAGCAACAAGCAGCCAGCAGCAAACCCGCCGAGAGGTTCCCCCATGGCAGGCGAGACCGTCATCACGGTCGTCGGCAATCTTGTCGACGACCCCGAGCTGCGCTTCACCCCCTCCGGTGCGGCGGTCGCGAAGTTCCGTGTCGCGTCCACCCCCCGCACCTTCGACCGCCAGACGAACGAGTGGAAGGACGGCGACAGCCTCTTTCTCACCTGCTCGGTCTGGCGTCAGGCGGCGGAGAACGTCGCGGAGTCGCTCCAGCGAGGCATGCGCGTCATCGTGCAGGGCCGGCTGAAGCAGCGGTCCTACGAGGACCGTGAGGGCATCAAGCGCACGGTCTACGAGCTGGACGTCGAGGAAGTCGGCGCCAGCCTGAAGAACGCCACGGCCAAGGTCACCAAGACCACCGGCCGAGGCGGCCAGGGCGGTTACGGCGGCGGTGGCGGCGGCCAGCAGGGCGGCGGCTGGGGCGGTGGCTCCGGCGGCGGTCAGCAGCAGGGTGGCGGCGGTGCTCCCGCCGACGACCCCTGGGCGACCGGTGCGCCGGCCGGCGGCGGCCAGCAGCAGGGCGGCGGCGGTGGCGGCTGGGGCGGAAGCTCCGGCGGCTCCGGTGGCGGCTACTCGGACGAGCCCCCCTTCTAAGCCCCAGGGCTTTTCAGGCCTCCGGGCCGAGGGTGGGCCGTAACCCCACTTCTTGATCACACAGGAGAAACACCATGGCGAAGCCGCCTGTGCGCAAGCCTAAGAAGAAGGTCTGCGCTTTCTGCAAGGACAAGGTCACGTACGTGGACTACAAGGACACGAACATGCTGCGGAAGTTCATTTCCGACCGCGGCAAGATCCGTGCCCGCCGCGTGACCGGCAACTGCACGCAGCACCAGCGTGACGTCGCCACGGCCGTGAAGAACAGCCGTGAGATGGCGCTGCTGCCCTACACGTCCACCGCGCGATAAGGGAAGGGTGACCGACTAATGAAGATCATCCTCACCCACGAGGTCTCCGGCCTCGGCGCCGCCGGCGAGGTCGTAGACGTCAAGGACGGCTACGCCCGCAACTACCTGATCCCGCGGAACTTCGCGATCCGCTGGACCAAGGGTGGCGAGAAGGACGTCGAGCAGATCCGTCGTGCTCGCAAGATCCACGAGATCGCGACCATCGAGCAGGCCAACGAGGTCAAGGCCCAGCTCGAGGGCGTCAAGGTCCGCCTGGCCGTCCGCTCCGGCGACGCCGGTCGTCTCTTCGGTTCCGTCACCCCGGCCGACATCGCTTCGGCGATCGAGGCTGCCGGTGGTCCGAAGGTCGACAAGCGCCGTGTCGAGCTGGGCGCGCCGATCAAGACGCTGGGCGCCCACGCGACGTCCGTGCGTCTGCACCCCGAGGTTGCCGCGAAGGTCAACGTCGAGGTCGTCTCCGCCTAAGCACTGCGCTTGGCAGAGCTGAAGCAATCGTTGGGCCGTACCCCTCGGGGTGCGGCCCAACGTGCTTCGCGGGGCGGTGGCGGTGCTGTTTCACGTGAAACAGGGTCCAGCGGGTCAGGGGCGGGGCAGGGCTCAGCGCGTGGCGCCGGTGACGAGCCAGCGGCCGGAGCGGGAGCGCAGCCACAGCGTCGCCATGCGCACCGCCATCATCAGGGTCATCGCCCCCCACAGCGCGGTCAGTCCGCCGCCGAAGGTGGGCACGAGCAGGGCGACAGGTGTGAAGATCGCCAGCGTGACGATCATCGCCCAGGCGAGGTACGGTCCGTCGCCCGCGCCCATCAGGACGCCGTCGAGGACGAAGACGATGCCGCAGACCGGCTGGGCGAGGGCGACCACGATGAGTGCGGGCAGTGCCGCGTCCTGGACGGTGGCGTCGCCGGTGAAGAGCGGGATGAACAACGGCCGTGCGAGGACGACCAGCAGGCCGAGCACGACGCCCGAGGCGATGCCCCACTGCACCATCCGACGGCAGACGGCGCGTGCGCCGTCCGTGTCGCCGGCGCCCAGATAGCGTCCGATGATCGCCTGGCCGGCGATGGCGATGGCGTCGAGCGCGAAGGCCAGCAAACTCCACAGGGACAGCACGATCTGGTGGGCGGCGATGTCGGAGTCGCCGAGACGGGCCGCCACGGCGGTCGCGATCATCAGGATGGCCCGCAGTGAGAGCGTGCGGACCAGGAGCGGCACACCGGCTTGTGCGCAGGCCCGGATCCCGGCGGCGTCGGGCCGCAGCGAGGCTCCGTGCCGCTTGGCGCCGCGGACGACGACGAAGAGGTACACGGCGGCCATGCCGCACTGGGCGATGACGGTTCCCCAGGCGGAGCCGGCGATGCCGAGGTCGGCGCCGTAGACCAGGCCGACGTTGAGGACGGCGTTGGCGACGAAGCCGCCGATCGCGACGTACAGCGGGGTTCTGGTGTCCTGCAGGCCGCGCAGCACGCCGGTGGCTGCGAGCACGACGAGCATGGCCGGGATGCCGAACGACGAGATTCGCAGATAGGTGATGGCGTACGGGGCCGCGGTGTCCGATGCGCCGAAGAGGTCGACGAGGGCAGGCGCGGTCGGCAGGACGACGGCGATGACGGCGGCGCCGAGGAGCAGGGCGAGCCAGATGCCGTCCATGCCCTGCCGGATGGCGGCCTGGAGATCTCCCGCGCCGACCCTGCGGGCGACGGCGCCCGTAGTGGCGTAGGCGAGGAAGACGAAGATGCTCACCGCGGTGGTGAGGAGCGCAGAGGCGACGCCGAGACCGGCGAGCTGGGCAGTGCCGAGGTGGCCGACGATGGCGCTGTCGGCGAGCACGAAGAGGGGCTCGGCGACGAGTGCGCCGAAGGCGGGGACGGCGAGCGCGATGATCTCTCGGTCGTGCCGTCGCCGAACGGCCTTGGGTGCCGCGGGAGCCTGTGTCATGGACACCAATGTAATCTTCCACAGGTAAGAGATGCAATGTTACTGAGACCCTTACCTGAGCCGTCGCTCGACGCGCTGTCGGACGTGTTTTGCAACGATCTTGGTCCGACTGGGAAAGTTTTTCTTCTGCACAGCCGGTGGACGGGAAATGCGCAGGTCAGAAGTGGTTTCTCGAACTGGCTGAGGGCTTGTTCACAGGGCTGTCCACCGGGCCGTGCACAGGTTTGGCTGAGTTCTCCACAGCATCGGGCCCGTCATCCACACCGCCTGTGGATAACCAGATTGGCTGACGGTGCCCACAGGCCTACCGTGGTCCGGCGCCCGCCTCGTCGTACGACCTCGGAAACCCCGTAAAACCGACGCGTCAGAACCGGAGTTGGGCCCCCTTATTTGTCAGTGTCGTGCCTTAGGAAAGAGGGGCACGGCTAGGTCCGCGCGGCGGACGGGAGGAGGTGGCCCGGTGAGTATCTCCGAGCCTTTGGACGACCCCTGGGCCGACAGCGGTCCCAGTGACCGTCTGCCCGTCTCCCGCCAGCGCCGCGACGGAGGCCGGGGCCGCGACGAGCAGCACGAGCGCGGCCGCGAGGGCGGCTGGGACGGCGGAGGTTCGTCGTTCGAGCGCGTCCCCCCGCAGGATCTCGACGCGGAGCAGTCGGTGCTCGGCGGCATGCTGCTCTCCAAGGACGCCATCGCCGATGTCGTCGAGGTCCTCAAGGGCCACGACTTCTACCGGCCCGCGCACGAGACGATCTACGCCTCGATCCTCGACCTCTACGCGAAGGGTGAGCCGGCCGACCCGATCACCGTGGCGGCCGAGCTCACCAAGCGCGGAGAGATCACCAAGGTCGGCGGCGCCTCGTATCTGCACACGCTGGTCCAGACGGTCCCGACGGCGGCGAACGCCGAGTACTACGCGGAGATCGTCCACGAGCGCGCGGTGCTGCGCCGCCTCGTCGAGGCCGGTACGCGCATCACCCAGATGGGGTACGCGGCGGACGGCGACGTCGACGAGATCGTCAACAGCGCCCAGGCCGAGATCTACGCGGTCACCGAGCAGCGCACCACCGAGGACTATCTGCCGCTCGGCGACATCATGGAGGGCGCGCTCGACGAGATCGAGGCGATCGGCTCGCGCTCGGGGGAGATGACCGGTGTGCCGACCGGCTTCACCGACCTCGACCAGCTCACCAACGGCCTGCACCCGGGCCAGATGATCATCATCGCGGCCCGTCCCGCCATGGGTAAGTCGACGCTGGCCCTCGACTTCGCGCGGGCCTGTTCGATCAAGCACAACATGCCGAGTGTGATCTTCTCGCTCGAAATGGGGCGCAACGAGATCGCGATGCGTCTGCTGTCCGCCGAGGCCCGTGTCGCCCTGCACCACATGCGTTCCGGCACCATGACGGACGAGGACTGGACGCGCCTCGCCCGGCGTATGCCCGACGTCTCGGCCGCCCCGCTCTACATCGACGACTCCCCGAACCTGTCGATGATGGAGATCCGCGCCAAGTGCCGCCGCCTCAAGCAGCGCAACGACCTGAAGCTCGTCGTCATCGACTACCTGCAGCTGATGCAGTCCGGCGGTTCCAAGCGGGCCGAGAGCCGCCAGCAGGAAGTCTCGGACATGTCGCGAAACCTGAAGCTCCTCGCCAAGGAGCTGGAGCTGCCGGTGATCGCGCTCTCGCAGCTGAACCGTGGCCCCGAGCAGCGTACGGACAAGAAGCCCATGGTCTCCGACCTGCGTGAATCGGGCTCGATCGAGCAGGACGCGGACATGGTGATCCTGCTGCACCGCGAAGACGCGTACGAGAAGGAGTCACCTCGCGCGGGCGAGGCGGACATCATCGTCGGCAAGCACCGTAACGGCCCGACGGCGACGATCACGGTCGCCTTCCAGGGTCACTACTCGCGTTTCGTGGACATGGCGCAGACCTGATCCGGTCCTTCGGCCTCGTAGGTTCTTAGATCCGCCCCGCTTCCGTGCGCCTAGCTTTCCTAGGGGGCCTAGGGTAGAACTAGAGGCCCTAGGAATCGGGAGGGTGCATGGTGCGGGCCGGGCTGACGGCGGAGCGGGTGACGATCGCGGGGGCCGAGCTGGCGGACGAGGTCGGGCTCGAACGCGTGACGATGTCGCAGGTGGCGCGGCGGTTGGGTGTGAAGGACGCGAGCCTCTACACGCACGTCCGCAGCCTGGAGGACCTGCGCGGTCGGATCGCGTTGCTGGCAGCGGACGAGAAGACCATCCGTATCGCGGAGGCGACCGCCGGGCGGGCCGGCCGCGAGGCGCTGGTGGCGTTCGCCGACGCCTGGCGGGAGTACGCCCGTCGATATCCGGGCCGGTACATGGCGACGCAGACCTCGATCCAGATCGACCCCGAGCTGGCCGCGAAGGCGCCCGGGCCGCGGCGCGCGGTCGAGCTGACCTACGGCATGCTGCGCGGCTACGGATTGGCCGAGCCCGACCTGACGGATGCGGTCCGGTTGTTGCGCAGCACGTTCCACGGGTTCGTCGCCCTGGAGGCGGCGGGCGGGTTCGCTCACGAGCGTTCGCCGCAGCAGACCTGGGTCCGCGCGCTCGACGCCCTGCACGCCCTTTTGGAGCACTGGCCCGAATCCGCGTCCACGTCCGCGTCCCGAGAAGGAGACCCTTCATGACCGCCCCGAGCACCGGCAGCCTGCGCGTGAACGGCGCGACGCTGCACTACGAAGTGCGCGGCCAGGGTCCGCTCCTGCTGCTGATACCCGGCGGGACGGGCGGCGCCGCCTCCTTCGACGGCATCGCCGACGAACTGGCCACGGAGTACACCGTCGTGACCTACGACCCGCGTGGCATGTCCCGAAGCGTGCTGGATGACCCCGAGGCCGAGCAGAGCGTGGCTGAGCACGCCGATGACGCGTTCCGGTTGCTGAAACTGCTGTCGCCTGCTGGGTCTCCTGAGCGTGCTCGAGTGCTCGGCGTCAGTTCCGGTGCGATCGCGGCCCTGCACCTGCTGACGGCCCACCCCGAACGCGTCGAGCTGGTCGTGGCACACGAGCCGCCGATCGTGGAGGTTCTGCCGGACGCCCCCGAACACCGTGCTCTCGTCGCGCGCGTGCAGGAGACGTTCCGTACCCAGGGGCTCATGCCGGCGATGGCTGTCTTCGCTGCGGGGCTGAAGAAGGACGGCGACGCGACCGAGCCGAAGTCAGCCGGGGTGAAGGAGGCTGAGCCGGGGGCGGCTGAGGTGGAGGTGGCTGAAGTGGAGCTTCCGCCGCAGGCAGCGGCGCGGGCCGAGCAGACGATGGCCAACTTGCCGTACTTCGTGGGACGCATCGTGCCGAGCTTCATGTCCTACGCCCCGGACATGAACCGTCTGGAGGCGGTGTCGGACCGCCTCGTGCTTGCCTGCGGTCAGGACTCCCGGGGTGAGCTGCCCTACCGCCCAGCCGCGTTGCTGGCCGAGCGTCTCGGGACGGAACTGCGGCACTTTCCAGGTGGGCACACCGGCCTCACCACGCACCCCGCCGAGTTCGCCGAGCACCTGCGGAAGGCGCTCCGCCCCTAGGCCTGAAGCCGCTCGCCCCGGTCAGTACGCTCCTGACTCACCCCGTCACGGGCAGACACTCGGCGAGCAGGCCGACGATGTCGTGCCAGGCCCGTTGTGCGTGCTTCGGGTGGTGGCCGATGCCGGGGAGCACGGTCTGGTCGACCGGAGGGTGGTGGAAGGCGTGCAGGGCCCCGCCGTAGACCACGAGGCGCCAGTCGACTCCCGCGGCCTGCATCTCGGCGGCGAACGCGTCCCGTTGCGCGGCGGGCATGATCGGGTCTTCCGAGCCCACTCCGGCCCACACGGGACAACGGATGTTCGCCGCCTCGCCCGGCCGGCCCGTGGTCAGTGCGTTGACCGTGCCGATCGCCCGCAGGTCCACGCCGTCGCGCCCGAGTTCCAGCGCGATCGCGCCTCCGGTGCCGTAGCCGACAGCGGCGATCCGGCCGGGGTCGGTCCGCGGTTCGGCGCGCAGCACATCGAGGGCCGCGTGGCCGATGTCCCGCATCCGCTCGGGGGCGGCGAGCAGGGGGGTCGTATGCGCCAGCATCTCCTGTGGGTCGGTGAACCAGCGTCCGCCGTTGATGTCGAAGGCGAGCGCCACGTAGCCCAGTTCGGCGAGGGCGTCGGCCCGGCGGCGCTGGAAGTCGTTCAGGCCCGGGCCCTCGGGCCCGATCAGGACCGCGGGCCGGCGGCCGGAACCGGCGGGTAGGGCGAGGTGCCCGATCATCGTCAGGCCGTCGGCCGGGTATTCGACCGTGCGTGTGGTGACCGTCGTCATGAGACCGGACTGTAGTGATCACCGGATCCGGTCGGGCAGAAATCTTCTGTCGGCAGAGCGGTGTGAGTGTGGGGCCGTGGGTGGGGCAGCACCTGCCTGGCGGGACGGACGCCGGGCTGGGCGGCCGCGCCGCTCACAGTCCCGCGCCGCTCACACTTCCGCGTCGCGATTCGTCGGAGCAGTGACGGACCACAGCGACGCCACTGCGGCAGACAGCGGCGCCGGGCAGACGCTTGAGGAGAAAACTCATGCAGGCTCGTATGCAGAACCCCGCCGTGATCATCCCCGAGGCCATGACGGCCCTGCTGATCCTGTCGAAGGTTGCCAGGAAGCAAGGTCTGCCCCAGGCGACGATCGAGCTGGTGCAGCTGCGCGTGAGCCAGATCAACGGAAGCAGCGTCTGCGTGGCCGGGAACGCGCGCAGTGCCGCCGCTGCGGGTGCCACCGAGGAGCAGCGTTCGGCGGTGGCCGTCTGGCGCGACACGTCCTGCTTCAGCGAGGCCGAACGCTCCGCCCTCGCCCTCGCGGAGGCCGCCACCCGGCTCGCCGACCGGCCCGATCCGGTGCCGGACGCGGTCTGGGAGGAGGCCGCGAAGTACTTCACCGAACAGGAGCTGGCGGCGCTCGTCCTCGCCATCGGCGTGGCCAACATGCTCAATCGGATCAACGTCACGACGCGGCGGGCCACCGGATCACAGCCGTGGGAGGCATGACGGGCCGGCGCCAAGCCTTGAATCCGGCTCGGCCGCCGTCGAATTCGCTCGACGCACGGGCGTCTCCCGGGTGAACTGGTCCCATGACGACACCCCATGAAGAGCTGCTTCCCTCCACCCGCCGAGCCCTGCTGCACCGCGTCGCCACCGCTCAGGCGGAGGGCCGGACCCCGTCGCTGGCCGCCGCGGTGGCCCGGGACGGCGTGTTGGTGTGGAGTGGCGGCCGCAGCATGGTGGACGGGCACGAGCCGGACGAGAACGTCCAGTACCGCATCGGTTCGATCACCAAGACCTTCACCGCCGTCCTGGTCATGCGGTTGCGTGACGAGGGTGTGCTGGACCTCGGCGATCCGCTGGAGAAGCACTTGCCGGGGACCGGCGCGGGGGAGGCCACGATCGCCGAACTCCTCTCGCACACCGGCGGGCTGGCGGCCGAGACGCCCGGTGAGTGGTGGGAGCGCACCCCCGGATCGACGCGTCCCGAGCTCGCCGACGTCCTGGGGGACGACCCGTTCAAGCACCCTGTCGGCCGACGCTTCCACTACTCCAACCCCGGCTATACGTTGCTGGGTTCGCTGGTGGAGACGTTGCGGGGCGCCCCGTGGGAGGAAGTGCTCCACCGCGAGGTTCTGGAGCCGCTGGGGCTGAGTCGCACGAGCGCTCAGCCGCAGGACCCGCACGCCGGTGGTTGGGCCGTGCATCCCTGGGCGGACGTAATGATGCCGGAGCCCGTCGAGGACCTGGGGCTGATGGCTCCGGCCGGTCAGCTGTGGTCCACGACGGCGGATCTGGTTCGCTTTGGAGCCTTTCTGGTGCGGGGCGACGACCGGGTTCTCAGCGCGGATTCCGTACGGGAGATGCGGACGCCGGCGGCTCCGTTGCCGACGGGTGAATGGGACAGGGCGTACGGCCTGGGGGTGGATCTGCTGCGGTGGGAGCGGGGGAGCCTGGCCGGGCACGGGGGGTCGCTGCCCGGCTTCCTCGCCGCCCTGTGGGTGAGCGAGGCGGACGGTATCGCCGCGGTCGCGCTCGCCAACTGCACGTCTGGTCCGCCGGTGGCGGCGCTGGCCGTGGACCTGGTGAAGATCGTCTCCGAGGCCGAGCCGCGCATCCCGGAGCCGTGGCGGCCTCTCCCCGAAGTCGATGAGCAGGTACTGGAGCTGGCCGGCCCTTGGTACTGGGGGACTCAGGTGCTCGTGCTTCGCCTGACGGCTGACGGCGGGGTGGAGCTGGGACCGCTGTCCGGTTGGGGGCGCCAGGCGCGGTTCCGTCCCAACGGTGACGGCACGTGGACGGGGCTCAACGGGTACTACGCCGGGGAGCTGTTGCGGGCGGTGCGGCGGCCGGACGGTTCGGTGAGCCACCTCGACCTGGGCTCGTTCGTCCTGACCCGCGAGCCGTACGACGAGGGGGCGCCGGTGCCGGGCGGGGTGGACCCGCAGGGGTGGCGCGGCTTCTAATCCTGGTGAGGCCGCAGGGTGTGTTTCATGCAGTTCCGAGCGATGCGGGGCATGTTTCACGTGAAACATGCCCTCGCGCGCGTGAAACCGACGAAGAACGGCCTCAGAGCTGCAGCTTGAAGCCCACGTGCGACGCCGAGAAGCCGAGCCGCTCGTAGAAACGGTGGGCGTCGGTGCGCGTGGCGTCGGAGGTCAGCTGCACCAACTGGCAGCCCTGGCGCCGTGATTCCTCGACGGCCCACTCGATGAACCGCGTGCCGAGCCCGCTGCCGCGCTCGTCGGCGTGGACGCGTACCCCCTCGATGATCGAGCGGGTGGAACCCTTGCGGGAGAGCCCCGGAATGATCGTCAGCTGGAGTGTGCCGACGACACGCCCTTCGCGCTCGGCGACGACCAGGTGCTGGTTCGGGTCGCTGACCAGCCGCTCGAACGCCGTGATGTACGGACTGAGGTCGTCCGGCGACTCGCGCGTGGCGCCCAGGGGGTCATCGGCGAGCATGTCCACGATCGCGGGCAGGTCCGCGGTGACAGCCGGGCGTATTTCAAGATCTCCCATGGCCGCAGCCTATGCGGCGGCCATGGCCGAGAGCCGTCCACGGACCAGATCCGGACACAGGCACCAGCCCAGGCCCTGACCTCATGCCGGTACGCGCAGTGTCTCGACGGCCTTGACCAACGGGGCCAGCTCGGGGTTTCGCGCGGCCTCGTCGAGCGCCTCCCGCAGGGCGGCGTCGTTCGTGGGTCGCGCCTCGGCGAGCAGCGCGGCGCCGGCCTCGCTGACGTCCGTGTAGATGCCGCGGCGGTCGGTGGGGCACAGGTAGCGGGACAGCAGGCCACGCTCCTCGAGCCGGGTCACCAGGCGCGTGGTCGCGCTCTGGCTGAGCACCACGGCGTCGGCGACCTGCTTCATCTGCAGATGGCCGCCTTCGCCGTCGTGCTGGCGGTTGAGGACGTCGAGAAGGCTGTACTCCCGCACGCTCAGGCCGTGCTTGCCCTGGAGGGCGCGCTCGACGTGGGCCTCGATCTTCCCGTGGAGCAAGGAGAGGGCGCACCAGCTTTGGGCGAGCGCGGTGAGTGCGGGGTCTGTCGCTGTCATGGCTCTTGTTCCTCCGTCCCGGAGCGGCAGCATCCAGGGTAGTCCACCGCTGCAATATCCAGCGCTTGCAAGTAGCCCGCGTCTGCAATTATTGTGGACGCACGTTAAGCGCACCTGCAATCGCTTGGAAGGTAGATCCATGCCTCTCGCGCTTCTGGCCCTCGCGATCGGGGCTTTCGGAATCGGAACCACCGAGTTCGTGATCATGGGGCTGCTTCCCGAGGTCGCGGGTGACTTCGGTGTCTCCATTCCCACCGCCGGCTTCCTCGTGACCGGCTACGCCCTCGGTGTCGTGCTCGGCGCTCCTCTGATGACCGCCCTCGGCACCCGCATCCCCCGCAAGCGGATGCTGATGCTGCTGATGGGCCTCTTCGTCGTCGGCAACCTGCTCTCCGCCGTCGCCCCGGTCTTCGGCGTGATGCTGGCCGGCCGCGTCGTCGCCTCACTCGCCCACGGTGCCTTCTTCGGCATCGGCTCGGTCGTCGCGGCCGAGTTGGTCGCCCCCGAGAAGAAGGCCGGGGCGATCGCGATGATGTTCTCGGGCCTCACGGTGGCCAACGTGGTCGGTGTCCCGCTCGGCACGCTCGTCGGCCAGGCCATCGGCTGGCGCGTCACCTTCGTGATCGTCGCCGCCCTCGGGGTCATCGGCCTCTTCGGCATCGCCAGGCTCGTCCCGGACCTGCCCAAGCCTGAAGGGGTGCGGCTGCGCGACGAGTTGGGCGCCTTCCGCAACGTACAGGTGCTGCTCGCCATGGCGATGACGGTCCTGGGCTTCGGCGGTGTCTTCGCGGCCATCACCTACATCACGCCGATGATGACGGACGTCGCCGGCTACGCGGACTCCTCCGTCACCTGGCTGCTCGTCCTCTTCGGGCTCGGCATGGTCGGCGGCAACCTCGTCGGGGGACGGTTCGCGGACCGCGCGCTGATGCCGATGCTGTACGTGGCGCTGGGCGCCCTCGCCCTCGTGCTCGCCCTGTTCACCCTCACCGCGCACAACAAGATCGCGGCCGCCGTCACCATCCTGCTGATCGGCGCCCTGGGCTTCGCGACCGTGCCGCCCCTGCAGAAGCGGGTCCTGGACTACGCCTCGGGTGCCCCGACCCTGGCCTCCGCGGTCAACATCGGCGCCTTCAACCTGGGCAACGCCCTCTCCGCCTGGCTCGGTGGCCTCGTCATCTCCGCAGGCCTCGGCTACACCGCCCCGAACTGGGTCGGCGCGGTACTCGCCGCTTCCGCCCTCGTCCTGGCCCTGGTCTCGGCCGCCCTGGAGCGCCGCTCCGGAGGCCCGAGCCCGGTCGTGGCGGCCGCGGCACCGGCCGAGCGGCGCACGCCCGTCCACCACTGACTGACCCCCCTCCACGGCCCGACTCGCTCGGCACCCCGGGCAGCCCTACCCCTGGCACCACCCGCAAGGAGAAACCCCCATGAGCACCACCGCCAGCACCACCGCCGGCCTCAGCACCACCGCTGTCGCCCCGCTGACCATCGAGGACGCCGAGGCGCTCGTGACCACGGCCCGCCGCGCGGCCGAGGAGGCCGGTGTCACCGTCAGCGTCACCGTCCTCGACGCAGGAGGCCACCTCCTGGCCTTCCGGCGTGACGACCGGGCCGTGCTGATCTCCGGCGAGACCAGCACCCGCAAGGCGTACACCGCCCTCCAGCTGGACACCCCGACCGCCGACCTCGTCGACGCGGTCCAGCCCGGTGGCCTCTTCCACACCCTGCCCACCGCCCTCGACCGTCCGCTGCTCTTCATCGCGGGCGGGGTGCCGGTCCACCGCGACGGCCGTCTAGTCGGTGCCATCGGCGTCGGCGGTGGCGCCCCGCAGCAGGACCACGGCTTCGCCACGGCAGCCGTCGAAGCGCTCGCGTAACGCGTGGACGGAAAGGCCCGCCCCAGGGGAACCGGGGCGGGCCTTTCCGTGCCGCGGAGTGCGCGACGGCTGAACAGCCCGCCGCGACTGTCGACGGATCAGCCCGCCGCGACCGTCAGCGGTGCGAAGCGGCGGGTCCAGTCGCCGGGCAGTTCCGCTGTCCCGTACGCCATCACGGCGTTGAAGGCGACGGACTCGAGGCCGTGCTCCTTCACCCACGCCAGGAGCTCCGTGTGCCGTACGTCGATGTCGGTGCGCAGGGGACGGTCGGTGCCGGCGCCGAGCGAGGCGATGAGTGCCTTCGCGGTGTCGGTGTCGCGCGCGACGAGCGGACCGACGACGTGGGTCTCCATGTTGGGCCAGGCGCCCGCGTAGCCGACGATCTCGCCGTCGGCCTCCGCGACCCGCAGCTGGTCGGTGAAGGCGGGAAGCCGGGTGATCACATGCATGCGGTCATGGCCGAAGACCTCGGTGTCGAGCCGGAGGATGGCGCTGAGGTCCTCCGCGGTGGCCGACCTGGTGGCGATGCCGGGCAGGGGCCCGGCTGCGGTGAAGTGGCCCCTGACCATCTCCGCCCTGCCGATCACCTTGAACCCGAGCTGCTCGTAGAGAGGGCGGCCCGTAGGTGTCGCGTGGAGGGTCAGCGGCGTGGTGGCTGCCTCTTCGATGGCGTACTGCATCAGTCGGCGGCCGATACCCCGTCGGGCGTACCGCTCGGCGACGAGGACCATGCCGATCGCCGCGAGGGCGGGGCGCTGGAAAGGGCCGTACTGGGTCACTACGTAGGCGCCGATGAGGCTGTTGCCGTCGGGGTCGTCGATGCCGTAGCCCGTTCCGGCCGACAACAGCAGGCCCCACTTGTGTTCTTCACGGGGCCAGCCCCGGTCCTCGGACAGATCGGCGCAGGCCTTGAGGTCGCGGGGGGTCAGTCGGCGGATGGGCAGTGCGGAGAGGGAAGGTGTCGACACGCGGGCCAGGCTGTCTGACGTACATCCTCGGCGTCCAGCCGTTTGTGGGGAGAAGCACGTTGCTTTTGGCCACCTTGCATCTGGCCATGGCGGGTAGGCCCTCGGAGACAGCAGCAGAAGGACGGCGAGGTTTCACGTGAAACATGGTGCCGAGGACAGCGTCGAGCAACGGCTGGAGCGACGGCTGAGCCAATGGCTGGAGCACCGGGTCGAGGAGCTCCCGAGGGCGGAAGCAGCCGTGGGGACTAGCCTCGGCCGACATGGCACGCCTACACCTCTTCGACCTGGACGGCACGCTGCTGCACGGCACGGCGGCCCCCGTGGAGATATCCCGACAGCTCGGTTTGGACGCCGAGATCGCCGCACTGGAGCGGGACTTCGTGGCCGGACACATCGACTCGCCGGAGTACGCGGTGCGCGTGCACGCCCTGTGGGCGGAGCTCACGGAGGCGCAGGTGTCGGCGGCCTTCGATGGAGCGCCCTGGCTCTCCGGTATTCAGGAGACCTGGGCCGAGATCAGGGAGGGCGGTGACTACTGCGCGGTGGTCTCCCTCTCGCCGTCGTTCTTCGTGGAGCGGCTCATCGGGTGGGGTGCGCATGCCGCGCACGGGTCGCGATTCCCGGCTGTGCCGTTCACCCAGCCTGTCGATCCGACGGGCATTCTCAACGCGGCGGCCAAGGTGAAGATCGCGGACCGGCTCTGTGAAGAGTTCGGGGTCGGCCGGAGCGATTGCGTCGCGTACGGTGACTCGCTTTCCGACCTGGAGTTGTTCGGCGCGGTGCCCGTTTCCGTGGCGATCAATGCGGATCAACGGCTGGTGAGCCTCGCCACCCACTCCTATGTCGGGCGGGATCTGCGTAAGGCGTACGAATTGGTCCGGCACGGCCGGTAATTGAGGCAATTGGCAGGCAGGGACGCGGAATTGAGAGTGAAGGGAAGAAGGACTTGTGCGTTCGGCCGCTGCCGGTATGGTCGATCAAGGTTCGTGCCAGGTGCGTCTCTTCGCGCTCTGGGGGTACGCGCGCAGGTCAATGAAGCTTAACGGGGCAAAGAGATCCAGAACCCGTACTTCCTGTTATGCGGCCGGCGTTGTGACGGGGAATGGGACGCTGCGATGAGACGGCTGCGGCCAATGTCACATTCTCTCCCTACTTGTCCGTAGGGTCCGGGGGCCCGGGGTTCAATGTGGCCGTATCGGCCATTGAGGAGTCATCGAGGAAGAGCGGGGAAAGCAGGCAGCTTCCGGCAGGGAAGTGCGCAGACCGACCGAGAGATGTTCGAGGCGAGGCACAGCATGGACGCTCCGACCACCGCGTCGGCGGATGACGGTACTTCCGACGGCGGGGGCGGCTGGTTCACCCCGCGCAGGCCGTCGAACCGGCCGGAGGACGAGGCCGGGCAGCAGCCTTCCGGTTCCTCCGCGTCACCCGTCACAGAGCCGTCGGACGAGCGAATATCCGGAGCTTCAGAGGCCTCTGTGGTCTCTCCGGCCCCGGCGTCGGCCCCTCAAGCCCAGAACACGTCGCCCCCGATCTCCACCCCGCAGGCGAAGCCGCCGCAGACGGCGTCGCCCGATGCCGTCCTCGTGCAGCGCACGATGGCCGAAATAGGCCCTGTCGCCGACAAGGTCACCTCGTACTTCTACGCGCTGCTCTTCACCCGGCACCCCGACCTCCGCGCGCTCTTCCCCGCGGCGATGGACACCCAGCGGGACCGGATCCTCAAGGCACTGCTGACCGCGGCCGAGCACATCGATCACACCGACGTACTCGTCTCGTATCTGAAGAACCTCGGACGCGGCCACCGCAAGTACGGCACCCGGCCCGAGCACTACCCGGCGGTCGGCGAGTGCCTGATCGCCGCGCTGAGCCGGTACGCGAGCGCGACCTGGGACGAGGAGACCGAGGCCGCCTGGGTCCGTACGTACACGACGATCTCCCAGGTCATGATCGACGCGGCCGCGGAGGACGAACTGCGCGCCCCCGCCTGGTGGTTCGGCGAGGTCGTCGCGCACGACCTCAGGACCCCGGACATCGCGGTGGTCACCGTCCGGCCCGACCAGCCGTACCCCTTCCTCGCCGGGCAGTACACCAGCCTGGAGACCCCTTGGTGGCCGCGGATCTGGCGGCATTACTCCTTCGCTTCGGCCCCACGCTCCGACGGACTGCTGTCCTTCCACGTCAAGGCCGTCCCGGCCGGCTGGGTGTCCAACGCGCTCGTGCACCACGCCCGCCCCGGTGACGTCCTGCGGCTCGGCCCACCGGCCGGCTCGATGACCGTCGACCACACCACCGACAGCGGGCTGCTCTGTCTGGGCGGCGGCACGGGCATCGCGCCCATCAAGGCGCTCGTCGAGGACGTCGCCGAGCACGGCAGGCGACGCCCCGTCGAGGTCTTCTACGGCGCTCGGACCGACCACGATCTGTACGACATCGACACGATGCTGCGGCTGCAACAGTCCCACCCCTGGCTCGCTGTCCGCCCGGTCGTCGACCAGCGGGCGCAACTGCCGGAGGCCGTGCGCGAGTACGGCCCGTGGAACGAGTACGACGCGTATCTCTCGGGCCCGCCCGGCATGATCCGCAACGGAGTGGACGCCCTGCGGGACATCGGCATTCCGGAGGGCAGGATCCGCCACGACTCAGTCGAGGAGCTCGTGGCCTCGGACTAGGCGGGCCCTAGTCGGGCGTCAGCCCAAGCCGGGCGTCAGCCCAGGTCGGGGGCGTGCATCGCGCGCACGCCCTCGATGTTGCCGTCCAGATAGTGCCGGAGCGACAGCGGTACGAGATGGACCGAGGCGATGCCGACCCGGGTGAAGGGGACGTGCACGATCTCGTACTCGCCGCACGGCTCCTCGATCTCGGGGCCGTGCCGCAGGCTGGTGTCCATGGATTCCAGGCGGCAGACGAAGAAGTGCTGCACCTTTACGCCGGCCACGCCGCCGTCCTCGGGGATGTGCTCCACGGTGTCGACGAAGCAGGGCACGACATCGGTGATCTTGGCGCCGAGTTCCTCATGAACCTCACGGTGGAGCGCGTCGACGACGGAGGCGTCCTCCGCCTCCACGCCGCCACCCGGGGTGAGCCAGTACGGATCGACACCGGGTTTGGTGCGCTTGATCAGGATCAGGTCGTCGCCGTCCAGCAGGACGGCGCGTGCGGTGCGCTTGACCACGGGTCGGACGGTCATGGGGGGAATGTGGCCCGGACTGTTCCACGTGAAACATCGCGAACCAGCCGCGCCCCCATCAGGCCCAGTCGGCGGCAGCGCGCAGCAACCACTCATGCGCCCGCGCGATGTGCGGCATGGCGAGTGTTCCCGTGCGCGCCGCCAGAAAATACGTCCTCAGAGGGGGTACCGCCGGGTCGAGGAGCGCCACGACGGCGCCGCGTTCCAGGGCCGCGGCGCACAGGTAGCGGGGCAGCACGGCGAGGCCCGCGCCTGAGATCACGCAGGCCAGGACGGCGCGCAGGTCCGGCACGATGACGGTGCCCGATGCCGCGGGGCGGGCGTCGAAGACAGCGGTCCAGTAACGAGAGACGAACGGCAGCGACTCATGGACCTCGACCACCGGAAGGTTGTCGAGCGGCAACGGCGGCCGGCGACGCGATCCGCCGGGCCCGATGCGGTCCGCCCAGCGCTCCCCCGCGACCAGGACGTGCTCCTCGTCGCAGAGCGGTGTCGCGGTGAGCAGCGAGCCACGTGGGCGGGCCGTGGTGATGGCCAGGTCGTGGTGACCGGCGGCGAGCCCTTCCAGCACCTCCTCGGCGTTGCCGAACGAGGCGCGCAGGGCATGCCTCTGGCTGTCCCGGCCGCTCAGGGCGGTGAGCGCGGGCAGTGCGCGTTCCGCGGTGAACTCCGGTGGGCCCGCGAGGTGCAGGGTCCGTAACGATGACTCCTCGTTCAGTCCGGCCTCGGCGATCTCCACGAGGGCGTCGAGATGTGGCGCGGCCTTGTGGGCGAGCTCGTCACCGATGGTCGTGGGGGTCACGCCGCGGGCCTGGCGCAGGAAGAGCGGCCGGCCCAGCTGCCGCTCCAGCGTGCGGATCTGGGAGGTGACCGCGGGCTGGGAGAGACCGAGCAGCGCTGCCGCACGTGTGAAGGACCCGGCCCGGTGCACCGTCACAAAGGTGCGCAGCAGGGCTAAGTCCACGGCGCGTTCCTCCCCTTCGTACCCCCAGGGCCCGCCAACTATAAATATGTCGATAGGACTCTGTCGCTACTGTGATTGGACACTGACACAGAGTCAACTAGCCTTGTTGGCGCGGTTCCTCGCGCGCGGAACCGGAACGGTCCGAGCCACGAGGGGGGAGGCTCGGACCGTTCGTTGTGCGTAGCCGGGGTGCGGCGGCGGTCGGGTGGGGCGGGGTCAGCCCGCCGAACCGGCCGACTCGTCCAGCGCGCGCAGCACGTCCGCCACGAGGTCGTCAGGGTCCTCGGCGCCCGCGGAGAAGCGGATGAAGCCCTCCGGAACGGCGTCCCCGCCCCACCGCCCGCGGCGCTCGGCCGTGGACCGCACACCGCCGAAGCTCGTCGCGTCGTCGACCAGGCGCAGCGCTTCGAGGAAACGCTCGGCACGCGCGCGCGTGGGCAGCGTGAAGGAGACCACGCACCCGAAGCGCCGCATCTGCCGTGAGGCGATCTTGTACGAGGGGTCGTCGGGCAGCCCGGGGTAGCGCAGCCCCGACACCTCGGTGCGGCCCCGCAGCGCCTCGGCGACGGCCAGGGCGTTCGCGTTCTGCCGGTCGGCGCGCAGCTGCAGCGTGGCCAGCGAGCGGTGCGCGAGCCAGGCCTCCATCGGCCCCGGGATCGCCCCGACGATCTTGCGCCAACGCCGTACGGAAGCAGTCAGCTCCGTGTCGCGGCAGGCCACGTACCCCAGGAGGATGTCGCCGTGACCTGTGAGCATCTTGGTGCCGCTGGCCACCGCGAAGTCGGCGCCGAGTTCGAGGGGGCGCTGACCGAGCGGTGTCGCGAGGGTGTTGTCGACCGCCACCAGCACGCCGCGCGCGTGGGCCGCGTCCGCGAGCCGCCGTACGTCGCAGACGTCGAGCCCGGGGTTGGACGGCGTTTCGATCCACAGCAGCTTGGCGCCGTCCAGGACGTCGAGCTGGGCGTCGCCACCGGTCGGGGCGGTACGCACCTCGATGCCGTACGCCGTGAGCTGCTCGCGGACGAGCGGAAGGACCTGATAGCCGTCATCCGGCAGGACGACCGCGTCACCGGCACGCAGCTGCGAGAACAGCACCGCCGAGATCGCGGCCATACCGGAGGCGAAGACCAGCGTTTCGACGTCCGCACCGGCGTCGGGCGCCTCGAGCTCGCCGATCGCGCGCTCCAGGTGCGTCCAGGTGGGGTTCTCGTCACGCCCGTAGGCGTAACCACCCGTGGGGTCGCCCGGCAGGTGGAAGTGCGCGGCGAACACCGGACCCGGCAGCGTGGGCTCGTGCTTCACCGGCTCGGGCAGCCCGACCCGGACCGCCCGCGTGCCGTCGCCGACGCCCGTCGCGGCACCACGGGCGCCCTCCGAGCCGTCGCCTATGGATCCCGCAGACCCTGATTCCGTCATGCCGCCCGCCTTTCCACTGCTACGCGTACAGCGGCGAGCAGGCCTTCGCTCGCCGCCCCCACCATTCTCAGTCCTTGTCGTCGGGGAGCACGACGTTCATGGCCCAGGACACGATCGAGATGATCAGGCCGCCGAGGACGGCGGTCCAGAAGCCGTCGACGTGGAAACTGACGTCGAACTTGTCGGCCAGCCACGAGGTGAGCAGCAGCATCAGCGCGTTCACCACGAGGGTGATCAGGCCGAGGGTCAGGATGAACAGCGGGAAGGTCAGGACCTTCACCACCGGCTTGACCAGGAAGTTCACCAGCCCGAAGAGCAGGGCGACGACGATGAGCGTGCCCACCTTCTTGCCCGTGCTGTCGCCGGTCAGGGTGATCTTGTCGAGCACCCACACGGCGACGGCCAACGCCGCGGCATTGGCGATCGTCTTGACTACGAAATTCTTCATGTGTCTGATCGTGGCAGACATGGGTCGGGAACGGTCGGCTCACAAGCGAGGGGTGTACGAGGGCGATGAAGGCATTCCGACTGGACGAGCTGGAGGCGGAGCGCGCCGCCAACGACGGCGCCTACCTGCAGTTCCTGCGCGAGCGGAACATGTCGGTCGGGTTGTACGCGCTCAACGCCGGGGAGGCCGACCCGCAGCAGCCGCACGGGCAGGACGAGGTCTACATGGTGGTCAGCGGCCGGGCCTCGATCACCGTCGGCATGGAGACCACGCAGGTGGCGCGGGGCAGCGTCGTCTATGTGCCGGCCGGTGTCGCCCACAAGTTCCACCACATCAGCGAGGACCTGCGCGTACTCGTCGTCTTCTCTCCCCCGGAGGCCTGATCTCCCGCTCTCCCTCCCGAGGCTGACCTGTTCAGGGCTGCGACCTCGGGGTTCCCTCAGGGTCGGATCAGGGGAGGGCAAGGGCTCCGAGGCCCCCGCGGAGCCGTTCGGCGTCCTAGCATCGAATGCGAGAAGCCAGGAACCTGCGGAGATTCAGGACCCGCGCCGATGCGAAGAGCGCAGAAGCGCGGACAGAGCGGAGAGAGGTAAGAACGATGGCAGCGAAGGAGATCTTTGCGGGAATGCCGTGGTGGGTGAAGTGGGTGGCCGTGCCGGTCATCGCACTCGTCGTCTTCGGCGGCGTGATAGCGACCGTCGTCGGATTCGTGGTCACCCTGCTCTTCAAGGCGCTGCTATTCGTAGCGCTGGTCGGCGGACTCATCTACGTCGTACGGAAGTTCATATCCGGCTCCTCTTCGTCGCGAACCGACTGGTGACTTTTGGCACCGGTTCCCCCGGCAGGGGGAAGTTTCCCGGTGGGGCGGCATAGGGCGATGGCCGAGGATTAGAGTCCGGAATCCGAAGCGGGGATCGATCTCCGCGCACGGGCGCACGCGCACCGCCCCTCCCTCGGTACTCCGTTACTCCGAGCACGGGCGGACCCCCCACGTGCTTAGGGAGTGACCTTGGCCGCGGTAGACCGCATCACCTCACCGGTTGGCGACGCGACCTCAACAGACGCGGCAGACCCCGCAGAACCGGCCTCCGGAGTCGTCGGGCCGACCCTCATCGGCTCCGTGCAGCGGGCGATGCGACTGCTGGAAGCCGCCGCATCGCACCAGAACGGCGCGCCCGCCAAGCAGTTGGCGCGAGAGGCGGGCCTCGCGCTCCCCACCGCGTACCACCTGCTGCGCACCCTGACTCATGAGGGATACCTGCGCCGAGAGAAGGGACTGTTCGTACTGGGCGAGGCCGCCGAGCGGCTGGGCAGCAGCGGAGCACAGCAGAGCCGGCGCGGGAAAATCGACGAGTCCCTGGCGCATTGGCGCGACACCATCGGCGTCCCGGTGTACTTCGCCGTCTACCGGGAGGGCGAGATCGAAGTCCTGGCCGTCGCGGACACTCCGGGCAACCCCGCTGTGGAGGAGTGGGCGGACTTCCGGGAGACGGGACACGCCCACGCGATCGGCCAATGCCTCCTCGGCCAACTCGACGAAGAGGCACGCCAGGACCACCTCGACCGCTACCCGGTGCAATCGATCACGCGTTACTCGGTACGGGACGACCGCGCCTTCAAACGGCGGCTCGACTCGATGGAGCGGATGCGGCCGGTCGTGGAGCGTCAGGAGTACGCACTGGGGACGGTCTGCGCGGCAATTCCGATTACAGCGGGTGACACCGCTGCGACCATGGCCATTTCCGTTCCCGCCAACCAGGCGGATCGGTTGCTGCCCGCAGCCCAGAAGTTGCAACGGGAGGTTGGAAAGCTACTAGGGACACTCGCCTTCTCTATCAGCATCTGAAAACTCACTCCTTGTGATCCGCTGTGCACGTTGAGCAAGATGCCAGTGGTGCCATGGAGTTGGTCCCTGGCCAGGTGATGGAGAAGCGACGGGGTAGGCCGCGATGGGCGAGACGGTGCAGGCAGAGGTCATGATGAGCTTCCTCGTTTCCGAGGAGCTGTCGTTCCGCATCCCGGTGGAGCTGCGCTACGAGATCGGTGATCCCTATGCCGTGCGGCTGACGTTCCATCTGCCGGGGGACACGCCGGTGACCTGGGCCTTCGGGCGTGAGTTGCTGATCGACGGGGTGGGCAGGCCCTGCGGGGACGGGGACGTGCGCGTCGAGCCCACCGGTCCCGACCTGCTCGACGAGGCCCTGATCAGGCTTCAGGTCGGCGGAGACCGAGCGCTCTTCCGGGTGGGCATTCCACCGCTGCTCGCCTTCCTCGACCGTACGGACAAGTTGGTGCCGCTCGGGCAGGAGCGGGCTCTCGCCGACTTCGAGGCGCATCTTGACGAGGCGCTCGACCGGATCCTCGGGGAGGAGCAGAACGCGGGCTGAGCCAGCGCGGTCAACGGGCCGAAGCGGGCGGCACTTTGGTGCATTTCATGGCAGTCAGGGGGGCGCCCCGGGCCGTCCCGTTCACCCCCGTCGGCACCGCTGCCGGCCCCCCACCCATCGTCGTCCTGTCCCGCTGCCGTCCCACCCGTCGGTGCTCTCGCCTGCCGCCGTCCCACCCGCCGTCACCGTTTGCGGCGGCGGCCCTTCCCCCCGCGGGAAGGCCGGGCCCCGCTCGCGCCTCCACGCCCGTCGGCGGTGGCGGGGATGCCGACGGAGCCCGTGCCGTGCCCCGACGTGCGGTCGGCCGAGACGACCAGGGCGGCCAGGGCGGTCGTCACCGGCACGGAGGCGACGAGGCCGATCGAGCCGATCAGGGTGCGCACGATTTCCTCGGCGACCAACTCGCTGTTGGCCACCGTGCCCACACTGGACTGAGCGATCGAGAAGAGCAGGAGCAGGGGCAGCGCGGCGCCCGCGTAGGCGAGGACGAGGGTGTTGACGACCGAGGCGATGTGGTCGCGGCCGATGCGGATGCCCGCGCGGTACAGGCCGCGCCAGCCCATCGTCGGGTTGGCCTGGTGCAGTTCCCAGACCGCGGAGGTCTGGGTGACCGTGACGTCGTCGAGTACGCCGAGCGAGCCGATGATGACGCCCGCGAGGAGCAGGCCGCTCATGTCGATGGACGGATACAGGCCATGAATGAGGCCGGTGTTGTCGTCCGTGTTGCCGGTGAGTGCGGCCCAGCCGATGAAGAGGGAGCCGAGCAGCCCGATCAGCAGGAGGGAGATGAGCGTGCCGAGTACCGCGACCGAGGTGCGGGCCGTGAGGCCGTGGCAGAGGTAGAGCGCGATCAGCATGATGGCGCTGGCCCCGATCACCGCCACGACCAGCGGGTTCGAGCCCTGAAGGATCGCGGGCAGGATGAAGAACGTGAGCACCATGAAGCTGATGGCGAGCGCGACCAGGGCCATCACGCCGCGCAGCCGTCCCACCACGACGACGGCGAGCGCGAAGATGCCGGCGAGCAGCGCCATGGGGATCTTGCGGTTCACATCGGTGACCGAGTACTGCAGTCCTTCGGGTGCCTTGGGTTCGTAGGCGACCACCACCTCCTGGCCTTGGCGCAGTTGGCGGGGCGAGTCCGGTTGGATGATCTCGGTGAAGGTACGGCCCGTGTCCTTGCCGCTGCTCACCTCGATCGTCGCCTTCTTGCAGGTTCCCGTGGCGCGGGACTGCGCGGACTGGCCCTCGGGGGTGGAGGTGTCGCCGGTCGGTGGCGGCTGGGAGGGGCTGAGCTCCTTGCAGGGCAGCTCCTGCACCTTCGTCACCTTCGCGGACTGGGTCTGTCGGTCGAAACCGACGCCGGTCCGCTCGTGCGAGGGCGTGCCGCCGGGCCACAGCACCATGAGCCCCACGACGACCGCGGCGGCGAAGGGGATCAGGACCGCGGCGATGACCTTGCGCAGATGCTTGGAGACGGGCGCGGCCGGACCGTGGCTGTGGGAATGCCCATGCCCATGTCCGTGCCCGGACCCATTTCCGTGCCCGGACCCGTCTCCGGGCCCGTGCCCTGACCCATGTCCATGCCCCTCCGGAGGCGGCCCGGAGGCGGGCGGCTGTGGGGGCGGCGGGGGCGGCGGTTCTGTGGTGGTCACTGACCGATCATCGCAAGAACGGCGGGGGCCCTCTGTTCAGCGCGGCCGACATGACGCTAGCGTGGAGCCACCTTTGCAATCGCGGGAGCTCGGAGCACCGGGCTGAGAGGGCGCTGACCTCCGTACGAAACGGCACGAAGAGTGCACGAAACGTACGGGATTCGCTGCGTCGACCGCCGAACCTGTTACCGGGTAATGCCGGCGTAGGGAGTAGGTCTCATGACCACATCGGACGCACGCACGCCTGCCTCCAGCAGCGACGAGCACTCTGAGAGTGCAGTCGCGGCTGACGGGGCCGGGAAGTCCATCGGCTGGCACAAGGCGTATGTCGAGGGTTCGCGCCCCGACCTGCGCGTGCCGGTCCGCCAGGTGCACCTCACCAACGGCAAGGCCGTCACCCTGTACGACACTTCGGGCCCGTACACCGACCCGTCGGCCGAGACCGACGTCCGCCGCGGACTGCCGCCGCTGCGGGAGAACTGGATCATCGCCCGCGGCGACACCGAGGAGTACGTGGGCCGTCCGCCGCGTCCCGAGGACGACGGCATCAAGCACACCTCGCCCCGCGGCGGGCTCAAGAACCTCGACGCGGTCTTCCCCGGCCGTCCCCGCCAGCCGCGCCGCGGCCGCCAGGGCCAGGCGGTGACGCAGCTCGCGTACGCCCGGCGCGGCGAGATCACGCCCGAGATGGAGTTCATCGGGATCCGCGAGAACATGGATCCCGAGATCGTGCGGGAAGAGGTCGCCGCGGGCCGCGCGGTGATCCCCGCCAACGTGAACCACCCGGAGATCGAGCCGATGATCATCGGCAAGAAGTTCCTGGTGAAGGTGAACGCCAACATCGGCAACTCCGCGGTCACTTCCTCCATCGAGGAGGAGGTGGACAAGATGACCTGGGCGACCCAGTGGGGCGCCGACACGGTCATGGACCTCTCCACCGGCCGCAACATCCACACGACCCGCGAGTGGGTCCTGCGCAACTCCCCCGTGCCGATCGGCACCGTGCCGCTCTACCAGGCCCTGGAGAAGGTCGACGGCAAGGCCGAGGAGCTGTCCTGGGAGATCTACAAGGACACGGTCATCGAGCAGGCCGAGCAGGGCGTGGACTACATGACGGTGCACGCCGGCGTGCGGCTTCCGTACGTTCCGCTCACCGCACGCCGCAAGACCGGCATCGTCTCGCGCGGCGGTTCGATCATGGCCGCCTGGTGCCTCGCGCACCACAAGGAGAGCTTCCTCTACGAGCACTTCGAGGAGCTCTGCGAGATCCTCGCGGCGTACGACGTGACGTACTCGCTCGGCGACGGCCTGCGGCCCGGTTCGATCGCGGACGCCAATGACGAGGCGCAGTTCGCCGAGTTGCGGACCCTCGGGGAACTCAACACGATCGCCAAGCGTCACAACGTACAGACGATGATCGAGGGCCCCGGGCACGTCCCGATGCACAAGATCAAGGAGAACATCGACCTTCAGCAGGAGATCTGCGAGGAGGCGCCGTTCTACACGCTCGGCCCGCTGACCACTGACATCGCGCCCGCCTACGACCACATCACCTCCGGCATCGGCGCCGCGATGATCGGCTGGTGGGGGACGGCGATGCTCTGTTACGTCACGCCGAAGGAGCACCTGGGCCTGCCCAACCGCGACGACGTGAAGACCGGCGTCATCACGTACAAGATCGCGGCGCACGCGGCGGACCTCGCCAAGGGGCACCCGGGCGCGCAGGACTGGGACGACGCCCTCTCGGACGCGCGCTTCGAGTTCCGCTGGGAGGACCAGTTCAACCTGGCCCTCGACCCGGTCACGGCACGGGAGTACCACGACGAGACGCTGCCGGCCGAGCCCGCGAAGACGGCGCACTTCTGCTCGATGTGCGGGCCGAAGTTCTGCTCGATGAAGATCTCCCAGGACATCCGGCGTCAGCACGGCGGTGACCTGGACTCGGACGACATCGCGGCGGGCATGGAGCAGAAGTCCAAGGAGTTCGCGGCGGCGGGCAACCGCGTCTATCTGCCGATCGCGGACTGACCTCGGCGCACGGGCTGAGTTCTTGGTGAGGGCCCGCGTCTGGTGGGCCCGGGCCCCGCTACTTCGCCCCGGGTTCGGGGCCCGGGCCCCGGCTACTGTGCTCGGGTCCGGGGCCAGGGCCCCGCCAGGCTTCGGTCGGCCCTGCCCCACGCCGTAACGGAACAGCCAAGATCGCGCACGGCCCGGTCCAGGTCCCTGCCCTGCCTGACAGGGGCGACCCGCGTGGCGCACCTTCTCCCTGGGCCCCTCCACACGTCCGCCCTGATCGTGGAGGGGGACGGCGAGTCGGCCGTACCCCGGCGACGCGGTCGACTCGTTCGATGTCTCCCGTACCGCCCTCGACGAACAACCGGAAGTGCACCTGCGGTTACGGCCGACCGACTACTACACGTTTCTCGCGGCTCAGCAGCTCGACCGTCGGCTGGCCGACGGGACGACTCCGCGGTCCCGCTACCTGGACCCGGACAGTCCGCTGCGGGCGCCCGCGTTTCTGCAGTGCAGTTTCGCCACCAACGTCGCGGTGGTGACGGCCGACGACATGCTGGTCGTGAGCCAGCGCAGTGAGCGGGTCCGTATGGCGCCGGGCGTCTGGAACTCCTCTGTGAACGAGGGCATGTCACGGCACATCGACTCGTCCGGACGGAGCGCCCCCGACCTGCACGCCGTCGCGCGACGCGGCATGCGGGAGGAGCTCTCCATCGAGCCGAACGAGTACTCGCTCGAACTGCTCGCCTTTGTCCTGGACATCGACAAACGCCACTGGAGCGCCCACTTCTACGCCAGGCTGAAGGATCTGACTCGCGAAGGGCTGCAGGCGCGGATGAGCCGCGGAGTCGCGGACAGGTGGGAGCACCAGACCATCGACTGCGTGCCGTTCCGCCCGGCGGCAGTGGTCAAGTACATGTTGCGTGCCGACCGGATCCACCGGTGGGCTCCCCTCGCGCCGGCGCTCTTCCATCTCGCGTTGGTGCACGTCTACAGCCGTACGACGGTCGAAAGGGCGGAGGCGCGAATCGTTCGGCGTATGTAGCGGCAGACGTCCGCCGGGGTGAGTGGGCGGGTCACGCCCGGACCGTAGACGGGCGTGTCCGCACGGTGCCATTCTCCTGGGACCACACAGTTCGGGACATAGGTGCCATTGGTGGTGCGATATGGCGACGTCTCTTCGGATGCCTCGGCCGGCCGTTCTCCTGCTCATGAGCGTCCTGTGTCTGCCCGCCCTCGCCTGCGGGGGTCATGACGATGACGGCGGGAGCGGTGGGTCGAGTACGTCCGGTGGCGGGGTCGCCGCCTCCGGAGGGGGCATCATCGGAGGCTCCACTTCGGACGGCTCCACCTCGGACGGGTCGGCTTCGGACGGGGCGGCTTCGGAGGGCTCGACCTCGGACGGCGACACGGCGGGCGGCGGCGGGGACGACGGTGGCGGAAAAGTGCCGACCTCGCCGCTGCACATTCCGGCCATCAACTACAAGGGACGACCCTTCGACGCCGTCACCGACTTCGGCAGGCAGACCTGGGAGTTGATCCAGAACGACGTCCGCACCGCCTGCGAGGACGGCACCGTCTGCCTTCGCCTCGAACGGGTGTACAGCACCGATCTGCCCGCCTCCGAGACCGAGACCGTCGAGGAGTGCGGCTTCGTGAAGATCGCCCCGGTCGCGGGCACGCAGGTCGACCGCGACTCACCCCTGACGATCATCGGCCTCGGGCCCTGCCTGGGCGGGACGCCGGGCGGCGGTTCTCCGCCCGAGAGCCCGCCGCCCGGGAGCCCGTCGCCCGAGAGTCCGTCGCCCGCCGGGTCACCGCCCGTGAGCCCGTCGACCAGCACTCCATGACCGCACAGGAACCGTCCGAAGCCCCGCTCGGAATCCAGCAATTGTGGACGATCGTGGGCACGATCATCGCCCCCACCAGCATGATCACCGCGCTGCTCTACTACTTCGGCTGGCACCACGCGTACTGGTTCTTCGACTACTACGGCGTGAACTCCACCGTCCTCGGCTTCGGCACGACCGACTACCTGATGCGCAGCCTGGACGCGCTCTATGTGCCGCTGACGGTCACGGCGGGCGCCGCGCTGCTCGTGCTCTGGGGCCACGAACTGCTGCGCGGACGCCTCACGGCCGGCGCGGAACTCCGGGTGGTGCGCCGTGCGTTGCCCTTCATGGCGGGCATCGGCGCGCTGCTCACGCTCGGCGGCTTCTGGTCCGTGCTCTCCCGGGCCTTCTTCCTGCGCGACTTCCTGGTGGCGGCGCCGCTGAGCCTGTCGTTCGGCGTACTGCTCCTCGCGTACACGCTCCATCTCTGGCGTGCGCTCCCCGACCGGGCGCCGGACGAGGGCACGCCCACGCCCGAGGACGAGGACACGGACGAGGACACGAACGAGGACCCCGACAGCGGCACAGGCGGCACCCCGGACCCTCCAGAACCCCCGCCATCCCCGCCGAGCACGCCCCGCCCCGCCGCGGCCGCTCTCGCCGAGTGGGGCGTCGTTCTCGTGCTCGTGGGGCTCGGCCTCTTCTGGGCGGCCAATGACTACGCGGCCGCCGTCGGCGAGACCCGGGCCCGCGAGTTCGCCGCGGGCCTGCCCGGCTATCCGTACGCGGTCGTCTACAGCGCGGACAGCCTCAGCCTCACGGCACCGGGGGTGCGCGAGACCCGCTGCCGTGACTCCAAGGCCGCCTACCGCTTCCGGTACGACGGGCTCAAGCTCATGCTGCAGTCCGGAGGGCAGTACGTCCTCGTGCCCGAGCGCTGGTCCCGGGCCGACGGCGTCGCCGTACTGCTTCCCCGGTCCTCCTCCGTACGCCTCGAGTTCGCGCCGCCGCTCGCCGACAGCGGCGCGTCGAGGCCGTGCTGATTCCCGTTACTCCGGCTTGTGGTCGGGCCCGCCGAAATCCGGGCTGGAGAAGTCGGGGCTGGAGAAGCTCGGACGGGGCCCCGCGGTAGGACCGCCGTCCGGGCTGCTGAACCCCGGCCGGTTGTATCCGAGCTGGGGCATGCGGCCGTTCGCCCCGGTGGCCCCTGCGTTCGTCGACGGTGTGCGGGCTGCGGCAGCCCCGCCCGGTTCCGTCAGGGCCTCCCGCAGGAACGGCACGACGCCCCGCTCGAGGAGCGCCCGGCCCCAGGCTTCCCTGGCGCGGGACAACTCCTCGTGCTGTTCGCCGTGGAGTCCTGCCTGCAGCGAGGTGGATCCGTTGCGCAGGGCGGTCAGGAGCAGACCGACCGCTGCGACCAGGATGCCCCCCGCGGTGAGCGCGCCGAACAGCCATCCCGCGGTGAGCAGGGTGTCCGCGAAGGCGGGCTCGGGGTTGAGCATCTTCAGGATGTAGCCGACGAGCAGGAATATCGCGGCGGCCGCCCCGGCGAGGACGGGTGCGAGGACCGCGACGACGGCGATCGCCCCGGCTCCCGCTGCCGCTGGTTCGGCGACCTCGCCCATCGTGGTGGCGAGGCTGACGCCGCCGGAGCCCGACTCCGCGGCGCTCTGTCCATTCCCTTCGCGGATCGACGTGGACGACGGTCGAGGTTCGCGCAACTCCTCGCGAACCTTCACGTAGTGCGCGTACTCGGCCGCGGCCGCGGCCGTGATCAGTGCTGTCGCGTTCAGGGCCATGGTGCGCAGTTGTTCCGTGTTGAGCCGCTGGCCCACTGCGGCGAGTTCCGGACGGTCAGGTGCGGTGCGCAGCGCCTCATCGAGGATCCGCTCGTACTCGGGGCGGTCCTCATTGAGCAGGTGTGGAGCGCTGTTCATGTGCATCCCCCGATGCTCCGTAGGGCTGAGGCTCGCATGGCTGCGAGCCGTTGGGCAGAAACGGAGGGGAGCCTGCTACGGATAAGCCGATGGTAGAGCCGTGACGGCACGCGGTGACAGGGGGTTTCCGGAAATTGCCCCCCTGGCCAGCGTGATCGTGTAGAGGAGCGCCTGCCCGGAGAACGCTCAGACAGCCAGGGGAAGTTGCTGGACCAGCAGCTTTCCGGCCATGGTCACTCCGCCGTCCATGGCGATGGCCAGCCCGTCGGCGTAGACGTGCGGGCCCTCGATGACCGGGCCGCCGCCGTCCGACTCGTCCTCGGAGCCGACGTCACCCAGGAGGTAGGGGATGGGGCTGTGGCCGTGGACGATGCGCGTGCCGCCGTACATGTCGAGGAGTTCGCGTACGGCCGAGGGGCCCGACTCGTCGCGGAAGGCGAAGCGCTTGGTGAACTTGCGGAAGAGGTCCCAGCATTCGTCGGCGTCGTTGCGCGTGAGGGTCTCCCGGATGGTGTCGTTCACCGCCTCGATCGAGTCACCGTAATCCAGATAGGCGGTTGTGTCGGAGTGCACGAGCAGGTGGCCGTCGGCCTCCTCCATCGCGTCGAGGCGGGCCATCCACTGCAGGTGGTGGTCCTCCAGGCGCTCCATGTCGGTCTTCTGCCCGCCGTTCAGGAGCCAGGCGGCCTGGAAGGTGGCGGTGCCCGCGCCGGAGTTCACGGGGGTGTCGCCGAAGCGCTTGGCGCCGAGCAGGAGCAGCTCGTGGTTGCCCATGAGCGCCTTGCAGTAGCCGCCGGCGGCGGCGGCCTCGGCGGAAAGACGCATCACGAGGTCGATGACGCCGATGCCGTCGGGCCCGCGGTCGGTGAAGTCACCGAGGAACCACAGACGCGCGTTGCCCGCGGACCAGTTGCCCTCGGCGTCGACGAGGCCCTGCTCCTGGAGGGCCGCGACGAGCTCGTCCAGATAGCCGTGCACATCGCCGACGACGAACAGCGGGCCGTGCTCGTCGCTCGCCCGCGGCTGCGGGGGCTCCGGCATGACCTGTACCTGGACGGTGTCACCGCGGTTGATGACCGGCAGGTCCCGCTGGGTCGGGGTGTAGCCCCCGTCCGGCACCTCGGCCGGATTTCCCGGGCCGCCCACGGCGGGGCCGGTCGTCTCATGGATGTACGCGGGTACGCGGAAGTCGCGCAGCGTCGCCGTCCGCACATCGGGTCCCTGACCGGCCCCCTGAGTCATCGACCCCTCCACCACCATTGCGCCGCATCTGCACCGAGATCGGACTGCTTGGTCGCTGCGGCCCGCGGTGTCGTCCGCCCATCATAGGAATGCGGCTCCCGCTGTGTGGTGCACCAGGGGTGGTGAATCGGTGCCGGACCCTCGTTCATTGCGGATTTCTCCCGAATTGGGCAGAGGTTTCCCCGCTGGTGGCGGGGTGGAAACCGTCCTCTGCCCAGGTCCGCGTGCGCGGGCGGGAGCGATCAGCCGGAGCCGGACGAGCGTGGCGGGCTGACCGTCGTGCGGGGCGGACGTCGCTCGGACGAGGTGCGCACGATCAGTTCGGTCGGTATCACCTGCTCGACGGGCCGGCCCGTGTCGAGGCCCTCGATCGCGTCGATGAGGAGCTGTACGACGGCCGTGCCGATGCGGCGCGGTTTGAGGGAGAGCGTGGTGATGGGCGGTTCCGTGGTGGCGTACACCGTGGACTCGCTGCAGCAGACGAGCAGCAGGTCGTCGGGGACGCGCAGGCCGTACCGCCGGGCGGCGGCGAGCAGGTCGGTGCCGTTGGGGTCGAAGAGGCCGTACACGGCGTCGGGCCGGTCGGGCCGGGCGAGCAGCCGGTCGGCGGCGACGGCGCCCGCGCACGGGTCGTGGGCGGGATAGGACTCGTAGACCGGATCCTGCCCGACACGCTCGCACCAGCGCAGGTACGCGGTCGTGGACAGGTGGGTGTACGTGTCCGTGGTGGTGCCGGTGAGGAGGCCGATCCGGCGGGCGCCGGCGGCCGCGAGGTGATCGAGGATCTCCAGGACCGCGGCCTCGTGGTCGTTGTCCACCCAGGCGGTGACCGGCAGCGATCCCGCCGGGCGCCCGTCGGAGACGACCGGCAGGCCCTGCCGGACCAGCTCGCTGACCACCGGGTCGTGGTCGGAGGGGTCGACGACGACGGTGCCGTCGAGCGCGACGTTCGACCACACGTCGACGGGGCTGCGGCGCGAGGTGGCGGGCAGGATCACCAGGGCGTAGCCCCGGGCGAGCGCGGCCGATGTGGCGGCTCTGGCCATCTCGGCGAAGTAGGCGAATTCGGTGAAGGTGAAAGGTTCATCCCCGTATGTCGTCACGGTCAGGCCGATGAGGCCGGACTTGCCGGTACGGAGGGTTCGGGCCGCCGCGGACGGGCGATAGCCCAGCCGCTCTGCGACCTCGCGGACGTGGCGTCGGGTGGCGTCGGGGAGCCGACCCTTGCCGTTGAGGGCGTCGGAGACAGTCGTGATGGAGACACCGGCGGCGGCGGCGACGTCTCTGATCCCCGCTCGACTCTGCCGGTTGCCCCGGCGCGCGGTCTCCGCTCGGCTCACCTGGTGCTTCCCTGCTGCTGTCATGGCGAGCCGATAGTAGGGCTCATGGGGGTGGGTAGCAGGGGCGCATATGCACGCGTTGACAGGCACGTTTCTGCATGGCGCAGGGCCGCCAAATGCCTTGGAAAGCAAGGGGGTTGGGCGGCTCGACGGACAGCTGTACCTGATCGTCGCGCGCGGGCCTGGCGAATGGAACAGGTCTCGAAGAGGTCTCAACTCACCTTCACGGGGGATGCGCGCCACGGAGCGAGCTACCGGCGCGAAGCGAAGTGCGGGGCGCTCCCCCCGCTCCGCGCGCCGGTGCGGGACGGGACCGGGACGGGCGTACGCCGATGCCGGAAGGCCATTCGCAGCGGCGCCGAATCCTCATAAGGTGAGCAGTATTCGAACTGGTGTGACTGGCTACGAGGAGGACTGCGGTGAGCGAGACGAACCCGAGGCTGCGCGCCGAGCTGGAGGGGATCCCCACCTACAAGCCCGGCAAGCCCGCGGCGGCGGCCGACGGTCCCGCGGCCTACAAGCTGTCCTCGAACGAGAACCCCTACCCGCCGCTCCCCGGCGTCATGGAGAGCGCGCTCGCCGCCGCCGGGTCCTTCAACCGCTACCCGGACATGGCGTGCACGGCCCTGATGAGCGAGCTGGCCGACCGCTTCGGGGTGCCCGCCTCGCACATCGCCACCGGCACCGGTTCCGTCGGCGTCGCGCAGCAGCTGCTGCAGTCCACGTCGGGCCCGGGTGACGAGGTCATCTACGCGTGGCGGTCCTTCGAGGCGTACCCGATCATCACGCAGGTCAGCGGCGCCACGTCGGTGCGGGTGCCGTTGACCGACGGCGAGGTGCACGACCTCGACGCGATGGCCGACGCCATCACCGACCGCACCCGCCTCATCTTTGTCTGCAACCCCAACAACCCCACCGGCACCGTGGTGCGCAGGGCCGAGCTGGAGCGTTTCCTCGACCGGGTGCCGGGCGATGTCCTGGTCGTGCTCGACGAGGCGTACCGCGAGTTCATCCGGGACCCCGAGGTGCCGGACGGCATCGAGATCTACCGTGACCGCCCGAACGTCTGCGTGCTCCGCACGTTCTCCAAGGCGTACGGCCTGGCGGGCCTGCGCGTCGGTTTCGCGGTCGCCCACGAGCCGGTGGCCGCGGCGCTGCGCAAGACGGCGGTGCCCTTCGGCGTGAGCCAGCTCGCGCAGGACGCGGCGGTGGCGTCGCTGCGCGCCGAGGACGAGCTGATGGGCCGGGTGGGCGCGCTGGTCGCCGAGCGCACGCGCGTGGTCGAGGCGCTGCGCGGGCAGGGCTGGACGGTGCCCGAGACGCAGGCGAACTTCGTGTGGCTGCGGCTCGGCGACCGTACGGCGGACTTCGCGGCGGCGTGCGAGAAGGCCGGCGTGGTCGTGCGGCCGTTCGCGGGTGAGGGGATGCGGGCCACGATCGGCGAGACCGAGGCCAACGACATCTTCCTGCAGGCGGCGGAGGCGTTCCGCAAGGAGCTGTGAGGCTCCGGAGCCGTCAGGCGAGTTCGACGCGGATGGGGTCTCCGGAGCGGACGGTGGCCAGCAGGCGCGGGTCGCCGTCGAGCCGGCCCACGAGGTTGCACGGGCTCGCGAGGCGGCACTCGTCGCCCCGCGAGATCGGTGTCGGCCCGTAGGGGAGCGCGAGGGCGTCGCCGTCGGTCCAGAAGGCGACCGTGCCCGGTTCGACGACCTGCTGGGCGCCGGGCTCGCGCTCAACGCCGACGCCCGTGTCGAAGTAGACCTCTTCGCCCCAGGTGTTGGCGGTGGTGGAGAGCGGCAGGACCTTGCCGAGCGCGTGGCTGGTCGGGGTCTCGTCAAGGGTCGCGGTGAGGTGGCCGGCGGGCCACGAGATCCGTATCTGCATGGCGCGGATTCAACAATATGTTGAAGTTCTTGGGAAGGCCTCGGAAGGCCTCGGGTGTCGCCCGGGGCCTTCTTCCGTGTTCCCGCGAGTAAGGGGACCCCCCTTTGGGGTTCCGACCACCAGTACGACATAATGCTTGTGAATGTGAACGCGTTCACAAGCGTGCCCCGGTTCGTCCCGAGATCAGAGGGACAAAAGGGATGACTGGTCGCTGTGGGCACGGCGAGTAAGGAGAGACGCAGTGGACCTGGCTCTGGCGCCGGAAACTCTGGCGCGATGGCAGTTCGGCATCACGACCGTCTACCACTTCCTGTTCGTCCCCCTGACGATCTCCCTCGCCGCCCTCACGGCGATCCTCGAGACGGCATGGGTGCGGACGGGCAAGGAGCACTACCTCAGGGCGACCAAGTTCTGGGGAAAGCTGTTCCTGATCAACATCGCGATGGGTGTCGTCACCGGCATCGTCCAGGAGTTCCAGTTCGGCATGAACTGGTCCGACTACTCGCGCTTCGTCGGTGACGTCTTCGGGGCGCCGCTCGCCTTCGAGGCGCTGATCGCCTTCTTCTTCGAGTCGACCTTCATCGGCCTGTGGATCTTCGGCTGGGACAAGCTGCCGAAGAAGCTGCACTGCGCGACGATCTGGATCGTCTCCATCGGCACCGTCCTGTCGGCGTACTTCATCATGGCCGCCAACGCCTTCATGCAGCACCCGGTCGGTTACAAGATCGTGGAGCGGGACGGCACCAAGCGCGCGGAGCTCACCGACTTCGCGAAGGTGCTCTTCCAGGAGACGGCGCTCGTCAACTTCTTCCACGTCATCTCGGCGGCCGTCCTGGTCGGCGGCGCCTTCATGACCGGCATCGCCATCGTCCACCTCCGTAAGAAGCAGCACATCCGCACCATGCGGATGTCGATGCGGCTCGGCCTGGTCACCGCGTTCGTCGGCACACTGCTCACCGTCGTCAGCGCCGACACCCTCGGCAAGGTCATGTACGAGCAGCAGCCGATGAAGATGTCGGCCGCCGAGGCGCTGTGGGAGACCGAGAAGCCGGCGCCCTTCTCGCTCTTCGCGTACGGAGATGTCGCCGAGGGGCACAACAAGGTCGCCATCGAGGTTCCCGGCGTCCTGTCCTTCCTCGCCAAGAACAACTTCAGCGCCGAGATACCCGGCATCAACGACCTCAACAAGCAGGCGCAGGACAAGTTCGGGCCCGGTGACTACCGGCCCAACATCCCCACCGCCTACTGGTCGTACCGCTGGATGATCGGCTTCGGCGGGGTCTCGATGGCGCTGTGCAGCGCGGGCCTCTGGCTGACGCGGAAGAAGTTCTGGCTCGCTCCGGAGCACCGCACCGGCGCGGACGAAATACCCAAGCTGATGCTCACCAAGAACAAGGAGCTCTCGCCGAAGCTCGGCACGTGGTGGTGGCGGCTCTCGCAGTGGACGCTGATCTTCCCCCTCATCGGCACCGCCTGGGGCTGGATCTTCACCGAGACGGGCCGACAGCCCTGGGTGGTCTACGGAGTCCTCCGCACGAGGGACGCGGTTTCGCCAGGGGTCTCCCAGGGCGAGGTGCTCACCTCGCTGATCGGCTTCACGCTGATCTACGCGATCCTCGCCGTGATCGAGGTGAAGCTGCTGCTCAAGTACGTCAGGTCGGGTCCGCCCGAGCTGACCGAAGCGGACCTGAATCCGCCCACCAAGATCAGCGGACCCGGGTCGGGCAAGAACGGCTCGGACT
Source organism: Streptomyces sp. NPDC029674 (assembly GCF_044903205.1). Taxonomy (NCBI): domain Bacteria; kingdom Bacillati; phylum Actinomycetota; class Actinomycetes; order Kitasatosporales; family Streptomycetaceae; genus Streptomyces; species Streptomyces sp. NPDC029674. The sequence continues at coordinate 130,639 of NZ_JBJDPY010000012.1, forward strand.
CCGACTCCGATGCCGACCGGCCCATGGCCTTCTCTTACTGAAGGAAGGAGCGACGAGGACATGGAACTTCACGACGTCTGGTTCGTACTGATCGCGGTCCTGTGGATCGGCTACTTCTTCCTGGAGGGCTTCGACTTCGGCATCGGTGTCCTGACCAAGCTTCTCGCCCGCGACCGGGTCGAGAAGCGGGTCCTCATCAACACCATCGGCCCTGTCTGGGACGGCAACGAGGTGTGGCTGCTCACCGCGGGCGGTGCGACCTTCGCCGCCTTCCCCGAGTGGTACGCGACGCTCTTCTCCGGCTTCTACCTGCCGCTGCTGCTCATCCTGATCTGCCTCATCGTCCGCGGTGTCGCCTTCGAGTACCGCGCCAAGCGGCCCGAGGAGCGCTGGCAGACCAACTGGGAGCACGCGATCTTCTGGACCTCGCTGATCCCGGCGTTCATGTGGGGCGTCGCCTTCGGCAACATCGTGCGCGGCGTGAAGATCGACGCCCACAAGGAGTACGTGGGCGGCTTCTTCGACCTGCTCAACCCGTACGCGCTCCTCGGCGGTCTGGTCACCCTGACGCTCTTCACCTTCCACGGCGCGGTGTTCACCTCGCTCAAGACGGTGGGTGACATCCGGGTGCGGGCCCGCAGGGCGGCACTCGGTCTGGGGCTCGTCACGGCCGTGCTCTCGCTCGGCTTCCTGCTCTGGACGCAGGCCGACAACGGCGACGGCAAGAGCCTGGTCGCGATGGCCGTGGCCGTGGTCGCCCTCGTCGGCGCCATCGTGGCCATCAAGATCGGGCGCGAGGGCTGGTCGTTCGCGCTCTCCGGCGCCACGATCGCGGCGGCCGTCGCGATGCTCTTCCTGACGCTCTTCCCGAACGTCATGCCGTCGTCGCTGAACGAGGAGTGGAGCCTCACGGTCACCAACGCCTCGTCGAGCCCGTACACCCTGAAGATCATGACCTGGTGCGCGGGGATCGCGACGCCTGTCGTGCTGCTCTACCAGTCGTGGACGTACTGGGTGTTCCGCAAGCGGATCGGTACGCAGCACATCGCGGATGCCGCGCACTGAGCTGTTTCGACCTGCCGCGCACTGAGCCCGTTTCGACCTGCCGGCCACCTGCTCTTCGGAGGGTGTGTTTCACGTGAAACCGATCGACCCGCGCCTGCTTCGGTACGCCCGCGCCACTCGCTTCTTCCTCGTCGCGGTCGTGGTTCTGGGACTGGCCGGGGCGGGCCTGGTCGTCGGCCAGGCGATGCTCATCGCCGAGATCGTGGTGGGCGCCTTCCAGGACGGTCACTCCGTAGGCGAACTGGGCACTCCGCTGGTGCTGCTCGCCGTGGTCGCGGCGGGGCGCGGTCTCGTCTCCTGGCTGACCGAGCTCGCCGCGCACCGGGCGAGCGCGGCGGTCAAGTCCGAATTGCGGGGGCGGTTGCTTGAGCGGGCGGGCGCGCTCGGGCCCGGGTGGCTCGGCGGGCAGCGCACCGGTTCGCTGATCTCTCTGGCGACCCGTGGCGTCGACGCGCTCGACGACTACTTCTCGCGCTACCTCCCGCAGTTGGGGCTCGCGGTGGTGGTGCCGGTGGCGGTGCTGGCCCGCATCGTCACCGAGGACTGGGTGTCGGCGGCGATCATCGTCGTGACGCTTCCCCTGATCCCGGTCTTCATGATCCTGATCGGCTGGGCCACGCAGAACCGCATGGACCGTCAATGGCGGCTCCTCTCCCGGCTCTCGGGCCACTTCCTCGACGTGGTGGCGGGCCTTCCGACCCTGAAGGTGTTCGGCCGCGCCAAGGCGCAGGCCGAGTCGATCCGCAAGATCACCGGCGAGTACCGGCAGGCCACGATGCGGACGCTCCGCGTCGCCTTCCTGTCGTCGTTCGCCCTCGAGCTGCTCGCGACGATCTCGGTCGCACTGGTCGCGGTGACCATCGGCATGCGGCTGGTCCACGGCGAGATGGAGCTGTACGACGGTCTCGTCGTCCTCGTCCTCGCGCCCGAGGCCTACCTTCCGCTGCGTCAGGTCGGCGCGCAGTACCACGCGGCGGCGGAGGGGCTCTCGGCCGCCGAGGAGATCTTCGAGGTCCTGGAGACCCCGGTGCCGGCCGCCGGGGCCGGGGCGGCGCCTTCGGGCGTCCTGAGCGTGGAAGGCGTGACGGTCCGGTATCCGGGGCGGGCGTCGGACGCCGTCTCCGGGGCGTCCTTCGAGGTGGCGCCCGGGGAGACCGTGGCGCTCGTCGGGCCCAGCGGGTCGGGCAAGTCGACGCTGCTGAACGTGGTGCTCGGATTCGTCCCGCCCACCGAGGGGCGGGTGTGTGTCGGGGGTGTCGACCTGGCGGACGTCTCGCCCGAGCGCTGGCGCGAGCGGATCGCGTGGGTGCCGCAGCGGCCGCACCTCTTCGCCGGGACCGTCGCGGAGAACGTACGGCTCGCGCGGCCGGATGCGGACGACGTGCGGCTGCGGGAGGCGCTGCGGGAGGCGGGCGCCCTGGAGTTCGTGGACGCGCTGCCCGCCGGGGCGGAGACCCTGCTGGGGGAGGACGGCGCCGGACTCTCCGCCGGGCAGCGGCAACGTCTCGCGCTGGCGCGGGCGTTCCTCGCCGACCGGCCCGTGGTGCTGCTCGACGAGCCGACGGCGGCGCTGGACGGCGGCACCGAGGCGGAGGTGGTCGAGGCGGTCCGCCGGCTGGCCGTCGGGCGGACCGTGCTGCTGGTGGTGCATCGGCCGGCGCTGCTGGCTGTCGCCGACCGGGTCGTACGGCTGGACGCCGCTGCCGCGACGTCCGCGCACCCGGGGGCGCGCCCGTCCGCGCGGTCCGGCGGTACGGGAGACCACCACGGTGACCAGGTGGTCGCCCAGGCCGAGAGCGAGGCCGGGGCCGGGAGTGAGGTCGAGGTCGGGGCCGAGGCCGTCCGTCCGCAGGGCCGGGTGCTGGCCCGCGTCCGGGACGCCGCGCAGGCCCGGCGGGGGCAGTTGGCCTTGGCGCTGCTCCTGGGCAGTCTCGCGCTCGCCAGTGCCGTCGGCCTCATGGCCACGTCCGGGTGGCTGATCTCGCGGGCCTCGGAGCAGCCCCCGGTGATGTACCTGATGATCGCCGTGACGGCGACCCGCGCCTTCGGCATCGGCCGCGCCGTCTTCCGGTACGCCGAGCGCCTCGTGTCGCACGACGCCGTGCTGCGGATGCTCGCCGACACGCGGGTCGCTGTCTACCGGCGCCTGGAGCGGCTCTCCCCTGCCGGACTGCGCGGGGCCCGGCGCGGCGACCTCCTCTCCCGGCTGGTCGCCGACGTCGACGCCCTCCAGGACTACTGGCTGCGCTGGCTGCCCCCCGCGTCCGCCGCGGCCGTCGTCGGCGCGGGCGCCGTGGGCTTCACCGCCTGGCTGCTGCCCGAGGCGGGTGCGGTGCTCGCCGCGGGACTGCTCGCGGCGGGTGTCGGCGTGCCGCTGGTGAGCGGCGCCGTGGCCCGTCGCGCGGAGCGGAAGCTGGCTCCCGCGCGCGGGGAGCTCGCCACGCGCGTGGCCGATCTGCTCAGCGGGACCGCCGAGTTGACCGTCGCCGGTGCGCTGAAGCGTCGTACGGACAAGGCCGCGGAGGCCGACGCGGAGCTGACCCGGATCGCCTCCAGGGGCGCCACAGCCACCGCGCTCGGCGACGGCCTCGGCGCCCTCGTCACCGGGCTCACCGTGGCCGCCGCCGCGCTTGTCGGCGTACAGGGGGTCCACGACGGGCGGCTCAGCGGTGTGGCCCTCGCCGCGGTCGTGCTCACGCCGCTCGCCGCCTTCGAGGCGGTCATGGGGCTGCCGCTCGCCGTGCAGTACCGCCAGCGGGTCAGGAAGAGCGCCGAGCGGGTCTACGAAGTCCTCGACGCGCCCGTGGCCGTCCCGGAGCCCGCCGTGCCCGCAGAGGCCCCGCGTACGCCTTTCCCGCTGCGTGTCGAAGGGCTGCGCGCCCGCTACGAAGGGCAGTCCGTCGACGCGTCCGCGCTGGTGGACGTCGGCCTGACGCTGGAGCGCGGGCGGCGGATCGCCGTGGTCGGCCCGTCCGGGTCCGGCAAGACGACGCTCGCGCAGGTGCTGCTGCGGTTCCTCGGAACGTACGAGGGGACGTACACGCTGGGCGGCACGGACGCGGCCGCGCTCGACGGCGACACCGTGCGCCGCATGGTCGGGCTGTGCGCCCAGGACGCCCACATCTTCGACAGCTCGGTGCGCGAGAACCTGCTGCTCGCCAAGAAGGACGCCACCGACGCGGACCTGCGCGACGCCCTGGAGCGCGCGCGGCTCGACGGCTGGGTCGACTCGCTGCCCGACGGGCTCGACACGCTCGTCGGGGAGCACGGAGCACGCCTCTCCGGAGGACAGCGGCAGCGCCTCGCGCTGGCCCGCGCGCTGCTCGCCGACTTCCCCGTCCTCGTACTCGACGAGCCCGCCGAACACCTCGACCTGCCGACCGCCGACGCCCTGACCGCCGACCTGCTGGCCGCGACCGAGGGGCGCACGACGCTGCTCATCACGCACCGGCTGGCCGGACTCGACGCCGTGGACGAGGTACTCGTGCTGGACGCCGGACGGGTGGCGCAGCGCGGCACGTACGCGGAGCTCGCGGCGGAGGAGGGGCCGCTGCGGCGGATGCTGGAGGTGGAACGGGCGGCGGATCTGCTGGTGGCGGGGTGACCTCGACTTTCCCCTGCAAATAGGACTTACTAGGCTCAAAGGCATGTCAGCACCCTCGGCGTCCGCCGACGCCCCGTTCCCCGACGGCACACCTGACTCGGTGCAGGCGGCGGCGCGGGCGGGCCGCACCCTCCAAGGGTTCTCGCCCGAGCTGACGTCCCGGGTGCCGCAACTGCTCGAAGCCATGCGGTCGGTCGGCACCGGACTCGAACTGCACACCACTCTGGACCGCATCTGCGAGACCGCCGCCGAGCTCGCGGACGCCCGCTACGCCGCGATCGGAGTCGTCGCCGAAGACGGCGAAGGGCTCTCCGACTTTGTCTACCACGGCATCGACGAGGAGACCGCCCAGCGGATCGGGCACCTGCCCGACGGCCACAAAGGACTGCTGGGTGCCCTCATCCACCAGCCGCGGACGCTGCGCCTGGCCGACCTCTCCGTAGACCCGCGCTCCTGCGGATTCCCGGCCCACCACCCGCCGATGCGGACCTTCCTCGGCGTCCCCATCCGCGTGCAGGGCGAGATCTTCGGCAACCTCTATCTGACGGAGAAGCGGGACGGGGCCGAGTTCAACGACTACGACGTGCACATGGTCCGCGTACTCGCGACGGAGGCCGGCATCGCCATCGGGAACGCACGCCTCTACGAAGCCGCCAAGCAGCGCGAGCGCTGGATCGACGGCTCCGTGGCGGTCACCACCGCCCTGCTGGCGGGCAGCGACGCGGAGGAGGCGCTCGCGGTCGTCGCGGAGCAGGCCAGGCACCTCGCGGACTCCGCCGCGGGCATCGTGCTCCTGCCGGACGAGGAGGGCGGCATGGAGGTCGTCGCGGTCTCCTCGGACGAGCCCACCGGGGCGCTCGGCGTGACCGTCCCTCCGGAGAGCCGCATCGTCGCCGACCTCCTTGAAGGAGAGTCCGTGTTCATCGACGACGCGGCGAGCGACCCGCGCGTGATGACCGAGATCGCCCGTGCCTACGGCCCCGTCATGATGCTGCCGCTGCAGAGCGACGGCCGCGTCCTGGGGACGCTGGTGACGCCCCGCGCGCGTGGAGCACGTCCTTTCAGCGAGGCCGAGCGGACCCTCGCCACCCAGTTCGCCTCACAGGCTGCCCTCGCGCTGATGATGGCGGAGGCCCAGCGGGACCGGGAGCGGCTCGCGGTGTACGAGGACCGCGACCGGATCGCCAGGGACCTGCACGACCTGGTCATCCAGCGCCTGTTCGCCACCGGGATGATGCTGGAGAGCGCCCAGCGCAGGTCGGTCGTCCCCGAGGTGCAGGTCGGTGTCGGCAGGGCGGTCGACGAGCTGGACGTGACGATCCAGGAGATCCGCACGGCGATCTTCGCACTCCAGCAAGGGCCCGCCGAAGCCCCGTCGGGGCTGCGCACCCGCGTCCTGCGCGAGATCAACATGGCCGCCGTCCCTCTGGGCTTCAAGCCCTCGCACCACTTCGTGGGGGCCATCGACACGGTGGTCGGCGAACTGACCGGAAAGAACCTCATCGCGGCGCTGCGGGAGGCGCTGTCCAACGCGTACCGGCACGCGCAGGCCGCCCGCATCGATGTCGTGGTCGACTCGACCGTGATCCTCCCTGACGGGCAGCACGGCGTACGCCTGACCGTCGCCGACGACGGCGTGGGCATCCCGGAGGGCGGTCGGCGCAGCGGCCTGAAGAACCTCAAGCGGCGTGCGGAGTCGCTCGGCGGCGACAGCTGGTACGGACCCGGGATCGGCGAGGACGAGGGCGGTACGACGGTGGTGTGGGAGGCACCGTACTGACCGTGCGGGAAGGGCGCCGCCGGCCTCCTGTCCGGCGGCGGAGGGGGCCTGTTCGGCGGTATACGTCTGGTCCGTACGGGGCACCGCACCCCCCAGGTGCAGGAGTTGCACAGAGCTGGCGCCGCCGCGGCGGGCAACGATCCGTGACATGCGTCCGAGCCGCCGCCATCCGCGCCCCTTCCTCTGCGTGCCGGTGCTGCTGTGCGCGCTGCTCGGGCCCGCGCCTCCCGCCACGTCCTCCGAGGGACCGAGCACGAGCGCCGAAGTGGCACGGCTCTACGAAGAGGCCTCCGCCGCGACCGCCCGCTACGAAGAGGGCCGTCGAGCAGCCGGCATCCAGAAGGCGAGAGTTCGGAAACTGAACCGACTCCTGATGAAGGAGCGGCGGCACGTGTCGGTGCTGCACGAGGACCTGGGCAGGATGGCCAGCGCCCAGTACCGCACCGGCGGAGGCCTCCCCTACTCCGCGCAGCTGCTCCTGGCCGACAGTCCCGACGCCGTCATGCGCGGCAGGCAGGCACTGTGGCAGGCGGACCTGGCCGTCAACAGCGCCGTCACCAAGACCCGGCGGGCGGTGGCCGGACTCGCCGTCGCCAAGGAGAGGGCGGACCGCGCCAAGCACCTGCTGAGCCGGCGCACCGCACGCCTTGCGGCACTGAAGCGCCGCATCGAGCGGAAGCTGGAGACGGCGCAGTGGACCTTGCAGGGTGAGGCCGACCGCTCGGTCGCGGCGGGGAAGTGCCGCGGTGCCGTCCGTCTGGAGCAGCAGGAGCAGCGGGAGCAGCGGGACAAGCGGGAGGAGCGGAGAAGGCCCGTCACGCGCGCGTGGGTGACGCCCGTGAAGACGTACGAACTCTCGGCGGGATTCGACAGTGCCGGCGAGCGCTGGGCCGGCCGGCACACCGGGCAGGACTTCGCGGTCGACATCGGAGCACCCGTGCGGTCGGTGGGCGCGGGCCGGGTGGAGAGCGTGTCGTGCGGCGGGAGCTTCGGCATCCAGGTCCTGGTGCGGCACGAGGGCGGGTACTTCACGCAGTACGCGCACCTCGCGGCCGTCACCGTCGACCAGGGGGAGCGGGTGCGCACCGGCCAGTGGATCGGGCAGGCCGGCACGACCGGCAACTCCACCGGACCGCATCTGCACTTCGAGACGCGCCTCACGCCCCACCTGGGATCGGGCGTCGACCCGCGGAAGTGGCTGGCCGAGCGGGGCGTCAGGCTCAAGCGATCCGCCGGACTCTAGCGGTCAGCCAGGATCTGCTCGATCACGACCGCGACGCCGTCGTCGTTGTTGGCGACCGTGCGTCCGGAGGCCGCGGCGATGACGTCCGGGTGGGCGTTGCCCATCGCGTACGACGTACCCGCCCAGGCGAGCATCTCGATGTCGTTCGGCATGTCTCCGAAGGCGACGACTTCCGCCGGGGTGATGCCGCGCTCGGCACAGCACAGCTCCAGGGTGCTGGCCTTGGAGACACCGGGGCCGCTGATCTCCAGGAGCGCGCTGGGACTGGACCGGGTGACCGTCGCCCGGTCGCCGACGGCCGCGCGGGCGAGCACCAGGAACTCGTCGGGAGCGAGGCCGGGATGGAAGGCGAGGACCTTCAGGACGGGCTGCTCGGCGACGGCGGAGTCCGCCAGGGTCTCGGCCAGCAGCTTCTCGGCGGGCGCGACGCTCTCGCCCGGCTCCATGTGCAGCGGCGGGTACGTCTCCTCGTGGTGGAGTCCCCCGGTCCGCTCGATGGCGAACGACGTGCCGGGCGCTGCGGCGCGCAGTCTGCGGACGACGTCGAGGGCGCGCTCCCGCGCCAGCTCGCGGATCTTGACGAAGCTGTGGGTGCCGGGGCCGCCGTGCAGGTCGACCACCGCGGCGCCGTTGCCGCAGATGGCGAGGCCGTGACCGTGGACGTGGGCGCTGACGACGTCCATCCAGCGGGCCGGGCGGCCGGTCACGAAGAAGACCTCGATGCCCGCCTCCTCGGCGGCCGCGAGCGCGGCGACCGTACGGTCCGAAACCGTCTTGTCGTCGCGCAGCAGGGTGCCGTCCAGATCCGTCGCGATCAGGCGGGGCCGTGGTCGCGGCGCGGGCGGGCCGCTGGCTGCCGGTGCGGTGGAGGCCGGGATCCGGGGCCCTGGGGTAGCTGAGGTCACGCCGCCGATTGTCCCGCATATGCGTGCACGGCCGTGCGCTGGGGCGCACATTTGAGTGGTACTCGCGGTGGAGCCCGTGCGGTGGAGCGTCCGCTCACGCGCGCGGCCCGCCCCGTCCGCCTCGCCGTAAGCTCTGAGGCATGAGTCTGCGCCTGAGCACCGTGATTCTTCCCGTACGCCGCTGGCAGGAGGGCGGTCGCGACCAGTGGCGGCGCGCGGAGGAACTGGGCTTCCACACCGCGTACACGTACGACCACCTGGCCTGGCGCACCTTCCGTGACGGTCCGTGGTTCGGCGCGGTGCCCACGCTGACGGCCGCCGCGACGGCCACCGAGCGGCTGCGCCTGGGCACGCTCGTCACGTCGCCCAACTTCCGGCACCCGGTGACCCTCGCCAAGGAGCTCATCTCGCTCGACGACATCTCCGGCGGCCGCATCACCCTCGGCATCGGCGCGGGCGGCAACGGCTTCGATGCCACGACGCTGCTGAAGAGCGACGAGGAGCCGTGGACGCCGCGCGAGCGCGCCGACAGGTTCGGGGAGTTCGTGCCGCTCCTCGACCGGCTGCTGACCGAGGACTCGGTGACGTACGAGGGGACCTTCTACTCGGCGCTGGAGGCCCGCAACATCCCCGGCTGCGCGCAGCGGCCGAGGCTGCCCTTCGCCGTCGCGGCCACCGGCCCGCGCGGTCTGAAGCTCGCGGCCCGGCACGGGCAGGCGTGGGTGACCACGGGGGACCCGAAGCTCTTCGAGTCGGGAACGCCCGAGCAGTCCCGCGAGGCGATCCGGAACCAGGTCGACAAGCTCGGCAAGGCCTGCGCGGACATCGGCCGGGACGTGGCCGAGCTGGACAAGATCCTGCTGACCGGCTTCACCCCGGACCGCGGCCGCCCGCTGGAATCCCTCGACGCCTTCGTGGACTTCGCCGGCCGCCACCAGGAGCTGGGCTTCACCGAGCTCGCGATCCACTGGCCGATCCCCGGCTCCGACTTCGCCGCGGACCAGGCCGTCTTCGAGCAGATCGCCACCGAGGCCGTACGCCAGCTGAGCTGACCGCCTCCGCGCGGCCTGCTCAGCGCCGGCCGGGGAAGCGCAGAAAGCCGGGCGGGACGGCGGACGTGAGCCAGACGCCGTTGGCGCTGACCTGGAAGACGTGACCGTCGCGGTGCATCGCGCCCGCGTCGACGGAGAGGACGACGGGGCGGCCGCGGCGCGCGCCGACGCGCGTCGCCGTCTCGCGGTCGCGTGACAGATGCACGGCATGCCGGTTCATGGGGCGCAGCCCTTCGGCGCGGATCGCGTCCAGGTGGGCGGCCACGGTGCCGTGGTAGAGGTACGCGGGCGGGGTCGCCGGCGGCAGCGCGAGGTCGACGTCGACGGAGTGGCCCTGGCTGGCGCGGATCCGGCCGTCCTCGACGGCGAAGCGCTGCTTGTCGTTGACGGCCACCACGTGGTCGAGCTCGGCCCGGGTGATGGGGAAGCGGTGGGCGGCGGCCGCGGCGAGGAGCGTGTCGATCTCCACCCAGCCGTTCGCGTCGAGGACGAGTCCTATCCGGTCGGGGCTGTGGCGCAGGTGCTTCGACAGGTACTTGGACACCTTCACGGTGCGCTGTTCGCCCGCTGCGGGTGGTCTTTCTTTCATGCCTCCAGCGTCTCGGTGATCACTTCTCCGCGCACTTGATTTTTGTCCACCAGCTTTTCATCGACGGATTTACACCCGAAGGTTTGATCCACAGCCAAGTCGGGTTATCCACAGGCCAGTTGACTTTTCTGTGGACAACTCCTAGGCGACAGGCGGCATTTGCCCAACTTGCCCACCTTGCAACGGGCTTGCGGTAAGAGCGTCCAATGTCCTTGCCTGCACTTCCCTTTCAGCGGCCGCCGCAATGAACGCCGCCGCGTTCTCCACGCCAACCAGGGCCCGAACAGCCAGCATTGTGGTCCCGGGCATCGCCACGTACTCCGTCTCGTCCGCTCGCCGCGGTGGCTCGCCCGCTTCGAGGTGCTGGCGAAGGTGCCGGGTGGCGAACAGGCGCATCGCTCGCGCCAGTTCGGCGTCGACCGACTGCTGCGCGAGCGGTCTGAGTCTGCGTACGAGGGCCGCTGCCTCGGCGGCGTCCGCCTCGGTCGGCGGTTGCTGTCCGAGATAGCGGGCGAACACGTGCTCCGTCGTGAACTCCAGGAAACGGGAGGCTATGTGCTCGACCTGCCCCCGCAACTCCCGCAAATGGCCCGAAATCGCGGACAGCGGCACGCCCGCCGCGTGCAATTCCACCGCTACGGCGAGCTCTTGAGGACTGGGTACCAGGAACTCGTCCTCCCGCCCCGGCATCGGTTCGAGCACGCCGAGGGCGACCGCGTCCGCCACCGCCGCCTCGTCCGAAGTGCCGCCGAAGGCCGCGTCGAGCTCCGCGCGGGTGATCCGGTCGGCCTTCTCGTCCGTCCACGGGCCGTCGACCTCCGCGGCGAGACCAAGGACCCCGCCGAGCCCTCTGCCCGCGTCCCAGGCCTCCAGGAGCTCCTTGATGGAGGCCAGGGTGTATCCGCGGTCGAGCAGGTCCGCGATCTGCCGCAGCCGTGCCAGATGCGCGTCCCCGTACACGTTGGACCGGCCGCGCCGCTCCGGGCGGGGCAGCAGCCCCCGGTCCTGATAGGCGCGGATCGTGCGGACGGTCGCGCCGCTGTGGTGCGCCAGGTCCTCGATGCGGTACTCCACGCTGCCCGTCCTCCGTGATGACTCTTGCCAGGGCGGTGCAGACACGCCCTAGGCGGTGGCCGACCGGCCGATCGCGCCCGCCGCCGCCCGTGCCGCGGGCGACTGCGCCAGATACTCGACTGCCTTGCGCAACGAGCCTTCCTGCGAGGGATGGTACGACCGCCGCAGGTAGCGGGGTATGGCAGTGCCGATCTCGCGCCAGGTGGGCAGCAGGCCCTTGCGGACCGCCCTGTTGTGCTCGGCGAGTGAGTACCGCACCCGGCCCGCGAGCCGCGGGTCGTGCCGGATCAGATAGGCCGTGCCCCATATCCACAGGTAGAGCATCACAGGGGCCGTGACCGTCATGCCCGCCATCCGGCGGCCGTACCGGGGAAGGCCCCGGCCGCCGCAGTGCTGGAACATGTCGAAGGCGACAGCCCGGTGCTCGACCTCCTCCGCGCCGTGCCAGCGCAGCAGGTCGAGCATCACCTCGTCGGCCCCGGCGCGGTCGAGGCCCTCCGCGTGCAGGACCCAGTTCCCCAGGACCGCCGTGAACTGCTCGATCGCGGCGACGATCGACAGCCGGAAGCGCAGCCACTCCTGCGTCGGCACCGGAACGCCCAACGGAGGCTTCTCACCGAGGAGTTTCTCGAAGAGGAAGTCGACGTACCGGGTGAAGGCGGCGGTGTCGAGGTGCTGCGCCGCCAAGTGGTCGAGCACCTGCGCGTGCTGCACGCTGTGCGTGGCCTCCTGGCCCATGAACCCCTTGACGTCGCTCCGCAGCACCGGGTCGGTGATCAGGGGCAGGCCTTCCTTGAAGACCTTCACGAACCACCGCTCCCCCGCGGGAAGGAGCAGATGCAGGACGTTGATGACGTGGGTGGCCGTCGGCTCGTCCGGTATCCAGTGCAGCGGTGTCGCATCCCAGTCGAACGAGACCCGGCGCGGAACGATCGTGTAGTGCTCCTCCGTGCTCACAACGGCGGTTCCAGCCGGGCGATCGCACGGAGGGCCTTGGGGCTCAAGCGGGACATGAAGCGGGCGCCGCGGGCCTCGGCGGTGACCGGGACCACCGCCTGGTTCTTGACGACGGCGTGCAGGACCGCGTCGGCGACCTTCTCCGGCGGGTAGTTGCGCAGGCCGTACAGCCGGGCGGACCTCTTCTGGCGGCGCTTCTCCTCGTCTGCCCCTACGCCGACGAAACGGGACGTCGACGTGATGTTCGTATTCACGAAGCCCGGGCAGATCGCGGAGACGCCGATGCCCTGGCCCGCGAGCTCCGCGCGCAGGCACTCGCTGAGCATCAGGACCGCCGCCTTGGACGTGCTGTAGGCGGGCAGGGCCCGGGAGGGCTGGTACGCCGCCGCGGAGGAGGTGTTGACGATGTGGCCGCCCTGGCCGCGCTCGGCCATCTGCTTGCCGAAGAGCCGACAGCCGTGGATGACACCCCACAGATTGACGTCGAGGACCTTCTTCCAGTCCTCGCTGGTGGTGTCCAGGAAGGAGCCGGCGAGGCCTATACCGGCGTTGTTCACCAGGACGTCCACCACGCCGTACTCCGTGGCGACCCGCTCGGCGAGCTTCTCCATGGACTGCTCGTCGGAGACGTCGACCGTCTCGCCCCAGGCGTCCGGGGCGCCTATCAGGCGGGACATCTCCGCCGTGCGGGCCGCGCTCTCCGCGTCCCGGTCGACGGCCACCACGCGCGCGCCCGCCTCGGCGAACGCGAAGGCGGTGGCCCGCCCTATGCCGCTGCCCGCGCCGGTGACCAGGACGAGCCGGCCGCCGAACCGGTCGGCGTACTTTCCGGTGGCGGCGCTGCCCCTGGCGGGCAGGCCGTCCTCGTTCGCCGTGACGAACTCGCTGATCCAGGCCGACAGTTGGTCGGGCCGGGTGCGGGGGATCCAGTGCTTGGCCGACAGGGTGTGGCGGACCAGCTGCGGGGCCCACAGCTCCAGGTCGTCGTAGAGCCGCTCGGAGAGGAAGGCGTCCTCGGAGGGCGTGATGAGCTGCACGGGCGCGTGCGCGTACGCGTCGGGGCGGGGCCTGCGCAGCCTCGCGCGGATGTTGTCGCGGTAAAGCCAGGCGCCGTGCGCTGCGTCCTGGGGCAGCGACGACGTCGGATAGTCGCCCGCCGGGATCTTCTCGACGCGCTGGAGGATCTTCGGCCACTGCTTGCCGAGCGGGCCGCGCCAGGCGAGCTCGGGGAGCGCGGGGGTGTGCAGCATGTACACGTACCAGGACTTGGCGCCCTGGCCGAGCAGCTGGCCGACCTTGCGGGGTGTGGGCCTGGACATGCGGTTCTTGATCCAGTGGCCGAAGTGGTCGAGCGACGGGCCCGACATCGACGTGAAGGACGCGATGCGGCCCTCCGTCCGCTTGACCGTGACGAACTCCCAGGACTGGACGGAGCCCCAGTCGTGCCCGACCACGTGCACCGGCTTGTCCGGGCTGACCGCGTCGATGACCGCCACGAAGTCGTCGGTCAGCTTCTCCAGGGTGAAACCGCCGCGCAGCGGCCGCGGCGCGGTCGACCTGCCGTGTCCCCGGACGTCGTACAGCACGACGTGAAAGCGGTCCGCGAGGCGCTCGGCGACCTCGGACCACACCTCCTTGGAGTCCGGATAGCCGTGCACCAGCAGGACCGTGGGCCGGTCGGGGTCGCCGAGCTCGGCGACGCACAGCTCCACTCCGCCCGTGCGCACCCAGCGCTCGCGCGCGTCCCGCAGGCTCTTGCCGGTGCCCTTGGCGATGTCTCCGGTCGTCATGCGGCGGCCCTCTCCTCAGCCCAGCGCCGCACATGCGGCAGGTCGTCGTCCAGCCAGAACGCGCTCTGCTCGGGGTCCTTGGAGTCGGTGACGACCAGGATCTCCTCGAACTTCGCGCCCGTACCCCTGAAACCGAGGTGCGGTTCGACCGCCCAGAGCCCCTTCCGGGGCGGGTGGTCGGAGAATTTGTAGGGGGACCACAGGGGAGACCAGCCGTCCCGGTGGCCGCGCAGGGCGTCGCTCGCCAGGCCCTTCAGCGCCTGCGTGCCGAACCCGAAGACGTGCGGGGACAGCCGGCGCTCCTTGACCCGGTCGACCTTGTGCGCGATGACGCCGAAGGGATAGGCGCGATGGCGGTTGGCATAGCCCTGGCGGACCATGAGCCGATCCACGCTCTCGTAGATCTCCCGCAGCGGGCGGCGCTCGCGCACCTCGCGCAGGATCAGCTCGCGGTGCGCCTCCAGATCGGCGAGGAGCTTGTCGTGCACGGGGTTGAGACCGAGGCAGCCCGAATAGCCGATGTCGGCCGTGAACCCCTTGTACACGGGAGCCATGTCGAGGATGAAGGGCATCCCCGGCTCCAGCCTGCGGTTGGAGGGGAAGAACTGCAGCGGCACCCGGAAGTTCACGAACGCCGTGCGGTCCCCGAACCAGGCGAACGGCAGGTGGAACCAGTCCCGCACACCCCGCTCACGCAGCCACTCGCGCTGCATCCGCGCGGCCTCGCGCTCCGTCACACCCGGCTTCAGCTGTGCCGCGACCGCCTCCGCGCACGCATACGCGAGGGTCTGCACTTCTCTGAACCCCCGCAGTTCCGCGGAGAGTTCACCTGCCACCGCTGAGGTCATGCCACCGTCCGTCCCGAGTCCGGTCCATCCGTGTCCGGTCCATCGCCGTACGCGGTCGTAACTTGACACTGATGAATGTGACAATGCCCGGCGGCTACGTCAATAGTTCTGCCCGACCCTCCGGGACAGGTCCGGAAGAACCCCCAGGGGTCGACTTCCGGACGACCCTTACGGGCCCGTAATACTCCAGAGTGAGGGCAGGGCAAGCCCGTGGTCTGACGCGGCGGTGTGGTCTGCGCCACTACCGTCGAAACGTGACTGTGATCGCGACCGAAAGCCTGAGCAAGCGGTTCCCGAGGGTGACCGCGCTTGACCGGCTCTCCATGGACATCGGGCCCGGTGTGACCGGACTCGTCGGAGCCAATGGAGCCGGCAAGTCCACACTGATCAAGATCCTGCTGGGTCTGTCCCCCGCCACGGAGGGCCGGGCCGCCGTGCTCGGCCTCGACGTCGCCACCCGGGGCGGTGAGATCCGCGAGCGCGTCGGGTACATGCCGGAGCACGACTGTCTGCCGCCCGACGTCTCGGCCACCGAGTTCGTCGTCCACATGGCGCGCACGTCGGGTCTCCCGCCCACCGCGGCCCGCGAGCGCACCGCGGACACCCTGCGCCACGTCGGGCTCTACGAAGAGCGGTACCGCCCCATGGGCGGCTACTCGACCGGCATGAAGCAGCGCGTGAAGCTCGCCCAGGCCCTCGTCCACGACCCGGACCTGGTCTTCCTGGACGAGCCGACGAACGGCCTCGACCCGGTCGGACGCGACGAGATGCTCGCCCTGATCCGCCGCGTCCACACCGACTTCGGCATCTCGGTCCTGGTGACGTCGCACCTGCTCGGCGAGTTGGAGCGCACCTGCGACCACGTCGTCGTCATCGACGGCGGCAAGCTCCTGCGGTCCAGCTCCACCACCGACTTCACCCAGACCACCACGACACTCGCCGTTGAGGTCACGGACTCCGACCAGCACCCCGACGGCACCCGGGCGTTGCGCGACGCGCTGCGGGCCCGCGACATAGCCACCGAGGCCGGCGGCGAACTGCCCGGCGCGGGACACACGATCCTGCTCACCGCGGAGGGCGAGGAGACGTACGACGTCGTGCGCGACCTCGTCGCCGACCTCGGCCTCGGCCTGGTCCGGATGGAGCAGCGCAGGCACCACATCGCGGAGGTCTTCAAGGACCAGGACGCGTCCCGGCCGGAGCCCGTCACCGCGGCCGCACAGCAGACAGGAGGCCGGCGCGATGAGCACTGAGTCCACCCGCGTCCCCGATCCCGCCCGGACCCCCGAGTCCACCCGGATCCACGACATCGGCTACCGGAACTACGACGGCCCGCGCCTCGGCCGTGCCTACGCCCGCCGCTCGCTCTTCTCCCAGAGCCTGCGCGGCGCGTACGGCCTCGGACGCTCCGCCAAGTCCAAGGTCCTGCCGATGATCCTCTTCGCGGTGATGTGCCTGCCCGCGGCGATCATGGTGGCGGTCGCCGTGGCCACCAAGGCCAAGGACCTCCCCCTCGACTACACGCGCTACGCGATCGTGCTGCAGGCCGTCATCAGCCTCTTCCTGGCCGCCCAGGCCCCGCAGACCGTGTCCCGGGACCTGCGCTTCAAGACCGTGCCGCTCTACTTCTCACGGCCCATCGAGCGCGGGGACTACGTAGTGGCGAAGTTCGCCGCTATGACCTCGGCCCTCTTCGTCCTCACGGCGGCCCCCCTCCTCGTGCTCTACGTAGGGGCGCTGCTCGCCAAGCTCGACTTCGCCGACCAGACCGAGGGATTCGCCCAGGGGCTCGTCTCCCTGGCGCTGCTCTCCCTGCTCTTCTCCGGCATCGCGCTCGTCATCTCGGCGATCACACCCCGCCGCGGCTTCGGCATCGCCGCCGTCATCGCCGTCCTGACCATCACCTACGGAGCGGTCTCCACCGTCCAGGCGATCGCCCACGAACAGGGCAGCACCGACGCCATCGCCTGGCTCGGGCTCTTCTCGCCGATCACGCTCATCGACGGCGTCCAGACCGCCTTCCTCGGCGCGACGTCCTCCTTCCCCGGAGGGAATGGCCCCTCGTCCGGCGTCGGCGTCGTCTACGTAGTCGTCGTCCTCGGCCTCATCGCGGGCTGCTACGGCGCCCTGATGCGCCGCTACCGAAAGGTCGGGCTGTGAGCACGATCAACATCGACCACACCTCCCGCTGGTTCGGGAACGTGGTGGCGGTCAACGACATCACCATGAACATCGGCCCGGGAGTCACGGGGCTCCTCGGTCCGAACGGCGCGGGCAAGTCGACCCTCATCAACATGATGGGCGGCTTCCTCGCCCCCTCCACCGGCAGCGTCACCCTCGACGCCAAGCCGATCTGGCGCAACGAAGAGATCTACCGGGACATCGGCATCGTCCCCGAGCGTGAGGCCATGTACGACTTCCTCACGGGCCGCGAATTCGTCGTCGCCAACGCCGAACTGCACGGCCTGGACGAGCGGGCCGCGAAGAAGGCGCTGGCCACGGTCGAGATGGAGTACGCGCAGGACCGGAAGATCTCCACGTACTCCAAGGGCATGCGCCAGCGCGTGAAGATGGCCTCGGCCCTCGTCCACGACCCGGCCGTGCTGCTGCTCGACGAGCCGTTCAACGGCATGGACCCGCGCCAGCGCATGCAGCTGATGGAGCTCCTGCGGACCATGGGGGACCAGGGCCGCACGGTCCTGTTCTCCTCGCACATCCTCGAAGAGGTCGAGCAACTGGCCTCGCACATCGAGGTGATCGTCGCCGGACGGCACGCGGCGAGCGGCGACTTCCGCAGGATCCGCCGCCTGATGACCGACCGGCCCCACCGCTATCTGATCCGTTCCAGCGACGACCGTGCGCTGGCCGCCGCGCTGATCGCCGACCCCTCGACGGCCGGCATCGAAGTCGACCTCAAGGAGGGCGCGTTGCGCGTTCAGGCGGTCGACTTCGGCCGGTTCACGACGCTGCTGCCCCGGGTCGCCCGCGAGCACGGCATCCGGCTCCTGACGGTCTCGCCCTCGGACGAGTCCCTCGAGTCGGTCTTCTCCTACCTCGTCGCGGCCTGAAGGGAGCCATCGTGTACAACCCCACAGTCGCCCGGCTCACCTACCGGGCCCTGCTCGGCCGCCGCCGGGCCCTGATCCTCTTCGCCCTGCCCGTCCTGCTGATCGTCATCTCCGCGGCCGTACGCGGCTTCAGCGGCGCCGACGACCAGGTGGCCGTCGACGTCCTGGGCGGCTTCGCGCTCGCCACGATGGTGCCGATCATCGGTGTCATCGCGGGCACGGGCGCCATCGGCCCGGAGATCGACGACGGATCGGTCGTCTATCTGCTGTCCAAACCGGTCAAGCGCCCCACGATCATCTTCACCAAGCTGATCGTCGCCATCGCCGTGACCATGGCCTTCTCCGCGATCCCCACCTTCATCTCGGGGATGATCCTGAACGGCAACGGCCAGCAGATCGCCATCGCCTACACCATCGCGGCGCTGGTCGCCTCCATCACGTACGCGGCGATCTTCCTGCTGCTCGGCACCCTCACCCGGCACGCCGTGGTCTTCGGCCTCGTCTACGCCCTGGTGTGGGAGGCCCTCTTCGGATCGCTGGTCTCCGGGGCCCGCACGCTCAGCGTGCAGCAGTGGTCCCTCGCCGTGGCCCAGAAGGTCGGCGAGGGCGACCTGATCACCTCGGACGTCGGGCTGCCCGCCGCGACGGTCCTGCTGGTCGTGGTCACCGCGCTCGCCACCTGGTACGCGGGACAGAAGCTCAGGTCGCTGACGCTGGCCGGGGAGGAGTAGGCACCGCGCCCCGGGGTCACACCCCGGGGTCAGCCGAGGAGGCGCTCCAGCACCACCGCGATGCCGTCCGCCTCGTTCGACGTCGTCACCTCGTCCGCCACCGCCTTGAGCTCGTCATGGGCGTTGGCCATGGCCACCCCGTGGGCGGACCAGGCGAACATCGGGATGTCGTTGGGCATGTCGCCGAAGGCGATCGTGTCCACGGCCTTCGCGCCCAGCCGGCGGGCCGCCAGGGAGAGGCCGGTGGCCTTGGAGAGACCGAGGGGCAGCAGTTCGACGATGCCCTCGCCCGCCATGGTCACGCCCACCAGGTCCCCCGCCGTCTTCCGGGCCACCTCCGTCAGCGCGTCGTCGCTCAGGCCGGGATGCTGGATGTAGAGCTTGTTCAGCGGGGCCGCCCACAGGTCGGTGACGTCCGTGAAGGGGACGGCCGGGAGCGGGCCGTCCTGGACGACGTACCCCGGACCGACCAGGACCTCGCCGTCGATGCCGTCACGGCTCGCCGCGACGGCCAGCGGCCCGATCTCCGCCTCGATCTTGGCGAGCGCCAGACCCGCGAGCTGCCGGTCGAGCGTCACCGAGGTGAGCAGCCGGTGCTCTCCCGCGTGGTAGACCTGCGCGCCCTGGCCGCACACCGCGAGACCGTCGTAGCCGAGGTCGTCGAGGATGTGGCGGGTCCAGGGCACCGCACGGCCGGTGACGATGATGTGCGCGGCGCCTGCCGCGGTGGCCGCGGTGAGCGCCTGGCGCGTCCGCTCCGAAACCGTGTCGTCGGGGCGCAGCAGCGTCCCGTCGAGGTCGGTCGCGACCAGCTTGTACGGGAAGGCGGGCGTAACCGGGGCAGGATGGCTCACTTGGCGACGGGCTCCAGGATCTCTCGTCCCCCGAGGTACGGGCGGAGCATCTCGGGTACCACCACGGAACCGTCGGCCTGCTGGTGGTTCTCCAGGAGGGCCACGATCGTGCGCGGGACGGCGCACAACGTGCCGTTCAGCGTCGCGAGCGGCTGGATCTTCTTGCCGTCACGCATGCGCACCGACAGGCGGCGGGCCTGGAAGCCGTCGCAGTTCGAGGCGGAGGTCAGCTCGCGGTACTTGCCCTGGGTGGGGATCCAGGCCTCGCAGTCGAACTTGCGCGAGGCCGAGGCACCGAGGTCGCCCGTCGCCACGTCGATCACCTGGAAGGGCAGGCCGAGGCCGGTCAGCCACTGCTTCTCCCACTCCAGGAGACGCTTGTGCTCGTTCTCCGCGTCGTCCGGGTCGACGTACGAGAACATCTCGACCTTGTCGAACTGGTGGACGCGGAAGATGCCGCGGGTGTCCTTGCCGTACGTGCCGGCCTCGCGGCGGAAGCAGGGCGAGAAGCCCGCGTACCGCAGGGGCAGCTTGTCGGCGTCGATGATCTCGTCCATGTGGTACCCGGCGAGCGCGACCTCGGAGGTGCCGACCAGGTAGTAGTCGTCCTTCTCCAGGTGGTACACGTTCTCCGCGGCCTGGCCGAGGAAGCCGGTGCCCTCCATGGCGCGCGGGCGGACCAGGGCGGGCGTCAGCATCGGGATGAACCCGGCCTCGGTGGCCTGCGCGATCGCGGCGTTCACCAGGGCGAGCTCCAGCAGGGCGCCGACACCGGTGAGGTAGTAGAAGCGCGAGCCGGAGACCTTCGCGCCGCGCTCGACGTCGATGGCGCCGAGCGCCTCGCCGAGCTCCAGGTGGTCCTTCGGCTCGAAGCCCTCGGCCGCGAAGTCGCGGGGGGTGCCGATCGTGTCGAGGACGACGAAGTCCTCCTCGCCGCCGACCGGGACGTCCGGGTGGACGAGGTTGCCCAGCTGCCGCAGGAGGTGCTTGGTCTCCTCGTCGGCCTCGTCCTGGGCGGCGTCGGCGGCCTTGACAGCGGCGGAGAGCTCGCCCGCCTTCTTCAGCAGCTCCTGCTTCTCCTCGGGCGCGGCCTTGGGGATCAGCTTGCCGAGCGCCTTCTGCTCGGAGCGGAGCTCGTCGAAGCGGAGGCCGGACGACCTGCGACGCTCGTCGGCGGAGAGCAGGGCGTCGACGAGCGCGACGTCCTCTCCACGGGCGCGCTGGGAGGCGCGAACACGGTCGGGGTCCTCACGGAGCAGGCGAAGGTCAATCACCCCTCAAGGCTACCGTTGCGTGCTTCCGGCCAACGACTCCATATTCCATTGTGTACGTTATGCCCGGTTTGCCGGAATGTGAATTACTGGCTCGGAGCGGCCGGAAAAGCTCCGTCCGAGCGCAACGGCTCCCGGTCAATAAAAAGGGCACTATTCCCCGAAAGGGGGCAGAGTGTGTCCGCGCCCTTGACCCGACCTCCTTGCGTGAAGGGGGACTTGGGCCTTCCGTCCACCCTGGTTGTCCACAGGAACCAGCGCCTCCGGGTGGTTATCCACAGGGTGTGCGAAAGATCTGTGGATGTCGGAACGGGCCGTTTCGAAAGCCCCTCACGCGTCCGGGGAATCCCTTCCCAAACCACCCGCACACCCTCTTTCGAGTGGAAATACCTCGCTCCAAAGAGTTGATCAATAGAAAAGAGTGGACGAGGGGTGACGTGTGCCTCTGTGGACGGACTTGGGGGCTGTGGGCCGATTTGTCGACCATGTCGTGCTTCGTTGTCGACTTGTCCCCAGGTCGAGACCCAACCCTGTGGATAACTTCTGTGGACAACGTAAATCTGCAGGTAGGACCGCGCGGGCAGAGCGCCCCGAACCACAGGGGGCGGCTAGAAACGGCCGTCCTGGCAGTGCGCCAGCCAGTCCGACGCCGCGATGAACTCGCTGTCCGTCGTGCCGGGCCGCAGCGCCCGGACGTCCTCCGTCGACACCCCGGCACGCGGATACGAGCCGAGGAAGCGCACCTGCGGGCAGATCCGCTTGAGCCCCATCAGTGCCTCGCCGACCCGGCGGTCCGTGATGTGCCCCTCGGCGTCCACGGAGAAGCAGTAGTTGCCGATGCCCTGGCCCGTCGGGCGGGACTCGATGCGCATCAGGTTGACGCCGCGCACGGCGAACTCCTGGAGGAGTTCGAGCAGGGCGCCGGGGTGGTCGTCACCCAGCCAGATGACGACGGACGTCTTGTCGGCCCCCGTCGGCGCCGCGGGCCGGGCCGGACGGCCGACAAGGACGAAGCGGGTCTCCGCGTTCGCCGCGTCGTGGATCTCGCTGACCAGCGGTTCGAGGCCGTACGTCGCCGCCGCGAACTCGCCCGCGAAGGCCGCGTCGAAACGGCCTTCCTGCACAAGCCGGGCACCGTCCGCGTTCGACGCCGCCGACTCCCACACGGCGTCCGGCAGGTGCGCGGACAGCCAGTTGCGGACCTGCGGCTGGGCCACGGGATGGCCCGTCACGGTCTTGACGTCCGTGAGCTTCGTGCCGGGGCGGACGAGCAGCGCGAAGGCGATCGGCAGGACGACCTCGCGGTAGATCATCAGCGGCTCGCCCTTGGCGAGCTCGTCGACGGTGGTGGTGACGCCGCCCTCGACGGAGTTCTCGATCGGCACCAGCGCGGCCGCCGCCTCGCCGCCGCGGACCGCGTCCAGCGCGGCCGGCACGGAGACCATCGGGACGAGCTCCCGGGCGGCCGCCTCGGGCAGCGTGCGGAGAGCCGCCTCGGTGAAGGTGCCTTCGGGGCCAAGGTACGTATAGCGCGTCGCCGACATACCGTCACCCTAATGGGCCCGACGTGGCGCGGCTCACGTGTCTCACGAAGCGACCCGTGTCACCCCTCCAGCAGCCCCTGCCCCACGTACTCGCCCTTCGCCGCCCCGCCCGGCACCGCGTAGAGGCCGCTCGCCTCGTGCCGGATGAACCGGGACAGGGCGTCGCCCCGGTCGAGCTTGCGCTGCACCGGGATGAAGCCGCGCATCGGGTCGGCCTGCCAGCAGACGAAGAGCAGCCCCGCGTCGGGCTCGCCCTTGGCGTCGAAGCCGTCGTGGTACGAGAAGGGGCGGCGCAGCATCGCGGCGCCGCCGTTCTGGTCGGGGCGGGTGATGCGGGCGTGGGCGTCGAGCGGGATGACGACCTTGCCGTCCGGGCCCGTCCTGTCGAGCTTCGGCTCGGTCGTCTCGGTGCCGCCGGTGAGCGGGGAGCCGTCCGACTTGTGCCGGCCGATCACCGCCTCCTGCTCCTTCAGGGCGAGCTTCTCCCAGTCGTCGAGGAGCATCCGGATGCGGCGTACGACTACGTAGGAGCCGCCCGCCATCCAGGAAGGGTCGCCGTCGCCCGGCACGAAGATCCGTTCGTCGAAGTCTTTCTCCGTCGGCTTGGGGTTGTTCGTGCCGTCGACCTGACCCATCAGGTTGCGGGTCGTCATGGGCCGCGCCGTGGCGCCCGGCGAGCGGTTGAAGCCGTTCATCTGCCAGCGCACGCGCGCGGTCCCGGCCGCCTCCTTCTGGATCGCACGCAGCGCGTGGAAGGCGACGAGTGAGTCGTTGGCGCCGATCTGCACCCACAGGTCGCCGTTGCCGCGCGCCTTGTCGAGGTGGTCCGAGGAGAAGTCGGGGAGCGGGTCCAGGGCGCTCGGGCGCCGCTTCTCCAGGCCCGTGCGGGAGAAGAAGGAGGCGCCGAAGCCGAACGTGACGGACAGCGAGGACGGGCCCGCGTCCCGGGCGACCGCCGTGTCCGCGTCGCCGGCCGGCTCGCCCGCCATCAGCCGCTCGGCCGTCGCCGACCAGCGGCGCAGCAGAGCAGCCGCCTCCTTGCGGCCCGCGCCCGCCGCCAGGTCGAAGGCGATCAGGTGGCCGTGGGACTGCAGGGGTGTGGTGATGCCGGGCTGATGTTTCCCGTGAAACATCACCTGTTCGGCGCCCAGGGAAGCGAGCTCCGTCCGCGACGCGCCGGCGGAGTCCGCCGCGGCGCCCGGGGCCGCCGCGTATCCGACGGCGCCGCCCGCCGCGCCGAGCGCGAGGCCCGTCGCGCCGGCGGTGCCGAGCAGCCGCCGCCTGGAAATCCCGTTGTCCGCCATGGTTGTTCCACTCAGCCGATCTGCGCGTTCTTCTTCACGGTGACCTGGTCGATGTCGGAGGTCCGCACCGTCACCGCGATCTTCCACTTGCCTGCCATCGGGATCTGCACGCCGGTCGCGGTCCAGTGTCCGGTGGCGATGCGGTCCGGGGCGACGGGCAGCGGGCCTACGTCCTTCGACTCGAGGGTGAAGGACACCTTCACCTCGGGGACGTCGAAGGCGCTGCCGTTGGGCCGCTTCGCATACAGGTGCAGGGTGTTGCTGCCGCTGCGGCCCGGGTCGAGGTCCAGCTGCACGGTGCCCTTGCCGTCGGCGCTGCCCGTGTCGAAGGGCACCTTGAGCTTGAGCGGGCCCGAGCGCTGTGCCGCTGCCGCGGAGGTGGCGTTGGCGGCCTCCTCCTCCGTGCGGCCGGGCTCGGTGGTGGTGAGGATCGTCGTCACGGCCAGCAGGACGACGGCGATACCGGTCTCGGTCAGCACCGAACGGCGCAGACCCGAGCGGTGCGGGTCGGCGTCGCGGACGCGCTTCTCGCGGGCGCTGTCCATGGCGGCCCGCTGGCGCGCCAGCTGGGCGGAGCGCTTGGGGTCGTCGGCCGCGTCAGCGGAGGACCCGGAGGAGGCCGGTACCGTGACCGGCTCCTTCTGAATGGCCTTCGCCGACTGCTTGGAAGACTGCTTCACCGACTGCTTCGAAGACTGCTTCGCGCGCTGCTCGACGACCACGGCGGCCGCGCTCTCCGGAGCCATGCCACCCGCCTCGGCGGCGATCCGCCCGGTCCACCGCCGCGAGACGGAGGCGACGCCCACCAGGACGACGACCAGGCCGATCTTGACGAGGAGCAGCTGCCCGTACGACGTGCCGGTCAGCGCCGACCACGAGCCGACCTGCCGCCACGACTGGTAGGTGCCGGTCGCCGCCAGCACGACGACGCTGGTGAACGCCACGGTCGAGAACCGCCGCACGGCCGACGCGTCCACCGCGGACGTCCGGAAGAGCGCGACGAGCAGCGTCGCGAGTCCGCCCAGCCAGGCGGCGACGGCCAGCAGGTGCAGCACGTCGACGGGCATCGCGATGCCCGCCTGGATGCCGGTCGAGGCGTGCTCGGCCATCGCCCAGGTCGCCGCGATGCCGATGGCGACGACGGTGCCGCCGATGGCGAGCCCGAAGGTGAGGTCCTTCTTCTCCTTCGGGTCCTCGCGCTTCTCGTACGCGCCGAAGAGGACCGCGACGAACAGCGCGGCGGCGGCCAGGAGCAGCAGCCGGGAGACCAGGGCGGCGCCCGTCTTGGTGTTGAGGACGTCGCCGAGCTTGCCCATGTCGAAGGCGTCGGCGAGCTTTCCGGAGCCGGTGTAGGGGGCGCGCAGGAGCAGCAGGAGGAGGGTGGAGGCGGCGAGCGAGACCCAGCCGGCCGTCACGATCCGCTGCACGGGCTGCACTCCGGCACCCCGCGGCCAGCAGCCCAGGACGAAGGCGGCGCCGCCGACGAGCAGGATGAACCCGGCGTACGAGAAGTAGCGCGCGATGTCGTAGAGCAGCCCCACCAGGCCGCCGCCGGCCTCCTGGTCGGGCAGCGTGACCTTGGTGTCGGAGGGCGCGCCGATGGAGAAGGTGAAGGCGCCGGCGACGGGGTGGCTGTCGGCGGAGACCACTTGGTAGGCGACGGTGAAAGTGCCGTCGGGCAGGCCCGGGCGCAGCTTCACGCCGTACGTGTTGCCGCCCAGGTCCGACGTCTTCCCGGCGTCGGCCCGCTTGCCGGACGGGTCGAGCACCCGCACGGAGCCGTCCGACATGGCGACCTTCTCCGAGAAGGTGAGCTCGACCTGCTCGGGGGCCTTGTCGACCACCGCTCCCTGCTTCGGGTCGCTGCTGGTCAGCGCGGCGTGCGCGGACGCGGGCGCGGCACCGGCGAGGAAGACGCCGGTCGCGGCGAGAAGCACCAGAAGGAGCCGCCAGAGGCGGGGAGCTGTACCGGCCCCGGAGACGATCCCGGAGCGGGGAGCGATGGTCTGCATCAACGATCCGTCCCTCAGTGCGACTTGTGCTGCTTGGGGCTGTACGTCGCTTCCTTGACCGGAACCTCGACGGTGATCGGGTCCGACTTCTGGAAGTGCAGGGTCATGGCGATCTTCTCGCCCTGCTTCGGCTTGCGCTTGAGCTTCTCGAGCATGAGGTGGTTGCCGCCGCTCGCGAAGGTGAGCTCGCCGTTCGCGGGCACGTCGAAGGACTTCTCCTCCTTCATCGCGCCGTCCTTGGTGCTGTGCAGCGTGACGGAGCCGGCGATGTCGCTGGTGGCGGAGGTGAGCTTGTCGGCGCTGCCCTTGTTGGTCAGCGTGAAGAAGCCGGCCGCCATGTCGTCCATGGTGGGCTCGGGGACGTAGGCCCCGCTGACCTTCAGCTCGGGCTTCTTCGCGGCGTCCCCGGAACCGGAGCCCGAGTCGTCGGAGCAGCCCGCGAGGGCGAGCGCGGCGGTCAGTGCCATGGCCCCGGCGGCGAGGGCGCGGTGCTGGGTGGTGCGGTGCTGGGTGGTGCGGTGGTTCACGGGTTCTGCCCCTCGAGGATCTTGGGGAGGTCCTTGGTGTAGTCGGCCGCGGTGGCCTTGTCGCTGTACAGGACGTATCCCGCGTCGGTCTTCGGGGAGAACGCGAAGACCTGCGTGCCGTGCATCGAGACGATCTTGCCCTTCTTGTCCTTCTTGGACGGCTCGACGTTGATGGCGAGCTGGCGGGCCCCGGCCTGGATGGTGTCGAAGTCACCCGTGAGGCCGACGAATTCGGCGTCCACTCCCTTGAGCCACTTGCCGAGCTCGGCGGGGGTGTCGCGGTCGGGGTCGGTGGTCACGAAGACGACCTTGAGCTTGTCCTGATCGGCCTTGGGCAGAGCCTTCTTGGCGACCGCGATGTTGTTCATTGTCAGCGGGCAGACGTCCGGACAGTGGGTGTAGCCGAAGTAGAGCAGCGTCGGCTTGCCCTTGGTCTCCTCGCGCAGGTCGTACTTCTTGCCGTGCGTGTCGGTGAGGACGAGGTTCGGCTTCTCGTACGGCTTGTCCAGGACCGTGGCGGCCTTGCCCGAGTCGCTCTCCACGGAGACCTCGGCGACCGGCTTCTTGTTGTCGTCACCGCCGCCGCAGGCGGTCAGGGTGAGGGCGGCCACGGCCAGCAGGGCAGCGGCGGCGACCTTCTTGTCGGTGCTCTTCGCGTAGCTCTTGGAGCTCTTGGTGCGCATACGAAAATGTCCCAGATGTGAGGGGGCCGGGGTGCGCCGGGGCGGCTGTGCGCCGCGGCGCACCCCGAGGGTGGCTCGGCCGGCGGCTCAGCCGGTGACGCGACGGCGGCCCGCGAGCACGCCGAACGCGACACCCGCCGCGCCGACGACGATGCCGACGATGCCGAGGACGCGGGCGGTGGTGTCGCTGCTGTCGGAGTCGGACGACGCGCTCTCCGTCTTGTGCGACTTGTCGTCCGCCTTCGCGGTGTCGGCCGCGCCGCCGTGGCCGTCGGTGGCGGCGGTCAGCGGGAGGGCGGGCGCCGGGTGCTCCGGCTCCTCCTGGCCCTTCTGCTGCGGCTCGATCCAGCGCACGACTTCCTTGTTGTCGTACGTCTGGACCGCCTTGAAGACGAGTTCGTCGGCGTCCTCGGGCAGCTGGCCCATGGAGACCGGGAACTTCTGGAAGGTGCCCGGCTGGATGCCCTTGCCGTCGGCGGTCCAGGTGACCTTGGAGACGGCCTCGTCGATCTTCTTGCCGTGGATCTCCAGCGGCTTGTCGAGCTTCGACTTGGTGACCTTCGCGGTCCAGCCCGGGACGGGCTGCGTCATCACGGAGGCGAGCGGGTGGTCGGCCGGGAAGGAGACCTCGAGCTTGTTGGTCGAGGCGTCGTCCATCTCGTTCGGCACCTTGAAGTTGACCGTGGCGTACCCGCCCTTGGCGGCCTGGCCCTCCGGCGAGACGCTGACGTGCGCGAACGCGGGCACCGAGAGGACGAGCACGGCGGAGGCGGCGACGGTGCCGACGGCGGCGATACGGGACAGCTTCATGACAGGAACACTCCACTTTCGTCAGTGGTGATCAGTACGAGGGGTGAGCGCG
Source organism: Streptomyces sp. NPDC029674 (assembly GCF_044903205.1). Taxonomy (NCBI): domain Bacteria; kingdom Bacillati; phylum Actinomycetota; class Actinomycetes; order Kitasatosporales; family Streptomycetaceae; genus Streptomyces; species Streptomyces sp. NPDC029674. The sequence goes on from NZ_JBJDPY010000012.1 coordinate 158,402, forward strand.
GCCGCGTCGGGCACGCGCGCGTGCGCGCCGAGCGACCCCTCCGTACGGCGTCAGGAGTGTTCTCCGTACTGCGGTGTGGAGTGTGTCGCGTCAGGCGGCGAGTTCGACGTCGAGGCGCCCGGCCGGGGGCCCGCGCCTGATCACTGCGTCCTCGAGCGCGACCGTGCGCGGCTTCGGCGGCGCGAGCAGCGCGGTGCGCGGAGGCCGCGGGCCGGTCGTCTCAGGCGCGCCGGGCAGGCCGGCCCGCAGGGCGCGGACGAGAGTGAGGGCCGAGCGCAGGGAACGTACGAGCGCCCCTTCGGCGACTCCCTGTGCCCCGTTGGCGAGCCGGACGAGGCGGAGCAGCGCGAGGTCGCCGCTGCGGAGCAGCCAGCCGGCCGCGAGGGCCGCGAGGAGGTGCGCGACGAGCATGGGCAAGGACGGGACGAGCGCCATGGCGCCCATCGACCCCATGCCACCGGTGTGCGGCATGCCGGTCGCCGACGCCGAGACCGAGTCCAGCGCGGTGTCCGCGGCCGCGGCGGCGGACCGGCCGTGCTGATGCCCGGCGGACTGGCCCGCTCCGGAAGCGCCCGCGCCGCCGGGGCCGAGCCCGGCCGTGGTGAGGATCCGGTGGGCCTGCGCGGGCGTGATCGTCGCGGCGCCCGCACCGCAGACCAGGCGCGCGGCCCGCTCCACCAGGGAGGCGTCACCGTTCGCGGCGCTCGCGGCGGCCGTGCCGTGCTGGCCGAGGCCGAACAGGGCGTGCAGACCGAGCTGTCCCGCCGCGAGCAGCGCGGCGATGCCGGGCAGCGAGCGGGCCCGCCCGGCGAGCGGCAGCGCGACCGCGAGGACGGCGAGGAAGCCCGCGGCCAGCGTCCACAGCGGGACGGCGACGCAGGAAGCGAGCACATGGCCCCCGGCGGACAGCACGACGCAGACCGCGGCGAACGTCGCGGCCCTCAGCAGCCGGAGGTCGGCTCCGTCGCGCGTCTTGCGCTGGTGGGGGGCAGTCATGGCCGGGCCATCATCGCACTGGGCCCTCCCCTTGCGTACGGCAGGTCCGGAAGGTCCTGTTCCGGGCGATGGGTGCGGCTCTGGTGGGCCTGAGGCGGTGCGAGTGGCGTGTCCCGTCCCGCCGTCCTACACCGCCTGACGGGGGCCGCGCGTCCGCCGTATGGGCGGCATCACGTCGTTCGGGCGCTTATTCGGGGGCGCGTGCGGCAATACGTATCGGTATGTCGAGCCGCGGCCAGGAGGCTGGAGCATGAGCATCTGGTGGTCTCTCCATTTGCGGCGCGACGCCGCGAGCGTTCCGCTCGCCCGCCGGCTGCTGATCGGCACGATGGAGACGGCGGGCGTGGATCCCGACGTCTCCTACGACCTGTCGGTCGCCCTCAGCGAAGCGTGCGCCAACGCCGTCGAGCACGGCGGTGCGGTCGCGCCCGGGGCCGCGCTGGGCGGGTACCGGGTCACGGCCTACCTGGACGGCGAGAAGTGCCGCATCGAGGTGGACGACTCCGGGCCCGGTTTCCCCGGCACGGCGCGCGGCTGTCCCGCGCCCCGGCCGCCCGCCGCGGAGACGGACGAGCACGGCCGGGGCCTGTGCCTGATCAGGGAGCTCGCCGACCACGTCCACCTCGGCAACAAGCCGGGCAGGAGCGGTGCGGTGATCAGCTTCGACAAGATCCTCAAGTGGCGGGAGGACGCGCCGTTGATGACGGCGTGAGGAGTTCCCCACCGGCGGGCGGCTGTTCCCCGTCGGCCGGCGGCAGCGCCCGCAGCAGCGCCTCCACCGCCGCCCCGTACGCGTGCTCCGTAGGCGTCGAGTACCCGACGACGAGACCGTCCCCGGCCGGCATCGTCGCCCCCGGGTGACGGAACGCGGCGAGCCCGTCCAGCGCGATCCCCTGCCAGGCCGCCGCCTTGACCGCGGACGCCTCCGTCCCCGGCGGCAGCCGCAGCACCGCGTGCAGGCCGGCCGCGATACCGGTGGCCGTGATGTGCGGGGCGCGCTCGGCGAGGGCGGTGACGAGCCGGTCGCGACGGTGCCGGTAGCGCTGCCGCATCCGGCGGATGTGCCGGTCGTACTGACCGGAGGAGATGAACTCGGCGAGCGTGAGCTGGTCCAGGACGCTCGCCCACGCCTCCCGCTCCCCCTTGGCGGCGAGCACGCCGTCGACGAGCTGCTCGGGCAGCACCAGCCAGCCGAGGCGCACGGCGGGGGAGAGGCTCTTGCTCACCGAGCCGAGGTAGACGACCCGTTCGGGATCCAAACCCTGTACGGCGCCGACCGGCTCGCGGTCGTAACGGAACTCGCCGTCGTAGTCATCCTCCAGGATGAGACCGCCGCTCGTACGGGCCCAGTCGACGACCGCCGCGCGCCGGGCGGGGTGCAGTGGGCCGCCGGTCGGGAACTGGTGTGCGGGCGTGAGGAGTACGCCGCGGGTCCGTGACCCCGCGGACGGTCCGTCGGTCAACTCCTCGACCCGGGCGCCACGTTCGTCCAGGCCCAGCGGCACGGTCCGCACACCCGCGCTCTCCAGGATGTCCCGGTGGAACCCGAGTCCGTACGACTCCATGGCGAAGGGTCCCCGCAGCACCCCGCCGCCCGCCCCGCGCGACCCCGCGAACAGCAGCCGCAGCGCGTGCGCGAACCCCGAGCACACCACGATCCGTTCGGGGTCGGCGCGCACCCCGCGCACCCGCGTCAGATAGTCGGCTAGCGCCCGGCGCAGCTCGACGCGGCCCCGCGGGTCACCGGGCCCGAAGGCTTCGTTGGGCGCGGCACCGAGCGCGCGCCGGGCGGCCGCGAGCCAGGCCGTGCGCGGGAAGGAGGCGGCGTCCGGCGTGCCCTGGCGCAGGTCGTACGCGGGCGCGGCGGGCCGCGCCGGAGCGGGCTTCGGCATGCGCGGGCGCTTGGGCGGCGCCGCGCGCTCCGCGACCCGCGTCCCCGAACCCTGCCGCGCCGTCAGCCAGCCCTCCGCGACCAGCTCGGCGTAGGCGTCGGCGACCGTGTTGCGGGCCAGGCCGAGGTCGGCGGCGAGCGAGCGGTAGGGCGGCAGCCGGGTGCCCGGAGGGAGCCGTCCCTCGCGTACGGCGTCCCGCAGCGCGCGGATGAGAACGGCACGGCGACTGCCGGGACCGGACAGGTCCACGTGCAGGTCACTGCCGATTCGCTCCGCCAAATTGACCCATGATTCCGGCATGGGAATGCACCCTACGCGAGGTCTTTCCCGGCCCTAGATTCATGGTCATGACGAACAACACGAACGCCACGCAGACCGCCGCCACCGCCTCCGCCGCTCCCACCGCTGCCCCGCGCCTCAACTTCGCCAAGGCCGCCCCCAAGGCCTTCAAGGCCCTCATCGGCTTCGACGCCGCCGCCCGCGACGGCCTCGACCCGGCCCTCGTCGAACTGATCCAGATCCGCGCCTCGCTCCTCAACGGCTGCGCCTACTGCCTCCACATGCACACCTCCGACGCCCGCAAGGCCGGCGAGGACGAGGCGCGGCTGCACATGATCGGCGTGTGGCGCGAGGCCCGTAACTTCTTCACGGCGAAGGAGCAGGCGGCCCTCGCCCTGACCGAGTCGGTCACGCTCGTCTCCCAGGGCGGCGTCCCGGACGACGTCTACGTAGAGGCCGCCCGGCACTTCGACGGGTCCGAACTGGCCCGCGTGCTCGCCCTGATCTTCACCATCAACACCTGGAACCGCATCGCCCTGAGCACCGCCAAGGTCGCGGGCGAGGACGAGCGGGCGGCCCACTGAGGAACGCCGAAGGGCCGGCCCCCGGGAGGGAACCGGCCCTTCGTCACGCGTGTGCGGCTCAGCCCTTGGCTCAGCCCTTGAGCCGCGCCATCCACGCCTCGACGTCCTCGGACGTACGCGGCAGTGCGGCCGACAGGTTCTTGTTGCCGTCCTCCGTGACGAGGATGTCGTCCTCGATCCGGACGCCGATGCCGCGGTACTCCTCCGGCACGGTCAGGTCGTCCGCCTGGAAGTACAGACCGGGCTCGACCGTCAGGCACATGCCGGGCTCCAGCGTGCCGTTCACGTACGTCTCGGTGCGCGCGGCGGCGCAGTCGTGGACGTCCATGCCGAGCATGTGACCGGTGCCGTGCAGCGTCCAGCGGCGCTGCAGCCCGAGCTCCAGGACGCGCTCGACCGGGCCCTCCACGAGGCCCCACTCGACGAGCTTCTCGGCGAGCACGCGCTGCGCCGCGTCGTGGAAGTCGCGGAACTTGGCGCCCGGCTTCACCGCCGCGATGCCGGCCTCCTGGGCCTCGTACACGGCGTCGTAGATTTTCTTCTGCAGCTCGTTGAAACGGCCGTTGATCGGCAGCGTGCGCGTGATGTCCGCGGTGTAGTACGTGTGCGTCTCCACGCCGGCGTCGAGCAGCAGCAGCTCTCCGGAGCGGACGGCGCCGTCGTTGCGCACCCAGTGCAGGGTGGTGGCGTGCGGGCCCGCGGCGCAGATCGAGCCGTAGCCGATGTCGTTGCCCTCGACGCGGGCGCGCAGGAAGAACGTGCCCTCGATGTAGCGCTCGCTGGTGGCCTCGGCCTTGTCGAGGACCTTCACGACGTCCTCGAAGCCGCGAGTGGTGGAGTCGACGGCCTTCTGGAGCTCGCCGACCTCGAACTCGTCCTTGACGAGGCGGGCCTCGGAGAGGAAGACGCGCAGCTCCTCGTCGCGCTCGGCGGTGACCTTGTCGGTCAGGGCGGCCTCGATGCCTGCGTCGTAACCGCGCACGACACGGACGGGGCCGGTCGCCTCGCGCAGCTCGCCGGCCAGCTCGCGCACGTCGGAGGCGGGGATTCCGTACAGCTTCTCGGCCTCGGTGAGGGAGTGCCGGCGGCCGACCCAGAGCTCGCCCTGCCCGTCGAGCCAGAACTCGCCGTTCGCACGGTCGGAGCGCGGCAGGAGGTAGATGGTGGCGTCGTGGCCGCCGCCGCTCTTCGGCTCCAGGACCAGGACGCCGTCCTCGGTCTGGTTGCCCGACAGGTACGCGTACTCGACGGAGGCGCGGAAGGCGTACTCGGTGTCGTTCGAACGGGTCTTCAGGTTGCCCGCGGGGATCACCAGGCGCTCGCCCGGAAAGCGCGCGGAGAGCGCGGCGCGGCGGGCGGCGGTGTGCTCGGCCTGGGCGATCGGCTGCAGGTCGTACAGCTCGGTGTCGGCCCAGCCGGACTTCATGTTCTCGGCAAGCTCGTCGGACACGCCCGGGTACAGGCCGTTCTTGCGCTGCTTGATCGGCTCTTCTTCGGTCTCTTCCGGGTTCGCCGGGTTGAGCGCCTCCGACACGATCTGCCTCCTATGTACGACACTGGGCCGTCCTCCATCGTACGGGCGTACGGAAGGGGTCCCAGGGCCGGAAGGCCACTTACACAGTGTGCCCGTCGCCTCACACGGGAGCGCGCTCGCGCCTCACTCGAAGCGGGCCGCCAGCAGCACCACGTCCTCGTCGCTGTCCACGGCGTCGAGCCCGTCCGGCAGGACGGCGTGCAGCACGTGGTCGGCGATCGCGCCGGGGTCGTCCCTGACGGCCCTCGGCACGCTCGCGGCGGCAGCGTGCAGCCTCGCGAACGCCCGGTCCATCGGGTCGCCGGTGCGGTGCAGCAGCCCGTCGGTGTAGAGAAGCACCGTTTCTCCGGGCTCCGGGCTGATCTCCACGCTCGGCGCCTCCCAGCAGGCGAGCATGCCGAGCGGCGCGGAGAGGGAGGTCTCCACGTACTCCGTGCGGCGCTCCCCGACGATCAGCGGCGGACTGTGCCCGGCACCGGCGAGGACGACCTTGCGCAGGGCGGGCTCGCAGTACGCGAAGAGGGCGGTCGCCGACCGCGCGGGCTCGGTCAGCCGCAGCAGCAGCTCCAGGTCGGAGAGGACGGCGACGGGGTCCTCGCCCTCCATCACGGCGTACGCCCGCAGGGACGCCCGCAGCCGCCCCATCGCGGCCACGGCGCTCGGCCCCGACCCAGTCACGGAACCCACCGCGAGGCCGAGCGCCGCGTCGGGCAGCGGCAGCGCGTCGTGCCAGTCACCGCCGCCGCGCGGCCCCGTGCGGTGCCGGGCGGCGAGCTGCACCCCGGCGACCCGGGGCAGCCGCGACGGCATGAGCTCCTCCCGGAGGGTGGCGTCGGCCGTGCGGACGCGGTCCAGTTCGAGCAGCCGCGCCACGTGCTCGGCGGCCTGCCGGAGGTAGAGCCCTACGAGGTGGCGGCGGCGCTCGTCGGGTTCGGCCGGCTCGTCGTACAGCCAGACGGCGGCACCGATCCGGTCCGCCGTCGAAGTGGCGAGGGGGAGGGCATAACTGGCGGCGTAGCCGAGGCGGCAGGCGACTTCGCGGTGGAGCGGGTCGAGGCCTTCCTCGGCGAGCAGATCGGGCTGCGCGATCTCCTCCGGCACGGCACCCGGCCGGCTCTCGAAGGCGTCCAGGATTTTGCCGTACGAGGTGGCGCCGCGCGGCACCGTCTCGATGTGCCCGAGGTCGGCGCGGGCCAGTCCGAGGCCGACGGTGGTCTCGGGGCCGAGCCCGTCGGCGGGTTCGATGACGGTGAGTCCACGTCGCGCGCCCACCAGGGCAGCACCGGCGCGCAGGAGCTCGCGCAACGCCTCGTCGAGGGTGGCCGTGCGGGAGAGCCGCTCGGTGAGTTCGTGCAGCGTGGTGAGGTCGGAGACCCAGCCCGCGAGACGGTCCTGGAGCACGGCGCCGGGTGCGCTCGGGACGGAAGTACCCTCCGGAACTGCTGCGGCGGGCGTGGTCCGCGCGGCGGGCGCGACAGTGTGTGCCGGTGGCGGAACTGTGGAATCGATTCCGGCCACTTTCGGAAGATGCGGGGCGTTCATGGCTCACGGCTTTCCGGCCGGTGCGTAATGCTCAATAGCATCGCAAACCCCCATGTCATTATGCGCCGCTAGCAATGTCTCCAGATGTACACGCACTGGTGAGGGGATGTCCAGCATTGTCCTGCTGGGATTCCTGGTGTCCGAGGTAATTCTGGGACCAGAAAAAGATCTTGTGAAGTTGGCTGAAAACAGCGCCGGGTTAGGGCATATTAGGGTCGACTGACGTTGTTCGGTAGAGCGTTGCAGTGGTCGCGCTGGGTACGTACTCAGTGATGACCAGGGGCAGTTGGGGTCCATCCGGAACCTGACCAAGGACCCGGACGTCCTAACTCACGACGACCGTGCCCCATCCTCCCGTGGCGGAGGCGGCAAGCAATATCGCGGGACGGCAAACGCCAGGCGCCGCCACCCCACGCCACGTCAACGCTCGGTTCAGCGTGGTTCCCCATGCCACAGGCTGGGGGCAGATGTGCCAGCTCGTACGTACAGCGAAGTGATCCACACATGGTGAAGTGATCCACACATGGTGTGATGTGGCCCGCAGTCTCCCCGGCTAACGCCGGCGTGCAACGGAAAGGAACGAGCGCTCATGCGCGAGATCCTCGGAAGGCGACGCAGGCTCCTGTCCTGGCGAATCGGAAGGAAGCCCGGCCGGAGCGCCGGACAGCTCGGCGCGGCTCTGACCTTCGCGACCGCATGGCGGTGGCCGGTACTGCCGGGAGTCGGTCTCGACCGGCGCGACGGCAGCCGGTGCGCCTGCCCCGACCTCGACTGCGCGGTACCGGGCGCGCACCCCCTCGACCCCGGTCTTCTCGCCGCCACCACCGACGAGCGGATGATCCGCTGGTGGTGGTCCAACCGACCCGGCGCACCCGTCGTACTCGCCACCGGAGGCCGCGCCCCGTGCGCCGTGAGCCTCCCCGTGGACGCGGGCGCGCGCGCCCTCGCCGCACTCGACGAGGCCGGCATCAGGCTCGGCCCGGTGGTCGCCACCGAGGCGAGACTCCATCTGCTCGTCGCGCCGTACTCCATGGCCCAGTTGGGCGAGCTGCTCTATGCCAAGGACTGCGTCCCCGGCTCGCTCCGCTTCCACGGCGAGGGCGGCTATCTCGCCCTGCCGCCCTCCGACACGGGACAGGGCCGGGTCCGCTGGGAGCGCGCCCCGCTGCCCGGCTCCGCCGCCCCCTGGGTGCCGGACGTCGAAGCGGTGGTGGACGCCGTCGTGGACGCGCTCACTCGTACGGGTGTGAGCGCCCCCGAGTTGTAGGGGAATCGGGCGCGCGGCGAGCCGGCCGCGCGCCCGCTGTCGATATCTTCGGCTCATGCAACCCCGCCTGCTCGTGCTCCTGGGCGTCATGGCCGTCACGGCCCTCCTGCCGCTCGCCGGCGCGTTCGCGGGACCGGCGGGCGACGGTGACGCGAAGTCGCCCCTCCCTCCCCCCTCACCCACTCCCTCGAACGCCTCTTCGGGGCAGCAGCGGTCCACGGAGACGGCCTCGGAGCCCTCGTTGCTCGCCGGCCTCGGCGCGACCACCGCCGCCCGGTGTGGCCCCGAACTCTCCTCGCCCGACGGCATCGAGGCGCAGACCTGCGTCCTCACACGGGGCCGCGACACCTGGGCGCGTAGCTATTACCGCAATGCCACCGGCAAGGAACTGGCCGCCGTACTGACTCTGATGGGGCCGGACGCGCGCACCGTGCAGATGCACTGCGAGGTGGCCGCGGGGGACGAACCGGCAGCGTGCGAGACTCCGCGCGAGCGGTCGGCGGGTGACGCGTCGGCGTACTCGGCGGTGGCGGAGTACGCGGCGGGCGAGGCGGACGGGCTGCTGCTGCGCTCCGGAAGCAACTCGGCATCACCGCAGGACAGTTGAGTCCTGAACCGGTTCCCCGCGGCTCCCCGGACATGCCCCGGGCACGAAAGGGCCCGGTTGCTGGCGACGGGGGATGCACCAGCAACCGGGCTACCTGAACGGTAACAAGAGATCGGCTCCTGGCAAATTCGATCTCAGTTATCCGGACAGGGATTTCTCTGCGGCCAACGGGAGTTGTGACTGGAGTCACGCATTCCCTTTTATGCCGTACCGACTGACTGCTGGGTCAGTCGATACGGCGTGTTCAGCCGGGCTTCATGCGTCGGCTGAGCTCCATGCGTCAGCTGAGCGTCACCTGACGGTTGGTGAGGCCGCCGCGCGCGCGGCGCTCGTCCGCGGTGAGGGGGGCGTCCGAGGCGAGCGCCGTCGCGAGCCGCTCCGCGAACTCCGCCGCGGGCTTCTCGACGTCCGCGGCGGAGACCCCGGTCGGCAGGTCCCACACCGGCACGGTCAGGCCGTGCGCCCGGAAGGAGCCGACGAGCCGCGTGCCCTCGCCGAGGCTCGACGTACCGGCCGCGTGCAGCCGGGCCAGCGCGTCGAGGAGCTTCTCCTCGGGGTGCGGCATGACCCAGCGCAGGTGGTTCTTCTCCGGGGTCTCGCACCAGTACGCGGCGTCGACACCGGTCAGCTTCGCCGTCGGGATGGCGGCGTCGTTCGCCCGCTCCAGGGAGGCGGACACCTCCGGAGAGGCGTTCTCCGCGTCCGGCACCCAGAACTCGAAGCCGGGGTGCACGACCGGCTCGAACGCGCCCTCGGGGTCGAGCAGGTCCTGCAGCCGGGGGCCGTCGGCCGGGGCGCGGCGGCCCTTCACCGGAGTACCCGGCTCGGCCTCCAGGGCGCGCTGCAGGGTGTCGGCGAGGTCGCGGCTGATGTCACCGGACGAGGTGTCGTTCTGCAGACCGAGGAGGACCGAGCCGTCGTCGCGGCGCAGCGCCGGCCAGGCCATCGGCAGCACGGTCGCGAGGGAGACCGAGGAAACGCCCTCGGGGAGGCCGCCCTTGAGGGTCAGCTCGACCGTGGCGGCGGGGACCAGCTCGCGCAGCGCGACCCAGTCGCACTCGCCGGGCAGGCCTTCGAAGGGGCGCTGCACCAGCTCGGTCACCGCGTGCGCGGCGGCCCGGCCGTGACAGGCCTTGTACCGGCGGCCCGAACCGCAGGGGCAGGGTTCACGGGCGCCGACGACGGGGATCTCCCCGTCTCCGGGGCCGCCCTTGAGCTGCGGCTGCTGCTTGCCCTTGGGCTGGGGGCGCTTCTTGGCCATCTTGGGTGTCTCCCGGCTACGGCTCTCTTGCGTACGGGCGCGAGCCTAGCCGTTCGCGGATTCAGTCCCGCTCGTCGAAGGGGTCCACGAAGGCGAGGTCGGATATCGCGGCCGCCGACGGGGCGGCGACGCGCGTAGCGAAATCCTCGTGATGGTGCGCCGCTTGGACGACGGCCCACACGGTGACCTCACCGTGCACGTCGTCACGGACGCCCCAGGCGTCGGCGAGCGCCGTGATGATGTTGAGCCCGCGGCCGCCGTGTGCCGTGACCGACGGGGTCGCCGGAGCCGGGCGGGTCGGGCCGCCGCCGTCCGTCACCTCGACCGTCAGCCGGCCTGCTTCGTCGACGTGCCATGCCGCCCGCACGTCCCCGTCGCCGACCATCCCGCGGCCCAGCGGCCTGCCGTGCCGGCAGGCATTGCTGAGCAACTCCGACAGGATCAGTACGGCATCGTCGACGACCGTCTCCGAGACCCCGCTCATGCGCAGCTGATCACGCATACGGTGTCTTGCTTCCCCCACGCCCGCAGGGCCATGGGGAACGGCCATGCTCGACGACGTGGGCACCTCCCGTGCCACCACCAACGCCACCCCCGAGACCTCCTTCGCCCCACGCCACGGTGTGGATGCCCCAATGGACTGGACCGGAAACCGGCCAACCGACGTCCGGTGACGCACTCGTAACGATCGAATACGGGCCGAACGCGCCGGTGCACTCCCTGTAACCGGAGTTACCGGAGTCCCAGCCGGTCCAGTTGGGTCAGAACTTGCTTGGGGCGGTTGGTGATGATCGCGTCGACACCCAGTTCCGCACAGAGTTCAACATCCGCAGGCTCGTTCACGGTCCAGACGTGCACTTCGTGTCCCGCGCGTTTCAGCTTCTCCACGTACGACGGGTGATTGCGCACGATCCGCATGGCCGGACCAGCGATGCGCACGCCCTGCGGAAGGCGGCCGTCACGGTGGCGCGGCGAGATGAACTGCATCAGGTAAACGGTCGGCAGAGTCGGGGAAGCGGCCCGGACGCGGTGCAGTGAACGCGCCGAGAAACTCATGACCCGTACCGGGGAAGGACCCTCGGCGGGCGGCGCGTCCAGTCCGAAGCGCTTCAGGAGCAGGAGCAGGCGCTCCTCCACCTGGCCCGCCCAGCGCGTGGGGTGCTTGGTCTCGATGGCCAGCCGCACGCGTCGTCCTGAGGCATTACTTTCGGCCACCAGCTCGAGCAGTCGCTCCAGGGTCAGGACGGAGGTGTCCTCTCCCGTGGAGCCCTCCCAGTCCGGGTCCTCCTCGGCCTCGCCGTGATGCCTCTTCCAGGAGCCGAAGTCCAGGGCGGCGAGGTCGGCGAGTTCGAGGGCGGAGACGGCTCCGCGCCCGTTCGACGTGCGGTTCACACGGCGGTCGTGGACGCACACGAGATGGCCGTCGGCGGTCAGCCGCACATCGCATTCGAGGGCGTCGGCACCGTCCTCGACCGCCTTCTTGTAGGCGGCCAGCGTGTGCTCGGGGGCATCCTCGGAGGCTCCGCGGTGGGCGATGACCTGAATCTGGTGCTGTCGTGCGAGGGTCACCGCGTCATGGTGCCATCACGGGGTACCCGTCGGCTCGCCGGACGACGCCCCGCCGGGACGCCGAACACACAGGATCGGCTTATGGTGCCCTGACAGCCCATGGGAAAAGCTGACAGCAGACAAAAATGACGGATGACGACGGATGGCGACGGATGACCCCGACAGCCGCTGACGCCCGCCCAGTCGGCACACCCTGGCCGTGACCGAGAACGCACGCAACGACAGCATGGACCGAGGAGAAGAGCTGTGAGCACCGAGAACGAGGGCAACGAGGTACCCCAGGCCCCGTCCGCGCCCCCCGCGCCGGTGGACGCTCCCGCTGTTCCCGCCGACTCCAGTGCAGCCGGTTCCGCCCCCGGTTCCGGCGGGTCCGCCGCAGGGCCTGCCGGCGGGTCGGCCGGGCAGGAGGGGCACGCGGGGGCGCACTCAGCTCCGGCGCACGCCCCCGAGCATGCCGCGAACCACGCCCCCGCGCATGCTCCTGCCCACGCCTCCGCTGGCGCCCCTCAGGGCACCCCGCACGCCGCTTCCGGCGCCGCGGACTGGCCGCCTCCGCAGCCGCCCGCCATGCCGTCGTACGCCACGGGCGGTGGCTCCGGGTCGGGCTGGGGCGCTTCGTACCACCCGCAGGAGCCGAAGCCCGGCGGTCGGCGCGGCGGTCTGGTCGCCGCGGTGCTCGCGGCCGCCCTGCTCGCGGGCGGCATCGGCGGCGGCGTCGGCTACTGGGCGGCCGAGCGGAACGACAGCGACACCAGCTCGACCACGGTGGCCGCGCCCGACACCCCCGCCGACGTCAAGCGCGAGCCCGGTTCGGTCGCCGCCACCGCGAACAACGCACTGCCCAGCGTCGTCACCATCGAGGCACAGAGCGGCGGCGGCGAGGGCGGCACGGGCACCGGCTTCGTCTACGACACGCAGGGCCACATCCTCACCAACAACCACGTGGTGGCGTCGGCGGCCGAGGGCGGCAAGCTCCAGGTGACGTTCTCGAACGGCAAGAAGTACGCCGCCGAGGTCGTCGGCCGCGCCGAGGGCTACGACGTGGCGGTCATCAAGCTCAAGAGCGCCCCCGACGGCCTGCGGCCGCTCAAGCTCGGCAACTCCGACCGCGTGGCCGTCGGCGACTCGACCATCGCGATCGGTGCCCCCTTCGGCCTCTCGAACACCGTCACCACCGGCATCATCAGCGCCAAGAACCGCCCGGTGACCTCCAGCGACGGCGGACAGAGCGGCAAGAGCTCCTACATGAGCGCCCTGCAGACCGACGCCTCCATCAACCCCGGCAACTCCGGCGGCCCGCTCCTCGACTCGCGCGGCGCGGTCATCGGCATCAACTCCGCGATCAAGCCCGCCGACAGCGGCGGCCTCGGGGGCTCGGGCCAGTCCGGTTCCATCGGCCTGGGCTTCGCGATCCCGGTCAACCAGGCGAAGCAGGTCGCCGAGCAGCTGATCAAGACCGGCCAGCCGGTCTACCCCGTGATCGGCGCCTCGGTCTCCCTCCAGCAGGAGGGTACGAACGGCGCGACGATCTCCCAGGAGGGCGCGGGCGGTTCGGACGCGGTCACCCCGAACGGCCCGGCGGACAAGGCGGGCCTCAAGCCCGGCGACGTCATCACGAAGCTGGACGACATGGTGATCGACAGCGGCCCGACCCTGATCGGCCAGATCTGGACCCACAAGCCGGGCGACACCGTCAAGATCACATACGAGCGCGACGGCAAGGAGCACACGGTCGACGTGACCCTGGGCCAGCGCAAGGGAGACAGCTGACCCGCTAGTCTTGTCCCCGCGCGGTCCTGATTCCGTTTCCGGCGGACGGCGCGGGGTGGGTTGCCCGAGCGGCCTAAGGGAACGGTCTTGAAAACCGTCGTGGCGCAAGTCACCGTGGGTTCAAATCCCACACCCACCGCATGGTGCAGGTAAGGGGCGTCCTCCATTGAGGGCGCCCCTTACGCATGCCTGTAGGCATGTCTTCCGTAGACAGACGGCTCACCTGCGTCCCGTGAGGCGGGCTGCCGAGGCGATCGTCGAGTGGGCCTCGCGTTCGGTGAGGCCGACGTGGAGTGCGGCGTCCACGAGCTGGGGGGCCAGGGTCTCGCCCATGTCGTTCTCGTAGGCGCGGCATGCGGCCCAGAAGAGGCGGGTGTTGCGCTGGCCCGCGTGCGCCGCGAGCACGAACTGCACCAGTCCGTGGCCGCGTTGGGCTTCTGCGTCGGGGTGCCCGGGCGGTGAGTGGTCGGCGTGGCCGGGTGCGTGCTGGTGGGTACGGGGTGGGGGCGTGAGCAGGCGCAGGAGGGACGGAGGGCAGTGCGCGGGGGGCAGTTGGGCGGTGCCGGGCGCGGTGCTGTAGAGGCCGCGCTCGGTGCGGGAGCCGGGGCCGACGAGGTAACCGCCGGCGCCCCGGACGTCGATGCCGGGGGCGAGGCGGCCCGCCGAGTTGGGGATCACGGTGTCGGGTGGCCCGGTCAGCCAGATGTGGCGGCCGCCGCTGGGAGTGATCACGACGACGGTGGCGGGGATCGTGAAGAGGTGGCGCAGCGCCAGTTCGCGCAGGGCCGCCGAGGCGTCCGTGCCGGACTTGGTGTCCAGGTCGATGCCGATCAGATGGTGCGGCGGCAGTCCGCAGGCGATGCCGTAGCCGGTGGCCCAGGGAGCGGCGGCGAAGAGTTCGCGGATGCGCCGAGGGTCGGTCGTCGCGTCGTACACGCCGTGTCCGAGGCGGCCGCATTCACCGTGGCAGGGGGCGGGCCGGGGGTCTTCGTGGTGGGGGGAGCGCAGGGCCGGGAGCTTGGTTCGGGACAGCGGGATCACCGCGAGGCCGCGCTCGGCGGCCGACAGTGCGTGGGCGAGCGCGAGGGTGGTGGCATGGCGATCGATGGTGGCCATGGACCCATTTTCGTACGCGTGTTCGAAGAAGGGAAGAGGGAGCGGCCGGAGAGTGTGGTGTACGGGGCCGTTCGGGAGGGGGCGCCGCCCCTTCGAGCCGTCGGCGGGGAGGATATTGGCAGAACGATTCGCCCCTTGCGGTGTCTGGCCTGAGCTGTGGCCCGGTCAAGGGTGCTCAGGTGCCGGGGCAGGCCGGTGGGGGCGCGAGGAGTGTTTATCGATATGTCCTCACGCTTGCGGGGGAATCGGGTCTTCCGGGGTGGTTCGCCGGGGATTCGGTGGGCAACTCTGGACCCGCGACGTCGTGCAGCACACTCCGGGGCGGTCGGCCGACTGCCTTGGAACAAGCCGTACTTCCGGTACGCCAGGCCTCGGCCGGCGCGTACCTCCTGCTCTGGAGGAACAGACATGGCAAGCATCCGTACCGCCCGCATCATCGCCGCCGCCGCGGCCGTGCCGCTGGCTGCCGCGCTCTTCTCGGGCGTCGCGACGGCCGACAACGGAGCCTTCGCGAACAACGGATCGAACGCGGGTGTGGCGACCGTGAACGGCAGCGGCGTGGGGGACGACAACGGAGGCAACTCGACGACGACGCAGCAGCAGGCCATCGGCAATGGGGCGTCCAACCAGAACAACACCGCCCAGGTGAACGGCTCCGGCTTCACGGCGCTCGATCAGTCGAACGACAACGTCGCGGTCAACTTCGCCCAGCTCTGGTGAGCCGGTGCCCCTTGGTGCCGCTCGGGACGGCTCCAAGGGGCGTGAGCTGTGGGGTGAGACGGTCTGTGCGGCGGTGCTTCGGCACCGCCGCACAGGCGTGTCCGGGGTCCACCCGCCGCAGGGCGGGCGGTGCGCGGATCTCTTGACACCGGCACGCAATCTGACGGACAGTCAGAAACCCTGCCGGTACGAGACGGAGAGGCCGCCGCCGTGCACCTGGCCCCCACCGAACGCCAGCGCCGACTCCGTGCCGAACTGCGCGCTTACTTCCGGGAGGTGATGCCCGACGGCCCGCCCGCCGCCGCGGACGCGGCGGAACAGCGCCGCCTGCTGCGACGCATCGGCGCCGACGGCATGCTGGGCCTCGGCTGGCCCGTGGCGTACGGCGGCCAAGGGCGGGGCGCGGACGAGCAGTTCGTCTTCTTCGACGAGGCCCACCGCGCGGGCGCCCCGGTCTCGATGGTCACCCTGAACACCGTCGGACCGACGCTCATGAAGTACGGCACCGAGGAGCAGAAGGCGGCCTTCCTGCCGGGCATCCTCAGAGGCGACATCATCTTCGCGATCGGCTACAGCGAGCCCTCCGCGGGCACGGACCTGGCGGCGCTGCGGACCCGGGCCGTGCGAGACGGCGACACCTGGCTGATCGACGGCCAGAAGATCTTCACCTCGAACGCGCAGCACGCCGACTGGATCTGGCTGGCCTGCCGCACCGACCCCGACGCCCCCAAGCACCAGGGCATCTCCCTCCTCCTCGTGCCCACCGACGACCCCGGTTTCTCGTGGACACCGATCGAGACGGTGGGCGGACTGACGACGACGGCGACGTACTACGACGGGATCCGGGTGCCGGCCGCGAACCTCGTCGGCGAGGAGAACGGCGGCTGGGCCCTCATCACCAGCCAGCTCAACCACGAGCGGGTCGCGCTCGCCGCGATCGGCATGCAGGCCGAGGACTTCTACGCGGCGGCGCTGGACCTCGCCCGCGCACCCGATCCGGTGACGGGCGAACGCCGGATTGACGCGCCGTGGGTGCGGTCGAGACTGGCCGAGGTGCATGCCCGGCTCGCGGCAACGCGCCTGCTCAACTGGCGTTTGGTGGGCGATGTGGGCGCGGGCGGACCGGCGCCGGGCGACGCGAGCGGCGTGAAGTTCATGGGAACCGAATCGGCCGTGGAGGTGTACCGAATGTGTCAGGAGATCGCGGGCGAAGCAGGGCTCGTGCGGGCCGGTTCGCCGGGCGGTCTCGGGGGCGGCGAGCTGGAGCGGATGAACAGGTCCGCGCAGATCAATACGTTCGGGGGCGGGGTGAGCGAGGTGCAGCGCGAGATCGTCGCGACGATGCGGCTCGGTATGCGGAGGGGGCGACGGTGAAGGACATCGCGTACGAGGAGTTGCAGGCGTTCGAGGGCAGGCCGGCAGCGGAAGGGGGCGTCGGCAAGGACCCGGTGAACGAACCCATGATCAGGCACTGGTGCGAGGCCATGGGCGACACGCACCCCGCGTACGGGGGCGCGGGTCCGGTGGCGCCCCCGACGATGCTGCAGGTCTGGACGATGGGCGGACTCTCCGGCCACGACGGCCGCTCGGAGGCGTACGACGCGTTGTTCGCCCTGCTCGACGGCGCCGGGTACACCTCGGTGGTCGCCACCGACTGCGAGCAGGAGTATCTGCGGGCGCTGCGGCCCGGCGACGAGATCACCTTCGACGCGGTGATCGAGTCGGTCTCGGAGCGCAAGACGACCAAGCTGGGCGCGGGGCACTTCGTCACGACACGGATGGACGTCCGCGCGGGCGGCAGGCTCGCGGGCACACACCGTTTCCGCATCCTCAAGTACGCCCCGGCGCAGCGTCGGCGCAGACCGGACGAGAAGCGTCCCCGCCCCGTCGTCAACCGCGACAACGCCGGCTTCTGGGAGGGTGTCGCCGCACACCGCCTGCTGATCCAGCGCTGCGGCGGCTGCGGAACCCTGCGCTTCCCCTGGCTCCCCGGCTGCAACGCGTGCGGTTCGCCCGAGTGGGACACGGTCGAGGCCGGCGGCGAGGGCACGGTCTATTCGTACGTCGTGATGCACCACCCGCCCTTCCCCGCCTTCGACCCTCCCTACGCCGTGGCACTCGTCGAGCTGGCGGAGGGCGTGCGCATCATCAGCAACGTGACCGGGGTGCCGTACGACAAGGTGCGGATCGGCATGCCGGTGCGGCTCGAGTTCCGGCGGGTCGACGAGGAATTGGAGCTACCGGTGTTCCGGGCCGTCGACGGCGGACAGACCTTCGAGGGCGGACGAGCCTCCGAGGGCGTGCGGGCCTCCGGTGGCGCGGCGGAAGGCGGTGGCTGACGTGGACTTCACGCCCACGGAGGAGCAAGCGGCCGCCCGTGATCTCGCGCGGGAGATCTTCACCGACCTGGCCACCCCCGAGCGGCTCGCGGCGGCGGGGACCGGTTCGGACGCCAAGCTGTGGAAGGCCCTGTGCGCGGCGGGGCTGCCGGGCGCGGTCGAGGACATCGGGCTGCTCGGTCTGGTGCTCCTCCTGGAGGAGCAGGGGCGGGTGACGGCCCAGGTGCCCTTCGCGGCGAGCTGTGTCTACGGCCTGCTCGTGGTGGCCGCCCACGGCACGGCCGAGCAGCGGGACCGGCTGCTGCCGGCGCTCCGGCAGGGGAGCGCGGTCATGACGGGAGCGCTGCCCGCCCGGGGCGGTGTGGAGGCGTCCGCGGAGGGGGCGCTGAGCGGCACGGTGACGTGGGTGCCGTGGCTGAGGGACGCGACGCAGGTGCTGGTGGCGGCGGCCGACCGGACCCTGTGGCTGGTGCGGGTCGCCGACGCGCGCGTGGAGCCGGTCGAGCTGACCGCGCCCTGGGCGGCGGGCCGGCTCGTCCTCGACCGGACGCCCGCGGAGCGGCTGGGCGGCGCCGCGGCGTACGACGACGTGCGGGCCGTCGCGCGGACGGCCTTCGCCGGGCTGCAGGCCGGGGTGTGCGCGGGATCGCTGGCCCGCGCGGTGGCCCATACGAACGAGCGCGAACAGTTCGGGCGCCCCCTCGCCGCGAAGCAGGGCGTCCAGCTCCGCGCCGCCGACGCCCATATGGACACCGAGGCGATAAGAGTCACGGCCTACGAGGCGGCCTGGCGCCGGGACACCGGCCTGCCGTACGACACGCACGCCCTCACCGCCGCTTGGTGGGCCTCGGAGGCGGGCAAGCGCGTCGTGCACACGGGCCAGCATCTGCACGGCGGCATGGGCGCCGACCTCGATCATCCCGTGCACCGGCACTTCCTGTGGGGGCGACAGCTGGACGCGTATCTGGGGTGCGGAAGCGAAGTGCTTGAGGAGTTGGGCGCGTTGATCGCGAGGGGGGAGTCCGCATGACGGTGACGAGGGCACGGGGTGAGGAGCTGCCGCCGCTGGAGATTCCCATCACCCGCACGTTGATCGTCGCCGGGGCCATCGCGTCCCGCGACTACCAGGACGTGCACCACGACGCGGAGCTCGCGCGGGCCAAGGGGTCCCCCGACGTCTTCATGAACATCCTGACGACCAACGGCCTGGTCGGGCGGTATGTCACCGACCAGTTCGGCCCCACCGCCGTGCTGCGCAAGGTGGCGATACGCCTGGGGGCGCCCAACTATCCGGGGGACACGATGGTGCTGACCGGGACCGTCGAGAACATCGAGGCCGGGCCCGGCGGCGACACGGCTGTCGTCAGGGTGGTCGGGGTCAACGGCATCGGCAAGCACGTGACCGGCACCGTCACGGTCACCGTCCCCGCGGGAGGCGCCGCATGAGTGTCCGTACGCGCGACGGTCTCGGCGGGAAGGCCGCGATCGCCGGCATCGGGGCGACGGAGTTCTCCAAGGACTCCGGGCGCAGTGAGCTCAAGCTCGCCGTGGAGGCGGTGGGCGCCGCGCTCGACGACGCCGGGCTCACCCCGGCCGACGTCGACGGCATGGTCACCTTCACCATGGACACCAGCCCGGAGATCACGGTCGCCCAGGCGGCCGGGATAGGGGAGCTGTCCTTCTTCTCCCGCGTCCATTACGGCGGCGGCGCGGCCTGTGCCACCGTCCAGCAGGCGGCCCTCGCGGTGGCGTGCGGGGTGGCGGAAGTGGTGGTCTGCTACCGCGCGTTCAACGAACGTTCGGGGCGCAGGTTCGGCTCCGGGGTGCAGCGGCGCGAGCCGTCCGCCGAGGGGGCGGCGCTCGGCTGGGCCCTGCCGTTCGGACTGCTGACGCCCGCCTCCTGGGTGGCGATGGCGGCCCAGCGCTATCTCCATACGTACGGTCTGACGCCGGAGGCCTTCGGCCATGTGGCCGTCATGGACCGGAAGTACGCGGCCACCAACCCCGCGGCGTACTTCCACGGGAAGCCGATCACGCTCGAGGACCATGCCGCGTCGCGCTGGATCGTCGAGCCTCTGCGTCTCCTCGACTGCTGCCAGGAGACGGACGGCGGCCAGGCGATCGTCGTCACGAGCGTGGAGCGGGCCCGCGACCTCCCGCAGCCGCCGGCCGTGATCGCGGCGGCGGCCCAGGGCGCCGGCCGAGCGCAGGAGCAGATGACCAGCTTCTACCGCGACGATCTGCGAGGGCTCCCCGAAATGGGCGTGGTGGCGCAGCAGCTGTGGCGCACCTCGGGGCTGGCCCCGGCGGACATCGACGTGGGGGTGCTCTACGACCACTTCACCCCGTTCGTGCTGATGCAACTGGAGGAGTTCGGCTTCTGCCCGCCCGGGGAGGCGGCGGGCTTCGTCGCCGAGGAGCGGCTGCCCATGAACACGCACGGCGGCCAGCTGGGAGAGGCGTATCTGCACGGCATGAACGGCATAGCGGAAGCGGTCCGGCAGGTGCGCGGCGCCTCCGTGAATCAGATACCCGGCGCCGCGCGCACTCTGGTCACGGCGGGCACGGGCGTTCCCACATCGGGGTTGATTCTGCGGTCGGACGGCTGAACGCGGCGCGTGTCCCGGCTTCGGAACGGGTCCTGACCCTTTCACTCGGCGTATGCGTCTTCGAACGATGATCATTGGATTCGTCCTCGTCCTGACGGCCCTGGCCGTGGACCTGACCGCCTCACCACCGGGCGCCGCGTCCGACCACACCGCCGGCAAGGCGCCCGCGAAGGTGTCGACCTTCCGCGGCTGGGCCTTCGACACCTGCCTCGCCCGGTCCACGGACACCATGCGGCGCTGGCGGCAGTCCAGATACGGCGCCGTCGGCGTGTACTACGGAGGCCGCGGCCGGGCCTGCAAGCGGCAGCCGCAGCTCAGCCACGACTGGATGCGCGCGGTGAAGCGGATGGGCTGGCGGGTCCTCCCGCTGTACGTCGGATCGCAGTCGCCGTGTGTCGTCGCGAGGAACAAGAAGAACGTACCCATCGGACGGCATCCCTGGAGCCAGGGGAAGCAGGAGGGACGTGACGCGGTACGCGCGGCGAAGGCGTTCGGCATCCGGCCGTCCAGCCCGCTCTACCTGGACATGGAGTCGTACGCCCACCGGAAGAAGGCCTGCGCGCACACCACGCTCACCTTCGTCCGCTCCTGGAACCGCGAAGTGCGCAGCCACGGCTACGTCCCCGGCTTCTACAGCAGCGCCGACTCCGGCGTGCGGCACATGGATTCGGCACGCCGGGCGGGCGTGCGGGATCTGCCGTCGGTGATGTGGTTCGCGCGCTGGCACACCAAGCCGCGCCTGTACGGGGAGCCCTCGCTGGGCCGCAACGCGTGGCGTCCGGCGCGGCGCATCCACCAGTACGCGGGGAACGTGAAGGAGCGGCACGGCGGGCGCACGATCGTGATCGACCGCAACCTGGTGCACGCCCCGGTGGCGCGCATCGGCTAGCCGGACGAGCCGCCCGGGCGGCGACGCACCGGGCGGCTCTCAGGGGTGAACCCTCAGGGGTGTGCTCCGTCTCCTCCACCTGTAGGAGGTGTAGCTGACACCCCTCGTACAACCTGAGGCGGACACGGCTTCGGGACCTCCGGCCGATCCGCTGAAGTAGGGGGCGCTTCTAGCGTGGAGCCATGACCGCATCCATGGTGTCCGTGTGCACCAGCGCTTCCCAGGCCGCGACGCGGGGCACGGGTCCGACGCGGGCCACCGGGCCCCGCACGTACCCGTCGTTCGCGTCCTACGTGCGGGCCCGCCAGCCCGTACTGCTGCGCACCGCCCGCTCGCTGACCGCGAACCCGAGCGATGCCGAGGACCTGCTGCAGACGGCGCTGACCAAGACGTACGTGGCGTGGGACCGGATCGAGGACCACCGTGCGCTCGACGGCTATGTGCGCCGGGCCCTGCTGAACACGCGCACGTCGCAGTGGCGCAAGCGGAAGGTCGACGAGTTCGCGTGCGACGAGCTGCCGGAGCCCGACGTGACGCCGGCCGGGGACCCCGCCGAGCAGCAGGTGCTCCGTGACGCGATGTGGCGCGCGATCATGAAGTTGCCGGCGCGGCAGCGGGCGATGGTCGTCCTCAGGTACTACGAGGACCTCAGCGAGGTGCAGACCGCCGAGGTGCTCGGGGTGTCCGTCGGCACCGTCAAGAGCGCGGTGTCCCGCGCGCTCGGCAAGCTCCGCGAGGACCCGGAGCTCACGCCGGTCCGCTGAGAAGGGGCGAGGGGCGGATGATCGATCATCTCCTGGAGTAGTGACATACCGCGCGGTATGCGCGCAGAATCAGCGCAGCCCATACCGCCGCGTAGGCGATGTCGCCCCAGGAGGACGCCGTGCTGAGCACGATGCAGGACGTACCGCTGACTGTCACCCGCATCCTTCGGCACGGCATGACCGTGCACGGGGCATCACAGGTCACGACCTGGACCGGCGAGGGCGAACCGCAGCGCCGCAGCTACCGCGAAATCGGTGAGCGCACGGCCCAGCTCGCCCACGCCCTGCGCGAGGACCTCGGCGTCACGGACGACGAGCGCGTCGCCACCTTCATGTGGAATAACGCCGAGCATGTCGAGGCGTACTTCGCGGTGCCCTGTATGGGCGCCGTCCTGCACACCCTCAACCTGCGGCTGCCCGCGGACCAGCTGGTGTGGATCGTCAACCACGCCGCCGACCGCGTCATCCTCGTCAACGGCTCCCTCCTCGGCCTCCTCGCGCCGCTCCTCCCCCAACTGACGAGCGTCGAGCACCTGGTGGTGTCGGGCCCCGGCGACCGCTCCCTGCTCGCGGGCTCGCACGCGCAGGTGCACGAGTACGAGGAGCTGATCGCGGGCAAGCCCACCGCCTACGACTGGCCCGAGCTCGACGAGCGCGCCGCGGCCGCCATGTGCTACACCTCCGGCACCACCGGCGACCCCAAGGGCGTCGTCTACTCCCACCGCTCCATCTACCTGCACTCGATGCAGGTCAACATGGCGCAGTCGATGGGTCTGACGGACGCGGACACGTCGCTGGTGGTCGTCCCGCAATTTCACGTGAATGCCTGGGGACTGCCGCACGCCACCCTCATGACCGGCGTGAACATGCTGATGCCGGACCGTTTCCTGCAGCCCGCCCCGCTCGCCGAGATGATCGAGTCGGAGCGGCCCACGCACGCGGCCGCCGTCCCCACCATCTGGCAGGGCCTCCTCGCCGAGCTCACCGCGAAGCCGCGCGACGTCAGCTCGCTCGGGCAGGTCACCATCGGCGGTTCGGCCTGTCCGCCCGCCCTGATGGAGGCCTTCGACCAGTTCGGCATGCGGGTCTGCCACGCCTGGGGCATGACGGAGACGTCCCCGCTCGGTACGGTCGCCCGCCCGCCGGCCCACGCCATCGGCACCGACGAGGAGTTCGGCTACCGGCTCACGCAGGGCCGCTTCCCCGCAGGCGTCGAGGGCCGGCTGGTCGGCCCCGGCGGCGAACACCTGCCGTGGGACGGCGAGTCGGCCGGTGAGCTGGAGGTGCGCGGCCCCTGGATCGCGGGCGCGTACTACGGCGGCGCGGGCGGCGAGCTGCTCCGGCCCGAGGACAAGTTCAGCGAGGACGGCTGGCTGAAGACCGGCGATGTCGGCGTGATCACCGCGGACGGCTTCCTGACCCTCACCGACCGCGCCAAGGACGTCATCAAGTCGGGCGGCGAGTGGATCTCGTCGGTCGAGCTGGAGAACGCCCTCATGTCCCACCCGGAAGTCGCGGAGGCCGCGGTCGTGGCCGTACCCGACGAGAAGTGGGGCGAACGCCCGCTGGCCACCGTCGTGCTGAAGGAGGACGCGACCGCCGACTACGCCGGCCTGCGCGACTTCCTCGCAGGCCACGTCGCCAAGTGGCAGCTCCCGGAACGCTGGGCGATCATCCCCGCGGTCCCGAAGACGAGCGTCGGCAAGTTCGACAAGAAGGTGCTGCGCAGGCAGTACGCGGACGGCGAGCTGGACGTCACCCGGCTCTGACCCCGACGGGTCACGCGGATTCGGCGCGACGGCGGCTGCGGCCCGGTATCGCGGTCGTCGCCCAGCCGAGCGCGAGCCAGAGGGCGGCGACCGCGCACACGCCCGTCCACCCCCAGTGGCTGAACGCCGTGCCCGCCAGGGCGGAGGCGATCGCGCCACCCGCGAATCCGGCGACCACATAGGCGGTGTTGGCGACCGCAGGGGTGGAGGTGGTCGTCAGCGCCAAGGTCTGGTTGGCGATGTGGTTGGCGACCAGCGCCATGTGGAGGACGACCGCCGCCGCGCACAGGGCCCAGAGCGCCCCGCCGCCCAGCCAGAACAGCGGCACCGACACAGCGGCCGTGCCGTACGCGGCCGAGACCACCTTGGCCGCGCCGAAGCGGTCGACGAGGCCGCCCGCGAGCGGCGCCACGACGGCGGCGGCGAGACCGAACAGGCCGAAGAGGCCCGCGGTGGCGGTCGTCATGCCATAGCCGTGCCCGCCGTCGCCGCTGCCGGTGAGCAGCAGGGCCAGCGAGGTCCACAGCGCGCTCCACGCGCCGTACATCCCGCCCTGGCGTATGCACGCGCGCCGCAGCTCGGCGGAGCCCCGCACCACGGCGGGCAGTCGGGCGAGACCGGCGAAGACCGGCCCGGTCCGCCGGCGGTGCTCGGCGGGCAGCACGGCGGCGGAGGCCAGGCCTAGCAGTGCCGTGAGGACGGCGGCGCCCACGAACACGTAACGCCAGCCGAAGGCCTGGCCGACCAGGCCGCCGAGGACGCGGGCCGCGACGATGCCCGTGAACAGGCCGGTGATGAGCGCGGCGACATGGCTGGCCCGCCGGTGCGCGGGCGCCCGCTCGGCGACCAGCGGCACGAGCAGCTGCGGCACGACCGTCGCGGCGGACGCCACCAGCACGGCGGCCGCGAGCGCGGTGGCGCCCGAGGCGGCCGCGCCCAGGCCGAGCGCCACCGCCGTGACCACGGAGAGCACTGCGACGAGCCGGCGGCGGTCGACCCGGTCGCCGAGCGGGGCGAAGAACAGCAGCCCCGCCGCGTACCCGAACTGCGCCACCGAGGCGATCCAGGCGACGGCCGACGGGGTCGAGCCGAAGTCGCGGGCCATCAGCGGGAGCAGCGGAGCCGCTATGTAGATGTTGGCGGCCGTCACCGCGGTGCAGACGGCGATCAGGAGGAGGAAGACGGTGGGTGGGACGGGGAGCGGGGCGTGGGAGGACAGTGGCAGGGGCCGGGTGGCGGGCCCGGTCGCCGCATGGGGGACGGACGCGGATGTCGCTGATGAAGGCATGGGCGTGGGACTCCTCCGAGACCACAGCTGGCAACTAACTGGTTGGTTGGTTGCAAAAAGTCTGCGCCCGGCGCGGTCGCACTGTCAAGCAACCAAACAGTTGGTTACCCGAACGGGTTCGCCTACCCTGGGCTCATGGCAGTGAGAGACCCCGAGGCCACCAAGGCGCGGATCTTCGACGCGGCGGTCGCCGAGTTCGCCCGGTACGGCATCGCGGGCGCCCGCATCGACCGCATCGCGAACCAGGCAAAGGCCAACAAGCAGCTGATCTATGCCTATTTCGGCAACAAGGCGGAGCTGTTCACGCAGGTCCTGGAGAAGCGCATGCTGGACATGGCCGTCGCCAATCCGGTCGACGCGGACGACATGGACGGCTGGATGGACCGGCTGATGGACTACCACGCCGCGCATCCCGAGCTGCTGCGCCTGCTCTTCTGGGAGGGCATCGAGTACGGCACGGAGGACCTCCCCGACGAGCGGGAGCGCCGCGACCACTACGACCGCAAGGTCGCCGTCCTCGCCGACGCGCAGGCCCGGGGCGTCATCAGCGACGAGATCCCCGCGTCCCACCTGCTGTTCATGGTGGTCGCGCTGGCCGGCTGGTCCACGGCCGTGCCGCAGATGCGGCGGATCCTCGTCGGCGACGAGGACGCCGACCGTGAGCGGCTGCGCGCCTCCATCAAGGCGGCGGTGCGGCGGATCACGGCCTGAAGCCCGCCACCGTGGACCTCAGTTCGTGCCGATCTTCGCCAGCAGGTCCACGATCCGGCTCTGCACCTCGGTGCTGGTGGAGCGCTCTGCCAGGAACAGCACGGATTCGCCCGCCGCGAGCTTCGGCAGCTCCGTCTCGTCGACGGCCGCGGTGTAGACGACCAGCGGAGTGCGGTTCAACTGGCCGTTCGCGCGCAGCCAGTCGACGATTCCGGCCCTGCGGCGACGTACCTGGAGCAGGTCCATCACCACGAGGTTCGGCCGCATCTGCGCCGCGAGCGTCACCGCGTCGGCGTCGCTCTCGGCCCGCGCGACCTGCATGCCGCGCCGCTCCAGCGTGGCGGTCAGGGCGAGCGCGATCTCTTCGTGCTCCTCGATGAGCAGGACGCGCGACGGGTGCTGTTCGCTGTCGCGCGGAGCGAGGGCCTTCAGGAGTACGGCGGGGTCGGCGCCGTACGCCGCCTCGCGCGTCGCCTGGCCGAGACCCGCCGTCACGAGCACGGGCACCTCGGCGGCCACGGCGGCCTGACGCAGCGACTGCAGCGCCGTGCGCGTGATCGGGCCGGTCAGCGGATCCACGAAGAGAGCCGCGGGGAACGCCGCGATCTGCGCGTCGACCTCCTCGCGCGAGTGCACGATGACGGGGCGGTAGCCGCGGTCGCTGAGCGCCTGCTGGGTGGTGGCGTCCGGCGCGGGCCACACCAGGAGACGGCGCGGGTTGTCCAGCGGCTCGGGCGGCAGTTCGTCGTCCATCGGCTGGGGCTGCGGCCGGTTCGCGACCTCGACGGCGCCGCCGGGCCCGTCCAACGGCTCCGGCCCTTCGTCGGCGTCCTCGTCCGGGGCGCCGATCGCGTACGAACGACCGGCCCCTTCAGTGGTGGACGCGATACGGGACTGGGGGTGCACCGGAATCGGCGGCTGGGGCTGCGTCTGCGTCTGGGGCTGGGCGTGAGGCTGCGGGTGCGGGCGCGCGGAGGTCTCCGGGCGCTCGTCGGCCGTCGGCTCCGGAGGAGTGGCCAGCCTGCGCCTGCGCCCGGACCCGCCGCCGCCCAGCGTGTGCGACTGCGAGGTGGCAGCAGCCTGGGCCTGGGCCGGTGGCTGAGCCGGTGTCCGGGGCTGCTGCGAACCCTCCGGCGCCTGGGGGGCCGGCATCGGGCCCGCCGCGGCTGCCGCTGCCGCCGCCGCCGAATGCCCTGGCTGGGGCGCCTGGGATGCGTGAGGAGGCGACTGGGGCTGCTGAGACGTTTGAGGTGCCTGAGGTGCAGGTGCCTGAGGCATCTGGGGCGGCAGCGGGGGCTGCGGCGACCCCGGAATCCGGGCGTTCCGCGGTGGCTGCTGGCCCTGACCGGGCACGCCCGGACCCTGACCGGGTACGGGCTGGCCCTGACCCGGTACGGGCTGGCCCTGACCGGACACCGCCGGGCCGCCACCCTGCGGCCCGCGCTGCTGCTCGGTGATCTGCTGCCCGAACGGCACGCCCTGCCCGAGGGTACGCACGCTGATCGCGCGTCCCTGCGTCGAGTTGGGGTCACCGGGCGCGGCCTCGGCGGGCAGCGGCTGGGCCGCCCGGGCCTGCACGCCGCTCTCGGGCGGGAGCGCGGCACCGCGCGGCGGCGTCGGGACGCCCTGCGCCGGAGTGGTGCCGTCCGGCCACGGCTGCGGCGCGGGCAGCGGGCCGGGCTCGGCGCCGCGAGCGCTCTGCTGCGGGGTCCCCTGAGAGGGCACCCCAGGTACTCCGGGCGCCCCAGGCGCCCCTTGAGCGGGCGTCCCCTGAGCAGGAACCGCCCCCGGAACCTGCCCAGTCCCCGGAGGTACCGGAACGCCCGGAGCCGCCTGCCTCGACCGGCGCCCCGTCGGGGCCTGCGTCGGATGGGGCTGCGGCGGGGTGTGGTCGTCGCCTGCGCCGCGTACGGCCGCGGCATGGTGGCCGGTGTCGCCCTGCCCGGCCGCGTACTCCTGGCCGGTGACGTTGATGTTCTGACCCGCGGTGTCCGGGCCCGGCGTGCGGTCGGCCGTGGCGGGCGGCAGCGCGAAGACGCGGCCGTTGTTCGCCTCCTCCGCGGCGGCACGCTCCTTGGCGGCGGCCAGCGCGCGCCGCGCCCGCCGCCCCGTGGGCCGCGCGGCGTCGCCGTGTCCGGCCTCCACCGCGGCGAGCTCGGTGCCCGGAACGGCGCCGGAGGTCTCCGAAGGCCCCGAGGCCAGCGCGGGCAGCGCGTGCTGCTCGCCGGCACCCCGGGCCCGGCGCCCCGTCGGCCCGTCAGCAACGGGCACGCCCTGCGGCGGCACCGTCTCACCCAGCGCTGCGGACCCCGCCGCGTGCTCGGCCGCGGTCATCACGGCACCTTCGGTGCCCTCCGCGGCACTCGGCCGACCACGTCGCCGTCCGGTACCACCACTGGCTGTCTCCGTGGTCTGCGGCCCCACACCGGGGCCGCCCACCGGTTCCGTGGCCACCGCTCCGCCGAGCGTCTCCGGAGAGGAGGCCTCCGCCGCACGCCGGCCCCTGCGCCGCCCCGTACCGCCGCTCGGCGCGGCACTCTGCGCACCAGCGACTCCGGAGCCGTCCGTATCGGCTTCCGTGCTCGAAGTCGCACTCTCCAGGAAGGAGTCCACCGAGGGGCGCCGAGCCCGCCGGCGCCCGCCACCGGAAGTGGCCGACGCCTGTCCGGGCACCACCACCGCACTGCCCGGAGTGGCACCTCCGGAAGGAGCCGAACCCGAGGAGACCACAGGACCCGAAGAGGCCACAGAGCCCGAAGGCACCTTCTCCGTAGAGGCCGCCCCGGCCGGCACCTCCCCGATCGGCACCTCGAGAACGTACGCACTGCCGCCCATCCCCGGCACCTCATGCGTCTGCAGGACGCCTCCGTGGGCCCGCACGATGCCGCGCACGATCGGCTCGTGCACCGGGTCTCCCCCGCCGTACGGCCCCCGCACCTCGATGCGGACGACCTCGCCGCGCTGAGCCGCGGCGACGACGACGGTCGAGTCCACGTAACCGCCCGCATAGCCGCCCGCGCGCGTGTTGCCGGTCGCGTCGATCCCCACCACGTCCGCGACGAGGTGGGCGACCGCAGTGGCGAGCCGTTCCGCGTCGACGACGAGCTCGATCGGCGGCGCGTGCACCGCGAACTGGGCGCGCCCGGGCCCGATCAGCTCGACCGCGCCCTCCACGCCGGCGGCGACGACCGCGTCGAGCATGACCGTCGTACGGGAGAGCTGCGCTTCGCCCGCGTCGAGCCGCTGGAAGCCGAGGACGTTGTCGACGAGCGTGGTCATCCGGGCGTACCCGGCCGACAGGTGGTGCAGGACCTGGTTGGCCTCGGGCCACAGCTGTCCCGCGTCGTCCGAGGCGAGCGCGGCGAGTTCGCGGCGCAGCTCGTCCAGCGGGCCGCGCAGGGACGAGCCGAGGACGGCGAGCAGCTGCTCGTGGCGCGCGGCCAGCGCGTCGTACCGCGTCTTCTCGCGTTCGGCCAGCTCTTCGAAGCGGTCCTTCTCGCGCTCGGCGAGCGCCGCGTACCGCTCCTGTTCGGCGGCGAGCTCCTCGGCCCGCTGCTCCTCGGCGGCCTTGATCTCGGCGGCGCGCTCCTCGGCGGCGGCGGTGAGCTCCTCCGCGTGCCGGGCGAGGGCGGCCTCGTACTTCTCGTTGAGCTCGTCGTAGGGCCTGCGGTCGGTGAACGTCATCACCGCGCCGACCAGTTGGTCGCCGTCGCGCACCGGCGACGTCGTGAGGTCGACGGGCACCTTGGCGCCGCTCTTGGACCACAGGACCTGGCCGCGCACGCGGTGCTTCCGCCCGGAGCGCAGGGTGTCGGCGAGCGGGGACTCCTCGTACGGGAACGGCTCGCCGTCGGCGCGCGAGTGGAGGACCAGCGGGTGCAGTTCCCGCCCGCCGAGGTCGCTCGCCCTAAAGCCCAGTATCTGGGCGGCGGCCGGGTTGACCAGGACGACGCGGCCGTCGGTGTCCGTGCCGACGACGCCCTCGGCGGCGGCCCGCAGGATCATCTCGGTCTGCCGCTGCGAGCGCGCCAGCTCGGCCTCGGTGTCCACCGTGCCCGACAGGTCCCGCACGACGAGCATCAGCAGCTCGTCGCCGGTGTACCCGTACTGGTCGTAGGCGTCCCTGCCGTCCTCCAGCGGGGAGCTGGTGACCTCTACGGGGAACTCGCTGCCGTCCGTGCGCCGGGCGGTCATCCGCGTCGGCTTGGTGCGCCCGCGCTCGTCGATGGTGTCCGGGCGCCGCATGGAGCCGGGGATGAGCCGTGAGTCGAACTCCGGCAGCAGGTCGAGCAGACCGCGCCCCACGAGGGCGGTGCCGGGTGTCTCGAACGCCTCCAGCGCGATGGCGTTGGCGTTCACGACCGTGCCGTTGGCGTTGACGAGGACGAGCGCGTCAGGGAGCGCGTCGAGTATGGCTGCGAGGCGAGCAGCGCCTCGGGATGGCCTGCTGCTCACGACGACGCTTCCTCCCTGGTTACCGCTGCTTGCCGACTCGCTCAGGCCATTTTGCCCCTCGGCCCGTGGCGTGTCACGGGAGGGAGTCTACGGGGAGTGGTTGTGCGCGCGACGCCGGATGAGAGGGAGGTCGCACGCAGAAGATGTGAGTTTTCGGTACTGGGCCGGTGCTGCCTGGTCACGACCGGGCCGGTACTGCCTGGTCACGCGGAGGTCGCGGGCAGCACCGGCACGAGAGCGTTCCACCGCCCGATCTCGCAGCCGTTGCTGCGGTCGTACGTGGCGTCGACGGGCCGCCCCTGCCAGGTGCCCGTGATGTGCGCGGTGGCGGGTCCGCCGTACTGCATCGTGCACATCGAGTCCTTGGGCACGGGCGCGAAGGGGTTGGTTCCGTAGACGGTGACTTCGTCGAGCCTGTCGCACGCGGCCGCCGCGTCCGGGTGCGTGCCGCCGGTCGGGTGGCAGTTCAGCCGGTACGTGCCGTCGCTGCTCCCCGAGCCCTTGACCGTCACGGTGAGCCGGTCGGTCGGGGTGGTGGGGAACGCCGAGGCGTGGGCCGTGACGGGCACGGCGGACAGCGCGGCGGCGGAGGCGGTGACGGTGAGGGCGAGACGACGCAGCATGGCGGGCTCCTCGGATGACGACGGGACGGGTGGCCGGGTGGCTCCACCGCTTCTACCGCTTCTAACGCCGTGCACCGCGCTACGTTGCGGTGCGGCGAAACGCTTTGCCCCGCGGGGCGCGCGACTAGTACCGTGGAGTCCGCGATTGGTGACAGACCGCTCGGCTGTGTCATCATCTGCACGCACCCCCCGCGCTCGCGCAGGTGTGCAAGCTGGAGGCGTCGCCTAGTCCGGTCTATGGCGCCGCACTGCTAATGCGGTTTGGGCCTTAAAGCCCATCGAGGGTTCAAATCCCTCCGCCTCCGCCGCAAGATCCGAAGCCCCGGTCCAGACGGACCGGGGCTTCGGCGCGTCAGGGCATTTCCGCAGCTCACAAGGGGTCCGGGGAACGGATTTCACATGACGGCGGCAGTCATGTAATGTTCTTCCTGTCGCCGCGAGCGGGCCGAAGAGCCGGGGAGCGGAGACGGAAACAAAAGAAAAAACAAGCACTCGTAGCTTAACGGATAGAGCATCTGACTACGGATCAGAAGGTTGCAGGTTCGAATCCTGCCGAGTGCACAGAAGACCAGAGGCCCCGTGGAGCAATCCACGGGGCCTCTGGCTTTTGCTTTGACGGCAGTGTCTGACGGGAGCGCCGGGTGTGGCGACGCTCTCCGTCACGGCAAGTGCGGGTGGCCGGGCGGAGCCGATACTTGGCCATTCGGCCCTCTGGATGTCCTCGTCTGTCACGTGATCTTCGGCGTTCTTCTCTCCGCGGATCGCACGCTGACCGGCTCATGCGGCCCGCTGCCAGGAATACGGCGCCGTGGACTGACATGTCTGAAACAGGTCAGTAGATCGCTTTCTTCGCTTCTGAGGCGATGACAGGTCGGTCATACGGTGCCAGAGTGTGCGCGCACGGCACGTCGCGGGAATCCGGCCGGACCCGTCCCTGAATCCTGGTGCCCGCCTTCTGCGGCGCCAGGGCCTTGAGAGCACGTCTCACTTGAGCATGCCCCGTCCGCCAAGAGCGGGTTGTGGGCCGGAGAGGGAACGCGATGGGTTCATGGCGCTGGAGCGATCAGGAAAAGCCCACCACCACAGTCGGCGTCCGGGCCACGATGGGCGCCGTCACCATGAAGGACGACCCACAGGCCGTGCAGCGGCCGTACGCCTTCGTGCGCGGCTACGACTCGCGGCTGCACGTCAACTGGTGGGACGGCAAGGCGTGGCACTGGAGCGACCAGGGAACGCCGGCCGGGCGCACGATCATCGAGAAGGTCGGCGCCGTCACCATGCAGGACGACGCCAACGCACAGCAGCGCCCCTACGTCTTCGTCATCACCGACGACTCAAAACTGCACGTGAACCGGTGGGACGGCAGCAAGTGGCACTGGAGCGACCAGGGCGCGCCCGCCGGACGTCTGGTCCGTGAGGGCGTCGGCGTCATCTCCGCCCGGGACAATCCAAGCGCGGCGCAGCGCCCGTACGCCTTCGTCATCACCGACGACTTCCGCCTGTGGGTCAACTGGTGGGACGGCTCCAAGTGGCACTGGAGCGACCAGGGCGCGCCGCCGAACCGCACCATCTCCCGCCCCATCGGCGTCACCACGATGAAGGACAACCCCAACGCCTTCACCCGCCCCTACGCCTTCGTCATCACCGACGACTCCAAGGTCTGGGTCAACTGGTGGGACGGCTCCAAGTGGCACTGGAGCGACCAAGGCGCGCCGTCCGGGCAGCCGGTCAAGAAAGGGGCGGGCGTCATCAGCGCCCAGAACGACCCGAACGCGTCGGAGCGGCCGTACGTCTTCGTCCAGGGCTACGACTCGAAGCTGTACGTGAACTGGTGGGACGGCAGCAAGTGGAACTGGAGCGCGCAGGGTGCGCCCAGTGGACGGCTCATCCTCGACTCCGTCGGCGTGGTCACGATGAAGGACGACCCGAACGCCTTCACCCGCCCGTACGCCTTCGTCATCGCCGACGACTCGAAGCTGTACGTCAACTGGTGGGACGGCAAGGCCTGGCACTGGGCCGCCCAGAACACCCCGCCCGGACGCGTCATCGAACGCCCCGGTGAGGCGATCACCATGCAGGACAATCCGAACGCCACGCAGCGGCCGTATGCCTTCGTCATCACCGACGACTCCGACCTATGGGTCAACTGGTGGTCACTCTCCTGAGACAGCAGTCCAAGTAGGCCGCTGTTAGGAGGGCACCGTCCGGGGGGTGACGGCAGCGTTGACGGCAACGACGGCGCATGCAGACGAGTGATCGCTATCGTGGGCGATCAGACGGGGCGCCTGCCGAGTGCACACAGTCGAAAGGCTCCCGGGGACGATCCGGGGGCCTTTCGCGTTGCCGGGGCCGAGGACGTCGAAGAGGGAGGCGCCGGAGTGGAGTGGCGGTGCGCCGGGCTCGGGTGGCCGGACGGGAAGCCTGTTCTGCGGTGGGCGGGGGGCCGGCGCAGCGTTCTCGCGTACGGGACGGACATCGGGTTCCGGGCCGTGGGTGAGCGGCGGTGTGTGGGGGCGCGGGGGAATCCGTGTCCGCTGCGGGCCGTCGTGCCGGGCCGGGCCACGCAGGCGCGCTGTGCGGAGTGCGCGCGGCTCGACCGGGCGTTCTCGGTGGCGGCGGACGGTGTGCCCGACGATCCGCGGACGTACCGGGTGTATCTGGCGTGGTTCGGGACCGGGATGGTCAAGGCCGGGATCACGGCGGAGGAGCGGGGTGCCGTGCGGCTGCTCGAGCAGGGCGCGGTGGCGTTCTGCTGGCTGGGGCGCGGGCCGCTGATGGCGGCGCGGCGTACGGAGGAGCTGTTGCGGGCGGCGCTGGGGGTGCCGGACCGGGTGCCGTACGCCCGCAAGCGCGGGGTGCGGGCGGTGCTCCCCGCCTGGCCGGAGCGTGCGCGGGAGCTGGATGAGCTGTACCGGCGGGCCGTGGCGCTCGACGGGTGGGCCGAGGCGTTGGAGCGGGTGCCGTTCGAGGCGGTTGACCACGCGGAGGCGTTCGGCCTCGGCGCCCGCGGAGGTCCGGCCGCGCCGGCCGGGGTGGTGCGGGAGCTGGTCGACGGCGGGACGGTCGCGGGCCGGCTGGTCGCGGCGGCAGGGCCCGACCTGCACCTGGAAGTCGCGGGCGGCGGCGCGTTGGTGGTCGACACGCGGGTGCTCGTGGGGTGGGAGCTGGCGGCGGCGGACGCGGGGGCGGGGGTGACCGTGCCGGTGCAGGCCGTGGAGGCCGGGGGCGGTGGCGGTGGCGGTGGCGCCGAACAGGATGGGCTTTTCTGACCGGTTGCACGGCTCTGACCGGTCGTACGGCCGGTTCGCAGACCGCTGATCGATCGGCTCGCTGACCGAATGGTCAAGTCCGGTCGACCGTTGGGCAAGGGCGGGCCGAAAAGGGTGGACGCGGGTGTGGTGCGGGCCCGAGTGTGGCGGCATGAGTGATCACGCCATAGAGCCCGTTGGACCTGTCGGGCCTTTCGAACCGCCCTACTACTCCGTCGTCTTCTCCTCCGTGCGCACCGAGGGGGACAACGGCTACGGCGAGACCGCCGACCGCATGGACGAACTCGTCGCGGACGTACCCGGCTTCCTCGGCACGGAGTCGGCCCGTACACCCGGCGGCCTCGGTATCACCGTCTCGTACTTCCGCGACGAGGAGTCCATCAAGGCCTGGCGGAGCAACCTGGAGCACCGCGCGGCGCAGCGCCGCGGGCGCGAGGACTGGTACGAGAAGTACGTCCTGCACGTCGCGAAGGTCGAGAGGAGTCACGGCTTCGTGCGGGAGCAGTAGTGCCGGTGCCGGTGCCGGTGCCGGCACCGGTGCGGATGCGGAGGGCCCCGGCGGGCTTTCTCAGGGAATTCACAGGTTCGCGCAAGAGTGCTCTCAGGGGCGCGTCGCAGGGTGAGGGGCATGACCACGACCTCGCCTCAGGCGCGTACCGAACTGCTCAGGCCGGACGGGAGCCCCGTCCGCGTGCTCGTCGTGGACGACGAGGTGTCGCTCACCGAGCTGTTGTCCATGGCCCTGCGTTACGAGGGCTGGCAGATCCGCAGTGCGGCCGACGGAGCGGGCGCGGTGCGGGCCGCGCGCGCGTTCCGGCCCGACGCCGTGGTGCTCGACATGATGCTGCCCGACATGGACGGGCTCTCCCTGCTCGGCAGACTGCGCCGCGAGATGCCGGGCGTGCCCGTGCTGTTCCTCACCGCGAAGGACGCGGTGGAGGACCGCATCGCCGGGCTCACGGCGGGCGGCGACGACTACGTGACCAAGCCGTTCAGCCTGGAGGAGGTCGTGGCGCGGCTGCGCGGCCTCATCCGGCGGGCCGGCGCCGCCGACAAGCGCAGCGAGTCGACGCTGGTCGTCGGCGATCTGACTCTCGACGAGGACAGCCACGAGGTGACGCGCGGCGGGGACTCCATCCACCTCACCGCCACCGAGTTCGAGCTGCTGCGCTACCTCATGCGCAATCCGCGGCGCGTGCTCAGCAAGGCGCAGATCCTCGACCGGGTGTGGAACTACGACTTCGGGGGCCAGGCCAACGTCGTCGAGCTCTACATCTCGTATCTGCGCAGGAAGATCGACGCGGGCCGGGAGCCGATGATCCACACGCGGCGTGGGGCGGGCTATCTGATCAAGGCCGCCACGCTCGTCTCCGCGTGAGACGTCCGTCTCCGGAAAGGCGGCAGCGGCCGCGCACCCTTCGGACGCGGCTCGTTCTCTCCGCCGTCGCGCTGATCGCCGTGGTGTGCGCGGTCATCGGGGTCGTCACCACCATCGCCCTCAAGTCACATCTGTACGAGCAGCTGGACGGGGCGCTCGGCGGGGTCGCGCAGCGGGCGGCGGGGCCCGCCGTCGCACCCGGCGGCGACAAGCCGCCGCCGGGCCCGGGCGGCGACCGGGGCGCGGACGACGACCCGCTGGACTTCGTCACCCGGGGCCCGCAGGAGATCGGGGCGGTCGGCGCCGAGGTGCGCGACGGCTCCGTAGGGCGTGCCCTTGTCAGCACTGAGGATGACGGCGGCGGCTCGTTGCCGGACGCGACGAAGCTGGACGCGGCGCAGGTCGCGGCGCTCGCGGGCGTGCCGAGGGATGGGCGGCCGCACAACGTGGACATCCCCCGGCTCGGCGAGTACCGCGTGACGTACGCGGCCGGGCACAAGGGCGACTTCCTCGTCGGCCTGCCGACCGCCAAGGTGCGGAACACGCTCAGCACGCTGATCGTCGTCGAGGTCTGCGTGACCGCGGCCGGTCTCGCCGCCGCGTCGCTCGCCGGCGCCGCCATGGTCGGCGTCGCGCTGCGCCCGCTGCGCAGGATCGCGAGCACCGCGACGCGCGTCTCCGAACTCCCCCTGCACAGCGGCGAAGTGGCCCTGCACGAGCGCGCCCCGGACGCCGACCCGCGCACCGAGGTCGGACAGGTGGGCGCCGCGCTCAACCGCATGCTCGACCACGTCCACTCGGCGCTGGACGCGCGCCAGCGCAGCGAGACGCGGGTACGTCAGTTCGTCGCGGACGCCAGCCACGAGCTGCGGACGCCGCTCGCCTCGATCCGCGGGTACGCCGAGCTGACGCGCCGCGGGCGGGAGGCCACCGGGCCCGACACGCGGCACGCGCTAGGCCGGATCGAGTCCGAGGCCGAGCGGATGACCGGGCTCGTCGAGGACCTGCTGCTGCTCGCGCGGCTCGACGCGGAGCAGCCGCTCTCGTACCGGAGCAGTGATCTCGCACCGCTCGTCGTCGACGCGGTCAGCGACGCGCGGGCCGCCGGCCCCGGCCACCACTGGCGCCTCGAACTCCCCGACGAACCGGCCCCGGTGCGCGCCGACACCGCCCGCCTGCACCAGGTCCTCGTCAACCTCCTCGCCAACGCCCGCACGCACACCCCGCCCGGCACGACCGTCACCGCCCGCGTCCGGGCGGACGGGGCCCGCGTGCGCCTGGAGGTCCAGGACGACGGGCCCGGCATCCCGCCCGCCCTCCTGCCCTCGGTCTTCGAGCGGTTCGCCCGCGGCGACGCCTCCCGCACACGCCGGACGGGCGGGGGATCGACGGGGCTCGGCCTCGCCCTCGTACGCGCCATCGTGGCCGCGCACGGCGGCACGGTGACCGTCGACAGCGTGCCGGGGCGGACGGTGTTCGCCGTCACGCTCCCGGCGGTGTCCGGGGCGGCGGTGTCCGGGGCGGCGGTGTCCGAGGCGGCGGTTTCCGAGGACGAGGGCTCACAGCCGGGCCACAGCCTCACCACACAGCCCTGACAGGCCACTTGGCGAACGTCGGTCACATGCGAACCGACACTCCCTTGGATTCCTTGGGCGTCCTGCCGTCCCGGGACCACCTTCCCGCCACCTGGCGCGACGTGCCCGTCCTGGACGTCGTGGTCCCGGTCCACAACGAGGAGAAGGACCTCGGGCCGTGCGTCCTGCGGCTGCGCGACCACCTCACCCGCACCTTCCCCTACCCCTTCCGCATCACGGTCGCCGACAACGCCTCCACGGACCGCACGCCACAGGTCGCCGCCGAACTCGCCGCCTCCATGGCGGAGCTGCGGCACGTGCGGCTCGACCGGAAGGGCCGCGGCCGTGCGCTGCGCGCCGTCTGGTCCGCGTCCGACGCGCCGGTCCTCGCGTACATGGACGTCGACCTCTCCACCGACCTCAACGCGCTGCTGCCGCTGGTCGCCCCGCTGATCTCCGGCCACTCCGACCTGGCCATCGGCTCGCGCCTGACGCGCAGCTCACGGGTGGTGCGCGGCCCCAAGCGCGAGCTGATCTCGCGGGCGTACAACCTCATCCTGCGCGGCTCGCTGCACGCCCGTTTCTCCGACGCCCAGTGCGGGTTCAAGGCCATCCGCGGTGATGTGGCGCGGGTGCTGCTGCCGCTGGTGGAGGACACCGGCTGGTTCTTCGACACCGAGATGCTGGTCCTCGCCGAGCGCGCCGGGCTGCGCATCCACGAGGTGCCGGTCGACTGGGTCGACGACCCGGACTCCACGGTCCACCTGGTGCGGACGGCCATGGACGACCTCAAGGGTGTGTGGCGGGTGGGCCGCGCGCTCGCGGTCGGCGCGCTGCCGCTCGACCGGCTGGCCAGGCCCTTCGGCGACGACCCGCGCGACCGGCGGCTGACCGGGGTGCCGCGCGGCCTCGCCCGCCAGCTCGTCGGGTTCTGTGTCGTCGGCGCCCTGTCCACCCTGTTCTATCTGCTGCTCTACAGCGGCTTCCGAACGTTCACGGGACCGCAGGCCGCCAACGCGCTCGCCCTCCTCGTGTCGGCGGTGGCCAACACGGCGGCGAACCGGAGGCTCACCTTCGGAGTACGCGGCCGGGACCGCGCGGTCCGTCACCAGGCGCAGGGCCTCGTCGTCTTCGCCATCGGTCTCGCCCTCACCAGCGGCTCCCTCGCGGCGCTCGGCGCGGCGTCCGGCGAGCCCGCGCACTCCACGGAGCTCGCGGTCCTGATCGCGGCGAACCTCGCGGCGACGGTGCTGCGCTTCCTGCTCCTGCGGGCATGGGTGTTCCCGGACCGCGGTGCCGCCGGGCCGGGGCCCGGCGCCGCGCACGACATCACCCCCGCGGACGAGCCGAGGAACGCACGATGACGCCGACAGAGGAACGCACGATGACGACGACAACCGTCGCCGCGGGGTCCGCGCACCGGCGGGCCGGAGGCGCACTGCCCGCCCGGCTGTGGCGCGGCCGCCCCGACGACCCCCGCTGGGCGCGCCCCGCCCTCCTCGGCCTGCTGCTCGGCACCGCCGCCCTCTACCTCTGGAACCTCAGCGCGTCCGGCTACGCCAACTCCTTCTACTCCGCCGCCGCCCAGGCCGGCAGCCAGAGCTGGAAAGCCTTCTTCTTCGGCTCCCTCGACGCGGGCAACGCGATCACCGTCGACAAGCCCCCGGCGTCGCTCTGGCCGATGGCGCTCTCCGTGCGCCTCTTCGGCCTCAACTCCTGGGCGGTGCTCGTCCCGCAGGTACTGATGGGGGTTGCGACGGTCGGCGTGCTGTACGCGGCCGTGCGGCGGCGGTTCAGCGCGGCGGCCGGTCTGATCGCGGGCGCGGTCCTCGCGCTGACGCCCGTCGCCGCGCTGATGTTCCGCTTCAACAACCCCGACGCGCTGCTCGCCCTCCTGATGACCGTCACTGTTTACTGCGTGCTGCGCGCCCTGGAGCACGGGCGCACCAAGTGGCTGGTGTGGGCGGGTGTCGCGGTCGGTCTCGCCTTCCTCGCCAAGACGCTGCAGGCGTTCCTGATCCTGCCGCCGCTCGCGGTCCTGTACGCGGTGTGCGCGCCCGTACGCCTGCGCAGGCGCTTCGGCCAACTGGCCCTTTCGGCGGGCGCGATGCTCGTCTCCGGCGGCTGGTGGGTGGCGATCGTCGAACTGTGGCCCGCGTCCTCGCGTCCGTACATCGGCGGCTCGCAGCACGACTCCTTCCTGGAGCTGACGTTCGGCTACAACGGACTCGGCCGCATCAACGGCGAGGAGACCGGCAGCGTGGGCGGGGGCGGCGGCCCCGGTGGCGGCGGGGGCGGTGGTGGTCAGTGGGGCGAGACCGGCATCGGCCGGATGTTCGACTCCGAGATCGGCGCCCAGATCTCCTGGCTGCTGCCGGCCGCGCTGATCCTGCTCGTGGCGGGCCTCGTCCTCACCCGCAAGGCGCGCCGCACGGACACCGCGCGGGCGGCGTTCGTGGCGTGGGGCGGCTCGCTCCTGATGACCGCCGTGATCTTCAGCTTCATGGCGGGGATCTTCCACCAGTACTACACGGTGGCCCTGGCCCCCTACATCGCGGCGCTCGTCGGCATGGGCGCCACGGTCCTGTGGGAGGAGCGCGCCTCGTGGTGGGCGCGTGCGGTGCTCGGGGTGACGGTCGCGGGCACGGCGGTCTGGGCGTACGTCCTGCTCGGCCGGGTCCCGGACCACCTGCCGTGGCTGCGGTGGGCGGTGCTCGTGGCGGGTGCGGCCGGGGCGGCGGGCCTGCCGGCGGCGAGTCGGCTGGGCCGCGGGCTCGCCCTCGCCACCATCGGCGTGAGCCTGGCGGCCTCCGTGGCGGGCCCGGTCGCGTACACCCTGTCGACGGTGGACAGCGCGCACACGGGCTCGATCGTGACGGCGGGCCCGGCCTCGGCGGGCGGCAGGGGCGGCGGGGGCGGCATGGGCGGCCCGCGGGGCGGCGGGGGGCCGGGAGGCCCGGGTGCCGGCCCCGGTCCCGGCCAGCGGGGTAACGGCATGCCCCAGGGCGCGCCGGCCGGCGGCACGCCCCAGGGCAGGCCGGGTGGCGGAGGCACGCCCGAGGGCAGGCCGGGCGTCGGCGGCGGCATGGGCGGGCTGCTGAACGGTGCGCAGGTCTCCGCCGCGGCGAAGAAGCTCCTGGAGACGGACGCCGGGGACTACACGTGGGCCGCGGCAGCCATCGGCTCCCAGAACGCGGCGAGCTACCAACTCACCACCGGCGACCCGGTGATGGCGATCGGCGGCTTCAACGGCAGTGACCCGTCGCCGACGCTCGCGCAGTTCCAGCAGTACGTGGCGGACGGCAGGATCCACTACTTCATCGCGAGCGGCACGGGAGGGGGCCGAGGAGGCGGAGAAGGCGGAGGCGGCGGTGACGGCACCGAGGCCGGGATCACGTCCTGGGTCGAGTCGACGTTCAAGAAGGTGACGGCGGGCGGCGCCACGTTCTACGACCTGACGCAGCCGAAGAAGTAGCAGCGCCGGCCGCCCCCTCGCCCCTTCCCGGAGAAATCTCTTGTACGGCGTACGGGACGTGTTCTACGGTGTACAACACAAGGTCCCGTACACCGTACAAGAGCTATCCGGAAAGGGAGGACCGCATGACGGCGACGACTGCCGAGACCCCCACCGCCTCGCCGAGGCACCCGCAGCGCTGGCTGATCCTCGGCGTCATCTGCCTGGCGCAGCTCACCGTGTTGCTGGACAACACCGTGCTGAGCGTCGCGATCCCCTCCCTCACCCGGGAGCTGGACGCGTCCACGTCCGACATCCAGTGGATGATCAACGCCTACTCGCTGGTCCAGTCGGGCCTGCTGCTCACCGCGGGCAGCGCCGCCGACCGCTACGGCCGCAAGAAGATGCTCGCCGCGGGCCTCGCCCTGTTCGGCCTGGGTTCGCTGGCGGCGGGCCTCGCCCAGAGCTCCTCGCAGCTCATCGCCGCCCGCGCGGGCATGGGCATCGGCGGCGCGCTGCTCATGACCACCACCCTCGCGGTCGTCGTGCAGATCTTCGACGACACGGAGCGCGTGAAGGCGATCGGGCTCTGGGCCACCATCAACTCCCTCGGGTTCGCGGCAGGGCCGCTGCTCGGCGGCTTCATGCTCGACCACTTCTGGTGGGGCTCGATCTTCCTGATCAACATCCCCGTGGCGCTGCTCGGCCTGGTCGCGGTCCTGAAGCTGGTGCCCGAGTCCAAGAACCCCCAGGGCGACCGCCCCGACCTGCTCGGCGCGCTGCTCTCGACGGTCGGCATGGCCGCGGTGGTCTACGCGATCATCTCCGGCCCCGAGCACGGCTGGACGTCGGCGCAGGTCCTGGTCTCCGCGACCGTCGGCGTACTGGTGCTCGGCGCGTTCGCGCTCTGGGAGCTGCGCACCCCGTACCCGATGCTGGACATGCACTTCTTCCGCAACCAGCGCTTCATCGGAGCCGTGGCCGGCGCCATCCTGGTCGCCTTCGGCCTGAGCGGCTCGCTCTTCCTGCTCACCCAGCACCTGCAGTTCGTGCTCGGGTACGAGCCGTTGGAGGCGGGGCTGCGCACCGCGCCGCTCGCGGTGACCATCGTGGCCCTCAACCTCGCGGGCATCGGCGCGAAGCTGCACGCCAGGATGGGCACGCCCGTCACCATCGCGTCCGGCATGAGCCTGCTCGCGGCGGGCCTCGCTGCCATAGCGGTGCTCGGCGGCGACAACTACAACGGCCTGCTGTTCGGCCTCATCGTGATGGGCGCGGGCATCGCGCTCGCCATGCCGGCCATGGCCAACGCCATCATGAGCGCCATCCCGCCGGAGAAGGCGGGCGTGGGCGCGGGCATCAACGGCACGCTCGCGGAGTTCGGCAACGGCCTGGGCGTCGCCGTGCTCGGCGCGGTCCTCAACTCCCGCTTCGCCTCGCTCGTCGCGGTCTCCGCCGCGTCGTTCCCGGCGGCCATGGCCGCGGCGAAGTCGACGGGTGAGCGCGAGCGGATCGCCGACGCGTTCTCCTCCGGCCTGGAGACGAGCCAGTTGGTGGGCGCGGCGGCGGTGCTCGTCGGCGGCATGCTGGCGGCGGCGTTGCTGCGCAGGGCGGAAAGGGCAGACTCCGGTTCCGTGGGTAAGACAGCGGCATAGCATCAGGGGGGTGGACCACCCGGTTCCGTACCATCCCCGAGGACCGACGAGGAAGGTGCGCCATGGCGAAGGCAGCCGGCCGCACGAAGAACCCGGCGCGGACCAGTGTCTGGCTGGAGGCCAGGACACCCCGCGGCGGCGGCCGCAAGGGCGACCAGCCGAACGGCCTCGACCGGCAGCGCATCACCGAGGCCACGGTCCGGCTCCTGGACGCGGAGGGGCTCGACAAGTTCTCCATGCGCAGACTCGCCGGGGAGCTGAACGTCACGGCGATGTCCGTCTACTGGTACGTCGACACCAAGGACGACCTCCTGGAGCTCGCCCTCGACTCGGTCTGCGGCGAGATGCGTATCCCCGACGCGGCGGCGGCACCCGAGGCCTGGCGCGAGCAACTCCGCGCGCTGGCCGACGAGTACCGGGCGACGCTGATCCGTCACCCCTGGGTGTCACCGCTCGTCGGCCGCTTCCTCAACATCGGCCCCAACTGGCTGGCCTTCGCCCTCGCCATCCAGAACGCGGTGCGCAACACGGGACTTCCCGCGT
This sequence comes from Streptomyces sp. NPDC029674, assembly GCF_044903205.1. Classification (NCBI taxonomy): domain Bacteria; kingdom Bacillati; phylum Actinomycetota; class Actinomycetes; order Kitasatosporales; family Streptomycetaceae; genus Streptomyces; species Streptomyces sp. NPDC029674. Next base: position 200,859 of record NZ_JBJDPY010000012.1, read on the forward strand.
ACACGCAGAACGGGGCGATCTCCGCGGTCTTCCAGTTCGTGTACGGCTTCGGCACCATCGAGGGGCACTACATCTCGCGGTGCGCGGAGGCGGGGATGTCCCAGGAGGAGTACTACCGGGAGGCGGCCGGCACGGTCCGCACCGAACTGGCCTCGCACGGGCTGCTGGAGAGCGCGGACGAGCTGATGGCGGCGCGGGAGGGCGACACGGTCGAGGAGATGTGGGAACGGGACTTCACGATCGCCCTCGACCTGATGATCGCGGGCATCGAGTCCCTCCTCTCGAAGAACCCCTGACACCCCTGATACCCCTGATACCCCTGACCCGCCACCCCGGCCCACCCGTCGCGCCCCCCCCGTGGGCGGCCGTCAGCCGGCCTGCGGCAGTCCCTCTCCCTGCACCGCCTGGATGTCCAGCTCCACCCGCAGCGTCGTGCCGATCGCCGAGATACCCGCCTGCACCACCTGGTTGTAGTTCATCGCGAAGTCCTCCCGGCGCAGCTCCGCCGTCGCCCGGAACGCCGCGCGCGTGCCGCCCCAGGGGTCCGCGCCGGTGCCCAGGTAGCTGAGGTCCAGGTCCACCGGCCGCACGACGCCGTGCATGCCCAGTTCGCCGTGGACCGTCCAGCGGTCGGGGCCGGCCGGGCTAAGCCCGTTCGACCGGTAGGTGATCTCCGGGTACTGCTCGACGTCCAGGAAGTCGGCCGACTTCAGATGACCGTCGCGCATCCCGTTCCCCGTGTCGATCGAGGCCGCCCGGATGACCGCCTCGACCCGGGACTTCTCGACGTCCTCGGCGATCTCGATGCGCCCGCCGAACTCCAGGAACCGCCCGTGCACGCTGGTGATTCCGAGGTGCTGGGCGACGGCGCCGACGGTCGAGTGCGCGGGGTCGACGGTCCACGGTCCCGGCGGGGGCAGCTCGGTGCCGCCCTGCCGGGCGAGGACGACGTTGCCGACCTCGGCCCGGCCGCTGGCCGTGACGAGCGCGGTGGAGGCCACCGGCGCGTAGCCGACGGCGGTGACGATGACGGTGTAGGGACCGGGCGTGAGCTCCGTCCCGTCCCGCACGACGCCCTCCGCGTCCGTCTCCGCCCGCAGCACCTGCGTACCGGTCATGTCGGTCACCGTGACGACGGCGTGGGGCACGGCCCACCCGTCACGCGTACGGATCCGAGCGTTGAGTCCCATCCCGTTTTACTCCTTGCCGGCTTCCGATCGGGAAGCCTCACAGCCAAAGCTCAAGTTCACGCTGCACAGGGGGCACGAAAGGCCCGTGGAACGCGGGCGGCCCCCGGCGGCGGTGACTGGCCGTCCCCTGCCATGAACGCCACCGCCGGCCCGGGGGCCCTTCCCACGACCGGCCCGGGGCCGCGCCTCCGCTCGGGGCGCGGCGCCGGGCCGGGGTCGGTCACTCGCCCGGGTGGGCGAGCTCGATGTCGTGACCGTCGACGCCGCTGCCGGCCACGGTCAGGCCCGTGGCCACCGGCGGGTATCCGGTCGCGATGACCGTGTACTCGCCGCTGTCCAGGTCGGTGAAGGCGTACGCCCCGTCCGCCCCGGTGGTGGCGGTGGCGACGACGTTGCCCGCGGCGTCGACGAGCGTGACCCGCGCGTCGTTCAGCGGGCCGCCGCCCGCGCGCACCGTGCCGAGCACCCGCGCGCCGGAGCTGAGCTCGACCTCGACCCGGGTGACCCCGGTGCCGCCGACCTCGACGGGCAGCGCGAGCGGCCGGTGTCCGGCGGCGTTCACCGCGATGGTGACGGTGCCGGGGACCAGCTCGGCGAAGGTGAACTCGCCCTGCTCGCCGGAGAGTCCGGTGGCGAGGACGTCACCGCGCACGTCGGTCACGATGACCATCGCGCCGCTGACGGGCAGCTTGCTGTCGGCGTCGCGCACGAGGCCGCTCAGCCCGCTGGTGCCGCTGAGGAGGATGTCGTACGACAGCGCGTCCTCACCCACGACGACGGTCGAGGCCTGCGGCTGGAAGCCGTCGGCGGAGGCGATGAGCACGTACGATCCGGCGCCCGGGGCGTCGACGGTGTAGGCGCCATCGCCCTGCGCGACCGAGCGGCCGAGCTGCCGTCCCCCGAGGGAGATCAGCGTGACGGCGGCCTGCGGAACGGGCGCGCTCTCGGCGCCGCGGACGTAGCCGTGCACCGGGATGCCGTTCGTGACCGGCGGCAGACCGGAACCGGCACCCGCTTCCGCGGCGGAGGCCACGGCGGCGAGCCGCTGCGTGCCCTCGGGACCGGCCTCGGTGTCCGAGGGGACGGAGGCGACGGAGGCGAGGACGGGCTGCTCGGCGGTGGCCGCCGAGGCAGTGGCCGGAGAGGCGGCCGGAGCCGTGGCGTCCGCCGTCTCACCCGCGGCCTGCGCGAGACCGCCCGAGGTCCGCAGCGGAACCTCCTTGATGAAGATCGTGATCAGGAAGGCGATCAGCGCCATCGGCGCGGCGATCAGGAAGACATCGGCGATGCCGTGCCCGTACGCGCTCTCCATCACCGTGCGGAACGGCTCGGGGATCTTGTCCAGGTCGGGGATGCCGCCGCCACCGGTACCGCCGTGGCCGAACTGCGCCGCGGCCTTCGGGCCGAGGTCGGTGACGCCGTCCTTGACGTAGTCGCTGATGCGCGTCGCCATGATCGCGCCGAGCGCCGAGACACCCATCGCACCGCCCAGGGAGCGGAAGAAGGTGACGGTGGAGCTGGCGGAACCGAGGTCCTCGGGGGCGACCTGGTTCTGCGTGCACAGGACCAGGTTCTGCATCATCATGCCGATGCCGAGACCCATCAGGGCCATGAAGATCGCGATGTGCCAGTACTCGGTGTCGTACCGGATGGTGCCGAGCAGACCGAGGCCCGCCGTCACCAGCACACCACCGCTGACCAGCCACGCCTTCCACTTGCCCGTCTTGGTGATGACCTGACCCGAGACGGTCGACGAGATGAACAGACCACCGATCATCGGAATCGTCATCACACCGGACATCGTCGGGGACTCGCCCCGTGCCAGCTGGAAGTACTGGCTGAAGAACACCGTGCCCGCGAACATCGCGACACCCACGAAGAGCGAGGCGAGCGAGGCGAGCGTGATGGTGCGGTTGCGGAAGAGCCGCAGCGGGATGATCGGCTCGCTCGCCTTGGACTCGACGAGCACGAAGATCAGCGCGAGCACCACCGAACCGCCGACCATGGCGGCGGTCTGCCACGACATCCAGTCGTACTTGTCACCGGCGAAGGTGACCCAGACGAGGAGCAGGCAGACGGCGGCGCTGATGAAGAAGGCGCCGGCCCAGTCGACCTTGACGTCACGCTTGACGACGGGGAGCTTCAGCGTCTTCTGCAGCACGATCAGCGCGATGATCGCGAAGGGCACGCCGACGTAGAAGCACCAGCGCCAGCCGAGCCACGAGGTGTCGGTGATGACACCGCCGAGCAGCGGGCCGCCGACGGTGGCGACGGCGAAGGTCGCGCCGAGGTAGCCGGAGTACCGGCCGCGCTCGCGCGGGGAGATCATCGCGGCCATGACGATCTGCGCCAGGGCGGAGAGACCGCCCACGCCGATGCCCTGCACAACGCGGCAGGCGATCAGCATCCCTGCGCTCTGCGAGAGACCGGCGACGATCGATCCGCCGACGTAGATGATCAGGGCTATCTGTACGAGCGCCTTCTTGCTGAAGAGGTCGGACAGCTTGCCCCACAGGGGCGTCGTCGCGGTCATCGCGAGCAGCGACGCGGTGACGACCCAGGTGTAGGCGGACTGGCCGCCGCCGAGGTCGCCGATGATTTCGGGCAGGGCGTTGGAGACGATCGTCGACGAGAGGATCGCCACGAACATGCCGAGCAGCAGCCCGGACAGCGCTTCCATGATCTGCCGGTGCGTCATCGGAGCGTTCTCACCGGAGTGACCGTGTGCTCCGTGCTTGGCATGGCTGCCCCGCACACCGGCTGGTGTGGTTGTTGCCATGGATTTCCTTTTCTTACGCGGGTGTACGGGTGGTCTCCGACGTGGTCTGTACGTCGTGGGGGGAGGGGAACAGCCGGGCCGAAGCCGCGCGGCAGTCCCCGAAGCTGTCGCGCAGACGCGCGAGCAGCGTGCTGAGCTGGACGACCTCGTCGTCGGTCCAGTCGTGCAGGTAGTGGGTGAGCGTCCGGATGGAGAGCTCGGAGAGCTCGTCCACCTTGGCTTTGCCCTCGGTGGTGAGCCGCAGGATCCTGGACCGCTTGTCCGCGGGGTCGGGATCGCGGACGATCCACTCCTTCTCCGCGACGTGGGCGACGTGCCGGCTGGTCACCGACGTGTCGACGGCCAGCAGCTCCGCGAGCCTGCTCATCCGCATCGCACCGTGCCGGTCGAGCAGGACGAGTACGGCGGCGGATCCGGCCGGGCAGTCGTGGGGCAGGCCCCGCCCGAGACCGCGCTTCACGGCACCGATGGCGCTGAGCTGTCGGGCCAGCTCCTCGTACTGACGCTGCGCGGCCACGGCACCTCCTGAATATTTGTTGCTTAGGGCAACGATAGGAGCAGTTGGTTGCTGCAGGCAAACTAAAACGGGCCCATGGGGCTAAAGTCTCGGCAAAGCGTTGGGACCCCGTGCGTAAAGTCGCTGGCCAGAGGGGGTTGGGCCGACGGCGCTGAGTTCGCTAGTGTCCTGCCCCATGGCACACAACCCCCAGGGCAACGGCAACGGCAACCCCGACCCGGCCGGCAGCACCCAGATGTTCCGCGCCTTCGTCGACGAGGCCCCCCAGAGCCGCCAGCCACAGGCCGCGGCTTCCTCGGGCCCGCGAGTCGGCCTGATCATCGGCGTGGTCCTCGCGATTGTGATCGTGGCGGGCGTTGCCTGGTTGGCCCTTAAGTAACGGCCAGCTCGACGTTTCCCCGACGGGCTTCCACGCCTCCGGCGCGGGGTGCGTGATCTCCTGCGGGTGCGTCGTGGCTGATCGCGCAGTTCCCCGCGCCCCTGGGAAACCGACCCTCTGGCCCCCGCAGCAGCCAAGGCCCCACAAGGCCCCCGCAGACAACGGGGCCGGGCGGCCGGTTCAGGGGCGCGGGGAACTGCGCGAGCAACCACGACGGGCCCGCAGACGAGAGAGCCGGGCGGCCCCGTTCAGGGGCGCGGGGAACTGCGCGAGCAACCACGACGGGCCCGCAGACGAGAGAGCCGGGAAGCCCCGTTCAGGGGCGCGGGGAACTGCGCGAACAGCCACGGCGCACCCGCAGACGAATCGTGCCCCCCAGCACAGCCCCCCGCTACTCCCATTTAACCGAGACGTCCCGCGTCTCGACGTGCATGCCGAGCGGCACCCGCCACGCGTCCACGCACACCGGCCACGTCTTCACCTTCTTCTGCCCGGCCCCGATAGGCGCCGGCAGCCCCACGGTCGACTCGATCGTGGCCCAGTCGACGCCGAGCGCGCCGATGACATGCGTACCGAAGGTGACCGTTCCCGAACGCACCGGTGAGTGACCGGAGTTGCGGAAGGTCACGGTCACCTTGTCGCACCACCGCTTGTCCCCGGGCTCCCGCTCAGGCTCACCGAAGCTGAGCTTCGCGGGCCCACTCGGCGGAGTCTCCGGCGCATCCGGCGTGCCAGGCGTGCCGGGCGCGCTCGGCGTCCCCGGCGTATTCGGAGCGCTCGCTCCAGGATCAGAACCCCTCGGCGGCGACATCGACGCACCCCCGCCCCGCACACCCGGCGACTTCCCCTCCGAGTCACCAGAGCCACCAGAGTCACCAGAGCCGCCAGGGCCCTCCGAGGCATCGCCCCGGCCCCCCTCCGCGCCGGGCCCCGGGCTATCCGAACCCCTACCCCCGCCTCGGGCCCCCTCAAGAGGAATCAACCGCACACCACCGGTGGGCCCCACCCGCTCCGGGCCCGACCCAGCCGCACCGGTCGCCACGTAACCGTCCCCGCTGCCGCCGCCGCAGGCGGACAGCAGTCCGCCGAGGCACAGCGCAGCGGCCCCCGCCCCGAGCAGGTTCCGCACACCACGTCGCATCGCGCCAGTGTGGCTGACGACCCGTCAATTAGGAACCCCGTCAGCAACACCGTTCACGGCAAGGGAGGTTGGCCGGCCTCAGTCCGAGATGAGGCCCTCGCGCAGCTGCGCCAGCGTCCGCGTGAGCAGCCGGGAGACGTGCATCTGCGAGATGCCGACCTCCTCGCCGATCTGCGACTGCGTCATGTTGGCGAAGAAGCGCAGCATGATGATGCGACGCTCGCGCGGCGGGAGTTTGGCGAGCAGGGGCTTGAGGGACTCGCGGTACTCCACGCCCTCCAGGGCCGAGTCCTCGTACCCGAGCCGGTCCGCGAGGGAGCCCTCGCCGCCGTCGTCCTCGGGGGTCGGGGAGTCGAGCGAGGACGCCGTGTACGCGTTGCCGACGGCGAGGCCGTCGACGACGTCTTCCTCCGACACCCCGAGCGCCACGGCGAGTTCGGGCACGGTCGGCGAGCGGTCGAGCCGCTGGGCGAGCTCGTCGCTGGTCTTGGTGAGCGCGAGCCGCAGCTCCTGGAGGCGGCGCGGCACGCGCACCGACCAACTGGTGTCCCGGAAGAAGCGCTTGATCTCACCGACGACCGTCGGCATCGCGAACGTCGGGAATTCCACGCCCCGTTCGCAGTCGAAACGGTCGATCGCCTTGATCAGGCCGATCGTGCCGACCTGGACGATGTCCTCCATCGGCTCGTTGCGGCTGCGGAAGCGCGCTGCCGCGTACCGCACGAGCGGGAGGTTGAGCTCGATGAGCGTGTCGCGTACATAGACGCGCTCCGGGCTGTCCTGGGCGAGCGTGGCGAGCCGCAGGAAGAGGGAGCGGGACAGGGTCCGGGTGTCGATGGCTTCCGAAGCCGGTGAGCTGTGAAGCGCGTCGGGCGCGGATTCGCTCGGGCTCTTGGTGAGCGTGAGCGTGAGCACCTTCGAGCTGCCCTGGTCTGCGGACATGCCACCCCCTTGAGGTCGCGGACGGTCGCGGCGGGCGCTCCCGTCGGAGGAACGCAGCCTCCACCTGAATACCGGAGGTGGGGCTACGGCAAACGCGGTTCCAGCAGAATGTCACATGTCGGCAACGCGCTGTAGTTACTTGTCGACAAACAAGGGTGACATCCGTGCAGGAAAGAGGGGGTCTGCGCCATTTCAGCAAAGAGTGCCGTCGGGAAGAGCCCCGACGGCACTCCACTCGATACGGTTACGCCTCGATCCGATTTGCGGACCGAAGCCGCGCGAAGCTTCTGGCGAGCAGTCTCGACACATGCATCTGCGAAACGCCCAATTCGGCACTGATCTGTGACTGCGTCAGATTGCTGTAGTAGCGCAGGAGCAGGATCCGCTGTTCGCGCTCGGGCAGTTGGACCAGGAGGTGGCGTACGAGGTCGCGGTGTTCGACGCCGTCGAGCGCGGGATCCTCGTAGCCGAGCCGGTCGAGCAGGCCGGGCAGCCCGTCGCCCTCCTGGGCCGCCTCCAGGGACGTCGCGTGGTACGAGCGTCCGGCCTCGATGCAGGCGAGCACCTCGTCCTCGGTGATGCGCAGCCGCTCGGCGATCTCCGAGGTCGTCGGCGAGCGCCCGAAGGCGGTGGTGAGGTCCTCGGTCGCCCCGGTCACCTGCACCCACAGCTCGTGCAGCCGCCGCGGTACGTGGACCGTGCGGACGTTGTCGCGGAAGTACCGCTTGATCTCACCGACCACGGTCGGCATCGCGAAGGTCGGGAACTGCACCCCGCGCTCCGGGTCGAACCGGTCGATGGCGTTGATGAGCCCGATGGTGCCGACCTGCACGACGTCCTCCATCGGCTCGTTGCGGCTGCGGAAGCGCGCGGCGGCGTACCGCACGAGCGGCAGGTTGGCCTCGATGAGCGCGCCCCGCACCCGGCCGTGCTCCGGGCTGCCCGGCTCCAGCTCCTTGAGCTGGCCGAAGAGCACCTGGGTGAGGGCACGGGTGTCGGCCCCGCGGGTGCTCCCGCTGCCCGACTGTCCGGCCTTCCCGGGAGAGGCCGCGGCGGGAGGCGACGAGGCGGGAGGGGATGCGGCGGGAGCGGGTGTGGTGGGTGGGGGCGTCTCGGGTGAGGCCGTCGCGGCTGGAGCCTCGGGCGCAGTACTGGCCGGCACGGTCAACGCCACCCTCTCTCAGACAAGCACTGTCAGGCACAGTCAAGCTCGGTCGACCTCGGTCAACTCATCCGTCAAAAGCGGTCATAGCATCACAAGACATGTGCACTGTGTGCAAGCACCCGGAAACTACGTGTTGAGGGGCAAGTTGAGAGCTACGACGCGGAACGGCCCCGCACCGTTCCGGTGCGGGGCCGTTCGGGGAGCTGCTGCGCCCGGTGGCTCAGAACTCGTAGTCCGCGATCACCCAGGTGGCGAACTCGCGCCACAGCGCGACGCCCGCCTGGTGGGCGGGGTGCTCGATGTACCGCTTCAGCGCATCGGTGTCCTCGACCGCCGAGTTGATGGCGAAGTCGTACGCGATGGGGCGGTCGGTGATGTTCCAGTCGCACTCCCAGAACGTCAGCTCCGGGATCTGCTCGCCGAGGGCGCGGAAGGCCTCGACGCCCTCGATCACGCGCGGCTCGTCGCGCCGTACGCCGTCGTTGAGCTTGAAGAGGACCAGATGGCGGATCACGGGCACTCCTTGGAGGGGGCTGGGGCCCGACGGCGTCGGCGGCCCGGGGGGCCGCTCAGTCCTTGCCTCCGTTGGCGACCCACGTCATGAAGTCACCGATGCTCTGAGCGGCGCTCGAGATACCTTCGAACCCTATCTGCACGTAGTCCGCGGCCTTGGCCGGGTCGGTGATGATCACGTAGAGCACGAAGACGACCACCGCGAAGAGGCCGAGCTTCTTCCACTGCACTGCCACGATCTGGCCTCCCCTTACCCGCGCCCCGTGTGACCCCTGTGACGGCGGTGAGTCTAACCCGGCCCGTACTGACGGGGCTTTTAGGGACCAACGGCCCGGCAGCAGAGGCCCTTTGCCCGAGCTCCGCGGGTGGCGCGGCACGCAGGATTGGTGGTGAGCCCGGCGGATCTGGCAGGAATCCGCGGGGCGAGGGACCGGCCCCACTGCGGGGTCCGCGCCGTCCGCTTCCCCCCCGACGGCGGCGCTGGCCGAGGGCTCGGGAACGACGAAGGGCCCGTCCAGCTCAGCTGGACGGGCCCTTCGTTTCAAGAGCGGTAGCGGTGGGATTTGAACCCACGGAAGGGGGTTACCCTTCACTCGCTTTCGAGGCGAGCTCCTTCGGCCGCTCGGACACGCTACCGAGAGGAACTCTAGCCCAAAGTGGGCCGCGGAAAGAAATCCGTTCCGCGAGCTCCCGGATCAGCGCTTGCGGAAGAAGTCCGTCAGCCGGCCGGCGCACTCGTCGGCGAGCACACCCTGGATGACCTCGGGCCGGTGGTTCAGCCTCCTGTCCCGTACGACGTCCCAGAGAGAACCCGCCGCCCCTGCCTTCTCGTCCCGCGCTCCGTAGACGACACGGTCCACGCGGGACTGCACGAGCGCGCCCGCGCACATCGTGCACGGCTCCAGCGTCACGACGAGCGTGCAGCCGGTCAGCCGCCACTCGCCGGTCGCGGCGGCGGCCCTGCGCAGGGCGAGCACCTCCGCGTGCGCGGTGGGGTCACCGGCCGCCTCGCGCTCGTTGTGCCCCACGGCGAGCACCGTCGTGCCGTCCGGGGACAGCACGACGGCGCCGACGGGGACGTCACCGCCCGCGACGGCACGCTCGGCCTCGGCCAGAGCGAGCCGCATGGGCGCCCGCCAGCGGTCGCGTACGGGATCCGCGAGAACGGGATCGGTCTCGGTGGTGTGGCAGGTCGGGTCGGTCACACGGGGAACCTAGCGGACGGTGCTCAGCGGACGGTCTCGAGCACCTCCGCCGCTCCCAGGACGTCGGCGATCTCGTTGAGCGCGTCGCCGGCCTCCAGACCGAGCAGATTCTTTTCGGGGACACCGAGGTCGGCGAGGATCTCCGTGTCCCCGAGCGGCCCGGACGGCACCCCCGGCGTGCCGGGGGCGCCGTCGGCGGCGTCCGGTTCGGCGTCGTCGGACGCCTCCGGTTCGCCGTCCTCCGTGCCGTCGAGGTCGAGGGCGTCCAGATCGACCACCCCGTCGTCGTCAGGGTCGCGGCCGAGCATCTCGTCGGTGAGCAGGATCTCCCCGTACGAGCTGCGGGCGGCCGCGGCCGCGTCGGAGACGTAGATACGGGGGTCTTCCTCCCCGTCCACGCGGACGACGCCGAACCACGCGTCTTCCTGTTCGATGAAGACGAGCACCGTGTCGTCGTCGTAATCGACCGTGGCTTCACGGGCCAGGTCGGCCAGATCCGACAGGGTCTCCACATCGTCGAGCTCCGTGTCGCTCGCTTCCCACCCGTCTTCGGTGCGCGCGAGCAGTGCGGCGAAGTACACCGTGACTCTCCCACTGGTCATAAGCGGTGCCGGTTGGCGGTTTTGGGGTCCCCCCGGCGAGGTCGGGGAGCGGGGAGTGCTGGTGCCAAGCCCCGCCCATTCGGAATCGTGGCAGAAACGGCGCCGTCAGGAGAGGTCTTCCGGCCGCTGTGTTCCGCGTCGCGTTCTTCCCCGGCTTCCGCGGGCCCGTCGCCGGGCGGGCGGCTACCAGCGGAACGTACGCATACGCATCTGCTGTCGCATGCGTGCCGCCCGGGCGCGGCGCGGCTTCACGCGGTCGCGGAGCTCGATGGCCTCGGCGCGTTCGCGCAGGAACTGGGCGCGCCGCCTGCGACGCTCGGCGTCGGTCTCGTCCGCCGGTTCCGGCTTGCGCTCGGCCATGGGCCCCACCACCTCTGTCCGTACGTCCCCACCTTCCCTGCGAGGCCCGGGTTGATGCCGACGAGGTGGGAGGGGCTCCGGCCCGGTTACTGTTGATGCCATGCGGATCCACGTCGTCGACCACCCGCTGGTGGCGCACAAACTCACCACGCTGCGCGACAAGCGCACCGACTCCCCGACCTTCCGGCGCCTCGCCGACGAGCTGGTCACCCTGCTCGCGTACGAGGCCACCAGGGACGTGCGCACCGAGCAGGTCGACATCCAGACCCCGGTGACGGGGACGACAGGCGTGAAGCTGTCGCACCCCCGCCCGCTGGTGGTGCCGATCCTGCGCGCCGGTCTCGGCATGCTCGACGGCATGGTCCGGCTGCTCCCGACCGCCGAGGTGGGCTTCCTCGGCATGATCCGCAACGAGGAGACCCTGGAGGCCTCCACGTACGCGACGCGCATGCCGGAGGACCTCTCCGGGCGGCAGGTGTACGTCCTCGACCCGATGCTCGCCACGGGCGGCACGCTGGTCGCGGCGATCCGTGAACTCATCAAGCGCGGCGCCGACGACGTGACCGCCGTGGTGCTCCTCGCCGCCCCGGAGGGTGTCGAGATCATGGAGCGCGAGCTGGCGGGGACGCCGGTGACGGTCGTGACGGCCTCGGTCGACGAGCGGCTCAACGAGCAGGGCTACATCGTGCCGGGCCTCGGCGACGCGGGCGACCGGATGTACGGGACGGCGGAGTAGCTCCGCGGCTCCTGCGGCCAGTATCCGGCTAGCAGTTCTTCCTGCCGGACGGCTTGGACGTCGGCTCGGGCTTGGCCAGTGCGGCCAGGGCCTTGTCGGCGTCCTCCTTTTTGGCCAGATTCTTGAACCGGTCGCCGATGACCAGGTCGACCTCGCCGCCCTTGCGGCCGTCGGCCTTGCGCTCGGCGCCGGCGAGCTGCGTGCCGAGGACGGGGAGCGCGGTGTCGGCGGCGGCCTTGGCGCCGAGCAGCAGCCCGGTGCCCTTGACCTTCTTGTCGTACTCCTTCGTCGCGTTGCCGACCTTGCCGATGGTGAAGCCGCGCTTCTTGAGCTCGTCGGCGGTGTTCTTGGCGAGGCCGCCGCGGGGCGTGGCGTTGTAGACGTTGACGGTGATCTGGCCCGGCCGGGGCAGCGGCTTCGGCTTCGCGGCCCGGGCGGAGGTGGCCGGTGCGCGGTCACGGTCGCAGTCGCCGCTCGCGCGGGCCGCGGCCGACGCCTTGTCGCCCCCCGTGAACACGTCGATGAGCTGCAGCGTGCCCCAGCCGAGCACCCCCACCAGCGCGGTGGACGCGACGACCGCGAGCGCGATCCTGCGGCGGCCGCTCGGGCGGCGCATCCGTGGGTATTTGTCCCCCGTGATGCGGTATTCGCCGCCCATGCCGGGGGGAGTGAGCATGCTCATGGGCGCAGCGTAGTGCGACGGGGCGGCGATGCCTACTAAATGATCATTGGCGGGGCTCGGCGCACCCGAAAGGGCCAATGCGGGATCGGCACCCGGTCGGGCGGGGGAGCGGCCGCGTCAGCCCAGTTCGAGTACGCGGGCGTGGAGGACCTGGCGCTGCTGGAGCGCGGCGCGGACCGCGCGGTGCAGCCCGTCCTCCAGATAGAGGTCGCCCTGCCACTTCACGACGTGCGCGAAGAGGTCGCCGTAGAACGTGGAGTCCTCGGCGAGCAGCGTCTCGAGGTCGAGCTGGCCCTTGGTCGTCACGAGCTGATCGAGGCGGACCGGGCGCGGCGCGACGTCCGCCCACTGCCGGGTGCTTTCCCGGCCGTGGTCGGGGTACGGCCGGCCGTTTCCGATGCGCTTGAAGATCACACGGAAAGCCTACCGGGCAAGGCTCTCCGGGCGCAGCCATGACGACGGAGTACGCCCCTGGGAAATGCCGCCTTAAATCGGGCCAAAACGGGAAGAGGCCTGCCGGAACAGGGATCGAAGTGAGCGAGAGCCAGCCGATTCCGTCCATGCCGGGTCATGTGAACCGCCCGAACGAGTCCGTGCCGGGTGTGGCGGTGACGGCTCGGCGCAGAGCGGTCTGCGTGGTCTGCGCCGGGCCGTCGCCGGCGTCAGGCGTCCTTGGGGTGCCCGGGCTGCTGCGACTCCCGTCGGCGGTGGTCTTCGGGCTGCTGGGGAGGTGCGGGCGGCCGGCGCCGGGCGGGTTCGTGGGGTGCTGTGCGGGCGGCTTCCGCGCGGAGGAGCGCCTGCAGGGCCGCGTAGGGGTCCATGGGCATGGGGGTGTCCTTCGGTCTGCGCTGGTTGCTGGTGAGGGGTAGGTGGTGAGGCGGGGAGGGCGTGTGCCCTCCCCGGCTCCCTCAGCAGCGCAGGACCGGCGTGCGCGGGGTCGGGACGTGGGGGCGGAGGCCGGCCGGGTGCGGGACGGATGACGTGGCGCGTCGGGCCGGGACCGGGGCGGGGGGACGCGCGGTGGGCAGGCGGGTGGCGTGCCGGGTGGGGAGGCGGAGTGCCGTCTCGGTCGCGTCCTGGTGGGTCTCGCCACCGACCTCCGCGGCGAGGGCGACCGGGGGCGGCGGGCTCGCCTGGGCGACGGGGGCCGCGGTGAGCGTGGCCAGGACGAGGGCGAGGAGGGTGAGCAGGGCGCGCGGCCACGTGGAGTGGCGGTGTGGCGGGCCCGTAACGCTCATACAGGGCATTTCCCCGGGCGGAGCCGTCGTCGATCGCCGGCTGCCGAGATCCGCCCTCATGGGCTACGGGGCGGTCGGCGCGGGGCGGGGCTCTGTAGAGGCCTCTACTTCGGTGCGGATGCCGCCTTCGCCGCGGCCTTCAGTTCCTGCTTGTGGGCGCGGACCTTCTGGAGGGATTCGGGGCCCGTGATGTCCGCGACCGAGCGGTACGCCTTCGGGGCGCCGTAGTCGCCCGCGGCCTCGCGCCAGCCCTTGGGGCGTACGCCGAGCTGTTTGCCGAGGAGGGCCAGGAAGATCTGGGACTTCTGCTTTCCGAAGCCGGGGAGCTCGTTCAGGCGCTTCAGGAGTTCGTCGCCGGTCGCGACGTCCTGCCACAAGGCCGTGGGGTCGCCGTCGTAGTGGTCCACCAGGTACGCGCAGAGCTGCTGAATGCGCTTGGCCATCGAGCCCGGATAGCGGTGCACCGCCGGTTTCGTGGAGAGGAGCGCGGCGAACGCCTCGGGGTCGTGGGACGCGATCTCGTGGGCGTCCAGATCGTCCGACCCCAGGCGCGTCGCGATCGTGTGCGGTCCCGCGAACGCCCACTCCATGGGCACCTGCTGGTCCAGGAGCATGCCGATCAGCGCGGCCAGCGGACTGCGGCCGAGGAGTTCGTCGGCGGCCGGCTCCTGGGCGAGGTGAAGGGTCACGTCCATGGCCCGATCATCCCTCGCGGACTGGTCCGTCGCAGGGCGGCGAAATCGGGATGCCGGGGGCCCGGGGCATTCGTTAGCGTGGAAGGCATGTCTACGCCCCGCATTTCCTAGCCAGGACACACGCCTTCACGTCACCCGTGTGTCCATTCGCTATTGCGGAGCGTTACCTCATGATCACCGTACGAAGCGCCGACGTGCGCGCCGGTGCCCGTCTGCTGCTGTCCGGCGTCTCCTTCCACATCGCCCCCGGCGACCGCGTCGGCCTGGTCGGGCGCAACGGCGCCGGCAAGACCACCCTGATGAAGATCCTCGCGGGGCAGGCGGCCCCCGCCGACGGCACCGTCACCCGTTCCGGTTCCGTGGGCCACCTCGCCCAGGACCCGGGCGCCGCCGACCCCGCCGTCACCGTCACCGACCGCATCCTGTCGGCGCGCGGCCTGGACGAGGCGGTCACCGCGCTGCGTGCCGCCGAGGCGGCGATGGCGGCGGCCGCGGGCCCGGCCGCGCAGGAGCGGGCGATGGCCGCGTACGCCCGTGCGGACGACCGGTTCCAGGCGCGGGGCGGCTACGCGGCGGAGGCGGAGGCCGCACGTGTCGCCGCCGGGCTCGGGCTGCCGGAGCGTGCCCTGCACCAGCCGGTCGGCGACCTGTCGGGCGGCCAGCGGCGCCGCGTCGAGCTGGCGCGGATCCTGTTCTCGCAGCACGACACCCTGCTCCTGGACGAGCCGACCAACCACCTCGACGCCGACTCGGTGGGCTGGCTGCGGGGCTACCTGTCGACGTATCCGGGCGGGCTCGTCCTCATCAGCCACGACACCGGGCTGCTCGCCGACACGGTGAACCGCGTCTTCCACCTCGATCCCCGGCGCGCGGTCATCGACGTGCACAACACCGGCTGGCACGCGTATCTCGCGCAGCGCGCGGCGGACGAGCGACGGCGTACGCGGGAGCGGGCCAACGCCGAGCGGAAGGCGGCGTCGTTGCGCGCCCAGGCGGACAAGATGCGGTCGCACGTCGCCACGGCCACCGCCGCGAAGAACATGGACCGGCGGGCCGAGCGGATGCTCGCGGGGACGGAGCCGGTGCGGCGCGGCGAGAAGGTCGCGCGGATCCGGCTGCCCGAGCCCGCGCCGTGCGGGCGGATGCCGCTCGGGGCGGTGGGCCTGACCAAGGCGTACGGGGCACATCGCGTCCTCACGGGCGTCGATCTGGCGGTCGACCGGGGCAGCAGGCTGGTCGTCCTCGGGCTCAACGGCGCGGGCAAGACGACGCTGCTCCGGCTGCTGGCCGGGCGTGAAGTCCCGGACGAGGGGCGGGTCGTGGCGGGCCCCGGGCTGCGGCTCGGGTACTTCGCGCAGGAGCACGACACGTTGGAGGGGGCGAAGTCCGTCCGGGAGAACCTCGCCGGGGCGGCTCCGCATCTGACGGACGGGGAGGTGCGGCGCGTGCTGGGGTCGTTCCTGTTCGGCGGGGACGACGCGGACAAGCCCGCGGCGGTCCTCTCCGGCGGTGAGAAGACCCGGCTCGCGCTGGCCGGACTCGTCCACTCGGGCGCCAACGTGCTGCTCCTCGACGAGCCCACGAACAACCTCGACCCGGCCTCGCGGGACGAGGTCCTCGCCGCCGTGGGCACGTACCCCGGTGCCATCGTGATGGTCACGCACGACGAGGGCGCGATCGACGCGCTGCGTCCGGACCGGGTGCTGCTGCTCCCGGACGGGGACGAGGATTTGTGGAGCCCCGACTACAGGGAGCTTGTCACGCTCGCCTGACGTGCCCGGAGGGGGGCGGGGCGCCGGGTTCGGCCGTCATGTCGACTCGGCCCGGCGCCGGGCGCCTCGGTCGCGCAGCCACCGTGCGACGTCGTCGGCGCCCGACTCGACGGCGATGTCCAGCGGGGTCATGCCGTCGTACCCGATCCAGTCGAGGTCGGCTCCCTGGGCCGAAAGGTAGCGGGCGGTGGCCAGCTGTCCGCCGTGGCAGGCGCCCCAGAAGGCGCTGGTTATGTCGGAGGCGTCGGGCCGTCCCGAGCCGGGGCCCGGCTCCCCTTCGACGAAGGCCGTCACGCGGTCGAGGAGGCCGAGTGTCGCCGCGTCCTGCAAGGTCGTCCGCGCCCCGTGCTCCAGGAGCCGGCGGGCCGCCCGCCACTGTCCGAACGCGCGCGCGTCGGCCAGCGGTGTGCCGCCCGCGATCACGGCCCCGGTCGCCTCGATGTCCGCGCCCGCCGCGACGAGGGCGTCGATCGCCGCGACGTCGTCGTTGCTCGCGGCCCAGTGCAGGGGCCTCTCGCTGTGCGCGCCGACGAACCGGGCGTCGGGGTCGGCGCCCGCCGCGACCAGGACGGCGATGACCTCGGGTCCGGAGGGGAAGTGCCCGGGCCAGTCCGTGGCGACGTGCAGCAGGCTGCGGGTGCCCGCGGCCTCGCCGTCCTGTCTGATTCCCGTGGCGGCGAGGCCGGGGTGGGCGTCGAGGAGCTTCCGCAGCGCGGTCAGATCACCGGAACGGATCGCTCCGGTCACCGCGACGGCCAGCGGCTCCTCCGCGTCGAGAACTGCCATGCCCGACCTTCCCTTCGCCGCTCTCCGTTCGCCGCGGCCCGTTCCGCTCACGATCCGACCGACTGCCGTCGATTGTGGCAGCGGGCACTGACAACGGCCGGTGCGCGACCGCGGCGAGGATCATCGCGGCGGCCACGGCGACGAGATGCTCCCGGCCCGCGAGACCGGGATCGGCGAACGACCCGGTCACCGTCGGGACCACGGCGGCCAGGAAGAGCACCGGCGCCCGCAGCGCCACGGCCGTATAGGCGAAGAGGCCGACGATCGCCGCGGAGGCACCGGTGTCCACGGTGTGCGCGGCGTCGGCGGGGAGTCCGAGCCGGTCGGGCCCGAGGGCGGTCATCACGCGCGCGGAGAGGGTGCCGGCGAGCGTGACGGCGTACGCCACCGCCAGCGTGCGGACGCGCCCGAAGAGCAGCTCGGCGAGCGCGAACGCCAGGAACAGGCGGGGCAGCCCGCCCCACGCGGGCAGGTCCACCGCGGGCACGAAGAGCGAGACGGGCGTGCGGAGCAGGGAGAGCCAGAGGGGCTGGTCGGCCCGCACCTCGCTGACCACACGCACCACACCGGCGCCCGTGCCGGTCTGCTGGAACTCGTGCAGTCCGATCACGGCGAGGGTGGCGAGGACGGCCAGCGAGACCCCGAGCGGGCCCCGCTCCCGGAGTGCGCGGAATGGCACTGCGACGACGTTCCGCCACTCCCGGAGCAGCGCGTCCCGGCACCGGCCGGCCAGGCGTGCGACCAGCGACACCGGCTCCCCATCCCCTTCGTCCCTCGTAGACCCCCGTCTACCGAACAAAATGGGGAGGATACGTGACAGCGCGGGCCGTCAGCCTTCGAGTACGTCCCCGAAGTACGAGAGGCCCGCCGGACCGCCGAGTCCCGGGCCGCTGACCGACTTCGCGCCGGTCGCGGTGGTGCCGGAGGCGTTGGTCTTGAAGAGCCAGACGGAACCGGCGCCGTCGTTCTCGGCGTACGCGCCCGCGACGAGTTCGGCGCGGCCGTTGCCGTCGGCGTCCGTGAGGCGCACCGAGGCTCCGAAGAAGTCCCGGGACTCCGCGGTGCCGGGCACGCCCGAGGTGCTCTGCGAGAACGCCTTCGCGCCCGTGCCGGTCAGTCCGTTCGCCGAGCCGCGCAGGACGACGACCGAACCGGCCTTCTGCGCGCTGCCCAGCGTCTCGGAGGGCGCGCCGACGGCGACGTCCGCGTAGCCGTCGCCGTTGGTGTCGCCCGCGGACAGGCTCCAGCCGAAGGCGTCGCCCTTCTCCGCGGCGCCGGGGACGCCCGCCGTGTCCTGCGTGATGCGGACGGGGGTGCGGGTGCTCAGACCGGTCGCGCTGCCGTACGTCACCGTGACGGCGCCGCCGGTGCCGCCGTTCGGCTCGTCGGCGGACTTCTCCATGAAGTTGCCGGTGACGATGTCTCCGTAGCCGTCCTTGTTCACGTCGGCGATCGTCGCGGCGTAGCCGCCCGCGACCTTGCCGGCCGGCTTGAGCGTCGTACCGCCCTTGTAGAGGACGCTACGGGTGCGGTAGCCGTCGCCGCTCTCTTCCTGGCCCATGACCAGCAGGTCGGTGGCCGCGTCGCCGTTGACGTCACCGGCGACGATCTTGTCGGTGTTGATGCCGGTCGCGTCGGACGTGTCGACGCCGGTGAGCGCCGCCGCCTTGCCGGTACGGGAGACGGGGCCCTTGAAGATGTTCAGCCCCGGCATGGCGTTGTTGGCGGCGGCGAGGTCGGTCACGCCGTCGCCGTCGAAGTCGCCGGCGGCGACGGACCAGCCGAGTTCGTTGCGGTTCTCGGGCAGCGGCGAGCTGATGTCGGTCCCCGTCTTGAGGCCGCCCGCGCCGCCCCAGACGACGGTGAGCGCGCCGAACTCGTCGGTGCTTCCGATGCGTTCGCCGTGCACGCCGACGACCAGGTCCGTGTAGCCGTCGCCGTCGAGGTCGCCGGTGGTCATCCGGTCGCCGAAATAGTCGCCGCTCTCCGGGGTGCCCGGTATGCCGGTGGTGGCCTGGCTGATCAGGGTGCGCTTGGTGGTGTCGAGGCCGCTCGCGGTGCCGTAGACGACGGCGACGTAACCGGCGTTGGACTTGCCCGAGACGGTGCCGAGGGGCGCGGAGATCGCGAGGTCTCCGTAGCCGTCGCCGTTGAAGTCGGCGCGGATCTGGTCAGCCCCTGCGGCGGGCGCGGCACCGGCGGTGGCCGCCGTGGCGGCGAGCAGGGATCCGGTGAGGGCGGCCGTGGCGGCGCCCACCAGGACCGTACGGAACATCTTGGGCATGTGGTTCTCCTGCGCGGCATGCGGGACGCCGTGCTGCGGGCGTCCCGTGTCGAACGTGTCGACAGGAGACCTTCTTGGGGGTGCGGAGGTTGTACGGGCGTATGGATGTCCGGGTTTGATCAGTCCTGGTCGTCGGGCTCGGGCTCGGTCCCGAGGCCGGACCCCTGACGCGGGCGCTTCGAGGCGTCCCGCGGCCCCGGCGGGAACTGGAACAGCCGGGCGGAGGAGGCGGACGAAGGCCTCACATCGGAACCGGCATCGGCATGCGGGTCGGCATACCGGTGTTCCGTCGCACGCGCTTGTTCTGTCGCACGCGCGTGTTCCGTCGCACGGGCATGTTCCGACCAGCCCTCGCGGAACCAGCGCAACTGGGTCTGCTGCGCCTCCTCCTCGGTGAGGATGCGGACGCCGTCCACCCCGGCCTCCTGGATCTTCGAACCGAGTTCGATCAGCAGGCCGCCGACGAGGTAGGCCAGCTCCTCCGCCGCGGTCGTCCCGGCGGCGGTGCCGTGGCGTTCGGACGGCCCCTCCGCTTCGTCAGTCGGCATGTTCGCACTCCCTCTGTGCCCCCCGGGCTGCGTAAGTCGGCCCCTTGAGCCGGTCCTGCTGTCGGGCTACTCGGTCTGCGGCAGGAACGCCTTCGTGACTCTCACGAAGACCGCCTGCAGCTCCGGAGGAACGCCCATTCTCCGGGCCGCTTCCTCGGGGCTGAGCAGCCGGGGGGCGCCGGTGTCACCGCCCCGGGCGGCCGCGATCGGCAGGTCGTTCTCGGAGAGCCGGCCGGAGCGGATCAGCATGTCCCGCAACGGCACCCCGAGCACCGCGGCCAGGCGTCGCATCGTCTCCAGGTCGGGCATGCTCTGCCGCTGGATGAGGCGGCTGACCGCGGCCCGGTGCACGCCGGCGTCGTCCGCCAGCTTCGACTTGCCGCCGCCGCGCGGGCTGTCGATGTCGTAGCCGCGCTCCCGCATCACGCCTTCGATCCACTCGGCGAACTCCTCCAGTTCGTCCGCGCGATTCCGGCCACTCTCGCGGGCTTGGCCGTGGCCGGGATCCGTTCGGTACACCTGGTCGCTGCGGGCGCTGGCCCGCGGGCTTGACACCATGTCGTCGCTCTCCCCTCGTCGCAGGGCGAGCGTACCGATCGCGCGCGCACCGAAATATGTGCGCGCTCGCACGTTCTTGTGAAGATCCCGCGCAGGCGCACGCTTTTTCGGCCACCTCTCACTCCTTCCCGCAGTCCCACACCCTTCCGTTTTTAGTTGCGCATGCGCACGCAGCGTGGAACTCTGATCACGCATCCACGACTTCGAACTAATGTTCGCATACCCGCGGAGGGGCTGCGCATGTCTCATCGGACTGTTCTCCTCGCACCTACGCTGACCAGTGCGCTTCCCGACACACGGGACACACGGGACGCCCGGGAACGTTCGGGCGAAGCTCTCGACTGGCGTCGAAACGCCGCCTGCGTGGATCTCCCACAGCAGTACGTCTTCACCCGTACCCCCGCCGAGGCGGCACCGGTATTGCGCGCCTGCAATCAGTGCCCCATCCGGCGCGAGTGCGAGGCCATCGTCGATCCGTCGCACACGTGGTTCGACGGGGTCTGCGGCGGACGCCTCTGGCGCAACGGCCGCGAGGTCAAGCCGCGCAAGTCCGCCGCCGGGAGGCCGTGATGAGCACGAATACGAGCACGAGCGCGGGTACGAGCACCGCGGTCGAACGCGCGGCACTCTGGATCGACTCCCTGCGGCGCCGGTACCCCCTGCTCCTGGAGGAGCTGGCGCCCGGCACGGGACGGACGTTCCGCGAGGTGCGGGGCGGCGGTCCGGCCGCGTCCGCCGTCGCGCCGGTCCGCCTCTACGTCTCCGACGCCCTCCGCGACATCGGCGACGGGGTGGTCGAACTGGAGGAGGCCGTACGGGACCGGCTCGGCCTGCGCCGCATCGCCGCGGCCCCGGTGCCGGTACGCCTGCGCCGCCTCGCCGAACTCCTCGACTCCGTGAGGGACAACCCCGACCTGGCGGCCCACGTCGAGGAGGAGACCCGCCGCATGTCCCGTCGCTGCGCCCGCGCCCTCGGGGACCCCGAGCAGCTCGTCCGGCTGCCCGGCCGCTGCCCGTCCTGCGGCTCCGTGTCGCTGCGCGCCTTTCCCGAACGCGGGATCGCGATGTGCGTGAACCCGCCTTGCCGGCACGTACTGGCCGAGGACGAGGGCGAGGAGGAGACGGTATGAACGCGCCGCTGATCTCGGGGGACCTCGCCGCCACCGAGGCCGACGTCTCGCCGGCGACCATCCGCAAGTGGGTGCAGCTGGGCCATCTGAAGGCCGCGGGCCGGCAGGGGCGGCGGGCGATGTACCGCCTGGAGGATGTGTTCGCCGCCGAACGCTTTGTGCGGGGAGTACGGGCGACACGGCCGCAGACGTAGTCGGGTACGAAGAAGAGGGCCCCGCACCGGGTGGTGCGGGGCCCTCTTCGCGTATGTCCAACGTACTCCCACCAGGCCCAACGCCCCCCTACCTAAGTTCAGTTGCGGGATACGGACCCCTGGATCACACTTGAAGCAGCGGCAGAGCTGCGCCCCCACCGGGGGCGGCGGACCTGCCGCTTTGTGTTGCCCTCACGACAGGGAGTGTCCATGTGTCCATCCTGACCTTCCCCGACGCGGAACGGCTCGTCGTCGACTTCCTCAAGAACCGCGCGGAGCTCGCCGGTTCGGTCGTCGACAACAAGCCGCCCGCCGGATTCGACGGCACCCAGAAGGCCGTCCTCGTCTCCCGCGTCGGCGGCGCGTGGATCGACGACAAGCATCTCGACCAGCCGCTGCTCGACATCGAGGTCTACGGCCCGGACAAGTCCACCGCGCACGGCGTCTCCCTCGCCGCCCGTGCCTGTGTGCTCGAACTGACCGGCACCTCGTACGGCGGGGCCGTCGTCACCGACGTCACCGAGGCGGACGGGCCGCGCTGGCTGCCCGACTACAACCGCCCGGCGGGCAGCCGCTACCTGTCGACGGTACGGATCTCCGTACGTCCCGCGTAAGCAACGCCGTACCCCGCGATTCCCTCGCACCAAGCCAGGCCCTGCCGACCCCGGCGGGGCCTTCGTCGTACCACCAGTCGTACAACCACCCGAGGAGTACTTCATGGCAGGCAACAACGGCAAGCAGATCCGCGTCGCCGGCAGCGGACGCGTCCTCATCGCGCCGGCCGGGACCGACGCCCCGGCCAGCGCCGGCGTCGACTGGGACACCACCAAGTGGACGGACCTCGGTTACACCACGACCGACGGCATCAAGTTCAACAAGAAGGACAAGATCGACCCGGTCGACACCTGGCAGTCGGTGAGCCCGGCGCGGTTCATCTACTCCGACCGCGACCTGACCGTGAAGTTCCAGCTGCTGCAGCTGAACAAGGACACCCTGTCCTTCTTCATGGGCGGCGGCGAGGTCAAGGTCGGCACGGCGGTCGGTGACCTCAAGGAGTTCACGTACGACCTGGCCAACAGCCCGGCGCCGGACGAGCGCGCGCTCGGCATCGAGTTCACGGACGGCACGGCCAAGTACCGCTTCGTGATCCCGCGCGGTCAGGTCACCGAGACCGAGGAGATCGCGATGACCCGTACCGGTGCGGTGAAGCTGGGCGTCACCTTCACTGCGCTCGCCAAGGACGACAACGCGCCGCTGGCAAGCTTCCGCATCAAGGAGCTGGCCGCGTCGTACTCGTAGGCGGGCCGGGGGCAACGCGCCCCGCACACCGTCTGATTGATTGCGCGAAATCGCCGGTTGCGCTTGCGCGCGACCGTCTAGGATCCGAGCGACGCCCGGCCCGTGCCCCCAGCACGGCCGGGCGTCGCCCTGCCGAAGGAGACACCCGTGTCCGGCTTCAACGTCAACGCCGCCCGCGCCCAGCGCCTCGAAGCGCTCGGCCGCGCCTGGACCTTCGAGCTCGACTCCGACAGCTTCGAGCTGCCGACCGAACTCACCCGCACCACCGCGCGCAAGCTGCGCGACCTCGACGACAACGACGTGGACGGCCTGCTCGAACTCCTCCTCGGAGAGGAGCAGTTCGCCCGCTTCGAGCGGCACGACGTCACGATGCAGGACATCGCGGCGATCCTTGAGGCGTACGGCAAGGAGACCGGGCTCGGCCTGGGGGAAGGCTGAGCCTCGGCGTGTTCGTGGAGGAACACGCCGAGGCCCTGGAAGCCGATCTGCTCCGCTTCTACGGTCTTGACCTCCTGGACTGGCACCGCGGCGACCTCTCCTCGCGCCGCCTCGCGGTCCTGATCCGCCACCTGCCGCGGGACGGGGCGGTGGCCCGGGAGACGGAGGGGGAGGCGGCGGAGTGGTCGGTCGGGGATTACCTGCTCGCCCACGCGGTGGACCAGTTGGCGCAGGCGAACTGGATGTTCGCGACGGTCAATCAGGACGAGGACGCGGATCCCCTGGAACCGCCGCAGCCGTTGCCGCGACCGGACACCGAGAGCGCCACCGGCGAGCCCGAAGCGCGGGATCCGTCGCCCACTGCCGCTGTGAATGCGACCCCAGCGAAACCGACCCCGCAGCAGCTGGCCGCTTTCTTCACCTGACCTTCTCCGCAGCCTCCACAGGGGCCATGATCTGCCGAACGACAGACAACCTGTGGAGGGGTTTGCATGAAAGCGGAGACAACGAGTTGGTCCTCGTGGCGCAGCAAGGAGGTGCTTGTGCGCGAGGCCGGGGAAACCGGACCGATACCACTGCAGATCCGGGGAGTGTTCGGAGCCTACGTGGTGGCTTCCGCGGTCCAGCGCACGGATTCGACCGTCGCACACGGTATTTCGTACCGGGTATGGGGTGCGGATAAACGTCGCGTCATTCTCCCTGCGGGATACAACTCCCTGGATATCTCACGGCGTTCTGTCGGCTCCAGCAGCTCCTCCGGTATCGGCCCCTGGAAAGTGACGAGGCTGGCCGATGAGGACGTCCACCTCGCCGTCGGCCGGATGGCCGGTCGCGGTCCGTGGGTGCTGCGGCTCGCGGACGGCTCCGCAAAGACCCTGCGCGTCGTGTGGAACCAGGGGAAGTCCCCCGGTTGTCTGACGCTCTTCCGCGCCGGCTCCGGCGCCGGCGAGGAACTGTCCGAACCGCAACACACCCGGGAGGCCATCCGCGTCACCGGCCCCGGGTATCTCCTCCTCGATGCCGACCGCTGGACACTCGACATCGCCTGACCCATCGGATCACCACTGACGGCCTTGTGCGCCCCGACAGGAGGCGCCCAGGGCCGTCACCTGTTTCTAGGAGCTGATCATGGTCGAACCGAGCACCCCTGCACCGGATAAGGCCATGGCCTCGCCCGACCCCACCGTCGTCAAGTGGTTCAAGGATCTAACCGAACGGGAGCTCGTGAAGAAGGTCGAGCTCAACGCGCTCAAGAGCGAGATGAACGGCGCTGCCTTCGCCGCCAATGGCTTCAATGGCGAGCTCACCGGAATCAAGCTGGAGAAGACCCTCTTGGACCCCATCCAGATGCTTGAGGAGAAGCAGGCTGAAGGCCGGGGCGAACTACCGAGTCAACTCAAAGCGGCGACCGGAAGAGCACAGACGACGGCTGACAGGGCCGAGACCAAAGCCACCGGCGCCGACCGGCGCGTCACCGACCTCTCCACCGAACTCAACCGCAAGATCGCACGCAAAGCCGACATCTCCGCCCTCCGCCAGACCGCCGACCGGCACGACAGCCAGCTCGAAGGTCTTCGGAGCAGCCAGGTCAACGCGCTGAACCGCGAGGCCCGCCAGGCACAAGTCACCGTCCAGGCGCTGAACGACGAGATCGCCCGGCTCAATGCCCGCTTCTGACCCGGCGCGCAAGGAGTAGAGACCCGGAGGAGTAGACACCCATGGCATTGAACAAGTCCGTAGGAACCGCGGCCACCCAGCTCGGCCGCATGCGTACCGCTGCGAGCCAGGCCGCCACCCAGGTCGGCAAGTTGGGCAAGTCGACCGGCTCCGCCGACAACCCGGTCGGCAAGCTGGGAAAGGTGAGCGGCACCGCCTCCACCGCGGTCGGAAAGCTCGGCAAGTCGGGCGGTACCGCCTCCACCGCCATCGGCAGGCTCCGTACGTCCGCGAACAACGGCGACAGTGCCGTACGGAAACTGAACACCGGGCTCCGTACCGCCGACGGGTCTCTCGGAAAGGCCCGAAAAGGGTCCGACAAGTTCAAGAGCTCCCTCGACAAGCTGCGGGGCTCCGCCGACCGGACCAAGAACGCCCTGCGCGACGTGAAGCGTCAGGCCGACGCCGTGGAGAAGTCCGTCGGCAAGGCCGGCAAGAACGCCGACAAGGGCGGGAAGTCGATGAACGGCCTCGGAAAGGGGCTCAAGGGGGCGAGCACCGCGCAGAAGGGGCTCAACCTCGCCATGGCGGCCAGCCCCTTCGGGCTGATCATGACGCTCGCCGCCCCGCTGATCGCCCAGTTCGTGAACATGGACAAGGTGACCGCCGCCCTGAAGCGCGGCATGGACGCCGCGTGGAAGGGCATCAAGTCCGGCACCCGCGCGGCCGTCGACTTCATCAAGCCGCTGGTCAAGGGGCTCGGCAATGTGATCCTGACGCCGATCAAGGGGCTCGCCACCGCCCTGAACGGCGTGTTCGGCGTCCTCGCCGGGATCAAGATCTCCATCCCCAGCTGGGTGCCCAAGTGGGGCGGCAAGTCCTTCGGCTTCCCGCGCCTGCGCGTGCCCGTCCCGCACCTCGCCCAGGGCGGCGTCGTCCAGGCCCGCAACGGCGGCACCCTCGCCCTCATCGGCGAGGCCGGCGAGTCCGAGGCCGTCATCCCGCTCTCCAAGCTGGAACGCATGCTCAGCCGTGGCGGCGGCAACAGCGCCGCCCTGCGCCGCCTCGCCGAGGCCATGGAGCGGCTCGCCGACCGTCCCGTGCACGTCGACGTGGACTCGCAGACCATCGCCCGCGCCGTCTTCGCAGGACAGCGCGCCCTGGCCCGCCGCTAGCCGCCGACTCCCGTCCCGCACCCGACAACAGAACAGTTCAGGAGGACTCCATGGCCAGGAACCTGTGGATCGGAGCCCCCGGCCGGCTCCGCGAGATCCGGCAGGCGGCGAAGAGCTGGGAGCGTACCGCCGAGCTCAACGTCACCGAGTTCAAGGCGCTCGAAGGGCGCGTCACCACCTTCGCGCCCACCCGCACCGTCCGCCGCCTCAAGCTGTCCTTCGACGCGCTGGAGCCCGCCGACGCCCAGCACCTCGCCCAGCTCGCCCGCCGCGTCGGCACCGGCCGGGGCCCGCTCGTCGTGCTCGACCCGGTCTCCGTGAACCTCCTCGATCCCTATCAGGCGGCCGGGCAGTCGGACGTCCCCGGCGGCTGGGACCACTGGTTCACCATGAACGGCGACATCGCGCTGGCCCGCAACGCCGACGCCGTCACCACCGCCGACTGCCAGGACCCGGCCGCCGCCGTCGGCTGGGTGCACGGCACGTGGGCGGGGTGGCCGGTGGCGCCGGGCATGCGGGTCTCGTGGCTGCTCCCGGCCGGCTGGGACCCGGCGACCGCGACCGCCCAGCTGGACTGGAAGGCCGCGGACGGCACGTATCTCAGCACGGGCCAGGTCACCGGCAGCACGGGCCAGGTCACCGGCACCACCCTCACCGCGACCGCCCCCGCGGGCGCCGCCTTCGTCACGCCCGTCGGACGGCCCGGCGCCATCGGCCTGTTCGGGCTCGCGGGCGCCTGCCTGACCCTGGGCGACACCCCCGTCGCGCACGCGCTCGGCGACGGCTGCCCGGCCATGGCCGTCACCGCGTACAGCGACGTCCCGGCGCGGCCCCTGCCGTACCGCAACATCAGCGTCGATCTCGTGGAGGTGCGCCGTGCAGCCCTCTGACGAGGCACTCGCCAAGGCCCTCTCGTCCCCCGAGCGCGTCCCCGCCCACTCCACCCGCCTCGGCGGCAAGGAGCTGGGCGGCCAGGTCCAGTCGTGGAAGGTCGAGCGCGCGTACGCGACCGACCTGCCCGAGGCGATGCGCGCCTTCTCCGGCAGTGCCTCCGCCCAGCTGGAACTGCTCCTCGGCGGCACGGGCACCATCCCCGCCCCGCGCCTCTACTCCGCCTGGGCCGACCGCGGGACGGGCGACGTCGTACGGCCTGGACAGTCCGTCGTCCACACGGCGGGCGCGGGCGGCCGCACCCTGCCCGCCTTCCGCGGCACCGTCCGCTCCCGCACCGCCGCGTCCGGCAGCGACACCGTCACCGTGCAGGCGCTGGACGGCGCCGAGCGGCTGCGCGGCCCCGCCTCCCTGCCCCGGCCGTACCACGGCTACTACTACGGCCGGCCGGTCGCCACCGCCACCTGGTGCGTGGACGAGCTGCTCCGCCAGGGCGGCATCCACACCTGCCCGCCGCCGCGCGCCCCGCTCGTCGACAAGGACGACACGGCGGACGAGAACCCGTTCACCGTGCTCTACGCCTCCCTGCACGGCGGCTTCAACTCGACGTACGGCCAGCCGGAGACCCTGCCGAGCCCGACCACGTACGACTGGATCCAGGAGGGCGCGCCCCACGAGATCGCCCTGATGCCGAAGGCCGCCGGGCTCACCGCCTCCTGGATGCCGCGCTCACGGTTCGTGATGCCCGGCAAGGTGTTCCTGGTGGAGTGCTGGGTCAACACGGCGCTCACCCGCGGCAACCTGGTCGAGATCTCGACGGTCTTCGACCAGAGCGGCACCAGGACCGGCTTCATCAAGGGATCCTTCGACATCTCCACGGGCGTCGTCGGCATCGAGGCGGGCACCAAGGACGTCGGCTCGTCCAAGGTCACCTGGGGCATCGACAAGCTGGCCTCGCTGCGCGGGATCTGGCACCTCGGCTTCCTGGTGGACACCCGGTCGACCGGGACGGTCGTCGCCCCGACCGTGCAGCCGCGCCTCACCGCACCCGACGGCTCGGCACGCGTGGGCGGCAAGTACACCTTCACGAACGAGGCCGCGTTCCAGCCGATCTCCGAGCTGAACCGGATCGATCTGACCACCGACATGGCCGTGGAGTGCCTCCAGGTCACGGACCGGTTCCTGCCCGACGTCGACAGCTTCACGAGCGAGGTGTGGGAACCGCGCGGCTGGTGGACGAAGGGCGCCGTCCTCGACCTGCCCGAACTGCCGCTCTACGACATCCCCAAGGTGTCCGGCTCCCAATGGGACGTGATCACCGAGATCGCGCGGGCCAGCATGTCCACCGCCGAATTCGACGAACAGGGCGTCTTCCGCTGGCGCGGCCCCTCGCGGTTCACCAAGGTGCCGGCCGCCCCCGACCTCACCGTCACCACGCGCAGGGACATCGCCTCGCTCACCGTCACCGAGGAGATCGACGCCTGCCGAAACCACTGCGAGCAGCCCTACCAGGACTGGAACGGCATCAAGGCGCTGGCGGGGGAGGTCGTGGACGACACAGTCGTACGCGAGATCAAACCGAACACCGCCGTCGTCGTGCAGTACGCGATGGCCGAGGACGAGAACGACATCGGCCCGCTCGTGATCACGGACGACAGCGTCGTCAACGACGGCCACCGGGTGCGCTTCGGCACCGCGAAGACCGGCGGCACGGCGGTCAAGGGCAAGGTGTCGGTGAGCTGTTGGCGCGAAGGACCGACGTACTTCGTACGGTTCTCCAACCGCGGTACGACCAGCGTGTGGACGGTGACCAAGGACGGCAAGCCCTCCGTGCGCATCGTCCCGATCAAGCGCTCGGCCGACCCCAGGCAGCGCTCGTACGCCCGCTGGAACACCACCAGCCAGCTGCACTACGGCAAACAGCAGTACACGGCACCCTCCGCCGACTGGGTCCAGACGTCCACGAGCGCCTCCGCCCTCTCGAACGCCATGCTCACCGCGGGCCGCTACCCCGTGCCGCTCCTCGGCGAGGTCGAGGTCCTGCACGACCCGCGCATCCAACTCGGCGACGTGGTGCGGGTGGTCGACTCCGCGGGCGCCGAACTGGACACGCTCGCCTGGGTGGTGGGCATCCGCACCACGCACGCCGCAGGGAGCGCGCCGCAGCAGACCCTCACCCTGCGCGGCACCGCCTACAACGGCGTGCCCGCCGACGAAGGACTCACCCCCGACGGCCCGGTCGACCCCGCCCACGGCAAGCAGCGGACGTACCAACGGCTCACCGCCCAGTACGCGACGCTCGCACCGCTCACCGCGGCGGGGATCAGCTACCGGACGCTGCTCACGACACCGGGAGCGACGGAATGAACGAGCCCGAGATCCCTGTCGGAGACGTGGCGCCGCCCACCGAGCCGCTGACGGTCACCGACGCGTACGTGCCCCCGCCCGGCCCCGTCCAGATCGACGACCCGCTCGTGGCGGCGGACGACGAGGGGATGGACCCGAGCGAGACGCTGCCGCCGCCCCTCGACGGCTGACCGGGGCCCCGGCCCCCACCCGCCCGCCCCTGCCCTCAGGAGGAATCCGAACCCATGGTCGCTCTCACCCCGCTCGGCAGCCTGCCCTACCCGCAGCCCACCGACAACGCGGACATCCCCGTCCACCTGCAGTCCCTCGCCGAGGCCGTCGACGGCCGCACCGTGCTGCGGTTCGCCGACGCCGCGGCCCGCGACGCGAAGATCACCGACCCGCTCCCGGGCATGGTCGCCTGGCTCAACAACCCCGGCCGCTACTACCACTTCACCGCCGCCAAGCAGTGGGCGCCGCTCGTCCCCGGCCCGGTCCACTGGTTCAGCACGCTGACCGGTACGACGAGCTCGGCCGCGTACGTCGAGACGCTCACCGGCGCCACGGACCCCCTGGCCGTCTCGTTCATCGCCCCGCCGGCGGGCATCGCGCTCATCACGGTCGGTGCCCGCTTCAACAACAGCGCGGCGGGCCTCACCTACTTCTCGGCCTCCGTGAAGCAGAGCACGAGGGTCGTATCCGCCGCTGCGGACTCCCGCGCGGCCACCGTCGGCGGCACGAACCAGGTCTCGGCGAGCGTCCAGTTCCCGGTCTCCGGCCTCACCGCGGGCGCCGCCCACACCGTCACGGGCGCCTTCCGCACGACCGCCACCTCGACGAGCCTCACCAACCGCTTCCTCACGATCACACCCCTGAACTGACATCTGATCCCGCTGCGAGGAGGCCCCATGGCCACACCTCTGACCCCCGACGCCCTCGTCCGCGCCCTGCGCGGCGAGGGCGTCCGCATGAGAGAACACGGCAACTGGAGGACGCACAACCGCAACCACAAGGGAGCCTGGGGCCCCGTGCACGGCGTCATGCTGCACCACACCGCGGGCACCGACAGCCTCGCGCTCTGCCGCAAGGGCATGCCCGCCCTGCCCGGCCCGCTCTGCATCGGCCTGATCACCAAGGACGGCACGCTCCACCTCGTCGGCTACGGCCGCACCAACCACGCCGGCAACGGTTCGACCGCGGTGCTCGACGCGGTACGCAGGTCAAAGGTGCCGCCGTCCAGACCGGGCCCCGACGCCGTGGACGGCAACGCCCGCTTCTACGGCTTCGAGATCGAGAACCTCGGCAACGGCCGCGACCAGTTCCCCACTGCCCAGCTCGACACGGTCGAACGCCTCTCGGCGGCCCTCTGCCGGGCGCACGGCTGGTCGGGCGCGAGCGTCATCGGCCACAAGGAGTGGACCCGCCGGAAGATCGACCCGACGTTCTCGATGCCGGTGATGCGCGGCCGGGTGGCGAGGCGCCTCGGCTCCGAACCCCCGGGCGACGACGCCACGACGTACGAACCGTTCCCCGGCGCGGCCTTCTTCACGATCGGACGGCGCAGCCCACTCTGCACAGCGGTCGGCCGCCGCCTGGTCAAGGAGGGCTGCGGACGGTACGAGATCGGCCCCGGCCCGGTCTGGACCGAGGCCGACCGCGCCTCGTACGCCGTCTGGCAGCACAAGCTCGGCTACCGGGGCGGGGACGCGGACGGCATCCCGGGCCGCTCGAGCTGGGACCGGCTGCGCGTACCGCGGTCCTGACCACCGAGTCCTGGGAGGACGCCCATGAACGACGCCGCACGAGGACGCCCATGAACGACGCCACACGCAGAGGCCTGCGCACCGCCGTACAGACGCTCTGCACCCTCCTCGCCGCGCTCCCGCTCCTCGCGAAGGACCCGGGCATCGCCGATGTCCCGGCACTCGCGGGCCTGGTGGCCTTCGCCACGGCACTGAGTCGGCTGATGGCCGTCCCGGCTGTGGAGGAACTGCTGCCTCCGTGGCTGAGGAGGAAGGGGCCGCACGATGCCCGGAACTGACACGGGAAGCATGAGCATCCCCCTGGAGTTGGAGAGACTGCGCCGCTCCGTAGACGTGGGTTTCGCCACCACCAGGGGCGACCTGGCCCTCCTCCTGCAACGGGCCGACCAGACCGACAAAACCCTCTCGGAACACGAGGACCGCTTGGACACCCTGGAGCGCGCCCGCTGGCCACTGCCGTCCCTGGCGGCCATCACCTCCTGCACGGCCCTGGCCGTGACGCTCTGGCAGGCGGGCGGCAGGTGACTCACTGAGGCCGGAGAACGACGAAGGCCCCGACCGGCGAACCGGTCGGGGCCTTCATCTGCCCTTGCGGGCGGGTGCGGAGGATACGAGATTCGAACTCGTGAGGGGTTGCCCCCAACACGCTTTCCAAGCGTGCGCCCTAGGCCACTAGGCGAATCCTCCGCCGCAAACAATACAAGACGTTGGGGAGTGCTCGCGAACACGATCCACTCGGCGGCTTCCCGAGGTCGGGACGGTGCCTCCCGGCGTCGCCTCCGCGGCCCGGGATCCGCTAGGGTGGGCGTCAGCCCCTCACGTGGCGCTATCTGACTGAACTCCCCCAGGGCCGGAAGGCAGCAAGGGTAGGTCGGCTCTGGCGGGTGCGTGAGGGGCGCTTTGCGTTGGGGCGGTCCGGGTTGTCAGTGGTCGCCTATAACCTCGTATGCGTGTCGTCTCTCGCGTTGTACCGCCGTTATCGCCCGGAGTCTTTCGCCGAGGTCATCGGGCAGGAGCATGTGACAGACCCGCTGCAGCAGGCGCTGCGGAACAACCGGGTCAATCACGCGTACCTGTTCAGTGGCCCGCGCGGCTGCGGCAAGACGACGAGCGCGCGCATCCTGGCCCGCTGTCTGAACTGTGAGCAAGGTCCCACTCCCACGCCCTGCGGCGAGTGCCAGTCCTGCCGCGACCTGGCGCGGAACGGCCCGGGATCGATCGACGTCATCGAGATCGACGCCGCCTCGCACGGTGGCGTGGACGACGCCCGTGACCTGCGCGAGAAGGCCTTCTTCGGCCCCGCGTCCAGCCGGTACAAGATCTACATCATCGACGAGGCCCACATGGTCACCTCGGCGGGCTTCAACGCCCTCCTGAAGGTGGTCGAGGAGCCCCCGGAGCACCTCAAGTTCATCTTCGCGACGACCGAGCCCGAGAAGGTCATCGGCACGATCCGGTCGCGCACCCACCACTACCCGTTCCGGCTCGTGCCGCCCGGCACCCTCCGCGACTACCTCGCCGAGGTCTGCGGGCGCGAGGAGATGGCCGTCGAGGACGGCGTCTTCCCCCTGGTCGTGCGGGCCGGTGCCGGCTCCGTGCGTGACTCCATGTCCGTCATGGACCAGCTCCTCGCCAGCGCCGCCGACGACGGTGTGACATACGCCATGGCGACGTCCCTGCTCGGGTACACGGACGGTTCGCTGCTCGACTCCGTCGTCGAGGCGTTCGCCTCCGGTGACGGGGCGGCGGCCTTCGAGGTCGTCGACCGCGTCATCGAGAGCGGCAACGACCCGCGGCGCTTCGTCGCCGACCTCCTGGAGCGGCTGCGGGACCTCGTGATCCTCGCCGCCGTGCCCGACGCCGCCGAGAAGGGCCTGATCGACGCGCCTTCCGACGTCGTCGAGCGGATGCAGGCCCAGGCCGGCGTCTTCGGCGGCGCCGAGCTCAGCCGCGCCGCCGACATCGTCAACGAAGGCCTCACGGAGATGCGCGGCGCCACCTCGCCGCGGCTCCAGCTCGAGCTGATCTGCGCGCGCGTGCTGCTCCCTGCGGCCTACGACGACGAGCGCTCGATGATGGCCCGCCTCGAGCGCCTGGAGCGCGGCGGGAACTTCGTGCCCGGTGGGCAGGGCCCCGGCCCTGCGATGGGGTACGTGCCCGGGCCCGAGGCCCATGCGGGCGTGCAGCAGTCCGGGGTTGCCATGCCCGCAGCTGTCCCGCAGGGGCCGCCCGTGCCTCCGGGCGGTGGGCCTGCCGCCGCGCGCGCGGCGGTGCGGGGCACGGTGGCCGCACCGCAGGGCCAGGGCGGCGGACCGGCTCCCGACGCGCCCGACCAGCCCGCGCAGCCTTCCCCGGCCCCCCAGCCCTCCCACACGCCCGAGCCGCCCCGAGCGGCACCGCAGCAGCCTGCTCCGCCCGCTCCTGCCGCCACCGAGCGGCGGCCCGGGGGCTGGCCGACGGCCTCGGCACCCGGCAGCGGCCCGGCGGCCGCGGCTCCTGCCCAGCCGGCGCCGTCCCGTCCGGGCGGCTGGCCGACGGCGGCCTCCGCGGCTTCGACGGCGAGCGGCCCCCCTGCCCCTCCGGCTGCCCCGCAGCCCTCCGCCCCCCAGGCACCCGCCCCCATGGCGGCCGCCGCGCCCCCCGCGGGCGGGCCCGACCCGCGCACCCTCTGGCCGAACATCCTGGAGGCGGTGAAGAACCGCCGCCGCTTCACCTGGATCCTGCTCAGTCAGAACGCGCAGGTTGCGGGGTTCGACGGGACGACCCTGCAGATCGGCTTCGTCAACGCGGGCGCGCGGGACAACTTCGCGAGCAGCGGCAGCGAGGACGTGCTGCGGCAGGCGCTGTCCGAGCAGTTCGGCGTGCAGTGGAAGGTCGAGGCGATCGTCGACCCGTCCGGCGGCTCGGCACCCCCGCCCGCCGCCGGGAACTTCGGCGGCGGCGCCCCCATGTCCTCCCGCCCCGCCCCGCCCCCGCAGCAGCCGTCCCCGCCCCCGTCGGCACCGACAGCCCCCCAGTCCCCACCCGCCGCCCGCCCCGCCCCGGAGCCCTCCCCGGCCCCCCGCGCGGCCGCCCCCGCCCCGGCCCCGGAGCACGTGTCCCCCGAGGACGACATCCCCGAGGACGACGACCCGGACCTCGTCGAGTCAGCCCTCTCCGGCCACGACCTGATCGTCCGAGAACTGGGCGCGACGGTGGTCGACGAGTACCCGAACGAATA
Organism: Streptomyces sp. NPDC029674; assembly: GCF_044903205.1. Lineage (NCBI taxonomy): Bacteria > Bacillati > Actinomycetota > Actinomycetes > Kitasatosporales > Streptomycetaceae > Streptomyces > Streptomyces sp. NPDC029674. Next base: position 235,063 of record NZ_JBJDPY010000012.1, read on the forward strand.
GGCCGGGGTGGGGCGGGGTTCCATGCGGGGGGCTCCGGCCGCCCCGGTCCGACCACCTTGAGCCCGGCTGCCCGCGGGCCGGTCATTCAGGCTCGCGTCGCTTGGTCTTCGGCCACGCCGGGCTCGCGCTGCCCGGGCCCCGGCCAGCCCAGGCTCACGCCGCCCGAGACGCCGGCGCCCGGCGCCCCTACTCCCGCCGGCCGTCGCGGGGCCCACGGGCGGGCGGGTGGGAGGTATCCGCCGCGAAGCGGCGGTCCAGTCCCGCAACCGACCCGCACCCGAACCGACGGCGCCCCGGCCAAGAGCCCCCGCGCCCCGGCCAAGAGCCCCTCCCCGCTCCCCGAGCTAGAGGAACGTACAAACGCCCCCGCACCCCCACCTGGGCATCCCGTACAAAGGCCCACCGCCCCGCGGGCTAGGCTGACCACCGTGAAGGTCCTCGTCATCGGCAGTGGTGCCCGCGAACACGCCCTGTGCCGCTCTCTGTCCCTCGACCCCGCCGTCTCCGAGCTGCACTGCGCCCCCGGCAACGCCGGCATCGCAGAGGTGGCCGAGCTGCACCGGGTCGACGCCCTCGACGGCGCCGCCGTGGCGTCCCTCGCCCAGCGGCTCGGTGCCGGGCTCGTCATCGTCGGACCGGAGGCGCCCCTCGTCGCCGGCGTCGCCGACGCCGTGCGCGCGGCGGGCATCCCCTGCTTCGGGCCGTCCAAGGAGGCGGCGCAGCTGGAGGGCTCCAAGGCCTTCGCCAAGGACGTGATGGCGGGCGCGAGCGTGCCGACCGCCCGGTCGTACGTCTGCACGACCCCCGCCGAGATCGACGAGGCCCTCGACGCCTTCGGAGCGCCGTATGTCGTCAAGGACGACGGACTCGCCGCCGGCAAGGGCGTCGTCGTCACGGACGACGTCGAGGCGGCCCGTACGCACGCCCTCGCCTGCGACCGCGTCGTCATCGAGGAGTTCCTGGACGGCCCCGAGGTCTCCCTCTTCGCGGTCACCGACGGCGAGACCGTCGTACCGCTCCAGCCCGCCCAGGACTTCAAGCGCGCACTGGACGGGGACCAGGGGCCGAACACCGGCGGCATGGGTGCGTACTCGCCCCTCCCGTGGGCCGACCCGAAGCTGGTCGACGAGGTCATGAGCAGCGTGCTCCAACCGACCGTGGACGAGCTGCGGCGCCGCGGCACCCCGTTCTCGGGGCTGCTGTACGCGGGCCTGGCGATCACGAGCCGCGGCGTGCGCGTCATCGAGTTCAACGCCCGTTTCGGCGACCCGGAGACGCAGGTCGTCCTCGCCCGCCTCAAGACTCCGCTCGCCGGGCTCCTGATGGCCGCCGCCACCGGCAACCTCGCCGATCTCCCCCCGCTGCGCTGGAGCGACGACGCCGCGGTGACCGTGGTCGTCGCCTCGCACAACTACCCCGGTACGCCGCGTACGGGCGACCCCATCGAGGGCCTGGACGAGGTCGCGGCGCAGGACGCCCCGTACGCGTACGTCCTGCACGCCGGTACGAAGCGCGACGGTGACGCCGTCGTCAGCGCGGGCGGCCGCGTGCTGTCCGTGACGGCGACCGGCGCCGGCCTCACCGAGGCGCGGGAGCGCGCGTACGCCGCGCTGTCCCGCATCCGTCTCGACGGCTCCCAGCACCGCACCGACATCGCCGCGAAGGCAGCCGCGGAGGCGTGACCCGCCTCCGCCGCGGAGGCATGACCCGCCTCCCGTTCCTCCCGTACACCCTCGCGTGACTTTCGGCCACTGCCGCCCCAGCAAGGCCCCGGATCTGACACTGGATCCGGGGCCTTTCTGACAGCCAGCTTTAGCCAAAGCCATTCCATCGAGTGACCGGTGGCCCATCCGGCTGACGACGGCGGACGCCCCAACTAGGGTGCGGCGAAAGCGTTCCAGGCACTCAGAGCCAAACAGACCATCGGCATTGCGATGTCGGTGGCGGGTGCCACAGTGGGGGAGTGAGCAACACGAACGCCGTTGATGTGCGTCGCCGGCCCCGGCCGGCGGCCGAGCAGTAGGCAGCAGGGGGTGCCATCGGTCGTGTCAGGTACGGGTGTGGAGGTGGGCGCGCAGGCCGCGCGCTCCCGGGCCCTCGCCGTGCTGCGGCTGCGCAGCAGGGCACTGGCCGTCGCCCTGCTGCCCGCGGCCGTCGCCGTCGTGCTGCTCGCGGCCGGGGCCACGGGGCATGCGGGTGGCGGGCGTTGGGATGCGGTCCGCTGGGTCGTGACCGGTGTGGCCGTGCTCGTGCTGCTCGTCGCGGCCGGTGTCGGCCTGGTCGTCGCGCGGGCCAGGCCCGCCCTGAGCCCGACGGTGCCGGTCACCGAGGAGTCCGCTCCCGACCTCTACCGCCTGGTGCGGGACCTCGCCGACCGCCTGGACGTGCCGGCGCCCTCCGCGATAGCGCTCACCCCGGACTGCGACAGCTGGCTGGAGGACCGCACCCACCCCGCGCACGGCGTCGCGCCCGCGCGAGTCCGCCGGGAGCAGCCGCACGGCCCGCAGCGTCCGTCCTCCGTCGCGCCCGTCCTCGTCATCGGCTCACCCTTCCTGTGGTGGATGCGGGTCGGCGAGCTGCGCGCGGTGCTCGCCCCCGTCGTAGCGGGGACGGGGCCCTCTGCGCACCCCGACATAGCCGCCGCCCGCCGGTTCGTACGCGGGCTCGACGCGGCGGTCGCGGTCGCCGCGGCCCCTGGTCGCGACCCCCTCTCGCGCGTGGTGCTCGCCGGGATCGGCCGGATCGCCCGGCTGCTGCTGCGCCACTGCCGGGTGCACGCCGCCGAGATGGAGCGCGGCGTCGCCGCGGCGGCCGCCGAGCGCGCCCAGGCCGTGGACTACGGAGTGCGGATCGTCGCCCAGGAGCAGGTGGGCCTCGCGTACGCGGGCTGGGACCGTCTCCTCACCCGCGTCGCGCTGCCCGCCTGGCGCATGGGCCGCTGGCCCTCCCGGCTCGACGCGGGCGTGGTCTCCGCGCTCACCGAGCTGTCCCGCAGGGACCGCCTCGCGGAGGGCTTCGCCTCCCGCCTTGGCGAGCGTCCCGCCTGCGACCTCCTGGAGGAGCCCGGCACGGTGGACGAGGCGGCGTCGCTGCTCGCCGCCCGGCTCTTCCACGGCGGGCCCGCGGAGGCGGGGCCGGACTGGGCGCCGGTGGCCTGGCAGGAGTATCCGGACGAGGTCGTTGACCGGAAATGGCGCATGGACGCCGCCCGGCTGCACCGCGTCCTGGACTCCCTCGGTGTCGGCCACTCCGCCGATCCGACGGCCCCGGACCCGGACGGTCCGACCCTCGGCCGCGTCCTGGAGCACCTCACGACGTCTGGCCCGGGCAGCACGCAGAGTGACGGAGCGGGGGGTGCCGGGCCGGCCCGGAAGACCCCGCGGCACCGGCTCACACCCGACTCTCCCGAGCACGCCGCCTCCCTCTTCCCGGCGGACGACGAAGCCGATGGCGTCGACGGAGCCGACGGAGTCGACGGAGCCGACGAGCACAGTCTCGGCGGCATGCTCGCCGCGGGCCTCACCGCCGAGCTCGCCCGCGAGGAGGCCGCCGCGCCGCCCCGTCCCGCGCCGACCGGGCAGGGCCCCGACGAGGCGCTGTGGGACGACGGCGCGCTGCCGCTCTTCCCGCTCCAGCCGCCGCGTACGGGGCGGGAGCTCCTCGCCGACCACGTCACGGCGATGGTGTGCTGTGCGGCGGTGGACACCGCGGGTGCCGCGCCGGGCCTCGACTGGCTCGACGGGCCCGCGCTGCTGGTCGACGGCGAGCGCGCGGCGGACCTCACGCCGCGCGTCCTGAGCCTCGTCGAGGACGGCGACCCGTCCCCCCTGCGGGACTGGCTCACCCGCCTGGGCATCCGCCCGGAGAAACCGGTTCGCCTGGTCTGACAGGCCTCCGGAGGCCTGCCGTCCTGAGGCCCAGCGTCCCGACGCCTGCCGCCCTGAGGTCTGCCGTCCCGGCACCCGCCGTGCAGGGGGTCTGCCGTCCCGGCGCCCGGCGTGCAGGGGTCTGCCGTGCCGAGGTCTGCCGTCCCGAGGTCCGGCGTGCAGGGGTCTGCCGTGCCGAGGTCCGCCGTCCCGGTGCCCGCCGTGCCGAGGTTCGCCGTCCCGGTGCCTGCTGTCCCGGCGCCCGCCGTGCGGGGGCCTCCGTCCCGAGGCCCGCCGTGCAAGGGCCGTCCGTCCCGGCGCCTGCCGTGCAGGTCCCCGCCGTGCCGAGGCCCGCCGTCCCGACGCCTGCCGTGCAAGGGCCTGCCGTGCAGGTCCCCGCCGTGCCGAGGTCCGCCGTCCCGACGCCCGCCGTGCAAGGGCCCGCCGTGCCCAGGCCCCCGCCCCCCCCACCTACCGCCCCCCCACCTACCGCCCGCGGCCCGACGCCCACTGCCGACGTTCGCGACCCACCGTTCGACGCTCACCGCCCGACGCCTACCGTCCGACGTCCACCCCCCCCGCCGTCCCGACGTCCACCCCCCGCCGTCCCGCCATCCACCACCCCACCACTCACCGCCCAGCACCCACCACCCACCACCCCCCCGCACCACCCACCACCCCCAGGCGCACGCCACCCCCCGCGCCCCCCCCACCACACCGCTCGCGCCCCCACCGCCCCTCCACCCCCGAACGGCCAGGTCAGCACGGCCGCACCCCCGCTCACCAGCCCCGTCGCCCGCCGGGCCGCCACCCCGGCGCCACCCCCGCGCCACCCCGGCCGCCGACCCGCTCGGAGCATCACGCTCCGTTCACATCAATTCGCGACGAACGGTAACGGCGCGCGTGCTTAATGTGATGTGCTGGGAGCGGTCGCCGGACCGTATGCACCAAGAGGCGCCGAAGGCTCGGGGGAGCGAGGGAGGGGCACAGATGAGGTCGGAGCCGATCCGCCGCTGGGAATCGGGCGCGCTGGCGCACGCCGTGTCGGATCCTTTCGGCCAGGGCCCGCTGCCCTGGCTGCGCGGATCCGAGCACTACTTCGACGACACGGGCCAGGTCGTGCCCTGGTACGTCGACCATGCCCCGGCGCCCGGCGCGGCGAACATCCCGGAGCCACGCACCGGGGGCCCGCTCACCGCCGACGACGTGCACCGTCAGATCAAGGGGTTCACCTCCACCGGCGCCGCCGCCCCGGGCGAGGCGATCGACTTCCACGTCACCGTGGACCCGCCCCAGCAGTTCAGCGTCGACATCTACCGCATCGGGCACTACGGGGGCGACGGCGCGTCGAAGATCACCACCAGCCCCCGCCTCTCCGGCATCGTCCAGCCCGCCCCGCTCACCGCCGACCGCACGGTCTCCTGCCACCACTGGTGGCTCTCCTGGCGGCTGCAGATCCCGAGCTACTGGAGCATCGGGGCGTACGTGGCGGTCCTCACCACCGCCGACGGGTACCGCTCGCACGTCCCCTTCACGGTCCGCGACAGCCACCCCGCCGACCTCCTGCTGCTCCTGCCGGACATCACCTGGCAGGCGTACAACCTCTACCCGGAGGACGGCCGCACGGGCGCCAGCCTGTACCACGCGTGGGACGAGGAGGGCGGTCTCCTCGGCGAGAGCGAGGCCGCCGTCACGGTCTCCTTCGACCGGCCGTACGCGGGCGCGGGCCTGCCCCTGCACGTCGGCCACGCCTACGATTTCATCCGCTGGGCCGAGCGGTACGGCTACGACCTGGCGTACGCCGACGCGCGCGACCTGCACGCCGGCCGCATCGACCCGACCCGGTACCGAGGCCTGGTCTTCCCCGGCCACGACGAGTACTGGTCGCCGAGCATGCGCCGCACCACGGAGCTGGCCCGCGAGCACGGCACCTCGCTGGTCTTCCTCTCCGCCAACACCATGTACTGGCAGGTGGAGCTGGGCCCGTCCGCGTCCGGCGTGGAGGACCGCCTCCTCACCTGCCGCAAGCGCCGCGGTCCGGGGCGGCCGGCTCTCTGGCGGGAGCAGGACAAGGCGGAGCAGCAGCTGCTCGGCATCCAGTACGCGGGCCGCGTCCCCGAGCCGCGTCCCCTCGTCGTTCGCAACGCCGACCACTGGCTGTGGGAGGCCACCGGGGCGCACGAGAACGACGAGATCGAGGGCCTGGTCGCCGGCGAGGCCGACCGGTACTTCCCGCGGACGGCGCTCCCCGAGCACCAGGGCCGCATCCTGCTCGCCCACTCGCCGTACGAGGACACCGAGGGCGTCACCCGCCACCAGGAGTCGTCGCTCTACCGCGCCCCGTCCGGCGCCCTGGTCTTCGCCTCCGGCACCTTCGCCTGGTCCCCGGCGCTCGACCGCCCGGGCCACGTGGACACCCGCATCCAGCGCGCCACCGCCAACCTCCTGGACCGCATCTGCAAACGCGACTGACCCCGCCGCCCCGCGCGGCGGTACGCCCTCGCCGCGCGCGACCGAACACCACCGGTACGCGCGGCGCGCACAGCACCACCAGGCACGACCGAATCCCGCCGCCCCGCGCGGCACGCACAGCACCACCCCGCACACCCGAACCCCACCGCCCCGCGCAGCGGAACCGCGTCGACGGGCGCGGCCGGACCTCACCGGCACGCGCCACCGCACAGCCCCGCTCGACCCATGGCCAAAACCGCGCCTCCCATACGGGAGAATCGACTCCACTTGGCCAGAACCACGGGAGGGAACCGTGTCCGGATTCGTAGAAAAGCCCGAGCCGCTCGAGGTGCCGGGCCTGGTCCACCTCCACACCGGCAAGGTGCGCGAGCTGTACCAGAACGAGGCGGGCGAGCTCGTCATGGTCGCCAGCGACCGGCTCTCCGCCTATGACTGGGTGCTGCCCTCGGAGATCCCCGACAAGGGCCGCGTCCTCACCCAGCTCTCCCTGTGGTGGTTCGACCAGCTCGCGGACCTCGTCCCGAACCACGTCATCTCCACGGAGCTGCCGCAGGGCGCGCCCGCCGACTGGGAGGGCCGCACCCTCGTCTGCAAGTCCCTGCAGATGGTCCCGGTCGAGTGCGTCGCCCGCGGCTATCTGACGGGCTCCGGTCTCCTGGAGTACAACGACTCCCGGACCGTCTGCGGCCTCGCCCTCCCCGAGGGCCTGGTCGACGGCTCGGAGCTACCCGCGCCGATCTTCACGCCCGCCGCGAAGGCCGCGGTCGGCGAGCACGACGAGAACGTGTCGTACGAGGAAGTCGCGCGCCAGGTCGGCGCGGACACCGCGGCGCGGCTGCGCCAGACGACCCTCGCCGTCTACAGCCGGGCACGGGACATCGCGCGCGACCGCGGCCTGATCCTCGCCGACACGAAGTTCGAGTTCGGCTTCGACGGGGAGTCGCTCATCCTCGGCGACGAGGTCCTGACCCCGGACTCCTCGCGCTTCTGGCCCGCGGACCAGTGGGAGCCGGGCCACGCCCAGCCGTCGTACGACAAGCAGTTCGTGCGGGACTGGCTGACGTCCCCGGCGTCGGGCTGGGACCGCAAGAGCGAGCAGCCGCCGCCGGCGCTGCCGCAGGACGTGGTGGACGCCACCCGCGCCAAGTACATCGAGGCGTACGAGCGACTGACCGGCACGCCCTGGTAGCCGACGGGGGCGGGCAGAGCATGAAGAAGGCCCCGGTCGCATCGACCGGGGCCTTTCATCTGGAGCGGACGACCAGGTTCGAACTGGCGACCTCAACCTTGGCAAGGTTGCGCTCTACCAACTGAGCTACGTCCGCGTTGCGCCGAAGCGCGAGACCAACTATACCCAACCTCGCTCCCGTGCGAGACGCACCGCCGCATGACGGTTCTCCGCCCCGATCTTGGTGGCCGCCGAGGAGAGGTAATTGCGCACGGTCCCCTGGGACAGCGCGGCGCGCTCGGCGATCTCCGCGACGGGCGCCCCGTCGGCCGCGAGTTCGAGCACCTCGGCCTCCCGGGCGGTCAGCGGCGAGTCCCCGGCGGAGATCGCGTCGGCCGCCAACTCCGGGTCCACGTAACGGTTTCCTGAGTGCACGGTGCGGATGATCTCGGCGAGCCGCTGGGCGCTCACGGTCTTCGGTACGAAGCCGCGCACCCCCACCGCGAGGGCCCGCTTGAGATGTCCCGGTCTGCCATGACTCGTCACGATCATGGTTCGGCAGTGCGGGAGTTCGTCCCGCAGGGATGTGGCGACACTCACACCGTCGGCGCCCGGCATCTGCAGATCGAGCACGGCGACATCGGGGCGGTGGGCCCGCGCCATGGCGAGCGCCTCGGGCCCGGACGCGGCCTCGGCGACCACGACCAGATCGTCCTCGAGAGCGAGCAGCGCGGCGAGCGCTCCCCGGATGAGGTGCTCGTCATCGGCGAGCAGTACGCGCAGGCTCATGCGGCCACCCTCCGGCTGTCCCGGGCCTGCTTCTGCTCAGGAGTCCCCGTCGGAGGCAGCGGCAACGGCACCTCCACGGCGAGGCGGAACACCCCGTCGCCGGACGCGAAGTCCAGTACGCCGTCCACCGCGGCCAGCCGCTCCCGCAGCCCCGCGAGGCCGGACCCCCGGCCTTCGGGCGCGATCTCCGGCGCTCCATCGTTCTCCACCACCAGCGTCGCCCGCCCCTCGTCCACCGCGAGCGCGATGTCGCAGCGCCCCGCGTCACCGTGCCGCAGCACGTTCGTCGCCGCCTCCCGCACGACCCACCCGAGGGCCGACTGCACCGAGGCGGGCAGCTCCGCCGCGGACCCGGCCACCCGGCACGTGATCCCGGCCGCCTCCAACACGCCCTGCGCGCCCGCGAGTTCCACCGTGAGGTCGACCTCGCGGTATCCCCGTACGACTTCACGCACCTCCCGCTGCGACTCCTGCGCGATCCGCTGCACCTCCACCATCTGGTCCACCGCCTCGGGCCGTCCCCGGCGCGCGAGCTGCACGGCGAGTTCGCTCTTGAGCGCGATGACGGCGAGGTTGCGCCCCATCACGTCGTGCAGGTCCCGTCCGAACCGCAGCCGCTCCTCGGCGACCGCGAGCCGCGCCTCGACCTCGCGGGCCCGGTCGGCCTCCCACATCACGGAGAGGGTCCAGGCGCCGCAGCGCGTGGAGACCAGCGCCAGGGCGCCGGCGAAGGCGATGAGGCCGCCGACCACGGCGAGCTCGCCGCCGCGGGCTCCGCCGGCCGCGAAGGCGGCCACGGCCACGGCGTCGACCAGCGCCATCCTGGCCAGGAAGCCCCGGACGCTGACGGCGAAGGCGAGCGCCTGGGCGAACGGCATCGTCACGTACAGGGTCGTGAGGCCCAGCATTCCGCCGTCCACGCCGTCCACGGCCTGGAGGCCGACGGCGAGCCCCACGGTGCCGCCCATGAGGGTGGCGGCCACGGCAAGGTCGCGGCGGGGCAGGGGCGCCCGCCGGAGGTAGTGGTCGATCGACCGGCGCAGTGTGCGGTTGACGTGCAGACACTGCGCGGCTGCCAGCGCGATCAGCGACCAGCCGAAGAGCTGCGCGGCGAGCTCCGGGCGCAGGCTCAGGCCGAGCGGCACCGAGAGCCAGCTGAGGAAGAAGATCCACGGCATGGCGTGCCACATGACGACGCTCTGGAGCTCGACCCTCTCGATCTTGCTGCGCCCGTGCCAGTCACGCTGCCAGGCCCGCATGCGGTCGATCACGCCGACTCCTCCCTCAGTGCCGGGGTTCCCAGCGGAACCACCGCCGTACAGCAAACACCGCGAGCACGGTCCAGGCCACCGCGGTGGCGGCGGCGCCCAGCGCGTCCCAGGCGGAGAGGTTGCCTGCCCAGCCGCCGCGGATCAGCTCGATGACGGGCGAGAGCGGCAGCAGCTCGCAGACCGAGGCGATCTTGTCGGGCATGACTTCGAGCGGGATGAAGAGCCCCGAGCCCATCATCGACACGAGGATCAGCGGCATGCTCATGACCTGCGCGGACTCGGTGGACCTGCTGAAGCTGGCGGTGACGGCGGCCAGCGCGGCGAACATCACGAGGCCCGCCGCGATGCCGAGGACGACGAGGTGCGGCGCGCTCGGCGCCCCGGAGTCGAGGAGCACCGCGCAGCCCACGGCGAGCACGAGGCACTGCACGACTCCGATGAGGACCGACGGCAGCGCGGCGCCCGCGAGGATCTCGGGGTCCCGGAGCTCGCCGGTGCGCAGCCGCTTGAGCACGAGCTCCTCGCGGCGGGCGGCGTAGACGTTGGTCAGCGCGGAGTACACGGCGAACAGCAGCGAGAAGCCGAGGGCGCTCGGCAGGACGACGGTACCGACGTCGAGACCGGTGCCCTTCAGGTCCATGCCGTTGGCGGCCTCCTTCATGCTGAACGGGATCACCATCGGCACGAAGAGCGCCGCGAACAGCGTTCCCTTGTTCCGGCCGATCAGCGTCATCTCGGCGCGGGCCAGCGCCTGCATCCGCCCCGCCGGGGTGGTCACGGTCACCGTGCTCATACCGCCACCTCCTTGTCGCCGACGCGCCGCTCGGCGGCCTCGCCCGTTCCGCTCTGTGCGTTCCGCGCGATCCGCAGGAACGCCTCCTCCAGCGTGGCCGCGCGCACGTCGAGCGCGGTCAGCTCGACCCGCGCGTCGCGGGCCCACAACAGCAAGCCGGTGGCGGCCCGTTGGAGCTCTTCGGTGCGCAGCCGGATGCGGCGCCCGTCCGTCTCGTGCCCGGTCACGCCGAGCCCGGCGAGCGGCGGCAGGTCGCCCACGAAGTACCCCTCGGGCAGTTCGAAGGAGATGTGGGAGGGCTGCGCGGCCACTACGTCGGCGACGCGCCCCTCGGCGGCGATCCGGCCCTCGTGCAGGATCGCGAGCCGGTCGGCGAGGTCCTCGGCCTCTTCGAGGTAGTGCGTGGTGAGCAGCACGGTGGTGCCGTTGTCGCGCAGGTCCCTGACCAACTGCCAGGTCTCCCGCCGTCCTTCGGCATCGAGTCCGGTGGTGGGCTCGTCGAGGAAGAGCACCTCCGGCCGGCCGAGGAGCGCGAGGGCCAGGTCGAGGCGCCGCTTCTCGCCGCCGGAGAGCTGCTTCACACGGACGCCGGACCGCTTGGCGAGCCCGACGATCTCCAGGGCCTCACCGACGGGCCGGGCGCCGCTGGTGCAGCCCGCCCACATCCGCGCGGTCTCGCCGACGGTCAACTCGGCGGGGAAGCCGCCCTCTTGCAGCATGACGCCGATCCGCGGGCGCACCGCGCTCCGTTCGGTGTACGGGTCGTGCCCGAGCACCCGCACCTGTCCGGAGGCCGGCGCCGCGAGTCCTTCGAGGATTTCGACGGTGGACGTCTTGCCCGCGCCGTTGGTGCCGAGCAGCGCGAAGAGTTCGCCGCGTCCCACGGTGAACGAGATCCCCCGTACCGCCTCGAAACCTCCCCCGTACACGCGCCGCAGGTCGGTCACGTCGATCACTTGGTCAGTCATGTGTCGAGCGTCTCCCGGCCGGGGAGCGGTCGGCAGTGCGCGCTGTCACCGGCCCGCATGACAAATGTCAGAACCACTCGGGGCAGTGGGGAGCAGTGGGGACACGAAGAAGGCCCCGGTCGAATGACCGGGGCCTCTCACATGGAGCGAACGACGAGGTTCGAACTCGCGACCTCAACCTTGGCAAGGTTGCGCTCTACCAACTGAGCTACGTTCGCATTGCCTCCGATCGGCTTTCACCGACCGGCGCGGGCACCAGCTTACCGCAACCGGCGGACCGGTCGGTGAGCGATGCAGAGCGGGTGACAGGAATTGCACACTGCGCCTTCCCCCTGGAAGGGGGATGTTCTACTACTGAACTACACCCGCAAGACTCCGTGAGGTCCGGCCTTTCGGCCTCGCCCCTCGGCGTGCTCCAGACTTTAGCCGACCAGGAGGGGTGCAGCGCAAGTCGGTACCCGCGAGGGGCTCGGGCCTCCGGGGGCGCGGGGTCAGTTGGCCGCTTCGAACGCCTCGTAGACCTTCTTGGGGATGCGGCCGCGGGGCGGGACGTCCATCTGGTGCGAGCGCGCCCAGGCGCGGACCGCCGAAGGGTCGGCGGAGACCGCCGTGTGCCGGAAGGCGACGCCGGACTTCGTCTGCTTGCGGGCGGCCTCCAGGTACGGCGCGAGGGCCGTGCGCAGTTTCTTGGCATTGGTTTGATTGAGGTCGATCTCGTACGACTTGCCGTCAAGACCGAACGCGACCGTTTCCGCCGCTTCCCCGCCGTCGATGTCGTCAAAGAGAGTGACCACGACACGTTGCGCCACGAATATCGGTCCCTTCGCGCGGCTCTACCGCGTTGACATGCGGTGATGCCGACTGCACGGATGTTTTGGGCAAAGTATCGGCTATTGCCAATTCCTTTGTACAGTGCCCGGCATTGTATTGCTGCATTGCGGGGCTAGATCTTTCATGGATTCATCGTGAAGGTTCCCGCTTCGAAACCTGTTTGCCCCCCGGAACGTGACCACCGTCTCGTAGGTTGCTACGAATCTACGCGAGTAGAAATTTTGTGCCGGTAGTCTGAAGGAACCTGCTCAGCAGACCTGCTCAGCACAGTGCAAGCAGCACACGCCAGCACCACACACCGGGAGTGCCAGTGGCACGCGTCGTAGTCGACGTCATGCTCAAGCCGGAGATCCTCGACCCCCAGGGCCAGGCGGTGCAGCGTGCACTGCCGCGCCTCGGTTTCCAGGGCATCTCCGACGTACGTCAGGGAAAGCGCTTCGAACTCGAGGTGGACGGGCCCGTCGACGAGTCGGCCCTCGCCCGTATCCACGAGTTGGCGGAAACCTTCCTCGCCAACACCGTGATCGAGGACTTCGTCGTAAAGGTGGAGGAAGAGAAGTGACTGCTCGAATTGGAGTCGTCACTTTCCCCGGAACCCTCGACGACCGCGACACCCAGCGCGCCGTCCGTGTGGCGGGCGCCGAAGCCGTGCCGCTGTGGCACAAGGACAAGGACCTCCACCAGGTCGACGCCGTGGTGCTGCCGGGCGGGTTCTCCTACGGCGACTATCTGCGGGCCGGCGCCATCTCCCGTTTCTCGCCGGTGATGGAGACCGTCATCGAGCAGGCGAAGGCCGGCATGCCGGTCCTCGGCATCTGCAACGGCTTCCAGGTGCTCACCGAGACGCACCTCCTGCCGGGCGCGATGCTGCGCAACAACCACCTGCACTTCATCTGCCGCGAGCAGAAGCTGCGCGTGGAGAACGCGGAGACCGCCTGGACCGCCGACTACACGGCCGGTCAGGAGATCCGGATCCCGCTGAAGAACATCGACGGGCAGTACACCGCCGATGAGCGGACCCTGGACATGCTGGAGGCGGAGGGCCGCGTCGCCTTCCGGTACCTGGACGGCAACCCCAACGGCTCGCTCCGTGACATCGCCGGCATCACCAACGAGGCGGGCAACGTGGTCGGCCTCATGCCGCACCCCGAGCACGCCGTGGAGCCGCTGGTCGGGACCGGCCGCACCGACGGCCTCGGATTCTTCACCTCGATCCTGAAGAAGCTGGTCAACGCATGACTCTGGACACCGTCAAGCACGCGGCCGAGACGCCCGACGTCAAGCTGCCCTGGGCCGAACTGGGCCTGAAGGAAGACGAGTACGAGCGCGTCCGCGAGATCCTCGGCCGCCGCCCGACCGGCGCCGAACTCGCCATGTACTCCGTCATGTGGTCCGAGCACTGCTCGTACAAGAGCAGCAAGGTCCACCTGCGCCAGTTCGGCGAGAAGGTCCCGGAGAACGACGCGATGCTCGTCGGCATCGGCGAGAACGCCGGCGTCGTCGACGTCGGCCAGGGTTACGCGGTCACCTTCAAGGTCGAGTCCCACAACCACCCGTCGTACGTCGAGCCCTACCAGGGCGCGGCCACCGGCGTCGGCGGCATCGTCCGCGACATCATCGCGATGGGCGCCCGCCCGGTCGCCGTCGTGGACCCGCTGCGCATGGGTGACGCGAACCACCCCGACACCAAGCGCGTGCTCCCCGGCGTCGTCGCCGGCATCGGCGGCTACGGCAACTGCCTGGGCCTGCCGAACATCGGCGGCGAGCTGGTCTTCGACGCCTGCTACCAGGGCAACCCGCTGGTCAACGCCGGTGCCATCGGCGTCATGCGGCACGAGGACATCCACCTCGCGAAGGCGTCGGGCCCCGGCAACAAGGTCATCCTGTACGGCGCCCGGACGGGCGGCGACGGCATCGGCGGCGCCTCGATCCTCGCCTCCGAGACCTTCGACGACACGAAGCCGAGCAAGCGCCCCGCCGTGCAGGTCGGCGACCCCTTCCAGGAGAAGCTCCTCATCGAGTGCACCCTGGAGGCCTTCGCCGAGAAGCTCGTCGTCGGCATCCAGGACCTCGGCGCGGCCGGACTCTCCTGCGCCACCAGCGAGTTGGCGTCCAACGGCTCCGGCGGCATGCGCGTCGAGCTGGACGACGTGCCGCTGCGCGACTCCACGCTCACTCCCGAGGAAATCCTCATGAGTGAGTCCCAGGAGCGCATGTGCGCCGTGGTCGAGCCCGGGAAGGTCGACCGCTTCCTGGAGATCTGCGAGAAGTGGGACGTCATCGCCACCGTCGTGGGTGAGGTCACCGACGGCGACCGCCTGGAGATCTTCTGGCACGGCGAGAAGATCGTCGACGTCGACCCGCGCACGGTCGCGCACGACGGCCCGGTCTACGAGCGTCCGTACGCCCGCCCGTCCTGGCAGGACGCCCTCCAGGCCGACGACGCGAACAAGCTGGCCCGCCCGGCGAACGGCGAAGAGCTGCGCGAGCAGGTCCTCAAGCTGGTCGCCGCCCCGAACCAGGCCGCCAAGTCCTGGGTCACCGACCAGTACGACCGCTTCGTGCAGGGCAACACCGTGCTCGCGCAGCCCGAGGACTCCGGAATGATCCGGATCAACGAGGAGACGGGCCTCGGCGTCGCCATCGCCACCGACGGCAACGGCCGGTTCGCGAAGCTCGACCCGTACACGGGCGCGCAGCTCGCGCTCGCCGAGTCGTACCGCAACGTCGCCGCGTCCGGCGCCAAGCCGCTCGCGATCTCGGACTGCCTGAACTTCGGTTCGCCCGAGGACCCGGACGTCATGTGGCAGTTCGCCGAGGCCATCCGCGGCCTCGCGGACGGCTGCCTGGAGCTCGGCACCCCGGTCACCGGCGGCAACGTCTCGCTCTACAACCAGACCGGCGAGGCGGCGATCCACCCGACGCCGGTCGTCGCCGTCCTCGGTGTGATCGACGACGTCGCACGGCGTACGCCGATGGCGTTCAAGGAAGAGGGCCAGCTCCTCTACCTGCTCGGCGAGACGCACGAGGAGTTCGGCGGTTCGGCCTGGTCGCAGGTGGTCCACGGGCACCTCGGCGGCCTGCCGCCCAAGGTCGACCTGGCGCGCGAGAAGCTGCTCGCCGAGATCCTGATCTCGGCCTCGCGCGACGGCATGATCGACGCCGCGCACGACCTGTCGGACGGCGGTCTCGTGCAGGCCGTCACCGAGTCGTGCCTGCGGGGCGGGCGCGGTGCCCGGCTCGTCGTGCCGGACGGCCTGGACGCGTTCACGTTCCTGTTCTCCGAGTCGGCGGGGCGCGCGGTCGTCTCCGTGCCGCGGAGCGAGGAGCTGCGCTTCACCGACATGTGCGGGGCGCGGGGTCTGCCCGTCCGCCGCATCGGTGTCGTCGACGGCGACGCGGTCGACGTACAGGGCGAGTTCACGCTGCCGCTGAGCGAGCTGCGCGAGGCCCACGAGGGGACCCTGCCGGGGCTCTTCGCCTGATCCACCTCGGCTGACACGACAGCCCCCGTCCGGACCTGGTCCGGGCGGGGGTTTCGTCGTTCCCGGGACACGTCGAGGGTTGCCAGGAATTACGTAATTACGTAACGTCGTACTCGTGGATCTCGAACAACGCGTCGCCGAGCTCGAACGGCGCATGGCGGAGCTGGAGGGCGCGGGACCGGCCGCGCCCCCCGTCGGTGAGGGCGACTTCTGGGCGCTCGACGCACTGAAGGCACGGCACCCGGTGACGCAGGACGCGGACGGCGCCGTCCTGTTCACCGGCTCGGTGCGGGTGCCGACGGGACATCGGTACGACTGGCAGTACGGCCTGCTCACCGAGACGGTGTTCGAGGGCGACTGGGCGGAGACGGCCGAGTCGTTCGCCGCCCTCGGCAACCCCGTACGGCTTCGGCTGCTCCGGGAGATCCTCGGCGGCCTGCGCACCGCCGCCGAGCTGGCCGCGCTCGACGACGTCGGGACGACCGGCCAGATCTACCACCACCTGCGGCAGCTGACCGGCGCGGGCTGGCTGCACACGACCGAGCGCGGCCGGTACGAGGTCCCCGCCGGGCGGGTGGTGCCGCTGCTCGTGGTGCTCACGGCCGCGCGCCCGGTGACCTGACCGCGCTGTCGACATGTATGTCCGTACGTACGAGGGGGAGTTATGTCCATAGGCCTGCGCAAGTCGGCCGCAGTGCTCCATCGGATGCTGTGGGTGGTGTTCTTCGGCCAGTTCGTCGTCAGGATCTTCACGGACCTGCCGTACAACTACTGGCTGAGCTGGCTGCCCGCGATCGCCGCGATCGCCGTCAGCACCACGCTGTCCCGCTCCGCGCGCCGGCAGTCCGAGGCGGAGCCTGCGTCTCCCGTCGAGGTCGCGCCCCCGGTCGCCGGCCGCTGGTCCGCGCTCAACAGCCCCGCCGACAAGGTGCCGAGCCACGGCACGCACTACCTGGCACAGACGTACGCCATCGACATCACGGCCGAGCCGGAGGACGGAACCGCCCGCCCGGCCCCCGTCTGGTTCTGGCCCGTCGCCCGGCGAGGCCGGGCCTACCCCGCCTTCGGTGAGCCGCTGTACGCGGTGGCGGACGCGACCGTCGTGCACGCCGAGGACGGCCAGCGCGACCACCTGAGCCGCAGCTCCCTCCTCGGAGTGCTGTACTTCTGGCTGGTCGAAGGCGTCGGCAGGACGCTCGGCGGGGCCCGCCGCGTCATCGGCAACCACATCGTGCTCGACCTCGGCGAGGGAACGTACGCCCTGTACGCGCACGTCCAGCAGGGCTCGCTCGCGGTCCGGGCCGGCGACAAGGTCGCCCTCGGGCAGCGGATCGGCGGCTGCGGCAACTCCGGCAACTCCACCGAGCCGCACGTCCACTTCCAGCTGATGGACGGACCCGACCCGGAGACCGCGCGCGGCGTGCCGTTCAGCTGGCGCGGGGTCGGCGTGCCCCGCAACCGCGAGACATTCACCGTGCGGGAAGAAGCCACCCCGGTACCGTGACCTGCATGACTGAGGAGCAGGGGCTGCGCGCGCGGAAGAAGCGGCAGACCGCCGCGCGGATCTGGCAGGTCGCCGTGGACCTCTGCTCCGAGCGGGGCTTCGACCACGTCTCCGTGGCGGAGATCGCCGAGGCGGCCGACGTGTCGAAGATGACCGTCTTCAACTACTTCGGCACCAAAGAAGGCGTGATCGTCGGCCCGATGGAGGAGCACGCGGAGGACCCGGCCCGCGCGGTGCGCGAGCGGCGGCCCGACGAGTCCGCGGTCGCCGCGGTGCGCCGCCAGTTCCTGGAGCAGATCCCCGGGCACGACCCGTCGATCGGCCTCAGCGGCGACCCGCGCACCCTCAAGGTGCGCCAGCTCATCAAGGAGACACCGACGCTCGCGCACCGCGTGGTGATCTTCCACATGCGCAGCGTCCAGCTCCTCGCGGACGCCCTCGCCGAGGAGACCGGCGACACGCTCCTCGCACGGGTCGCCGCCGCCCAGCTCATCGGCGCGAGGAACGCGCTGATCATGGAGAACCACGAGCGCACGCTCGTCGGCGTCCCGGTCGACGAGATCGCGAAGGACTGCGCCGAGGCCGCCGAGCGCGCCTTCGATCTGGTGGAAAAGGGACTTCAGGGGTACCCCGAAAACGCTTAGGCTCGGCTCCATGCCACCGGCCAAGAAGCGCACGCGCTCGTACGACTCCGCCAAGATCCGCACCGCCGTCCTCGCCCAGTTCGGGAACGTGCGGGACGCGGTGGGCACCCTGACCCCCGAGCAGCTGGCCCGCCCCACCCGGCTCGGCGACTGGACCGTGCACGAACTGGCGGCCCACATCGCGATGGTCCTCGGCACCGTCCACCGCTACCTGGGCATGCCCGAGCCGGAGAAGCACGAAGTGCCGCTCATGGACTGGCCGTTCGCGACCGTCACCGCGGCGGCCCAGGTCGACGAGGACACCCGCGCCATCGCCGAGAGCGCGGGCACGGAGCTCGACGAGCTGTTCGCCCGCACCCTCTCCGGCATCGAGGAGTCCCTGGCCGCGGCGTCCGACGAGCGCCTGGTGCCGTCCCGCTTCGGCGCCATGACCCTCGGCGACTTCCTGGTCACCCGGACCGTCGAACTCACCGTCCACACCGACGACTTGAACGACGCGGTGCCGGGCCTCGACGTCCCGTACGACCGGCAGGCCCTCGCCGCCTGCGCCCGGCTGCTCGCGGACGCCCTCGCGGTGAAGGCGCCGGGCGCGTCGACCGAGGTGCGGATCCCGCCGTACGCGGTCGTGCAGTGCGTGGAGGGCCCGCGGCACACCCGCGGCACCCCGCCCAACGTGGTCGAGGCCGACCCGCTCACCTGGATCCGCCTCGCGACCGGCCGCACGGACTGGGCGACGGCGCTCGACGCGGCGCAGGTCGGCGCGAGCGGGGAGCGGGCGGACCTGTCGGGGCTGCTGCCGATCATGGGTTAGCCGCGGCCGGCGGGGGTGATGGAACCGGCACCCCCACTTGTCCCGTCACATCGTCATGCACACGCAGCGACTGACCCTCACCCTGACCGCGCTGGCCTCCGCCGGGCTGCTGCTCACCGCATGCGGCACCGAGTCGGGGGCCGGTTCCGAAGGCGGTTCCGGCGGCCGGTCCGTGGAGAGCTCCGGGGAGACCGGGGCGGCTCTCACCGGCGTCCGCTGGAACGTCGAGAGCCTCACCCTGGGCGGCAAGAAGCACGACGCCCCGGACGGCGCCTACCTCAAGATCGGCGAGGACGGCCGGGCCGGCGGCAGCTTCGGCTGCAACTCGGTCGGCGCCGACGTGACGATCAAGGACGGGACCGTGGAGTTCGGGCAGCCGCTGACGACGAAGCGGGCCTGCACGGACGACGGCCGCATGACGTTCGAGAAGAACGCCCTGCGCGCCCTCGGCGAGCAGAAGTTCACCGCGAAGGTCGCCGGCGACCGCATGACCCTCACCACCGCCAAGGGAGACCGCGTGGCCTTCACCTCGCAGCCCGCCGAGCCCGACGCCCCGCTAACCGGCACCAAGTGGCAGGTGAACTCCGTCGGCGACGCGAGGACCACCGCGTCCCTGCCGAAGGCCGTGGCCGACAAGGTCCACCTCACCTTCGAGGACGGCAAGGTCCGCGGCAACCTCGGCTGCAACGACGTCACCGCCAAGGCCGAGGCGAAGGACGGCCGCATCACCTTCGGCGCCCCCGCCACCACCCGGAAGCTGTGCCAGGGCGAGGCGATGACCACGGAACGCAAGCTCCTGAAGATCTTCGACGGCACGGCACGCTACGAGGTGAAGCAGGGCACCCTGAAGATCACCGCCGCCGACGGCACGGTGATCGGCGCGAACGCGGACCGCGAGGGATCCGCGAAGCCGGCGAAGTAGCCGCAAGGCGCCGGTACTCCAGGTGCCCGGCGCCGGTGCCCAGCCGGTCGCGCCGGGGCTGCAGCCGCCCGGTGCCGGGGCTCCAGCGGTGCGGCGCCTGGGGTGCCGGGGCCTCAGCCGCACGGCGCCCGGGCTTCGGCCGCACGGCGCCCGGGCTTCGGCTGCACGGCGCCGGGGCTTTGGCCCCACGGCGCCCGGGCTTCGGCCGCACGGCGCCCGGGCTTCGGCTGCACGGCGCCGGGGCTTTGGCCCCACGGCGCCCGAGCTTCGACCCCACGGCGCCCGAGCTTCAGCAGTGCGGCGCCTGAGCTTCGGCTGCACGGCGCCGGGGCTTTGGCCCCACGGCGCCCGAGCTTCGACCGCACGGCGCCCGGGCTTCGACCCCACGGCGCCCGAGCTTCAGCAGTGCGGCGCCTGGGCTTCGACCCCACGGCGCCCGGGCTTCAGCGGTGCGGCGCCGACGCTTCTGCCTTACGGCGCGTCGGGGCTTCAGCCGCACGGCGCGTCGGGGCTCAGCCGTACGCCAGCAGCTCCCCGTCCGTCCGCTCCCACGTCGCCCTCAGCTCGGCCAGGAGCTCCGGCTCGCCCGCGGCACGGTCGGCCTGCTCACGCCGGTCGGCCGCGAGGTCGAACAGCTGGTCCGGACCGCCCTTGCCGCGGTAGTACTTCCACTTCCCGCGGCGCAGCGCCCGCTCCCCGCGCACCCGCCAGAACAGCTCGCGCTCGGCGACGGCCTCCCCCTTCAGGAGGTAGGGGGCGAGGCTCGTCCCGTCCAGCGGATACGCCGGGTGCGGCCGGGCCCCTGCGACCTCCAGGAGCGTCGCCGTCCAGTCCGGCGTGTAGACGGGCTCGTCGCTGACCTGCCCGCCGTCGAGTCGCGCCGGCCACCGCACGATGGTCGGCACGCGGATGCCGCCCTCCTTCAGCGAACCCTTGTTGCCGGACAGCGGCCAGTTGTACGAGAAGCGCTCACCGCCGTTGTCAGAGGCGAAGAACACCAGCGTGTCCCGCTCCTGCCCGGACTTCCGCAGCGCGCGCAGCACTTCGCCTATGGAGCGGTCCAAGTCCTCGACCATCTCCGTGTACTTCTCGACGGAGCCGCCGTCCTGGTGCCGGAGCGCGCCCTTGTCGCCCGCCTTGATCCGCCGCACGATCTCGGCGCTCTGCTCCTCGTCGCCGTCCGCGATCCAAGGCCAGTGCGGAGTGGTGAAGTTGAGGTTGAGCAGCCAGGGGCGCTCGCCGTGGTCCCGCCGGACGTATTCGCTCGCCCGCTCGGTCAGGACGCGCGTGTAGTACCGCAGGTCCTTGTACTCGGCGTCGCCCTCCCGGACGGCGCCCTCGTAGAGGTCGTACTCCCCGCCGAGCCCCAGCTTGGAGTAGTACTCCAGGGCCCCGCCGAAGTTCCCGAAGAACTCGTCCCAGCCGGACTTCGTGGGCGAGTAGTCGGGCAGATAGCCGCAGTGCCACTTGCCGATCAGCGCGGTCGCGTACCCGGCGTCGCGCAGCAATGAGGCGAGCGTGGGGTGGGTCGGGTCGAGGCCCACGGACTTGTCGGCGATCGGCTCGGCGAGCCCGCCCTTCGTACGCCCGGGGTAGCGCCCCGTGTACAGGCTGAAGCGGGTCGGCGAGCAGGTCGCGGAGCCGGAGTAGGCATCGGTGAAGCGCACGCCCTGGCGGGCGAGGCGGTCCAGGTTCGGGGTTCTTATGTGCGGCGATCCGTAGGCGGACAGATCGGCCCAGCCGAGGTCGTCGCCGAGGATGAAGAGGATGTTGGGGCGTCGGGAGTGCCGCCCGCGTGCGGCGGCGAAGGGGCGCTCGGTGGGGGCCGTGGCGGGGGCGCCGGGCGCGGCGTCGGCCCGCGTCGCGGCGCCTACGGCACCCACGCCGACGGCGGCGCCCGCCACCCCGCCGGTGAAGGAGCGCCGGGACAACCGAGAAGACGAAGACCGGGACAATCCATGAGGCTGCATGGATCAGGAGCCTCGCGGGGCGCCGGAAGGGGCGTCAACGCGCCGCCGCACCTGTTCACAAAGCCGTCGTCGCAGTTCACAGCCCTGTCGTACGTCTGAAGTACTCGCGCGGCGGACGGGCCGCGACGGCTCCTCCGACGGGCCGCGCTCACCCTCCGTGCAGGGGTCGTATCCCCAATTCGGACCAGTGGTCGATCTCGCCTACACTCGGTGGCGTGCCACGTGGTGACGGTCGACTCAATCACGATCTGCTTCCCGGCGAGAAGGGCCCCCAGGACGCTTGCGGCGTCTTCGGTGTCTGGGCTCCGGGCGAAGAGGTCGCAAAGCTCACTTACTTCGGGCTCTACGCCCTCCAGCATCGGGGCCAGGAATCCGCGGGAATCGCGGTCAGCAACGGCTCCCAGATCCTCGTCTTCAAGGACATGGGCCTCGTTTCCCAGGTCTTCGACGAAACCTCTCTCGGCTCGCTCCAGGGTCACATCGCGGTCGGTCACGCCCGCTACTCGACCACTGGCGCCTCCGTCTGGGAGAACGCCCAGCCGACGTTCCGTGCCACCGCGCACGGCTCCATCGCGCTCGGGCACAACGGCAACCTCGTCAACACGGCCCAGCTCGCCGAGCTGGTCGCCGAACTCCCGAAGGAGAACGGCCGCGCGACCCAGGTCGCCGCGACCAACGACACCGACCTGGTGACGGCTCTCCTCGCGGGCCAGGTGGACGACGACGGCAAGCCGCTGACCATTGAAGACGCCGCCATGAAGATCCTCCCGCAGGTTCAGGGCGCCTTCTCCCTCGTCTTCATGGACGAGGGCACGCTGTACGCGGCCCGCGACCCGCAGGGCATCCGCCCGCTGGTCCTCGGCCGCCTGGAGCGCGGCTGGGTCGTCGCCTCGGAGTCCGCGGCGCTCGACATCTGCGGCGCCAGCTACGTCCGCGAGATCGAGCCCGGCGAGTTCGTCGCGATCGACGAGAACGGACTGCGAACCTCCCGATTCGCGGAAGCGAAGCCCAAGGGCTGTGTCTTCGAGTACGTCTACCTCGCGCGCCCCGACACGGACATCGCGGGCCGCAACGTCTACCTCTCGCGCGTCGAGATGGGCCGCAAGCTGGCCGCGGAAGCTCCCGTCGAGGCCGACCTCGTCATAGCGACCCCCGAATCCGGCACCCCCGCCGCGATCGGGTACGCGGAAGCCTCCGGCATCCCCTTCGGCGCGGGCCTGGTCAAGAACGCCTATGTCGGCCGGACCTTCATCCAGCCCTCGCAGACGATCCGCCAGCTCGGCATCCGTCTCAAGCTGAATCCGCTCAAGGAAGTCATCAAGGGCAAGAAGCTGGTGGTCGTCGACGACTCGATCGTCCGCGGCAACACCCAGCGCGCCTTGGTCAAGATGCTCCGCGAGGCCGGCGCCGCCGAGGTCCACATCCGGATCTCGTCCCCGCCCGTGAAGTGGCCGTGCTTCTTCGGCATCGACTTCGCGACGCGCGCCGAGCTCATCGCCAACGGCATGACCATCGAGGAGATCGGCACGTCGCTCGGCGCCGACTCCCTCTCGTACATCTCCATCGACGGCATGATCGAGGCCACGACCATCGACAAGCCGAACCTCTGCCGCGCCTGCTTCGACGGCGAGTACCCGATGGACCTGCCCGACCCCGAGCTGCTCGGCAAGCAGCTCCTGGAGACGGAACTGGCCGCGGGCCCGGCGAGCACCGCCGCCGCCGACGCGATCCGTCGCCCGTAAGACCCCACGCAGTACGACACGAAAGTTCTCACCGTCATGTCTGAGACCACTGGTGCCAGCTACGCAAGCGCGGGCGTCGACATCGAGGCGGGCGACCGCGCCGTCGAGCTGATGAAGGAGTGGGTCAAGAAGACCCAGCGTCCCGAGGTCGCGGGCCTCGGCGGCCTCGGCGGCTTCGCCGGGCTCTTCGACGCCTCCGCGCTCAAGCGTTTCGAGCGCCCCCTGCTCGCCTCCGCGACCGACGGCGTCGGCACGAAGGTCGACGTCGCCCGGCAGATGGGCGTCTACGACACCATCGGCCACGACCTCGTCGCGATGGTCATGGACGACATCGTCGTGTGCGGCGCCGAGCCGCTCTTCATGACCGACTACATCTGCGTCGGCAAGGTCCACCCCGAGCGCGTCGCCGCCATCGTCAAGGGCATCGCCGAGGGCTGCGTCCTCGCGGGCTGCTCCCTCGTCGGCGGCGAGACGGCGGAGCACCCGGGCCTGCTCGGCCCGGACGACTTCGACGTGGCGGGCGCCGGCACGGGCGCGGTCGAGGCCGACCGCCTGCTCGGCCCGGATCGCATCCGTAAGGGTGACGCGGTCATCGCCATGGCCGCCTCCGGTCTTCACTCGAACGGGTACTCGCTCGTGCGGCATGTGGTCTTCGACCGCGCGGGCTGGGCCCTGGACCGGCACGTCGAGGAGTTCGGCCGCACGCTCGGCGAGGAGCTCCTGGAGCCCACCAAGATCTACTCCCTGGACTGCCTGGCGCTCATCCGCACCACGGACGTCCACGCCTTCAGCCACATCACGGGCGGCGGCCTCGCGGCGAACCTCGCCCGGGTCATCCCGGACGGCCTGCACGCGATCGTCGACCGCGAGACGTGGACGCCCGGCGCGGTCTTCGACGTGGTCGGCAAGGCCGGTCAGGTCGAGCGCCTCGAACTGGAGAAGACGCTGAACATGGGCGTCGGCATGATCGCGATCGTCCCCGAGGAGTCGGCGGACGCGGCGCTCACCACCCTCGCGGACCGCGGCGTGGACGCCTGGGTCGCGGGCGAGATCACCGACCGCGGTGACCACGCGACGGGCGCCGCCCTGATCGGCGACTACGCGAAGTAAGAATTACGGAGCAGCACAAAACCCGGCCCGGGGTGGTGCCCCCGGACCGGGTGAAGTGCAGTTGCTATGAGAACTGCGAATACTGCGTAGGAAATAAATAATGCGTATTCAACGAGGTCAAGCGCCGCGGCGCTGAGACGAAGGACCGGACTCTTCGGCAGAGTCGTCGTCCTCGTCGTCGTTATACAGATCCGCGTACTGGGCGTACGGGTCGTCTTCCTCGTCGTCGTCCTCGAACGGCTCGCCATTCGGCGGCTGTTGCGAAGTCGAAGCGCCCAGCTCATTGGCCAGACGCGAGAGGTCAGTCCCGCCGCTGCTGTACTTCAGCTGGCGGGCGACCTTCGTCTGCTTGGCCTTTGCC
The DNA here is from genome assembly GCF_044903205.1 of Streptomyces sp. NPDC029674. Classification (NCBI taxonomy): domain Bacteria; kingdom Bacillati; phylum Actinomycetota; class Actinomycetes; order Kitasatosporales; family Streptomycetaceae; genus Streptomyces; species Streptomyces sp. NPDC029674. The sequence goes on from NZ_JBJDPY010000012.1 coordinate 259,771, forward strand.
CGGCCGCGCCCCATGGCTCGACCCCCTCGGATACGGGGCTCGACGGCCCCAGAGTCTTGACACGCGTTCATGATCTGGAACGGGCTCTCCGTGGAGAGACCGGTCCGTAGGGCTTCCACGGTACCTGTTCCTGCGGCCATACGGTACGTCGCCCGCAGGACGCGCCTCGGCGCACGACCCTCGAGGAGCCCCGTCCTCGCTGGTCAACTGCGATTTTAACCTCTTCTTGCCGGGCGACCCGCCGACGGGGGTGAGTCTTGTCTCCCCGAGTCCGTCGACGGAGTCCTGTCAAAGCGTCGCGCGCCCCCGGAACGTCAGATTCCGGTCACTTTCAGCGCGCGTCGGCCATCCGCTGCTCGGCGATCCTGTCGGCCGCGGCGGCCGGCGGAATGCCGTCTTCCTTTGCACGAGCGAATATGGCCAGCGTGGTGTCGAAGATCTTCGACGCCTTCGCCCTGCACCGGTCGAAGTCGAAGCCGCGCAGCTCGTCGGCGACCTGGATCACGCCGCCGGCGTTCACCACGTAGTCCGGCGCGTAGAGGATCGACCGGTCGGCGAGGTCCTTCTCCACACCGGGGTGCGCCAGCTGGTTGTTGGCGGCGCCGCACACCACCTTCGCGGTCAGGACCGGCACGGACTCGTCGTTGAGCGCGCCGCCGAGCGCACAGGGCGCGTAGATGTCGAGGCCCTCGGTGCGGATGAGTGCCTCGGTGTCCGCCACCGCCGTCACCGACGGGTGCTTGTGGAGGATCCGGTTCACCGACTCCTCGCGGACGTCCGTGATCACGACCTCGGCGCCGTCCTCCAGGAGGTGCTCGACGAGGTGGTGGCCCACCTTGCCGACGCCCGCGACACCGACCTTGCGGCCGCGCAGCGAAGGGTCGCCCCACAGGTGCTCGGCGCTGGCGCGCATGCCCTGGAAGACACCGAAGGCGGTGAGCACGGAGGAGTCGCCCGCGCCGCCGTTCTCGGGGGAGCGCCCGGTGGTCCAGCGGCACTCGCGCGCCACGACGTCCATGTCGGAGACGTACGTGCCGACGTCGCAGGCCGTCACGTAGCGGCCGCCGAGCGAGGCGACGAAGCGGCCGAAGGCGAGGAGCAGCTCCTCGCTCTTGATCCGCTCGGGGTCCCCGATGATCACGGCCTTGCCGCCGCCGTGGTCGAGCCCGGCCATGGCGTTCTTGTACGACATCCCGCGCGACAGGTTCAGGACGTCGGCGACGGCCTCTTCCTCGGTCGCGTACGGATAGAAACGGGTGCCGCCGAGGGCGGGGCCCAGGGCGGTGCTGTGGATGGCGATGACGGCCTTGAGGCCGCTGGCACGGTCCTGGCAGAGCACTACTTGCTCGTGGCCTCCCTGGTCCGAGTGGAACAGGGTGTGCAGGACGCCGTTGTCTGCTTCGGTCACTGTGGTGACTCCCGGTCGAGTGCGGCGGTTGGGCGGACTCCCGTACGGGTGGCGGGGTCCGATGGGCATGAGACTAAAGGCTGTCCACCCACCTTGACCGCCCGGAGTCGAGGATCACGTTTTCGAGTCCACCCATGGGGGAGAGAGCAGCCGTGCCCAAGGTGTCTTCGGTGACGGTCCCGTACGCGTCCTACCTGCGTGTGTACGAGCCGCTGGCCGCCTTCCCCGAGCCCGAGCGCGGCCACTGGGAGCGCTACGCCCGCCGCGAGGACCTCCCCTCCTGCCAGGACGAGCTCCGCCGCTCCCTCGCCGACCTGCTGCCCACGCCGCCGGTGCCCGTGCCGGTGCACGAGAGCGGCGACGCGTTCGTCGTGGAGGCCGACGGGGTGCTGTGCGTCTGCCCCTGGCGGACCCGGCTGCGCGGCTGGCAGGCCATGGGGGAGCTGGCCGGGCAGCTGCCCGCGCCGGTCCTCGACGCGGTGCTCCCGCCGGTGCTCCGCCGCCAGACGGCCGCGGACTACGAACAGTGGCTGGCCCGCAACCCCGACGCGCGCCCCTGGATCCGTACGTCCACGTGGCAGGTGCCGCTGCACTGGTTCGTGCTCTTCTCCGACGAGGAGCGGTGCTACGCGAAGGGCGACCCGACCGTGCTGCGCTACCGCACCCCGATGGTGCAGGCGCGGCGCCGGGTCGCGCGCGGTCTGCGGACGCTGCGGGAGACGCTGGACGAGGCTCCGGTCATCGACGGGCTCGTGGACGTCGGCCGCTGGCTGGAGGAGTTCCACCCGCGCTCGCTGGTCGAGCTCGACTACGGAGGCCTCGTGCACGCGGTGCCGGCCGACGAGCTCGACGAGGACCACTCGGCGGCCGACGTGACCGAGGGGATCGAGGCGCTGCGCGACGGCGACGACGAGGCGGCCGGCGAGGCGTATGCGAGGCTCGTGGAGCGGTGGCGGGCGGTCGGGGCGCTTCAGTTCGCGAACTGAGGGCGGCGTCGGGACGTAGGTCCCGATACGGGCCTTTGTCTCAAGCGTGACGGACCGCACTAACGGGGCTCTTGCGCCCATCACCCCTCCTCATGCCAAAATAGGACAAGGAGTCCGGGGAGGGCTCCTTCCGCCCAACTAAGGGCGGAATGCTCAGCATTGCACTCTATGGGGGGTCTGTTGACTCCTGATCGCTCTGTGACTGATCGTCACTGTGGCGTGACTGTCCGCTATGGCATGGTCCATCGGCTTCCGTCGGTGATGAACACCTGGGAGGGCAATTCCATCGGTTTGGCCGACGCGGCTGGACGGATGGTGTAGTTGTAGTGCCGAGGACAAGCCGTTCGTCCTATAACCGACTCGACTCGCGTCCGCCATTTCGGGCAACGCGGGTCAAGGTGCAGAATTTAGAGGAATGAACCGAGAAGGTTCGGTTCTCCCGAGGAGGCCGCTCATGACCGCTCGCACCCCTGATGCCGAGCCGCTGCTGACCCCGGCTGAGGTCGCCACGATGTTCCGCGTCGACCCGAAGACGGTGACGCGCTGGGCCAAGGCTGGCAAGCTCACGTCGATTCGCACGCTCGGCGGACACCGCCGTTACCGCGAGGCTGAGGTCCGCGCACTGCTCGCGGGCATTCCGCAGCAGCGCAGCGAGGCCTGACGTACGCCTGAAGTACCGCTCAACCAGCAGTAACTCGTACAACTCGGGCGAAGGGCACCACCGCTGCCAGGTCCCCCAACCTGGCCGTACGTCCGACATATGGCTACACACGACGAGGATCCCGCCCCAACGGGATCCACGCCTGCGACACATGGGTGAGTCGTTCGATCGCGCTGGACTCCGCCGGGTCCAGCGCGATCTTTTTTGTGCGCGCATGTGCGCGGAGGATGCGCTGGTGGGGCGTGTTGATCGGATGTGTTGGCGGGGCGTCGGCGGGATGCCGACGGGTGCGGGGGAGCACGCCAGGGGGTAGTGCAATTGCACATATTAAATTGGCCTGTTGTAGGGCGGGTGTAAGTTCCGTGGTTTCTTAAACCAGTTCGGTGACACCCGTCACATGCCGTGAATCTTGTTGCACCCAACTCCCCTGCGCTAAAGGGGAGACGGGCCGCGCGCGTCCCCTGCGGTCATGCGCCGCCGGGGCTTTCGTCCTCGACGTCTCCGCCCGCCTCGGCCCCGTCAGGGCCGCTCTCGCGCACGAAACCCGCCTCGGGGCCTCCGTGCTCCTCGGAGACGCGCTGAGAGGGCTCCAGGGCCAGTCTCAGGAGCCGGTGACAGATGGGGCAGTGCCGGGTCAGGTGGCGGTAGCCGGTGGCCGCCGCGAGGTGGGCGCGGAGCAGGGCGCGCGTCTCGTGCCGCGCGGACGCCGAAGAAGCGGACATGCGTCACCTCCAGGGGAGCCTCCCGCCGGCTCCCTGCTGTCCGGGGTACCGGTGGAATGTGACGCAGTCAAGAAGCGGGCACGGGAACGGGCCGCGCGCGGGGGGTGTTCGGAGACGCAAGTGGGGGCCGCACCTTTGGGGATGCGGCGCTCATTTCCCGTGGCGGTCCTGACGGGATTTGCTGTGTCTGATTGCGGCTCCGCCGCGGGCGCGGCCGACACGAGTGAGGGCCGCACCCTTGGGGGTGCGGCGCTCATTTCCCGCGGCGGTCCTGACGGGATTTGCTGTGTCTGATTGCGGCTCCGCCGCGGGCGCGGCCGGCACGAGTGAGGGCCGCACCCTTGGGGATGCGGCCCTCATCCCCCGCGGCGGTCCTGACGGGATTTGCTGTGTCTGATTGCGGCTCCGCCGCGGGCGCGGCCGACACGAGAAAGGGCCGCATCCACTGGATGCGGCCCTTCACTCTCACTGCGGTCCTGACGGGATTTGAACCCGCGGCCTCCACCTTGACAGGGTGGCGAGCACTCCAAACTGCTCCACAGGACCTTGCTTCGCGGCACTTGCTTGCGCGTTGTGCTGCGAGACAGGACTCTACAGCAGTGCAGGCCCGGCGGTCGAACTCACCGTCCGTGCAGGGACGATCACGGGGCGAGGGCGTCGATCGCCTTCACGATCCGCTTGTCCGAGACGGGATACGCCGTGCCCAGCGCGTGCGCGAAGTAGCTGACGCGGAGCTCCTCGATCATCCAGCGGATGTCCAGGGCCTCCTGCGGGACGGGGCGGCCCTGCGGCAGCTGTTCGAGGAGCCACAGGTATTCGTCGCGCATCTCGCGGACCTTCTCCATGCGCGCGGTGTCCCGCTGGACGTTGGTCGGCATCTGCTGCAGGCGCCGGTCCGCCGCCACCATGTACCGCATCAGGTCCGCCAGGCGGCGCAGGCCCGTCTCCGTCACGAAGCCCGGCTTGATGAGGGTGTTCAGCTGCTCCCGCACGTCCGCGAGGTTGGGGAGGAGTGCCGGGCTCGCCGTCGACTTCAGACGGCGCTCGCAGGCCTGCCAGGCGGCGAGGACCTGCTGGACCTGGCCGACCGCCCGCACGGTCGTGTCGACGATCTCCGCGCGCACCTTGTCGAAGAGCTTGCGGTACGACTCCTCGTCCCAGACGGGCCCGCCGAAGTCCGCGATCAGCTTGTCCGCGGCGGCCGTCGCGCAGTCCTCGAAGAGGGCCTGCATGGAGCCGTGCGGGTTCGCGGACAGGGCGAGTTTCTGCTGGTTGGTCAGCTTGTCGGAGGCGAACTTGGCCGGATTGACCGGGATGTTCAGCAGGATGAGGCGCCGGGTGCCGCGCCACATGGCCTGCTGCTGCTCGGCCTCGGTGTCGAAGAGGCGTACGGAGACGGTGGTGCCGTCGTCCACGAGCGCCGGGTACGCCTTCACCGGCTGGCCGGCGCGGCGCGTCTCGAAGACGCGCTGGAGCGTGCCGATGCTCCAGTCCGTGAGGCCGGCCCGCTCGACCGCCGAGCCGCCCGTCCGCTCCGCCGTCGCCGCGGCCGCCTGCGAGAGCGCCTTGCGGGCCTTCGGCTTGAGGCGGAGCTTCAGGGCTTCCAGGTCCTTGTCCTCCGCGAGCTTCTTGCGCCGCTCGTCGACGATCCGGAACGTGATCTTCAAGTGGTCCGGCACGCGCGTCAGATCGAAGTCGTCCGGCGTGACCGGCACGCCGACCATCCGCTGGAGCTCGCGCGCCAGCGTGACGTGCAGCGGCTCCTGCAACGGCACCGCACGGTCCAGGAACGCCTGCGCGAAGTTCGGCGCGGGCACGTAGTTCCGGCGGATCGGCTTCGGCAGGGAGCGGATCAGCTCGACGACCACGTCCTCGCGCAGGCCCGGGATCTGCCAGTCGAAGCCTTCGTCCGTGACCTGGTTCAGGACCTGGAGCGGGATGTGGACGGTCACGCCGTCCGCGTCCGCGCCCGGCTCGAACTGGTACGTCACCCGGAACTTGAGCTGCCCCTGGCGCCACGAGTCGGGGTAGTCGTCCTTGGAGACGTCCCCCGCCTTCTCGTTGATCAGCATCGACCGCTCGAAGTCGAGCAGTTCGGGCTCTTCCCGCTGCTTCTTCTTCCACCAGGAGTCGAAGTGCGCGCCGGACACGACGTCCGCGGGCACCCGCTGGTCGTAGAAGTCGAAGAGCGTCTCGTCGTCGACGAGGATGTCGCGGCGCCGCGCGCGGTGCTCCAGCTCCTCGACCTCGGTGAGGAGCTTGCGGTTGGCGGCGAAGAACTTGTGGTGCGTGCGCCAGTCGCCCTCCACCAGCGCGTTGCGGATGAACAGGTCGCGGGAGACCTCGGGGTCGATGCGGCCGTAGTTCACCTTGCGGTCGGTGACGATCGGGACGCCGTAGAGGGTGACCTTCTCGACCGCCATCACCGCGGCCTGGTCCTTCTCCCAGTGCGGTTCGCTGTACGTCCGCTTCACGAGGTGCTGGGCGAGCGGCTCGACCCACTCGGGCTCGATGCGCGCGTTGACCCGGGCCCACAGCCGCGAGGTCTCCACCAGCTCGGCCGACATGATGAAGCGCGGGGGCTTCTTGAAGAGGGCCGAACCGGGGAAGACCGCGAACTTGGCGTTACGGGCGCCGATGTACTCGTTACGCCCGCCGCCGCGCTGCTTGGGGTCCTTCTCCTTGCTCTCCTTCGACTCCCGTACGTCCTTCATCCCGATGTGGGAGAGCAGGCCGGACAGGAGGGAGATGTGGATGTGCTGCTCGGGGGCGTCCTCGTCGTTGAGCTGGATGCCCATCTGCTTGGCGACCGTGCGCAGCTGCGAGTAGATGTCCTGCCATTCGCGGATGCGCAGGAAGTTCAGGTACTCCGCCTTGCACATGCGGCGGAAGGAGGACGAGCCGCGCTCCTTCTGCTGCTCGCGGACGTACCGCCAGAGGTTCAGATACGCGAGGAAGTCGCTCGTCTCGTCCTTGAAGCGGGCGTGCTGCTGGTCGGCCTGCGTCTGCTTCTCGGCGGGGCGCTCGCGCGGGTCCTGGATGGAGAGCGCGGCGGCGATCACCATGACCTCGCGCACGCAGCCGTTCTTCTCGGCCTCCAGGACCATCCGGGCGAGGCGCGGGTCGACGGGCAGCTGGCTGAGCTTGCGGCCCTGCGGCGTGAGGCGCTTCTTGGGGTCCTTCTGGGCCGGGTCCAGCGCACCCAGCTCCTGGAGAAGCTGGACGCCGTCGCGGATGTTGCGGTGGTCCGGCGGGTCGATGAAGGGGAACTTCTCGATGTCGCCGAGGCCGGCGGCCGTCATCTGCAGGATGACCGACGCGAGGTTCGTACGGAGGATCTCCGCGTCCGTGAACTCGGGGCGCGAGAGGAAGTCGTCCTCGGAGTAGAGCCGGATGCAGATGCCGTCCGACGTACGGCCGCAGCGGCCCTTGCGCTGGTTGGCGCTGGCCTGGCTGATCGCCTCGATGGGCAGCCGCTGCACCTTCGTGCGGTGGCTGTAGCGGGAGATGCGGGCCGTGCCCGGGTCGATCACGTACTTGATGCCGGGGACGGTCAGGGATGTCTCGGCGACGTTCGTCGCGAGGACGATGCGTCTGCCGGTGTGCTGCTGGAAAACCCGGTGCTGCTCGGCGTGCGAGAGCCGGGCGTACAGCGGCAGCACTTCCGTGAACCGGTAGTTCTTCTTGTTCAGCGCGTCCGCCGTGTCGCGGATCTCGCGCTCCCCGGAGAGGAAGACGAGAATGTCGCCCTTCCCCTCGGCCTGCAGCTCCTCGACGGCGTCCGTGATCGCGGTGATCTGGTCGCGGTCGGAGTCGTCCCCCTCCTCTTCGAGGAGGGGGCGGTAACGGACCTCGACCGGATACGTCCGCCCGGAGACCTCCACGATCGGGGCGTCCCCGAAGTGCCGCGAGAACCGCTCGGGGTCGATGGTCGCCGAGGTGATGACGACCTTCAGGTCCGGGCGCTTCGGCAGGAGCTGCGCCAGGTAACCCAGCAGGAAGTCGATGTTGAGCGAGCGCTCGTGGGCCTCGTCGATGATGATCGTGTCGTACGCGCGCAGCTCGCGGTCCGTCTGGATCTCGGCGAGCAGGATGCCGTCCGTCATCAGCTTCACGTACGTGTCCGCGCCGACCTGGTCGGTGAAGCGGACCTTCCAGCCGACGGCCTCGCCGAGCGGCGTGTCCAGCTCGTCGGCGACACGCTCGGCGACCGTGCGGGCCGCGATGCGGCGGGGCTGCGTATGGCCGATCATCCCGCGCACGCCCCGGCCGAGCTCCATGCAGATCTTGGGGATCTGCGTGGTCTTGCCCGAGCCGGTCTCGCCCGCGACGATCACCACCTGGTGGTCGCGGATCGCCTCGGCGATCGCGTCCTTCTTCTGGCTGACCGGGAGCTCTTGCGGATACGTGATCGTGGGCAGCCTGCTGCCCCGCTCGGCCATCCGCGCCGCGGCCTTCTCCACGTCCGCCGAGATCTCGGCGAGGACGGCGGCACGGGCCTCGGGCTTACGGATCCGGCGCGCACCCTCCAGCCGCCGGCCGATCCGGTGCTCGTCGCGCAGCGAGAGCTCGGAGAGGCGGGCGGCGAGGGTGTCGAGGGCGAGGGCGGGCTGCGTAGACATACGGCGTCCAGGATCTCACCCGCGACTCGGCAGTGGCGAACCGATTTCCGGTGGCACGCGGCCGGGCACGTACGATTCCGGGCATGTCGTCCCGTGCGCGTACGCCGTGGCACCCGTGGTGCCCCCTGGTGGCAGCGCTGCTCGTCGTGCTCGGGCTGCTCTGCGGCGGGACCGCGACGGCCGCGGCGGACCCTGCGGGGACCTCGACGGCGGTGACCGTGAACGCGGGCGGTACGCCCGGCTGCGGCAAGGGAAGCCCGCAGGACGCGGACCACGTGCCGGGCACGCCGGCGCGCTCCGGTACCTCGTACGAGCTGCTTCCCGCGCTGTACGACGCCCACGCCGCGACCGGCGCGTGCGGTGCCGGCCAGGTCGTTCTGCCGCTGTCGCCGGTCCGCGCGCCGCCCGCGCTGGACCCGCCGTCACCGATGGAGCTCTCCGTCCTACGCGTGTAGGAGGCCCCCCACGTTCCTACGTGGCGCAGGGGCCTCCCACATCGACGTGCGAGACGCACACCAGGACAGAGAGAGCAGAGAGCACACCCATGCCCAAGAACGACAACAAGAAGAGCCGCAACATCGCGATCGGCGCGGGTGTCGCCGTCGCCGCGGTGCTGCTCGGGGTCGCCTCGTACACCGCGACCAAGCCGGAGGACGCCGGGCGCGGCACGGTCAAGGAGGAGGCCGCCGCCGACGTCTCCGCCGACCCGCAGAACGGCGTCTACCCCGAGCTGGAGAAGCTCGCCCGGCGCGACGCCGGGGACCCGCTCGCCCAGGGCCGTGCGGACGCGCCCGTCGTGATGGTCGAGTACGCCGACTTCAAGTGCGGCTTCTGCGGCAAGTTCGCCCGCGACACCGAGCCCGGCCTCGTCAAGAAGTACGTCGACGAGGGCACCCTGCGCATCGAATGGCGCAACTTCCCGATCTTCGGCGAGGACTCCGAGCGGGCCGCGCGCGGCGCGTGGGCGGCGGGGCGCCAGGGCCGCTTCTGGCAGTTCCACGAGGCCGCGTACGCCGACGGGTCCAAGGAGAAGGGCTTCGGCGAGGGACGGCTGAAGGAGCTGGCGCGGGAGGCCGGGGTCAAGGACGTCGGCCGGTTCGTGAAGGACCTGGACAGCGACGCCGCCAGGGCCGCCGTGAAGAAGGACCAGGAGGAGGCGTACGGCCTCGGCGCCGCCTCGACGCCGTCCTTCCTGGTCAACGGCCGGCCCATCTCGGGTGCCCAGCCGGACCAGGTCTTCGACCAGGCGATCGAGGCGGCGGCGGAACAGGCGAAGAGCGCGGGCAAGGGCGGGTCCGCCGCGGGCCAGGGTGCGGGCAAGGGCGGCTCCGAGTGACGGCCGACGTCGGGTACTTCGCCGCGTTCCTGGGCGGCCTGCTCGCCCTCGTCAGCCCGTGCAGCGCCCTGCTGCTGCCCGCCTTCTTCGCCTACTCCATCGACTCGGCCTCGCGCCTCGTCGTGCGGACCGGCATCTTCTACGCCGGACTCGCCACCACCCTGGTCCCGCTCGGCGCGGCCGGGTCCTACGCGGGCCGGTTCTTCTTCGGCCACCGCGACCAGCTCGTGCTCGCCGCCGGCTGGCTCATCATCGGGCTCGGCGTGCTGCAGATCCTCGGCATGGGCTTCGCCTCGCGGAAGATGGCCGAGCTGTCCGGACGGATCCGGCCGACCACCGCCTTCTCCGTGTACGCGCTGGGGGCGGTGTACGGGCTCGCCGGGTTCTGCGCGGGGCCGATCCTCGGCAGCGTCCTCACGGTCGCCGCGGTGAGCGGAAGCCCGGTCTACGGAGGGCTGCTGCTCGCCGTGTACGCGCTGGGGATGGCCGTTCCTCTCTTCCTGCTCGCGCTGCTCTGGGAGCGGTTCGACCTGGGGCGGCGCGGGTGGCTGCGGGGGCGGACGTTCCGGCTCGGCCGGTTCGAGCTGCACACGACGTCGCTGCTTTCGGGACTGTTCTTCGTCGCGCTCGGCGCGCTGTTCCTGGCCTACGACGGGACGACCGCGCTGCCCGGTCTGCTGGACGTGGACGACTCGTTCGCCGTGGAGCAGTGGGCGGGCGGGGTCGGCCGTTCGGTGCCGGACGCGGTGCTGCTGGCCGGGGTGGTCGGGGTGGTGGGCGTGGTGCTCGCGGTGCGAGGCTGGCGGAGGCGGAAGGAGTCCGTTTCGCCGGATGCGTCGCACGCTGAGTGAGAAGGCTGCTTATGCGGTGTTTGGTTTAGCGTGTTCGTATGCCTGATCACGAGCCGGACCAGCAGGAGCAGCAGCAGCGTGAGGCCCAGGGCGCGCACGGGGCGCATGGACGCGTTCCCACCCGGAGCGAGCGGTGGGACGCGTTCAAGAAGTCGCCCTTCCTGCCCGCGATCGTGCTGGTGTTCATCCTCGCGGCCGCCGCCGGGCTCTTCGCCGGTTCGTACACGTACTCCATGGCGAACCCGACCCCGCACCACATCCCCACCGCGGTGGTCGACGCGCCGGACTCCAAGCGGGGCAAGGCGTTCCTCGGCGGCATGGAGAAGGCGCTGAACGCCTCCCTGGAGGTGCGGCGGTACGACAACCGGGCGGCGGCGCTGCGGGACGTGGAGGAGCAGAAGGTCTTCGCGGTCCTCGACGTGGCGCGCGGCGGCGGGGACGGGGGCGGGGGCGGGGAGAAGGTGACGCTGGACGTCTCCGGGGCGTCCGGCGCGTCCGTCGCGCAGGTGCTGGCGGAGACCGCGCCCAAGGTGGGCGAGAAGGTCGGCGTACCGGTGGCGGTGAAGGACATCAAACCGCTGCAGGAAGGCGATCCCCGGGGCCTCGCCATCTTCTACATCTCGCTGGCCGCCGTGATCATCGGCTTCGTGGGGGCCATTCAGCTGAGCGTGCACGCGCGCGGGCTGAATCCGGCGGAGCGGATCGGCTTCACGGTGCTCTACGCCCTGCTGGGCGCGTTCGTCATCGCGGCGGTCGTGGACTGGTGGCTGGGGGCGGTGCGGCTGCCCTTCGTGGAGTCCTGGCTGATCCTGGCGCTGACGATGTTCGCGTCGGGGATGGTCTTCACGATGTTCAACACGATGTTCGGGCGGTGGGCGATGCTGCCGACGTGGGGCCTGATGGTGCTCCTCGGCAACCCGTCGTCCGGCGGCGCGGTGTCCTGGCCGCTGCTTCCGTCCGTCCTCGGACACATCGGCCAGTGGCTGCCGCCGGGGGCGTCGGTCAACGCACAGCACACGGCGGTCTACTTCGGCGGCCACCAGCACGCGTTCCCGTTCCTGGTGCTGGGCGGCTGGGCGCTGCTCTCCAGCGCGGTGTTCTGGGTATGGCGCCACCGCCACCCGGGCGGCCGCACGTCGTCTCCCGCTCACGCCGGGTAGCGCTTCCTGTCCGGCTCGGGGGCGGGGGCGCGGGGGTATGTGCGTACTCGCTATCCCTGCGTCACGCCTCAAGTCCAAAGACGCCAGAGTTCGCTCGGTGCTCCGTTCGCACATACCCCCACACCCCCTCGGGAGCGTGTGCGGCTGCGCCCCGGTGGGGGCTCCCGTCCTTGCCCCTACCTGGCAGCTGCGTCGCGGGGTGCACGGGCGGGTGGGTGGGATGCATCCGCCGCGAAGCGGCGGGCTTGGTGCTCCTACCCCCGCGGGGCGGCGCGGAGTCGGAAACGGCAGAAGCCCCGCCGGAAGGGCAGGGCTTCTGTGAGAGGTGGCTGGGGCCGGGATCGAACCGGCGACCTATCGCTTTTCAGGCGATCGCTCGTACCAACTGAGCTACCCAGCCACGCGATCCGCGTGGAATCGCAAGCGGTCCTGACGGGATTTGAACCCGCGGCCTCCACCTTGACAGGGTGGCGAGCACTCCAAACTGCTCCACAGGACCAAGCTTTGTGCGAGCACCAGTCTCGCACAAGGTGTTGCGTGCCCCCAACGGGATTCGAACCCGTGCTACCGCCTTGAAAGGGCGGCGTCCTGGGCCACTAGACGATGAGGGCTAAGGGCCCGCCTGGGCGCTTTGCAGCGCGTCGGGGACGTGAGAAGCATATGGGATGCGGGGAGCTATCGCCAAAACGGTTTAGCCGGAGGGGGACGGGGCGGCCGGCGAGGAGGGTGCGCCGGGGCGGTTCTCCTTGGGGAGGTGGCGGCTGACCTCGGCCTTCGTGAGCCCGAGCCCGCCCAGTTTGATCTCGTCCCAGGCCTGCAGCCGCTTGCTCGTACGGTCCAGGTAGAGCACGGAGGCATCGACCGGATCGGGGTACTTGCCCTCGACCGCGCGCAGCCCGCTGCCGCCCGTCGACCCCTCGATGCGCAGCCGCGTGCCCTCGTCCATGACCTCCATCTCCTGGTGGTGGACGTGGCCCGCGAGGACCAGCGGGACCTCGCCGTCCGTCTCGCGGGCCGCCGTCGGGTTGTGGACGACGGCCACGTCGACCGGCGTGCCGGCCGCCCGCTCGGCGCGCAGGGCGGAGGCGAGCCGTATGCCCGCCATGTGCTCCACCGAGTCGCCCTCGGCCTTCTCCGAGCGGTCGGGGGTGTACTGCGGGTCGCCGATGCCGGCGAAGCGCAGGCCGGCGACGGTCTCGGCGCGGCCCTCGTCGAGGACGTGAACGTTCTTGAAGCGCTCCAGGTAGCGCTGGGTGGTGAGCGAGTCGTGGTTGCCGCGCACCCACACGTAGGGCGCGCCGAGGTCCTCGATGGGGTCGAGGAAGCCGTTCTCGGTGGCCGAGCCGTGGTCCATGGTGTCGCCCGAGTCGACGATGACGTCGATGTCGTACTGGGTGACGAGGGAAGAAATGATCTTCCAGCTCGCCGGGTTCAGATGGATGTCCGAGACGTGCAGGACCCGCATCGTGGTGGGGTCCGGCTGGTACGCGGGGAGCGTGGACGTCACGTCGTAGAGCTTGGTGACGTTGGTGACCAGGCGCGCCAACTCCTGTTGGTAGATGTCGAATTCGCTGACGATGCTGCGGGCGTTGCCGACGACGGAGGGCGCGCTGCTGAGCAGTCCCGAGAACTTCGGCTCCAGGACGGACTTCGGGTTCCAGGTGGCGTACGCCGCCGTGCCCGAGGCGGCGAGCAGGACGAGGGCAAGACCGCCCGCGGCGAGCGCGCGGCGCGGGCGGCGGTAGACGGCGAGGCCGAGGGCCGTGGCGCCGGAGACGACGGCGACGCAGGAGCGTACTGCCAGGTCGAGCGTGCCGTGGCCGACGTCGCGCGCGACCTCCTCCTGGAGGCCGGAGAGCCGTTCGGGGTGGTCGACCAGGGCCTGGGAGCGCACCGGGTCCAGGCGGTCCACGTCGACGTCCAGGCGGAGGGGGGCCACGTGGGAGCGGAGTTCCAGGGCGCCGAGCGGTGAGACGTTGATCTTCGTGCCGCCGGAGACGGACGGGCGGAGCGTCATACGGGTGTCCATCGGGCCGACGGGCGCGCGCACGCTGCCGACGACGAGCAGACCGAGCCAGGCGCCCAGGACGACGACCGTGATCAGGCCCAGGGCGCGGGCGTACGGGTGCGGTGGACTGATCAGTTCGGTGGTGGGGTGGGTGCGGTGAGCGCGGTAGTGGCCCACGAGGGCGCCGCCCGCCCGTCGTACGCCCTGGAGAACGACCGTGAAGCCGCGTGCCATTGGTCCCGTATGCCCAAGTGCGGGTGCGGGTATGCCGGGACGGGGCGGACGGTGTGGCTGACAATGGGGGTGTGCTGGAGATGACGCGCGAGGAGTTCGAGGAACTGGTCGGCGAGGCTCTCGACCGGATTCCGCCGGAGTTGACCCGGCTGATGGACAACGTGGCCGTATTCGTCGAGGACGAGCCGCCGTCCGACGATCCCGAGCTGCTCGGGCTGTACGAGGGGACTCCGCTGACCGACCGCGGCGAGTGGTACGCCGGGGTGCTGCCGGACCGCATCACGATCTACCGCGGTCCGACGCTGCGGATGTGCGAGTCGCGCGAGGACGTGGTCGCCGAGACGGAGATCACCGTGGTGCACGAGGTGGCCCACCACTTCGGCATCGACGACGACCGGCTGCACGCGCTCGGATACGGGTGAGCGCCGGGCCGCGGGCGGGTTCCGGGTACGGGTGAGCGCGGGGCCCGCCCCGGTGTCCGGGGCCGGGCGGTCGGGGGGTGCGCCCTCCGCGCCCTCCGTGTCCTCTTGCGGGCCGCGGGAGTTGGGCAGGGCGTCTCGATTCTCAGCGCCTCAGGAGGTGCTCGGCCGTGCGCCAGCTGAACGTTCCCGTCCGTTGGGCCGCGGTCGTGGTGGCCGTAGCGGCGACCGCGGGCTGCATGAGCATCGGTGACGACGGGAACGCTCCGGCGCCCGACCGTTCCGCGGGGCGGCGCGGTGGCGCGGCCGCGCCCGACGGCGACCCCGTGACGCAGGGCGGTGACGTGGCGTCCGGGGGTGAGCACGCGCCGGGCCGCGGGCGGCACAAGGGGAAGCAGAAGGGCGGGGGCGGGTCCTCACGCGAGGACCGGGCCGGTGCGGGGGCCGCGAAGCCCGCGGAGTCCTCCACGGCGGCAGCCTCCGAGCGGCCGGCGAAGCCGGGCAGGCCGGGGCAGCCGACCCCGACCCGGCCGAATCCGACCCCGACGCGGACCACCCCGGCACCGGAGCCGCCGAAGCCCACGCCCACCCCGACGCCCGATCCGACCACTCCGGAGCCGTCGTCCTCGGAGGGGTCGGGACAGGGCGCGCAGCTCCAGCGGCGGAACGCGGAGATCGTGGAGCGCGAGCCGTCGCCCCAGGCGGGCCCCCAGTGACATATGTGCAGGTGAGAGGGGTTTTCGTGGGGGCGGTTTGCCATAAGGGGTGGAGGGTGCGTATGGTGGTAGATCGTTTGATCCCATTTGCCCGGCGCCGACACAGAAGAGCGCCGCGTGGCGCGTACTCTCCCTTGCCGTGGCTGACCGCATCGAGGCGGTCCATTGCGAAATCACGGAGTTGACGGGCGCGTGCCGAGACTCCGGAAGGTTTCGCATTTCGCATGTCCATTTTCAGTTCTGACCACGCCGTCCTGCCCGAGAACGAGATCGTCGAGAACGACGAGGCCGTAGTGGCCGCCGTCGAGATCGTCGAGTCCGCCGAGGCTCAGGACGTCCCCGAGGTCACCCCCGAGGCCCCTCAGGCCGCTGACGCCTCCTCTGACGCCTCCGACGTCTCCGAGGCGGCCGCCGACGCCGACGCCGAGCCCGAGATGACCTTCGCCGACCTCGGTCTGCCCGAGGGCATCGTCCGCAAGCTCGCGCAGAACGGCGTCACCACGCCCTTCCCGATCCAGGCCGCGACCATCCCGGACGCCCTGGCCGGCAAGGACATCCTCGGCCGCGGCCGCACCGGCTCCGGCAAGACCCTCTCCTTCGGTCTGCCGATGCTGGCGACGCTGGCCGCCGACGGCCGCACCGAGAAGAAGAAGCCCCGCGGCGTCATCCTCACCCCGACCCGTGAGCTCGCGATGCAGGTCGCGGACGCCCTCCAGCCCTACGGCGACGTCCTCGGCCTGAAGATGAAGGTCGTCTGCGGCGGTACGTCCATGGGCAACCAGATCTACGCCCTCGAGCGCGGCGTCGACATCCTCGTCGCCACCCCGGGCCGCCTGCGCGACATCATCAACCGCGGCGCCTGCTCGCTGGAGAACACCCAGATCGCCGTCCTCGACGAGGCCGACCAGATGTCGGACCTGGGCTTCCTGCCCGAGGTCACCGAGCTGCTCGACCAGGTCCCGTCCGGCGGCCAGCGCATGCTGTTCTCGGCCACGATGGAGAACGAGATCTCCACGCTGGTCAAGCGCTACCTGACCAACCCGGTGACGCACGAGGTCGACAGCGCCCAGGGCAACGTCACGACCATGACGCACCACATCCTCATCGTGAAGCCCCGCGACAAGGCGCCCGTCACGGCCGCCATCGCCGCGCGCAAGGGCCGCACGATCATCTTCGTCCGCACCCAGCTGGGCGCCGACCGCATCGCCGAGCAGCTCTGCGACTCCGGTGTGAAGGCCGACGCGCTGCACGGCGGCATGACGCAGGGCGCTCGTACGCGCGTCCTGGAGGACTTCAAGAAGGGCTACGTCAACGCCCTCGTCGCCACCGACGTCGCCGCCCGCGGCATCCACGTCGACGGCATCGACCTGGTCCTGAACGTGGACCCGGCCGGCGACCACAAGGACTACCTGCACCGCTCGGGCCGTACGGCCCGAGCCGGCCGCTCCGGCACGGTCGTCTCGCTCTCGCTGCCGCACCAGCGCCGCCAGATCTTCCGCCTGATGGAGGACGCGGGCGTCGACGCCACGCGCCACATCATCAACGGCGGCGGCACCTTCGACCCGGAGGTCGCCGAGATCACCGGCGCCCGCTCGATGACCGAGGTGCAGGCCGACTCCGCGGGCAACGCCGCGGTCCAGGCCGAGCGCGAGGTCAAGGAGCTCACCAAGGAGCTGGAGCGCGCCACCCGTCGCGCCGCCGAGCTGCGCGAGGAGGCCGACCGCCTCACCGCGCGTGCCGCCCGTGAGCGCGGTGACGACCCGGAGACCGCGGTCGCCGAGGCCGCCGCTGCCGCCGAGGCGGTCGTCGAGGCCGCCGCGTCGGTCCCGGAGCAGCCCGTCGCCGAGCGCCCGGCCCGCGAGGAGCGCTCCTCCTCGTACGAGAACCGCCGTCCGCAGCGTGACGAGCGCGGCAACTACGAGCGTCGCAACGACCGCGGCGACCGTGGCGGCTTCAACCGCGACGACCGCGGCGGCGACCGTGGCGGCCGTTCCTTCGAGCGCCGTGACGACAACCGTGGCGGTGGCTTCAGCCGCGACCGTCGTGACGACAACCGTGGCGGCGGCTTCCGTCGCGACGACCGTCCGTCCGGTGGCTTCAACCGTGACCGTCGTGACGACAACCGCGGTGGCGGCTTCCGCCGTGACGACCGTCCCTCCGGCGGTGACCGTGGCGGCTTCCGCCGTGACGACAACCGTGGTGGCGGCTTCAACCGCGACCGCCGCGACGACCGTCCGTCGGGCGGCGGCCGTTCCTTCGAGCGCCGTGACGACAACCGTGGCGGTGGCTTCAACCGCGACCGTCGTGACGACCGTCCGTCGGGCGGCGACCGTGGCGGCTTCCGCCGTGACGACCGCCCGGCCGGCGGCCACCGCGGCAGCGACCGCCCGTTCAACCGCGACCGTCGCGACGACCGTCCCTCCGGCGGCTCCGGCGGCTTCCGCTCCGGCGGCCACGACCGTCCGTCGTACAACCGCCGCGACGACCGCTCCGGCTCCGGCACGGGCTCGTTCGGCCGCCGTGACGACAAGCCGCGCTGGAAGCGCAACGGCTGATCCTCAGCCAGGATCTGTAGCCAGGTCTGCCTGACCGAAGGGCCCGCACGACGTACGCGTCGCGCGGGCCCTTCGGCGTGTCCGGACCACCCCCTCATAAATGGCGTACCGATGTCAGTACTCGCTGTTACCTTCGGGCACGTTGGGAATGGTGGTCCGGTGGGGAGCCGGGCCGATTGGGAGGGGACCCCGTGGTTCGTCATGCCTTCGTGCGCTGCGCAGTCGCTGCCGCACTCGCCTCGTCAGCCGTCGTCGCCACACCGTGGGCGGCCGGGGCGGCGGAGAACCGTCCGCCGGAGCAACCGGCGCGGGCGGATCTGAGAACCGGTGACAAGGAGTGCGCCGCCGACGCCGAGAGACCCTATGTCCGTACCCGGCCGCAGCTGAGGGCGGTGCTCCGTGATCCGGACGCGCAGCCGGTCTCCGCGGAGTTCGAGGTGTCCTGGACGGGCAAGGACGGGGAGCGGCAGGTGCGCTCCGCGCGGACGACGTCCAAGGGGAGTGGCTCGTCGTTCAGCTGGACCGTTCCCGAAGATCTGCCGGCGCTCACCGAGGTGAGCTGGCGGGTGCGGGCCTTCGACGGTTCGGCGTGGGGGCCGTGGAGCGCGGAGGCGGCCTCTGGCGGCTGCGAGTTCGTGTACGACAACGAGGTGCCCGCGAAGCCTTCGGTGGCGTCGCCGCAGTATCCGGACGATGACGTGTGGCACGACGGGGTCGGCGTGCGCGGCACCTTCACGGTCGACTCGGACTCCGACGACACCGTGGCCTACGTCTACAGCTTCATCGGGGAGACGCCGAAGACCGTCGAGCCCGGACGGCCGGGCGGGCCTGCCGCATTCAGCTGGCTGCCGGAGCGGGAGGGCCCGATGACGGTCAGCGTCCAGGCGCAGGACCGTGCCGGGAACAGGAGCGCACCGACGAGCTACCAGTTCCGCGTGAAGAAGGGCAGCGCACCGGCCGCCCACTGGAAGCTCGCCGACCCGGCGGGGGCTTCCGAAGGCGCCGCCGAATCGGGCGGCAAGCCCGCGAAGGCGGGCTCCGGTGTCACTTTCGGCGCCGAAGGGCCGGCTCGTACGGGGGTGGGGTCGGCGGCGCGGCTGGACGGTTCGGCCGACGCGTATCTGTCGCCGGGCGCCCCGGCCGTGGACACCGGAGGGGCCTTCGCGGTGAGCGCCTGGGTGCGGCCCGACGAGGTGGGCCGGAGCATGGCCGCGGTGAGCCAGGACGGTGACGGGGCGGCGGCCTACCGGCTGGGGACCGACGGTGACGGGACGTGGTCCTTCGCGCTGGGCGGGCCGGAGGGCGCTGTCGTACGGGCGAAGGGCGGCACTCCGGAGAGCGGGGAGTGGGCACAGCTGACGGGTGTGTACGACCCGGCGGTGAAGACGGCCCGGCTGTACGTGAACGGCCGCCTCGTCGACAAGGCGGAGAACGTTCCGGTACCCCGGGGGACCGGTGGCGCGCAGATCGGCCGGGTCCTGGACGCGTCCGGGCAGGGCGGGAACTGGGCCGGCCGGATCGCCGACGTACGTGCCTGGAACCGGGTCGTCGTCCCGGCGGAAGCGGCGAAGCTCGCGGAGCGCGCGGCCGTGCGTGCGGGGCACTGGCGGCTCGACCGGGCGCCCGGGGGAGTGAGCCCCGAGGAGGACGGCGGGCAGCCGTTGAAGCTGGGCGGCGACGCGAAGATCCGTCGTGACGACCAGACGTGCGATCCGCTGGACCCGGCGTGCGGTCCGGGGGACCCCGTGATGGTGGGCGAGGGGGAACTGCTCCTCGACGGCGACGGTGACTTCGCCGCGACCGGCGCTCCGGTCGTGGACACCGGCGACAGCTTCTCGCTGGCCGCACACGTGCGGCTCGACCCGGCCGCAGCGGACCGGACGATGACAGTTCTTTCCCTGCCGGGCGAGAACAGCGACCTCGCCACGCTGCGGTACACGCCGGAGCGGCAGATATGGGAGCTGTCCCTGGCTCACGAGGACCGGGCGGGAGCGGAGACGACGACGCTCAAGGCGGACAACGACTGGGCATCGACGGGTGACCGGCACCACCTGACGGTGGTGTACGACGACGGGGCCGACGAGGTGCTGCTGTACGTCGACGGCACGGTGCAGGCTCGTGCGCCGTTCCACCACGCGTGGAAGGCCACCGGCGGGCTGCGGGTCGGCCAGGGCGAGTACCTGCACGGGGCCGTGGACGACGTGCACGCCTACACGGGCGTGCTCAGTGAGCAGGAGGTGGTGGGGCTGAGCGGGGCGATCTGACGCTCGGCAGGTGGGCTCCCGCGGAAGCGTCCGCGGGAGGCTTCCACAGGTCGCGGAACCTCTCATTCCGCAACAGCACCGGTCCTCGACGGCAATACCCGATCGGATGGCGGGCCCCGTCCCGCTATGCTCGGGGGTGCACCGACGAGGACCGTTAGCTCAATTGGCAGAGCAGTGGACTTTTAATCCATTGGTTGTGGGTTCGAGTCCCACACGGTCTACCCGCTGCGCGGCGCCCGCACCCACCTCGGTGGATGCGGGCGCCGCGTCGTTCCGGGCGGGTGCCCGGTGGCCGCGAGGGAAGTGGTTCGACGCACCCCTCCGGATGGCGTACTGTTGGGTTCACCGACGCGGGGTGGAGCAGCTCGGTAGCTCGCTGGGCTCATAACCCAGAGGTCGCAGGTTCAAATCCTGTCCCCGCTACTGAAGACCCAGGGCCCGGAACCAGAACATGGTTCCGGGCCCTGGGTGTTTTCCGTGGCCCCAGAGGGCGTACGCGTCCGTAACCCGCTCGGCCCACACGGGTCGCACCCTTCCCCCGCTGCGGGAACCCTGAGTGGAGCGCGGTCATGGGCGCGGAGTCGGCGGGAGACAAGCGGTGGGGCAGCGAGGAGGACCCGGCGGCAGGGAGGCCAGGGCGGCCAGGGGGGCCACCGGGACCGAGCGTGCCTTCGTCCGGATACTGCCGCTGCTGCTCCTCATGGTCGGTGTCGGGTACGACGCCGCGACTCCGGCCGAGTTCACCGCGGCCCCGCTCTTCACGGCCGCCCCGCTGATCGCCGCCCCCTTCTACTCGCTGCTCAACACCGTCCTGACCGGCGCCGCGGCCACGGGCGCCGTCCTCTTCCTGCACTACGGCAACCGCGTCAGCAGCCATGTCGAGGCCGTCACCGAAGTGGTCACCGTGGCGACCGTCGCCGCCCTCGCGATCGTGATCAACCGTGTCGTGCGCCGCGGCAACGACCGGCTCGCCATCGCCCGTTCCATCTCCGAGGCCACTCAGCGCGCCGTGCTGCCCGCGCCGGACCCGCGCATCGGCGGGCTCGACATCGCGGCACGGTACGAGGCCGCGCAGGCCGACGCGTTCATCGGGGGCGATCTGTACGCCGTGCAGGACACCCCGCACGGCGTACGGCTCATCGTGGGCGACGTACGCGGGAAGGGCATGGGCGCAGTCGCGGCGGTCGCCGTCGTCATCGGTGCCTTCCGGGAGGCCGCCGAGCAGGAGGCCACCCTGGAGGCGGTGGCGCAGCGCCTGGAGCGGGCGCTCGCCCGCGAGGGCACCCGGCGCGACGGTCTCGACGCGTTCGAGGGGTTCACCACCGCCGTCCTCGCCGAGATCCGGCACGGCGAGGGTTCCGTACGCCTCATCAACCGCGGGCACCCGCCGCCACTGCTGCTGCGCGGCGACGGGCGGCTGTGCGTCATGTCGGCGAGCGAGCCGGCGCTGCCGCTCGGCATGGGCGACCTCGGGGTCTGGCCGGACCGGGCGGACGAGTCGGAGTTCCCGCCCGGCGCGACGCTGCTCTTCTACACGGACGGCCTGTCGGAGGCGCGCGACGCGGCGGGGGAGTTCTACGATCCGGCGACGCGGCTCGGCGGGCGGATCTTCCCCGGCAGGGGCGGCCCGCACGCGCTGCTCGCCGCCCTCGCGGGGGAGGTGCGGCGGCACACCGGAGGCGCGATGACGGACGACATGGCGCTGCTCGCGGTGCGGCGGCCCACCGCCGGCGAGGTGGGGGTCACCGGTGGTGACTGAAGTACACCGCTCCGCATAACAACTGACGCTCTGTCAAGAAAATGTGAAGCTCCGGTGTTTGGAGGGGCGGGGTCAACTCGCCCCGTTCCGCACCCTCGTGTCCCGGTACGTACAGCCGATGAGCGTTAACGATCAACCGGAACGGCTTGGAATACGGACCCCCTGTCTATTAACGTTCGATAACGCAGCGCGGTCGTCCCAGCCGTCACTCGAGGCGGCTCCGCGCGCACGCGCCTAATCCCGCAAGGGAGCCGGGGAACCACCAACTTGGGGTGAATCGGGCAGCTGTGCCTACGCGCCGGCTGTTCGTAGGAGACCTTCCTGCTCCGAACCCGTCAGCTAACCCGGTAGGCGAGAAGGAAGGAAAGGAGCGCGCCCCAGTGGCGTCCAACCGGCCTGCCCCCCAAGCCGTGTACGTGCCGAATGACGACGACTTCGGTTCGTACGACGAGGGCTCCACCGAGACCTTCGAGGAGTGGAACCCCACCGAGGAGTCCATCCGTCCCGTCCGCGGCAGGCACCGCGTGCACAAGAAGAGCGGCGGCGGCCTCGCCCGCAGCTCCACCGTGCTCGGCGTGGGCGTCATCGCCGCCGTCGGCGCGGGCGGCATCGCCACCGCGCAGGACGGCAAGCCGCCGGTCTCCATATCCATGCCCGACCTGCCGGGCGTCGGCGCCGTCGCGGACTCGCTGCCCGAGGCCGAGTCCCTGCCGGGCGTCGGCTCCCTGATGGCCGACGACGCGCCGGAGACGACCACGGTCGCGGCCGCCGCACCGCTCACCGCCGCCGGTGTCAGCACCGCCGACGCCGAGCAGGGCACCACCGACGCGGGCGAGGCGCTGCGCGCCCGCATCATGCAGCAGGCCGAGAACCAGCAGGACCAGGCGGACACCGCCGTGCGGACCGCGGCCGAGGAGGCCGCCGTCAAGAAGGCCGCCGAAGAGGCCGCCGAGCAGCAGAAAGCGGCCGAGAAGGCCGCGGACGCCAAGGCCGCCGCCAAGAAGAAGAAGGAGGAGGAGGCCCGGAAGGCGAAGGCCGAGGCCGAGCGCCGGGCCGAGCTCGCCAAGAGCTACGCCATCCCCACCTCCTCGTACACCCTCACGTCGCACTTCGGTGACGCCGGTTCCATGTGGTCCTCCGGGCATCACACGGGTCTGGACTTCGCCGCTCCCACGGGTACCCCCCTCAAGGCCGTGCACACCGGCACCGTCAAGGAGGCCGGCTGGGCGGGCGCGTACGGCTACCGCACCGTGCTCGAACTCGAGGACGGCACGGAGGTCTGGTACTGCCACCAGTCGTCGCTCAACGTCAGCGCGGGCCAGAAGGTCAGCACGGGCGACGTCATCGGCCGCGTCGGCGCGACGGGCAACGTCACGGGCCCCCACCTCCACCTGGAGGTCCACACGCCCGGCGGTTCCGGGATCGACCCGCTCGGCTGGCTGCAGAGCAAGGGTCTGAACCCCTGACATGGCCCCGGGACACAGCCGTACTCCCCCGAATACTCCGGCGGTCCTGGCGACAACCCCCCGACGCCAGGGCTGCCGGTTGCCGTTTCGGTGAGCCATACACGGAATTCCGTCTCCGGCGGCCGCGTTGAGGAACGTATGACTTCTCTTCGCCTGCTTGGCTCTTCCGACCTCGAGGTCTTCCCGCTCTCCCTCGGCGGCAACGTCTTCGGCTGGACCGCGGACCGGACGGCGTCCTTCGACGTCCTCGACGCCTACACCGCGGCCGGCGGCAACTTCATCGACACCGCCGACGTCTACTCGGCCTGGGTGGAGGGCAACCGGGGCGGCGAGTCCGAGACCGTCATCGGTGAGTGGCTGGCCGAGCGCGGCAACCGCTCCGACGTCGTCATCGCCACGAAGGCCGGCGCGCACCCCGAGTACAAGGGCCTCTCCGCGACCACCGTCAAGGGTGCGGTCGACGCCTCGCTGCGCCGCCTCGGCACCGATTACATCGACCTCTACTACACCCACTACGACGACCCGTCGGTCCCCGTCGAGGAGATCATCGGCACGCTCGACGAGCTGGTGCGGGCCGGCAAGGTGCGGGCCATCGCCGCCTCGAACATCACGCCCGAGCGGCTCCAGGAGTCCCTCGACTTCTCCGACCGCGAGGGCCTCGCGCGGTACGTCGCGCTGCAGCCGCACTACAACCTCGTCTCCCGCGACACCTACGAGGGCCCGCTCCAGGAGGTCGCCTCCCGCTCCGGCCTCGCCGCCGTCCCCTACTACGGCCTCGCGTCCGGCTTCCTCACCGGCAAGTACCGCCCCGGCGCCCAGGTGGAGAGCGCGCGCAGCGGCCGGGTCGAGGAGTACGTGGGCACTGAGCGGGGCGACCGTGTCCTCGCCGCGCTCGACGAGATCGCCGGGGCGCGCGGCGCGCAGGTCGCGACCGTGGCCCTCGCCTGGCTCGCGGCCCAGCCCACCGTGGCGGCGCCGATCGCCTCGGCGCGCACGGTCGAGCAGCTGCCCGCGCTGCTCGCGGTGGCCGACCTGGAGCTGACGGAGGCGGAGGTCGCGGCGCTGACCGCGGCGTCCGCCTGAGGGTTCCGGGGAGGCGTGCCCTAGGAGCGGTAGGGGTTGTACGCCGGGTAGCCGTAGGCCGCCGGGTAGGGCTGCGGCTGCCCGTAGGGGGACGGGGGCGGGGCGTGGCCGTACGGCGCATAGGGCGCGTACGGCATCGGGGGCATCACCGGCGCCGTCGCCCCGGCCGCGTACGCCAGGGCTGGGCGGGCCGGCTCACGGCGCTCCCAGAGCTTCTCCAGGAGCTCCCGCTCGCGTACGACGAAGTCGGCACCGGCGCGGCCGCGGCGCCCCCGGTGGCGCAGGAACGCCAGCGACGTCGCGTACATCTGGTACTCCGCGACCGTGCGGGCCGCGGCCTTTCCCCAGGTGTACGAGGCGTAGTCGCGGGCCAGCGCGCGGGCCCGCATCGAGCCGAGCGCGTACGGTTCGGGCGGTGTGAGCCAGCCCGCCGCCGTGTACACGGGCAGCTCGGCGCGGATCATGCGCAGTTCGCGCTGCCGGGTCCAGATCGCCAGCCAGGTGAGCAGGCCGAACGCCGGGAGCATGAAGAGGGCGTACACGGCGAAGAAGCCGTACTGCCCGAAGACCGCCGAGCCGTTCCACAGCGCGTGCACGCCCATCGCGAGGAGCAGCCCGGTGAGCGGCAGCAGCACGCGGCGCAGGTGCCGGTGCTCGGCCGAGAGCGCGGCGATGCCGAAGCCGATGCCGGTCATGACGGTGAACAGCGGGTGCGCGAACGGGGACATGACGACGCGCACGAAGAAGGTCGCGGCGGTCACCGACGCGAGGCCGCTGTCGCGGCTGAGCTGGTCGGTGACGAAGGCGTTGCCCAGATAGAGGATGTTCTCGGTGAACGCGAAACCGGTCGCGGTCACCCCGGCTATGACGATGCCGTCGACGATGCCGGTGAAGTCGCGTCTGCGGAAGAGGAAGACGAGGAGTACGGCCGCCGCCTTGGCGCTCTCCTCGACGATCGGCGCGATGACGGTCGCGCCCAGGGTGTCGGCGCTGGTGGGGTCGGCGGTGGCGGTGGCTATCCAGCGGATCGCGAAGCTGTTCGCGACGATCGCTATGAGCGCGGCCGCGCAGGCGCCCCAGGAGAAGGAGAAGAGGAGGTTCCGCCAGGGGCCGGGGGCGACCCGGTCCAGCCAGCGGAACGCGGCGACGAGCAGCGGTACGGGGACGGTCGCGAGGCCGAGCCCGACCAGGAAGCCCTCGGTGCCGGTCTGCTCCCTGACCAGGGCGAGGATCACCAGGCCGGAGAGGGCGAGCAGCGTGACGAGTGCGGCCACGCGTATCGCGCGCCGCTGCCACCAGCGCACGCGGCGCAGCTCCCCCGGGGCGGGCGCCTCGGGGGGTATCGGATACGGAGGACTGGTGGCCACGTCGTCGACCCTAACGAGGGTGGCAAGTGACCGCGACGGTGCCTCAGTCCTGTGGCGGGGCGATCCGGCGGAACAGCAGGTCGTGGACGACGTGGCCCTTGTCCAGGCCCTGGCCCTCGAAGCGGGTGCGGGGGCGGAAGTCGGGGCGTGGGGCGTATCCGCCGTCGGCCTGGGTGTTCTCGAAGTCGGGGTGCGCGGTGAGCACCTCGAGCATCTGCTCGGCGTACGGCTCCCAGTCCGTCGCGCAGTGCAGGATCGCGCCCGGCTTGAGGGAGGGCGCGGCCAGCGTCAGGAACTCCGGCTGGATCAGGCGGCGCTTGTGGTGGCGGGCCTTGGGCCAGGGGTCGGGGAAGTAGACGCGGAGCCCGTCGAGGGAGGCGGGCGGCAGCATCTCGCGGAGCAGGATGATCGCGTCGCCGTTGGCCACGCGGACGTTGGTCAGGCCGTTCCGCTCGGCGAGGCCGAGGAGATTGCCCTGGCCGGGGGTGTGCACGTCGACGGCGAGGATGCCGGTGTCCGGGTCGGCGGCGGCCATCTTCGCGGTGGCCTCGCCCATCCCGAAGCCGATCTCCAGGACGACGGGCTTGGCGGACGGCGTCTCCCCGTCCCCGAACAGCTCGGCGAGATCCAGCGTGCGCAGCCCGTCGATGTCCAGCCCCCACTTGGGCCAGAGCCGACGCAGCGCGTCCCCCTGGCTGGTGGTCACCCGGCTGCGGCGTGGCTGGAAGCTGCGGATCCGCCGCTCGTGGTGCGACCCCGCGGGGTCCGGCGCCGGCCCCCCGGGAAACCGCGGCGCCGCCTGCACCCGCCCCCCGGACCGGGAGACGCGGGTCGCGTCGGAAACCTCGGGAGCGCCGGAGGCGCCGGGGACGTCGGGGGTATGGGATGACTCAGACACAGTGCGGCAATTTTACGGGAGGGCGGGGCCTACCCCCGCAAAACCCCCAGCGCCCGACGAGCAACCTCCCTCCCCACCGGGAGGGACGCCGTCGCGGCAGGCGACGGCGCGTTCAGTACGTGGACCGTGCGCGCCCCCTCCCGGATCAGGAAGTCGTCGACCAGCGTGCCGTCCCGCAGGACCGCCTGGGCGCGGACGCCGGCGGGCGCCGGGACCAGGTCGGCGGGGCGGACCGCGGGCAGCAGCCTGCGCACCGCGTCGGTGAAGGCGGATTTGGAGGCGGAGCGGCGCAGCTCACCCGCCCCGTACCGCCAGTGGCGGCGGGCCATGTGCCAGGAGCCGGGCCAGCCGAGCGTGCCGGCGAGCTCGCGGGGGCGGACGACCGACCAGTCGTACCCCTCGCGGGCCAGCGCCGGGACCGCGTTCGGCCCCACGTGGACGCCGCCGTCGATGCCGCGGGTGAGGTGGACGCCGAGGAAGGGGAAGGCCGGGTCGGGCACGGGGTAGACGAGGCCGCGCACCAGCTCGGGGCGGGCCAGCTCGAAGTACTCCCCCCGGAAGGGGACGATCCGCATGGCCGGGTCGTCCCCGGTGAGCCGCGCGATCTGGTCGCAGTGCAGCCCCGCGCAGTTCACGAGGACCTTGCCGCGCACGACGGAGCCGTCCGCCGTGCGGACCGCGACGCCGCGGTCGGGGCGGCGGTCGATGCGGACCGCCGTACCCCCCGCGCCGTACCGGATCTCCGCTCCGGAGGCGTCGGCCAGGTGCCGCGCCATCGCGCTGTAGTCACAGATGCCCGTCGTCCCGACGTGGATCGCGGCGAGGCCGCGGACCTCCGGCTCGTACTCGCATATCTGGGCGGGGCCCAGCTCGCGCACCGGAATGCCGTTCTCCCTGCCGCGCTGGACGAGGGCGTGCAGGCGGGGCAGCTCCGCGCGCTCCGTGGCGACGATCAGCTTGCCGGTGACCTCGTGCGCGATGCCGTACTCCGCGCAGAACTTGACCATCTCGGCGGCGCCCCGGACCGCGTACCTCGCCTTGAGCGAGCCCGGGCGGTAGTAGATCCCGCTGTGGATCACACCGCTGTTGCGGCCCGTCTGGTGGCGGGCGGGGCCCGGCTCCTTCTCGAGGACCGTGACCGTGGTGCCGGGAGCGCTGCGCGTGAGGGCATACGCCGTCGCGAGCCCGACGATCCCGCCGCCGATCACCAGCACGTCGCAGTCGTACGCGACCTTCTTCACCGCGCCTCACCTCCCACCACAGATAGTGCCCTGCGCCACTGACAACGCCGCCAAACCTCGGGCGTCCGTTCCTCTCCCACCGCTCCGCGCCGGTTAACCCGGCCTCAGCCGGCGGTTCACCGGAGGGCGCGGCGGGACCGGGCCTACGCCGGGGCCACCAGCAGGGGCCGGGCCCGCTCGCGGAGCTCCACCACCCGCGGCTCGTCCCCGTACGGCTCGAGACGGTGCAGCAGGTCCTTCACGTACTCGGTGGTCCTCGCGGACGAGATCCGTCCGGCGACCTCCAGTGCCCGCGTCCCCTGCTCGCACGCCGCGTCGAGGTTGCCCGACTCCAGCTCGGCGACCGCCGACACCACGAGGCGTAAGCCGTGCGAGCGGACGAATTCCTCGGTGGGGCGGGACAGCGCCTGCTCCGTGAAGCGCCGCACCTGGCGCGGCGCCTTCAGGTCGCGGTAGCACTCGGCGGCGTCCGCGGCGAAGCGGTCGTACGAGTAGAAGCCGAGCCAGGACGGGTCGTGGTCGCCGTCCCTGGCCCGCTCCAGCCACCCCTCGGCGGCCCGCAGCGCGGCCCCCGCGGCCTGCGCGTCGTTGGCACGCGCGTGTGCCCGCGCCTCGACGAGGCGGAAGAAGCTCATGGTGCGGGCGGTGGCCAGGCCCCTGTTCCGCTCCAGGGCGGCCTGCGCGAGGTCGACTCCCTCGTCCCCGAAGCCGCGGTACGTCGCCTGGAGGGACATGGACGCCAGGACGTACCCCCCGAGGGGGACGTCGGCCGCCGCACGCGCGAGGCGCAGCGCCTGAATGTAGTAGCGCTGGGCGGCTTCCTGCTGGCCGGTGTCGAAGGCCATCCAGCCGGCGAGGCGGGTCAGCTCGGCGGACGCTCCGAAGAGGGCGCGTCCGACCTCGTCGGAGTACGAGCCGAGCAGCAGCGGCGCCGCCTCGACCCGCAGGCACTCCGGAACCATCGAGGAACGCCAGTCGCCGCCCCCGTACTTGGAGTCCCAGCGGCGGGCGTCCTCGGCGGCCTCCCGCAGCTTCAGGACGTCGCTGTGGCCGACCTTCATCGGCGCGCCGCTGTCGTCGGCGTGCACGGCGTCGCGTGGCGCCTCGCGCGAGACGTCGCGTGCGACGGAGGAGTCGGCCGGGGTTATCAGCCAGCGCGACGCGGGCGTCGCGTACGCGCTGACCGCGAAGGAGCCCGCCAGCGACTGCCAGATCCCGCCGCCCGCGCGGCGGCCCGCCAGGTCGAGGCGGTACAGCTCGGTCGCGGACTTCACCGCCGCTCCCACGTCACGGGGGAAGGCGAGGCCCACCTCCGGCGCGGGGTCGGCGTCGGCGAGGCCGATCTCGTGCAGCGGCACCGGACGGCCGAGCTTCTGCCCGATGGCCGCCGCGATCAGGTGCGGGGCGGCGCCCTGCGGCACCATGCCCTTGGACACCCAGCGGGCCACCGAGGTCTTGTCGTAACGGAGCGTCAACCCGCGTTGTGCGCCGAGGTCGTTGACCCGGCGGGCGAGTCCCGCATTGCTGATTCCCGCGAGGGCGAGAACGGTGCCGAGCTTTTCGTTCGGCCCGCGTTGCTCCCTGGACATGCGCCACCCCTCGACACAGACGGCTGCCGGGCAGTGGCTGGACCGCGCGGCATTCGTGCTGCGTTCCCCCGGAGGCAGCCCTACCCGAGCCGTCGCGCGCCGCGAGTTCCGGGCGTCCCGCCCCCGGGCTCCGCGCGCGGTGGCCGGAACAGCGGCCGCAAGAGCGTTTGGCCGATCCTCCAGGTATATGCCTCCGCGAAAACATCAGCACACACAGCGTAGTTCGCCGCATCCCAAGCGTTAAGAGGCGCAGTTCCGGATGGCGAGATTGTTGTCCGTACGGAAGTGCGCCGACGGCGCCGCGTGCTCCCGCCGTGTGGCCGTGCGCCCGTGTGTGCGCTCTTCACCGGCCATGGGGGGAGCGCTTCCATTGGCGATGCGTGGGTCGGCCCGCTGCGCTGGAGTCAGTGGGCTGGGGGACACCGCCGCCTCCATCCCCGCGGGCGGCGGACCGGTCCGGGAGGCGAACACCGCCTCCCGGGCTGTGTGTTGCCTTCGAACGGTTCCGCCGTGGGCTCATCACAGGCCGATTTGGCCGAAAAACGCCCATGTACAGGAGTGGGCATTTCGCCCACGGGTGCGGTGTGCGCGCGTACCCGTGCGGTCGGCACGCGTCGCGCACACAGGACAGGCGCAGGGCATCCGCAAGGCATCCCCAAGGAGAGGGCCTTCGTTCTGCCCTTCAACCACCGCCCTCCCAGGGCGCATTCACCGCCGCGCAAGCGGCCCCGCAGCCCTTCCCGCACGCCTCCTTCGTGGCAGCATGGGACCCCCAGATCTGTCCACAGCCTGTGGAGGCAGCGATGCGGTGGTTGGTGGGGTGGAGCAGTACCACCGCGAGACCCTCGGTGGTCGGCTCGGCCGGAGCCACCGGTGACGGCGGCGAGACCGTGCACCCCGTGGGGTCCCAACTCCTGTGGGGCGACCCGGATCCGCTCTGGGCGGTCGGCGACTGGCGCGCCGACGAAGTACGGACAGTGACGGCCGACGAGCAGACCCGCATCGCCGTCCTCGGCATCTGCGGAGCCTCCGACGAGGAGCTGCGGATCGGCCTCCTCGCCGCCCGCGGCGGCGCCCTGCGCCATCTCACCGCCTGGTCCGGCAGTTACACGGCGGTCGTCCAGGTCGGCCGCCGCATCATGATCGCCGGTGACCTCGCGGGCGCCCGCCCCGTCTTCTTCACCCCCTGGTCGGGCGGCACGGCCTACGCGACGGCCGCCCTGCCGCTGGCCGACCTCATCGAGGCCCACCTGGACATCGGCCACCTCGCGGCGCTGCTCGCCGCCCCCGACGTCCCCGAGGCGCTGCACGACTCGACCCCGTACCAGGGCGTGCGACGCGTGCCACCGGGGCACGCGCTGATCCTGCGCGCGGGCGCACGGGAGATCGCCGGGTACGAACCGGTGGCCTCGCTGGCCGTCGCCGCGCCCGCCGCCGACGCCGACAGCGCCGTGGACGGCGTCCGCGACGCCCTCGTGGAGGCCGTACGCGCCCGCCTCACCGCACCCCGTCACGTGCCGGGCATGGACATAGACCCCGGACCGGTGCCCGGCATGGGGCCCGCCGAACGGCGCGCGGCACGCGGCATGCCGGTGCCCGGCATCGGAGCCGACCTCTCCGGAGGGCCCGCTTCGGGAACCCTCGCTCTCCTTGCGGCCGGTCTGCCCGGCATGCCCGGCACCGTCCTCGGGCACGGCACGGGCGCGGGCGAGCGCCTCCTCGCCGTCACCTTCAACGACCTGGCCGTCAACGGCCGCGAGGCCGAACTGGAACGGGCCGGCGCCATCGCCGCCAACCCCCGCCTGCACCACGTGGTCGTCGCCGCGGGCGAGGAAGCCCTCCCCTACGCCGACCTCGAAGGGCCCCTGACGGACGAGCCGAGCTCCACCCTGGTGACCGCCCAGCGCCACCGCGCCCGGCTCGCCTCGGGCAGCGCCGACCACTTCACGGGCCACGGCGCCCGACAGGTCCTCGACGCCCACCCGGCCCGCCTCGCCGACCTCCTCATGGACCGCAGACGGCGCCACATGGTGCGCCCCGTCGCGGCGCTCGCGAAGGCCGACGGCTCGGTCTTCGTCCCCGCGCGCGTGTACGGCGCCGCCCGCAAGCTCGCCCGCATGCCGCACCGCGCGGGCGTCGAATCCCTCGCCGACCGGCTGCTGCACCGCCGCTTCGACGAACCTGGCGGCGCGGTGGGGGCGTCACTCGCCGCCCTAGCGTGGGCCAGGCCGGGCCCGGCCGCACGCTGGCTGACCGGAGAGGCCCTCGCAGAAGTATCGGTTCGCCTGCAGGACACCACCACGCGTCCCGGCGGCCCGGGCCAGCGTCCCGGCGAGTTCCGCGCGCGGGCGGCCCTCGCCCGGCACGCCGCGGACCTGCGCGTCCTGGAACAGGCGGCCGAGGTGCGCTTCCAGCGCCTGCACGCGCCCTTCCTCGACAACCAGGTCGTCCGCGCCTGCCGGGCCCTTCCCGAGTCCCTGCGCGTCCAGCCCGGCGCGCGGGCCGCGATCCTGCGCACCGTCCTGGAGGGCGCCGGGGTCGCCGACCTGCCGACGGGCTGGGGCGCCCCCTCCCACGCCTCGAAAGCGGCCGCCGCCCGCACCGGACTCCGCCTGGCGGTAGACGACCTCATCGCCCTCTTCGACACCCCGCTCCTCGCCCAGGCGGGCCTCGTCGAGGCCCGGGTCGTCCGCAAGGCCCTGCGCGCGGCCGCCGAAGGAGAGCCGCTTCCCCTGGACGGCCTGGCCGACCTGGTCTCCACCGAGCTGTGGCTGCGCCGGCTGCTGTCGCGAAGAGGAACGTGCTGGACGGGGACTCCAGCACGGCAACGAGCTGTTCCTACGGGGAGTGTGGTTCCGCAGAGGGGCGCACTAGGAGCGGGGCGCTAGGACGGGCGCCAGGACAGGCCCTGGCGGTACGCGCGGGTGCTCTCCCGCACCCGCCCCGGGCCCCGGCGACGTACGTCCGAAGCAGGGCGCACGCCCCGCGACATACGCCCGAAAAGAAAGCACGCGCCCTCGCGCACCCGTGCAGGGAGAATGACGTGGTGCGGTACCGAATCCTGGGCGCCACCGAGGCGTACGACGACCAAGGCGCCCCCCTGTCCGTAGGGGGCCAGCGGCTGCGCGCGCTCCTCGCCGCCCTCGCGCTGCACGCGAACCGCACGGCCACCGTCGGCGCCCTCATCGACGAGGTCTGGGCCGACGAGCCGCCGGCCGACGCGCCCGCCGCCCTCCAGGCCCTCGTCGGCCGCCTGCGCCGCGCCCTGGGCAAGGACGCCGTCGCGTCGGCCCCCGGCGGTTACCGCCTCGCCGTCGCCCCTGACAACGTCGACCTGCACCGCTTCGAGCAGCTCGCGCGCGCGGGCAGGGCGGCCCTGGACCGCGGCGACCCGGCCCAGGCAGCCCGTACCCTGCGCGACGCCCTCGCCCTGTGGCGCGGCCCCGCCCTCGCCGACCTGCCCGACCGCACCGCCGCGGCCCGCCCCGAGGCCCTGCGCGCGGAGACCGTCCGCGCGCGGATCGAGGCGGACCTGCTCCTGGGCCGCGCCCCCGACGTCGTACCGGAGCTGCGGGAACTGACCGCCGCCCAGCCGTACGACGAGACCCTGCATGCCCTGCTCATCCGCGCCCTGCGCGACGCCGGGCGCGGGGCGGACGCGCTCGCCGCCTACGAAGACGCGCGCCGCGCCCTGGCGGAGGGGCTCGGCGCCGATCCGGGGCCGCGACTGCGGGCGTTGCATGCGGAGTTGCTGGCGGGGCCGGGGGAGCGGTCGGAGTGGCCGGATCGGCTGGAGCAGCCGGGGCCGGAGAGGCCGACGGATCCTGAGCCGTCGCAGCCGTCGCAGCCGTCGCAGCCGTCGCAGCCGTCGCAGCCGTCGCAGCCGTCGCAGCCGTCGCAACCGCACCTGAACCTGAACCCGAACGCGCACCTGAACCCGAACCCGAACCTGAACCCGAACCCGAACCCAAACCCGCACCCCCACCCACGCCCCAACAGAGCCGAGCAGAACGGCAACATCCGCACCCGCTTGACCTCTTTCGTCGGCCGGGAACCCGAACTCGTCGCCATCCGTTCCGACTTGCACAGGGCCCGCCTCGTCACCCTCACCGGACCGGGCGGCTCCGGCAAGACCCGCCTCGCCGAGGAAGCCGCCGCCGGGCATCCGCAGGCATGGCTGGCCGAGCTCGCCCCGCTCGACCACCCGGAGGCGGTGCCCGGCGCCGTCGTCAGTGCGCTCGGTCTGCGCGAGACCGTGCTGATGACCAGCGAGCTGACCGCGCCGCAGGACGACCCGATCGCCCTGCTCGTCGAGTACTGCGCCCCGCGCAGCCTGCTCCTGCTCCTTGACAACTGCGAACACGTCATCGGCGCCGCCGCCGAGCTCGCCGAGGCCCTCCTCACCCACTGCCCCGGCCTCACCATCCTCGCCACCAGCCGCGAACCCCTGGGCGTGCCGGGCGAGTCGGTGCGCCCCGTGGAGCCGCTCCCGCCCGACCCGGCCCACCGGCTCTTCACCGAGCGGGCCATGGCGGTGCGGCCCGGCTTCGACGCCGAGGAGGACGCGGCGGCCGTCGCCGAGATCTGCCGCCGCCTCGACGGGCTGCCGCTCGCCATCGAACTGGCCGCCGCCCGCCTGCGGCTGCTCACCCCGCGCCAGATCGCCGACCGTCTCGACGACCGGTTCCGTCTCCTCACCAGTGGTGCCCGCACGGTGCTGCCCCGCCAGCAGACGCTGCGGGCCGTCGTCGACTGGTCCTGGGACCTGCTGGACGAGACCGAGCGGACCGTGCTGCGCGAGGTGTCCGTCTTCGCGGGCAGCTGGGACCTGCCGGCCGCGGAGGCCGTGTGCACCGCACCCGCCACCGACCTGATCGGCGCCCTGGTCGACAAGTCCCTCGTCGTGGCCGTCCCGGACGCCGACTCCGCGGACGGCGGCATGCGCTACCGCCTCCTGGAGACCATCCACGAGTACGCGACCGAGCGTGCCGCCGAGACCCCCGGCCTGCTCGCCGCGGCCGAGGCCCGCCACTCGGCGTACTTCGCGGACCTCGTCGCCCGCGCCGAGCCCCTGCTCCGATCTGCGGAACAGCTGCCGTGGATCAGCCGCCTGGAGACGGACCTCGACAACATCCGGGCCGCACTGCAGCGCACCGCCGCGGTCGGTGACGCGGCGCTCGCGATCCGGATCGCACTGGACACGGGCTGGTTCTGGTGGCTGCGCAACTACCGCAAGGAGGGCGCCGACTGGATGGCCCGCGTCCTGGAGCTCGCGCCCCCCGGACTCCCCGCCGAGGACGACCCGCTCTACTGGCCGTGGATGAGGCTCCACCTGCTGCACCTGTGCCTGGTCGCGGAGTCCAGACCCGCGGACTCACCGGCCCACCACGGGGAGTGGGCCGACCCGGCGCTCGTCGAGGGATTGCGCGCCGCCTTCGCGCGACCCGTGCCCGAGACCGCCCGCTTCCCCGGGCTGCTCTGGCCGTTCACCATCTTCTTCACCGGCGGCACCCACGAGGACGCGCTGGTCCCGCTGAACCGGACGGTCGAGAACTGCCGTCGCCACGGCGAGGACTGGGACCTCGGCGTCATCCTCATGTTCCGCACGCACATGGCCGTCGACATGCCGGGCAACCTCTCCGGCGTCGACGAGGACCTGGCGGAGCTGCGGGAGCTGAGCCGCCGGGTGGGCGACCGCTGGATGCGCGCCCAGGTGTGCAGCGCCGCGGGCGAGGCGGCCATGGCCCGCAGCCACCACGAGGAGGCCCGCGTCGAGTACGAGGAAGCGCTGCGCCTCGCCTACGAAGTGGGGGCCTTCGCGGAGTCCTCGTTCCTGCTCGCCCGGCTCGCCGAGGTCGCCTACCGGGAGGGCGACCGGGCCGTGGCGGCGAAGGTGCTCGAAGAGGCCGGCGCGGAGGCCGACCGGTACGGCGTGACGGACTCACGCGCCTTCGTCCGGCTGCTGGGAGCGCTGCTCGCCCTGGACGAGGGAGACGTCGACACGGCCCGTGCGCTGTGCGAGGCGTCGCGGGCCGAGTCCGAGTACGGCACACCGCCGCCGCAGTTCATGGTCGCCCTGAGCGCCGTGGAGTCCCGTATCGCCGCGGCCGACTCCGGTCCTGCCAAGGGGCTGCCCATCGCCACCGGCGCGGTGCGCGAAGCCGTCGAGTCCCGGTGCTCCGAGGTGATCGTGGCGTCGCTGTTGGACGGCGCCGCGGTGCTGCTCTCCGGGCTCGGCGAGCACGCGCGCGCGGCACGGGTCCTCGCCGCCGCCACCTGCCTGCGCAACGGCAACCGGCGGCCCCACCCGGACGACGTGCAGGCGGACCGCGTGGAGCGCGCGGCAACGGACGCGCTCGGCCCGGAGGCGTACGAGCGGGAGCGCGCCGCGGGCGGCGCGCTGACGACGGACGAAGTGCTGGCGGAGCTGGAACTGGCGACCGCGGCCTTCGGCGACACGGACGCCTAGCCACACGGGCGTCCAGCGACACGAGGGCCTAGAGACAGCTCATCCGCGACTGCGCCCAGTCCGCGAGGGCCGTCGTGTCGAACGGCGTGTGCGGTTCGACGACGAGCCTGACCGTCTTGCGCCCGGTGAGGTTCACGTGCACAGGCACCGCCGGGTCACCGCCCCTGACCAGCGGGGACTGCCACAACCGCGCCCCGTCCCCGTACACGGAGAACCGCACCTTGCCGAGCCCCATCGTCATGTCGTCGACACCGACGACCGCGTCGTACGTGGAGCAGCTGCGGTTGAGGTCGATGGTGACGGAGGACCTGCCGTGCACGGTCACGCCGTGGGAGTACCGCCGGTCGCCGATCGACAGGCCCCAGCGCTGCCACACCCAGCTGCTCTCGGCGAGCCGCATCTCGGGCTCGGTGCCGTCGCCGGTGAGGCCGTACTTCAGCTCGTTCCACTGGTAGACCTTCGGGGCCGGTGGCGGCGGAGGAGGCGGCTTCGGGGTCGGCTTGGGCGGGGTGGGAGTGGGCTTCGGGGCCGGCGGGGGCGGCTTCGGCTCGGGCTTCTCCTTGGCGGGGGGCTTCGGCTTCGGCGTGGGCGTCGGGGTCGGGGTGGGAGTGGGTTCCGGGGTCGGTGCGGGGGGCGGCTCGGGCTTGGGCTTCGGCTTCGGGGACGGCGGCTTCTGCGGCACGATCGACTCGGACACCGCGGGCTCCTTGGCCTTCGGCGGCCGGTCATCGTCGGGCTTGCCGCTCCCTCCGGAGAGGGCGATCGCCGCGACGACACCGGCCGCCACGACGACGCTCGCCACGATGCCCGCCTTCGCGGGGGCGCCGAGCCCTTCGGACGCGACGGCCCCGCCCGCGGCCGACCCGCCGGCCGAACCACCGGCGGATCCGCTCGCCGCGGCCGCTCCCGCGGCCCCCGCGGCGCCCGCTCCGGCGGTGCCGCCGCCGACGAGCGCGGCCACCTTCGCGTACCCGGCGGCGCCGAACCAGCCGATGACGGCGATGGGCACGACCGCCGGGATGCCGCTGGCGACGTCCTTGATCTGGCCGGCGGCCAGCCGGCACTTGGCGCACTCCTCCAGGTGCTTGCGCAGGCCGCGCTCGGCACGGGTGCGCAGGCCGCCGCGGGCGTAGGCCCCGAGCCGGTCGGCGTAGCGCGCGCACTCCTCGCTCTCGGTGAGCGTGGCGCTCACGTGCGCCTGCAGGTAGGCCTGCTTGAGGCCTTCGCGGGCGCGGCTCGCGAGCACGCGCGTGCCGTTCGCGTCGAGGCCGAAGAGGGTGGCCACCTCGCTCGGGGACTCCTCCTCGACCTCCGTGTGCCACAGCACGGCCTGCCAGCGCTCCGGCAGGCTCCGGAAGGCCTGCATGGCCATCGACTGCTCGGCCTCGTGCATCGCGCGGACGTCCGCGCCGAGTTCCAGGCCCGCTCCGAAGGAGCCCATGGACGCGGTGTCGTCGGAGACCTCGGCGCCGCGCGCCGCCTGCGCGGCGAACACCGCGAAGTCGTCGACCAGTTGCTCCCGCTTCGCCGACTGCGTCCAGCCTGCGGCGACCCGCCGCACGGTGGTGAGCAGATAGGCGCGCACGGCGTGCTCGGGTCCGCTGCCGCCGCGCACCGCCTGCAGCATGCGGGCGAACACCTCGGCGGTGAGGTCGTCGGAGGTGTGGGCGTCCCGGCAGCAGGTGCGCGCATAGCGGCGCACAGCTTCGGCGTGCCGGCGGTACAGCTCCTCGTACGCGGAGTCGTCGCCGGACCGCATCCGGGCGATCAGGTCGGCGTCGGACACCGGGGCCGCGTCGCCGCCCTCGCGCTGCGGTGGCACGCGCGAGCCACCGGTCTCCGTGCCGCTGCCGCCC
Source organism: Streptomyces sp. NPDC029674 (assembly GCF_044903205.1). Lineage (NCBI taxonomy): Bacteria > Bacillati > Actinomycetota > Actinomycetes > Kitasatosporales > Streptomycetaceae > Streptomyces > Streptomyces sp. NPDC029674. The sequence continues at coordinate 297,441 of NZ_JBJDPY010000012.1, forward strand.
GAGGGAGCCCCCTCGCCGAACCCGGCGGACGACTCGTCCGGACCGTCAACACTCATCGCGGAACGCCCCCGGTTGCACACTCAGACCCGATTACCGGGAAAGAGTGACACACGGGCGTGCCGAGGCCGACGGTGCGGACGTTCAACCACCCGTCCGGGGCGATTTACCGCAATGGAGCACTATCTTTCACCCGTTCGGGGAAGGCTCAACGATCGCTGCCTGACGCGAGGTCGAGCCTTCCACCGGGTAGCCCGGCCGGTTACGCGGGCCGGGACCGCAGCCCTTCGAGCAGGATGTCGAGGAGCCGCGAAGAGGCCGCCGCCTGCTGCGCCGCGTCCGGCAGCGAGGGCGCCGCCGTCGCTATCACCAGCAGCACGTCGGCCACGGTGACGTCCGCACGCAGCTCGCCCGCCGCGCGGGCCCGCTCCACGAGACGGCCGACGACGTCGAGCAGCGTCGCCGCTCCCGCGTCGTCACCCAGGGAGGTCGACTCCTCGGCGGGTGCCTGGCGCTGTTCGATCAGACGCAGCTCGGGAGAGTCCGGGAGCGACTGCCGCTGCTGCGGCACCCGCGCCTCCTCCTCCTTGGCGGCGCCGTCCTCGACGCTCACCCGCAGCACCTGCGGGGGCAGCAGCCGCCCCGCACCCGACGCCACGGACGTCCGCAGGAAGCGCGAGAGCGCCGACCACGGCTCGTCCTCCTGCCCGAGCGCCGCACGCGCCTGGTCAGTCAGCCGGGAGGTCTCCTCCTCGGCTATCCGCCTGACCAGCACGTCCTTGCTCGGGAAGCGTCGGTAGACCGTGCCGACACCGACCCGCGCGCGGCGCGCCACGTCCTCCATCGGCGCGCCGTACCCCAGCTCGCCGAAGACTTCGCGTGCCGCCCTCAGTACATGTTCGAGATTGCGCTGTGCGTCGACACGCAGTGGTGTCGTGCGCGCTCCTTCCCCCATGTCGCGTCCGTTCCCGCTCGGGCCGACGGCTGATGCCGACACGGAAGCGGAAGTCCAGTGAGTCTCCTGAATGTGCATACACGTTCCCCCGGTAATGACGTCTCCCCCCGGAGACACTCCCCGCCATTGACTACCGACGTGTGAGGAGCGAGCCCTTCCGCGAGCCGTGAATCCGGCCCGACGAGCGCATCCCCCGACACCCCGACGTCCCACGAACATAGTTGAGCGGGGGTCAATTCAGAAGAGGCGGGTTCCGCACGGAGCGCCCCCCGATCGGAGTACGCGCCCTTTCAGGCCTTATCGCACCCCGCACGCACGCCTTCCCCGCCCGCGCTGACCTGCGTACCTCGCCCGCCCAGCGGCAGACTCCCGGTCCTTTTCCGCACGCCGCGCCCGGTCACACAAATTGCCGGGCCTGTGGACAAACTCGAGAGCCGGGTGCGTCATGGGAAGGTGAAGGCTGCGATCTCCCGGGGGACGACCCCCGTACCTCCGGACTGTGTACGGATTCTCGTCGTCGGCGGCGGTTACGTCGGCATGTACACCGCGCTGAGACTCCAGCGAAAGCTGAAACGGGAGCTCAGGCGGGGCGAGGTCGAGATCGTCGTGATCACGCTCGACCCGTACATGACGTACCAGCCGTTCCTGCCCGAGGCGGCGGCCGGCTCCATCTCACCGCGCCATGTCGTCGTGCCGCTCCGCCGCGTCCTCGACAAGTGCCGCATCGTCATCGGCGAGGTCGAGTCCGTCGACCACGCCAAGCGCACCGCGACGTTCAGCACCCTCGCCACCGAGGAGGAGGGCGCCGGGCCCGTCCGGATCGCCTACGACGAACTCGTCATGGCCCCCGGCTCCATCGCGCGCACGCTGCCCGTGCCCGGCCTCGCCGAGTACGCCATCGGCTTCAAGACCGTCGAAGAGGCCATCGGCCTGCGCAACCACGTCATCGAGCAGATGGACATCGCCTCCTCCACCCGCGACCCCGCCATCCGCGACGCGGCCCTGACCTTCGTCTTCGTAGGCGGCGGTTACGCGGGCGTAGAGGCGCTCGGCGAGCTGGAGGACATGGCGCGCTACGCCACCCGCTACTACCGCAACATCAAGCCCGAGGACATGAAGTGGATCCTCGTCGAGGCGACGGACCGGATCCTGCCCGAAGTCGGCGCGGAAATGGGCAAGTACACGGTGCGCGAACTGCGAAGGCGCAATATCGACGTACGCCTCGACACCCGTCTTGACTCGTGCGAGGACCGCGTCGCCGTCCTCAGCGACGGCGCCCGCCACCCCACCCGCACCGTCGTCTGGACCGCGGGCGTCAAACCCCACCCCGTGCTCGCCGCGACGGACCTGCCGCTGAACGAACGCGGCCGCCTCAAGTGCACCGCACGGCTGACCGTCGAAGGCACCACGCACGCGTGGGGCGCGGGAGACGCCGCCGCGGTCCCCGACGTCACGGCCGACGAGGCCGGCAAGGAGTGCGCGCCCAACGCGCAGCACGCCGTACGCCAGGCGAAGGTCCTCGGCGACAACATCATCGCGTCCCTGCACGAGCGCCCCCTCCAGGAGTACACGCACAAATACGTGGGCTCCGTCGCCTCCCTGGGACTGCACAAAGGTGTCGCGCACGTCTACGGACGCAAGCTGAAGGGCTACCCTGCCTGGTTCATGCACCGCGTCTACCACCTGAGCAGAGTGCCGACCATCAACCGCAAGTCCCGAGTGCTCGCCGAATGGACCCTGTCCGGCCTGTTCAAGCGCGAGATCGTCTCCCTGGGGTCGCTCGAACACCCCCGTGCGGAGTTCGAACTCGCAGCCGGTGGGGAGCGCCCGAAGGAGTCGTCCTGACCGGAGTCAGGAACTCCCCGCACAGGACCGGCGTCTGACGGATGTCAGTCCGTTCGGTCAGACTGTTCGTGTGACCATGGCCAGGCCGTCAGGCCGACACCAGGGACGTCCGCTCTCGACATGCTGTGTTCCCGATCCAGAAGCGACACCACGAGGCCTACCGCAGTGAACTTCACGCGCTGGAGCGCCCGGCTCCCCGGAACGCAGCGCCGCGCAGCAGCGCGGACCGAACAAGCGATCGCCACGGCGCCGCGCGGGGACGGCTCCGTCCCCGCGGCCCGCGCCGAGCGGCCCACCGACGGAGCGGAGACCGCGCCCCCGGACGGCGCCGCGGGCGGCCCGGGCCCCGGCGGCATCGACGAGCTGCCGGTCCGCGAGGTGCTCGACCGCATCCCGGCCCTCGTCGCCCTCGTGCACGGCACCGACCACCGCATCGCCTACGTCAACGACGCGTACGTGGCCGCCTTCGGCCCCCGGCCCGTCGGCGAGACCGCGCGCGTGGCACTGCCCGAGCTGGAGGAGCTGGGGCTGCTGCCCCTCCTGGACCAGGTCCTGCGCAGCGCGAAGCCGCGCACCGTCAAGTCCCGCAAGGCGTCCTCCGGCCGCTCGTACACCTTCACGTGCACCCCCGTGACAGTGCCGCTCGGCGGCTCCACCGCGGGCCCCGAGGAGAGCGGCGGCGTCCTCGTGTTCGCCGCCGACGTCACCGACCACGCCGAGGCGGCCGAGCGCCTGCGCACCAGCGAGCGGGCCCAGCGCGAGACGGCCGTCACCCTGCAGAAGTCCCTCCTGCCCCAGGAGCTGGAGCAGCCCGACGACCTCCGCATCGCCGCCACCTACCAGCCGGGCGGCACCGAGGCCGCGGTCGGCGGCGACTGGTACGACGTGATCACCCTCGGCGGCGGCCGCACCGCCCTCGTCATCGGCGACGTGATGGGCCGCGGCGTGCGCGCGGCGGCCGTCATGGGCCAGCTCCGCACCGCGGTGCGTGCCTACGCCCGCCTGGACCTGCCCCCGCACGAGGTCCTGCAGCTCCTGGACGGCCTCGCCGCCGAGATCGACGCCAGCCAGATCGCGACGTGTGTCTACGCGGTGCACGACCCGAACGAAGGAAGCCTCGTCTACGCGTCCGCGGGACACCTGCCCATCCTCGTGCGCGACGAGAACGGCACCATCCACAAAGCGGAGGAGCCCACAGGACCCCCGCTCGGCACCGGCGGCTGGCTGCACACCTCCGGATCCGTGCCGCTCGGCCCCGGCTCGACCGCCGTCCTCTACACGGACGGCCTCGTCGAGCGGCGCAGCGAGGACATCGACGAAGGCGTGGCCTCCCTGGAGCGCGCCCTGGCCGGCGCCACCGGCACGCCCCAGGTGGTGTGCGACCGCCTGATCCGCGCTCTCGGAGTGACCGCCGACCACGATGACGACGTCGCCGTCCTGGTCCTCCAGCACCCCGCCCGCGCCGGCTCGGACGCCGAGCTCTTCAGGAACGCCGCCCTGGAGCTCCTCGGCGGCGTGGAAGCGGCCCCACGCGCGCGTGCCTTCGCGACGGGCGTCCTCGCCAGCTGGCGGTTCTCCCCGGAACTGCACGACCTGGGCGTCCTCGCCGCCAGCGAACTGGTCGCCAACTCCCTCCAGCACGGCACCCCGCCGATGCGGCTGCGGCTGCGCCGCACCGACCGCCGGCTGATCATCGAGGTCACCGACGGCGACGACCACCTGCCGCGCCGCCGCCGCGCCGAACCGGCCGACGAGGCGGGACGCGGCATCGCCATCGTCGCCACGATCGCGTCGAACTGGGGCTCGCGCCGCACACCGGGCGGCGGCAAGGCCGTCTGGTGCGAGTTCGCGCTCCCCAAGTAGCGGCCGCCCGCAGAGAGGCTTGGGTTACGCGTCGGCCGTGGCGGGCGCGGCCGTAGTAGGGCCGCCCTGCGCCACCACCGGGCTCTTGGCCAGCGAAGGCTGGTTCTGCACGGGGGTGAGCCCGCGCCCGAGGCGCACCGCGAGCACCGTGATGCCCAGCGAGAACAGCACGAACGTCACGATGTACGGAACGTGCAGCGCGGCACCCATCGGCCCGCCCACGGCCGGACCGACCGCGAGGGCCAGCTGCTTCACCAGGGCGAAGGCCGAGTTGTACTGACCGACCATGCCGCCCGGCGCCAGATCCGCGACCAGCGGCGCGACGGTCGGCGACAGCATCGCCTCACCGAGCCCGAAGAGCGCGTACGTCGAGATGAACGCCGCGGTGGCCATGGCCTGGCTGCCGTGCCCGACGCCCGCGTATCCGGCGAGGAGCCAGGCGAAGGCCCAGATCAGACCGACGGCCGCGATCACCCGGGACCGCTTGCGCCGCTCGACGAACTTCAGGACGGCGAACTGCGCGATCACGATCATCGCCGTGTTGGCGGCCAGCGCGATGCCGAGCGTCGAGGCGTCGATCCCCGCCGCCTCCACGCCGTAAGCGGAGAGCCCCGACTCGAACTGCCCGTAGCAGGCGAAGAAGATCACGAAGCCGAGGACGCACAGCTGCACCATGGCCTTGTGCTTGAGCAGCGCGCGCATGCCGCCCCGCGGGGCCGAGGCATCCTTGGGCATCGTGTCCTGGATGGACGGCGCGTGCGGCAGCCGCACGGTCAGCGCGATGGCCGCGAGCACCAGGAACATCACGGACTCGATGGAGAACAGCAGCGTGAAGCTGCCGGGACGGCTCTCGTCGACGATCTGGCCGCCGATGAGACCACCGATGCCGAGGCCCAGGTTCTGCAGGAAGAACTGCATCGCGAACGACCGCGTACGGGTGGCGGGCGTCGAGGACCACACGATCATCGTCGCGAGCGCCGGCTGCATGACGGCCGTGCCCGCGCCGAGCAGGGCCGCGGACAGGATCGCCGTCGTCTCGCTGTTCGCGACGCCGAGCGCGACCGCGCCCACGGAGGCGACGACCGCCGCGCCCACGAGTACGGGGAGGGGGCCGCGACGGTCGATGACGCGGCCGGTGATGGGCAGGACGATCAGCGCGGCCATGGCAAAGGCGGCCAGCACGATGCCCGCCGTACTGGCCCCCAGCTCCCGCACCTGCGCCACATAGACGTAGAGGAACGGAACCGTGAAACCGATGCCGAACGCGCTCAGCGCGCTGCCTGCCTGGATACGACGCATCGCTGCGCCCATCGCCCTGGTCACTTTCACCTGCCTTGAAGAGTTGGTGCGAAGCCTTAGAAGTGAAGACTTCGAAGCTAAAGTTAGGATCTAAACAGTACACACTGAAGGACTTCAATGCCAAGCAGGGCCGTGCCATACTCGGCCCATGGGTGACACCCCCGGCCCGACTGAGCCGACACTTGAAGAGCAGATCGCCGCGTACCAGCGCGAGTTCCAGGACCTCGACCCCCAGGTCGAGCAGATCGTGTCGGCCCTCGGCCGCCTGAACCGCCGGATGAACGTGGCCTACGGGCGCCAGACGGCGACCCTCGGGATCAGCAACGCCGAGTGGGAGGTCCTCAAGGCCCTCGTCCTCTCCGGAGCCCCCTACCAAATGGGCCCGGGCGAGCTCGCCAAGCGGCTCGGCCTGACCCCCGCGGCCATGACCCACCGCATCGACCGCATGGTGGCGGAGGGCCTGGTCACCCGCGACCGCGACGAGTCGAACCGGGTCCGCGTGATCGTCGAGCTGACCGCGGAGGGCCGTGAGAAGTGGCTGGAGGCGATGCGCCTGGCGACGGTCTTCGAGGAGGACCTCCTCCAGGACCTCTGCCAGGACGAGCGCGACGCCTTGGGCGAGGTGCTCACCCGTCTTCTACGTCGCGTGGAGCACGCCCAGCCGGACGCCGGCGGACGCCTCACCGACCTGGACTGAGAGGCCGGGCGGTGGGTACTAGATGGAGTCAGGCCGGAGCTTGACAGCCATCTGCCCGATCCGTAAGGTTCTTCGGGTTGCCACGGAGCCGTAACGGTTCTGCGACAGCACCTCCCGCCGCTTCTGAGCGGCAAACCAAACTCAGCACGACCTCCCAACGGAACGCATTCGGCATGCCCGAATTCAATTCCAAGGCTCGATTATGAGTCGCCGGGAAAACCCGCTAGAGTTTGAGACGTCGGAACGGCCCAACAGCCGCGAAGACACGGCATAAACATCCGGCTCCGCCGGGTGGCCACTGACTGGGAGTCAGGCCCGAAAGGATCTGATAGAGTCGGAACCGCCGGAAAGGGAAACGCGAAAGCCGAAAGGCCGGAGCGGGAACCGGAAAGG
>NZ_JBJDPY010000013.1:0-101239 GCF_044903205.1 Streptomyces sp. NPDC029674
CGGGGGCGGCGCGGGGGGGGGGGGGGGGGGGGGGGGGGGGGGGGGGGGGGGGGGGGGGGGGGGGGGCCCCCCCCCCCCCCCCCCCCGCCGCTCGGGCACCGCTCAGACGGGCTGGCCGAAGAGCTCCTGCAGCACGTCCTCCATCGTGACCATGCCGGCGAGCCTGCCGTCCGAGCCGAGCACCGCCGCCACGTGCGTCCGGCTGCCCCGCATGGCGGTCAGCACGTCGTCCAGCGGCGTGGTCTCCCGCACCTGCGCGATCTTGCGCATGTCCGGCACCCGGAACGGCAGATCGCGCGGCGCCCGGTCGAGGGCGTCCTTCACGTGCAGATAGCCGACGATGCGGCGGCCGTCGTCGACCACGGGGAAGCGGGAGAACCCGGACTCGGCCGAGAGCTGCTCCAGCTTTTCGGGGGTGACGCCCACGCGCGCGTAGACGACGTCCTCCAGCGGCAGCACCACGTCCCTGACCGGGCGACGGCCCAGTTCGAGCGCGTCGTGCAGCCGTTCCTGCGCACGGTTGTCGATCAGACCCGCGTCTCCGGAGTCCTTGACCATGCGGGCGAGGTCGTCGTCGGAGAAGCTCGCCGACACCTCGTCCTTGGCCTCGACGTGCAACAGCTTCAGCAGACCGTTGGCGAACGCGTTGATCGCGAAGATCACCGGGCGCAGCGCCCGCGCCAGCGCCACCAGCGGCGGCCCGAGGAGCAGCGCCGAGCGCACCGGCTCCGCGAGCGCGATGTTCTTCGGGATCATCTCGCCGAGCAGCATGTGCAGGTAGGTCGCCAGGGCCAGCGCGATCACGAACGAGATCGGGTGGACCAGGCCGTGCGGCACGCCCACCGCGTCGAACACCGGCTCGAGCAGATGCGCGATGGCCGGCTCCGCGACGATGCCGAGGACCAGGGTGCACAGGGTGATGCCGAGCTGCGCGGCGGCGAGCAGCGCCGACACGTGCTGCAGCCCCCACATCACGCTCTTGGCGCGCTTGTTCCCGTCCTCCGCGTGCGGCTCGATCTGGCTGCGGCGCACGGAGATGAGCGCGAACTCGGCGCCCACGAAGAAGGCGTTGACGACGAGCGTCGCCAGACCGATCAGCAGCTGGACGGCGGTCATCGGGCGTCCTCCTCGTGGTCGGCGCGGGCGTCGTGGTCGCTGTGGGTGTCGGGGTTTCCGGGGAGCGGCGGCGCGTGCAGCAGCACGCGGGCGGCGCGCCGCCCCGTGGCGTCGACGACGTCGAGCCGCCAGCCGCCCACCTCGACGCCGTCACCGACGGCGGGGATGCGGCCGAGCCGCGTGGCGACGAGGCCCGCGAGCGTCTCGTACGGCCCGTCGGGCACCCGCATGCCGACCCGCGCGAGCTGGTCGGTGCGGGCCGCGCCGTCGGCGGAGTACAGCGTCCTGCCGTCGTCGTCGGTGCCCGCGTGGGCGATGTCGGACGTCTCGTGCGGGTCGTGCTCGTCCCGCACCTCGCCGACGACCTCCTCGACGATGTCCTCCAGGGTGGCCACGCCGGCGGTGCCGCCGTACTCGTCGATGACCACGGCCATCGTGCGCTTGCCGGAGAGCCGGTCGAGGAGCCGGTCGACGGTGAGCGTCTCCGGTACGAGGAGGGGCTCCCGCAGCACTTCGGCGACCGGGACGCGCTGCCTGCGCTCGGCGGGTATGGCGAGCACGTCCTTGATGTGCGCGACGCCGACGACCGTGTCCAGGTTCCCGCGGTACACGGGGAAGCGGGAGAGGCCGGTGGCGCGCGTGGCGTTGGCGACGTCCTCGCAGGTGGCGTGCGTCTCGAGGGCCATGACCTGGACGCGGGGCGTCATCACGTTCTCCGCGGTGAGGTCGGCGAGGTTCAGCGTGCGCACGAACAGCTCGGCGGTGTCCGCCTCCAGGGCGCCCTCCCTGGCGGAGTGGCGTGCGAGCGCCACCAGCTCCTTGGGGCCGCGCGCGGTGGCGAGCTCCTCGGTGGGCTCCATGCCGAAGCGGCGTACGGAACGGTTCGCGGTGTTGTTGAGGTGCGCGATGAACGGCCGGAACGCGGCGCTGAACAGACGCTGGGGCGTCGCCACCCGCTTGGCGACCGCGAGCGGCGAGGAGATCGCCCAGTTCTTCGGGACCAGCTCGCCGACGACCATCAGGAAGACCGTCGAGAGGGCCGTTCCGATCACCAGGGCGATGGAGGAGGCCGCCGACCGGGGGACGCCGAGGTCGCGCAGCGGCCCCGAGATCAGCGCGGCGATGGACGGCTCGGAGAGCATGCCGACCACCAGGTTGGTGACGGTGATGCCGAGCTGGGCGCCCGAGAGCTGGAAGGTGAGGTTCTTGACGGCTTTGAGGGCGCCGGCGGCGCCCCGCTCGCCGCGCTCGACGGCCCGCTCGAGCTCGCTGCGCTCGACCGTCGTGAGGGAGAACTCCGCCGCGACGAAGACACCGCACGCCAGGCTGAGCAGCACCGCCACGAGGAGCAGGAGCACTTCGGTCATCGGGTCACCTCCGTCCCATGATCGGACAGGAGCGGGAGGAGTGCGCGATGTCGGGTACTAGGAGGCTCGCCCATGGGCGGACGCTCACACCTTTCAGTCGGATACGAGTGGTGCGTCCATGGTAAAGGGTCAGCAAAGCACTCGGATCTCTGTCGGGGTCGGCCGGGACTTCCCGGTTACCCGGCGGGGAGCGGTTTCACCCAGCGGCTCCACTGCGGCTCGGGAGCGTAGCCCGCGGCGCGCCAGGCGTGGTGGGCGAGCTCGTTGCGGTCCAGGACCATCGCGTCGCCGCGGCGCCCGCCGAGCCGTACGAACCGTTCCTCGGCGGCGGCCAGCAGCGCCGAGCCCACGCCGCGGCGGCGGTGCGCCGGGTGCACGGCGAGGCGGTACAGGTGGCAGCGCCAGCCGTCGAAGCCCGCGATGACCGTGCCCGCGAGCTCGTCCCCGCGCTCGGCGAGGATCAGCGCCTCGGGGTCCCGGGCGACGAGCCGCTCCACGCCGGAGCGGTCGTCGCTGATGCTCGTGCCCTCGGCGGCCGTCTTCCAGAAGGCGAGCACCGCGTCGAGGTCCTCGGGCGTCGCCGCCCGTACGCGAAGGTCGTTGTCCCGTACATGAAGGTCGTTCATGTACGGCATCCCACCACCGGCCGGTGCCCGGGCGCGCGGATATTTCAGGATGCGGACGCCGGGGGAGCGCCTCACTCGTGCGCGATGGCCGCCAGCACGTTCATGCGCGACGCGCGCAGCGCCGGCAGGAGCGCCGCCGCCAGCCCCACGACCACCGAGCCGATCACCACCGCCACGATCGTCGTCCAGGGGAACGCCAGCTCCTTCATCCCCTGCAACGCGAGAACCTGCTGCACGGCGACGCCCCACACCAGACCGAGCGCCAGCCCGAGCAGCGCCCCGAAGACCGCGATCACCACCGACTCCAGGCGGATCATGCGGCGCAGCTGCCGCCGCCCGAGGCCGATGGCGCGCAGCAGACCGATCTCCCTGGTGCGCTCCACGACCGACAGGGCGAGGGTGTTGACCACGCCGAGGATGGCGATGACGATGGCGAGCCCGAGGAGGGCGTAGACGAGGTAGAGCATCACGGCGATCTGCTGCCGGATCAGCTCCTTGTAGTCGGCCTGGTCGCGCACCTGCACCTGCGGATACGGGTCGAGGCTCTTCTCCAGGCGCTCGCGCAGGGTGTCCGCGTCCGTGCCCGACGCCGCGTTGACGAACAGCGCGGAGTCCTGGCCGTCCGGCACGTACTTCTCGACCGTGCCGAACCCGAGGAAGAGCCCGCCCTCGATGCCGAAGCCCTCGGCCGAGTCCTGGTCGGTGAGCGCGCCGACCGTCAGCTTCGTCTCGCGCCCGCCGGGGAACGTCGCGGGCAGCGCGTCCCCGAGCCGCACCTCGTGCTTCTTCGCGAAGTCCTTGTCCATCCCGATCCGGCCGGCCGCCAGCGCGTCCCGCGAACTGCCCTGCGCGTACGTGACCTTGGCGACCTCGTCGAGCTCCGGGCCGTAACCGGCGGCGGTCGACTCGACCTTCTTGCCGTCGGGCAGCCTCAGTTCGATGGGGGTGAAGCGCTGGCGTACGACGAGACCGGCGCCCTCGGTGTCCTCGACCTTCCCGGTGATCTCCGAAGAGAACGGCATGAAGTTGCTGTTCTGCACGACGAAGTCCGCGCCGAGCGTCTTGTCGATCTGCCGGTCGAACGACTTCGTCATCGAGGCGCTGGCCACCGAGAGGCCGCCGACCAGCGCGAGCCCCACCATCAGCGCGGCCGCCGTGGCGCCCGTGCGGCGCGGATTGCGCAGCGCGTTGCGCTGGCTCATCCGGCCGACCGAGCCATAGACCGCGGGGAACGCGCCGCCGAGGACGCGGATCACCGGCCGCACCAGGAGCGGCCCCGCGACGACCGTGGCGACCAGGGTCAGCACGATGCCGAGCCCGAGCAGCGACGCCGCGGACGACGTCTTCTCCGCCGTCGCGCAGCCCACCAGAGCGGCGGCACCGGCCGCCCCGACGACGGCTCCGACGACGGCCCGCATCTTCAACGGCCGCCCCACACCGGCGATCTCGGCGTCGGCGAGCGCCGCCATCGGCGACACCTGCGCGGCCCGCCGGGCCGGGAGGTACGCCGCGACGAAGGTGACGCCGACCCCGACGACGTACGAGACGACGGGGGTCGCCCACCCGAGGACCATCTCCGTGGACTTCAGATTCATCCCGAACAGGCCCATCAGCTCGATCAGGCCGAGGGCGAGACCTATGCCCGCGGCGAGCCCCAGCGTCGAGCCGACCAGGCCGAGCAGCAGCGCCTCGAAGAGGACGGAGCGGCGCACCTGCCTGCGGTCGGCGCCGAGCGCGCGCAGCAGGCCCAGTTCGCGGGTGCGCTGCGCGATGAGCATCGAGAAGGTGTTGACGATCAGGAAGATGCCCACGAGGACGGCGACCCCGGCGAAGCCGAGCATCACGTACTTGATGACGTCCAGGAAGCCGCCGAGCTCGGACGCCGCCGACTCCGCCTGCTCGTCGGCGGTCTCCAGGTCGTAACCGGGGCCCAGTTCGGCGGCGATGCGGCGCTTGAGCGTCGTGTCGCCGACGCTGTCCGCGGCCGTCACGGAGATGCTCGTCGCCGCGGCCTTCGAGCCGAGGAGCTCGCGCTGGGCGGTCGCCGTGTCGAGGAAGACGAGAGCGGCACCGGGGTTGGTGGTGGTGAACGTGGCGATGCCGACGATCTCGACCTTGAACGAGCCGGGCCGCGCGAGAACGGTGAGGGTGTCCCCGATCTCCACGTCCTTCTTGTCGGCCGTGTCCGCGTCGATCATCGCCTGGCCGCCGCCGCGCGGGGCATGGCCCGAGGTGAGCTCGACCGGGCTGCGGTCGGTGGGGTACCAGTTGGTGGCGATGGTGGGCGCGCCGGTCGTGGAGCCCACGGATTCGTTGTCGCGGTCGACGATGGTGATGTTCTCGACGGACACGTCGATGTGCGCGTCCTTGACACCGTCGACGCCGGCCACCCGCTCCCTGAGGTTCGCGGGCACCGTCGGCGTCTGCCCGGAGGGCACCGCCTCGTCGAGGTCCTCCTTCGGCGATACCGTCACATCGGCCGACGTGGAGGCGAACAGGCGGTCGAAGGTGCGGGTGACCGTGTCCGAGAAGATCAGGCTGCCCGCCACGAACGCGACGGAGAGGATGACGGCCAGCGCGGAGAGCGCGAGCCGCCCCTTGTGCGCCAGGAAGCTTCTGAGCGTCGCCTTCAGCACCGCGGCCCCCGGTTCAGCTCTGCTCGGACGGTTTGTCGATGGACACGGACGTGCCGGGCGGCGCCGCGTGCAGCGCGTCGAACCGTTTCATGCGTTCGAGGACCCCCTCCGCCGTCGGCCGCTCCATGTCGTCCACGATCCGCCCGTCGCCGAGGAAGATCACCAGGTCGGAGTGGGCGGCGGCACCGGGATCGTGCGTCACCATCACGACGGTCTGGCCGAGCTGGTCCACCGCCTCGCGCAGGAAGCCGAGGACTTCGAGCCCGGCCCGGGAGTCGAGGTTGCCCGTCGGCTCGTCGGCGAAGATCAGCTCGGGCTTGGCGGCGAGCGCCCGCGCGCACGCCACCCGCTGCTGCTGCCCGCCGGACAGCTGCGCCGGGCGGTGCTTGAGCCGGTCCCGCAGCCCCAGGGTGTCGATGACGTGCTCCAGCCAGTCGCGGTCGGGCCGCTGCCCGGCGATGTCCATCGGCAGCGTCATGTTCTCCAGGGCGTTGAGCGTGGGGATGAGGTTGAAGGACTGGAACATGAAGCCGATGCGGTCGCGCCGCAGCCGGGTCAGCTCCCGCTCCTTGAGGCCCGTGATCTCGGTGTCGCCGAGCCAGACCTGGCCCGCCGAGACGCTGTCGAGCCCGGCGAGGCAGTGCATCAGGGTGGACTTCCCCGAACCGGAGGGACCCATGACGGCCGTGAACCGCTCACGCGAGATGTCCACGTCGACCGAGTCGAGGGCGAGCACGGTCGTCTCTCCCGAGCCGTACGCCTTGGTGAGGCCGCGGGCGCGCGCGGCGATCCCGGTGGGCGCGGGGTGCCCCGCGGACGGTGTCGAAGCAGGTGCGGACAAGGCGGCCTCCCGGGTTGTGGCCGTTCCAACTCCCGTAACCCGGTTGAGAGTAGTGGGGCTGCCCAGGTGTCCGGTATCCCTCCGAGGTCGGGCCCGGGAACGTATGTAAGGGACAAGGTCCTGGCGGCCTTGTCGTGCTAGCACCTCGGCGCTAGCTTGACGGTATGGCGAAGACACAGCTGAACGTGCGGGTGGACGAGGACACCGCCCGGGCCGCGCGGGAGCGCGCCCTGGCCCGCGGCATGAGCGTCAACCGCTACATCGAAGAACTCGTCAAACAGGACGCCGGGGAAATCGGCCACACCTTCGTCGAGGCCGCCGCCGACTTCATGAAGCAGTACGAAACGGTGTTCGCCGAGGAGTTCGGCGCCGAGCGCGAGGGCAGCCGCCCCGTGCGTGAAGGTCGCTGCTGATCCGTTGGACCTCAGAATCGACCTTGCCTGGCTCCTGATGGTCGCCGAACACAAGACACCCGGAGACCCGCAGGTCACCGACTGGGGCGCGCTCGTCGCCGCCGTCAGCAGACACGAGGCGGAGATATTCGGTGTGCCCGTCTACGAGACCCCGCACGACCGCGCGGCGGCGCTCCTCCAAGTGCTGCTCCACATCCCCGCACTCGAACGCTCCAACGCCCTCTTCGCCTCCTCCGTCGCCTACGCCTACCTCGTCTCCAGCGGCCTCAAGGTCGTCACCTCCCCCGAGCAGGTGCGCGACCTCGCCCGCCTGGTGAAGGAGGACGGCGCGAGCGTGCACGCCATCGCGGACCAGCTGCGCCAGTGGAGCCTGTGATCGCCTGTGACTGCCTGTGATTCAGGGAGAGGTGGCGTCGTCGGGCCGGCGCGCCGTCCCCAGCACACAGAACGACGTCGGCAGCCGCGGACCCTTCGCCGGCACCAGGAGCCGCCGGTGCGCGCCGAGTTCGAACCCGGCGTCACGCACGGCGGCCAGCGGGTCCCGCGACACGTGACAGCCGCCGAACAGCGGCGGCCACACCGTCCGGTCCAACACGCGCTGGGCGGTCCCCATCAGCCTCCCCGGCGCCCGGCCGTGCTCGAAGAACCGCAGCTCACCGCCGGGCCGCAGCACCCGCCGCAGCTCGCCGAGCGCCCGCCGTACGTCCCGCACGCTGCACAGCACGAGCGAGACGACCGCCGCGTCGAACGCCTCACTCTTGACGGGCAGCGCCTCCGCGGCACCGGGCACGACATCCACCGGCACGTCCGCGCGCAGCGCCGCCGACACCGCGAGCCGCCGCAGCAGCCGCTCCGGTTCGATCGCCACGACCTCGGAGACCGCACCCGGGTAGTACGCGAAGTTGAGCCCGTTGCCCGCGCCGACCTCGATGACCCGCCCGGACAGACCGGCGAGCAGCTCCCGCCGGTGAGCCCCGACGGTGGGCTCGGCGGCCACGCTGCACCGAGCGTAGAAACGGGCGAAGACGGGATGGTGCACGGCGTCCCGGGACACGGACTTGGCTGATCGCGACGGCATGGGACCTCCTCGACGGAGCGAGCGGATACCGCCATGGTGCCCCGACGACGGGACACCCGACCCCAAGAGGACGGCGCGCCCCGCCACGACGTCACCCGGTACCCGACCCCGGCCCCTCCCGCTCCGCGAACACCGCTCCGTCCCACGTGCCGCCCAGTTGCGGGCCCAGCCACCCTCCGGCTTCCGCGCGGAAGGTGGTGGCGTGCGACGACCCGGCGCCCTCCGGGATCGCGCCGAGGAGCGGGGTGCCCGCGTCCTTCGGCAGGTCCGCGAGGTTGCAGCGGGACGCCAGGTCGGGGGCGGCCGGCCAGCTGCCGATCATGGGGCCCAGCTGGCGTACGCCGCGAGACCGGAGTGCCTCTGCCGTCAGGGCCGTCGAGTTGAGCGTGCCGAGCCCGGCCGGGACGACCATCAGGACCGGCGCGTCCAGGAGGCGGGCCGCGTCCGCGAGGGTGCCGCCGTCGTCGTCGAGGCGTACGAGGAGCCCGCCCGCCCCCTCGACGAGCACCAGGTCGTGCTCGGTCGCGAGCTTCGCCGCCGCGTCGGCCACGTCCTGCGGGTGCACCTGCGCGAGACCGGCCCGCCGGGCCGCGACGTCGGGCGCCAACGGCTCGGGGTAGCGGGCGAGTTCGAGTGCGGTGACGGCGTCCCCCGCGAGCCGCGCCACCTCGTGCGCGTCGCCGGGCCCGTCGGGCGCGACCCCGGTCTGTGCCGGTTTGAGCACGGCGACGCTGCGCCCGGCGGCCAGGGCGACCGCGGCCACCGCGGCGGTCGTCACCGTCTTGCCGATCTCCGTGCCCGTACCGGACACCACGAGCACCGTCATGTCAGCCCTCCTTCGCCGCCGCGCACACCGCGCGGGCGATCCGTGCCACGTCGTCGTCGCCCGTGATGAACGGCGGCATCGTGTAGATCAGGTCGCGGAACGGCCGCACCCACACCCCTTCGCGCACCGCCGCACGTGTCGCCGCGGCCATGTCCACCGGATGGTCCAGCTGTACGACGCCGATCGCCCCGAGGACGCGGACCTCCCGTACCGAGGGGAGGAGCGCCGCCTCCGCCAGGCCGTTCCGCAGCCCCGTCTCGATGCGTTTGACCTCGGTGTGCCAGTCCTGTCCGAGCAGCAGGTCGATCGAGGCACCGGCCACCGCGGCGGCCAGCGGATTGCCCATGAACGTCGGCCCGTGCGCCAGGACAGGCACCTCGCCCCGCGAGATCCCGTCGGCGACGCGCGGCGTGCAGAGTGTCGCCGCCATCGACAGATAGCCGCCGGTCAGGGCCTTGCCGACGCACATCACATCGGGGGAGACCCCCGCGTGGTGGGCCGCGAACAGCGCGCCCGTACGGCCGAAACCCGTCGCGATCTCGTCGAACACCAGGAGCACGTCGTGGGCGTCGCACGCCTCCCGGAGTGCGCGGAGGTAGCCGGGGGAGTGGAACCGCATCCCCCCGGCCCCCTGCACCACGGGCTCGACGATGACGGCGGCCAGTTCGTGGGCGTGCCGCCCGATCAGCTCGTGCAGGTGCTCGGCGTACGACTCCTCGTACGCGTCGAAGCCGGCCGGCGGCGCGTCGGCGAACACCTGCTCCGGCAGTACACCCTGCCACAGCTCGTGCATGCCGCCCTTGGGGTCGCACACGGCCATCGGCTGCCACGTGTCGCCGTGGTAGCCGCCGCGCCACGTCAGCATCCGCCGCTTCCCGGGCCGGCCGAGCGAGCGCCAGTACTGCAGGCACATCTTGACCGCGACCTCGACCGAGACCGAACCCGAGTCGGAGAGGAAGACGTGTTCCAGGCCGTCGGGCGTCATGTCGACGAGGCGCTTGGCGAGCGCGACGGCGGGCTCGTGCGTGAGCCCGCCGAACATCACGTGGCTCATGCGGTCCAGCTGTCCGCGCACCGCGTCGTTGAGGACGGGGTGGTTGTACCCGTGGATCGCCGACCACCAGGACGACATGCCGTCGATCAGCTCGGTGCCGCCGTCCGCGAGCCGCATCCGGACGCCGCTCGCCGACTCGACGACCAGGGGTTCCTGGCGGCCCGGCATCGGCCCGTAGGGGTGCCAGACGTGCTGCCGGTCGAGCGCGAGCAGGTCCGCGGTGGAGAGGTCAGGCATTGGGCGCCAGGTCCGTTCCCGCGCCCCGGCGGCGTACCGCCACCAGGTCCGTACGTGCTTCGTTCGCATCGGCCACGGGTTCCGCCGACGGCTCGGCCGCGGGCTCGGAGCCGCAGGGACCGCAGCTGCCCCCCTCGTGCGAGCCGCAGCCTGCGGCGGCGGCCGCGTCGACCCGGTGCCGCGGCAGCGTCACCTGATCCGTGCCCTCGACCTCGAAGCCGGCGTCCGCGATCATGTCCAGGTCGGCCTGGCCGGCCTGGCCCTCGCTGGTCAGGTAGTCGCCCAGGAAGATGGAGTTGGCGATGTTCAGGGCGAGCGGCTGCATGGAGCGCAGATGCACCTCCCGGCCGCCCGCGATGCGCACCTCGATGTCCGGGCAGACGAAGCGGACCATCGCGAGGATGCGCAGACAGCGCTGCGGCGTGAGGTTCCACTCCTTGGCCAGCGGCGTGCCCTCGAAGGGGATCAGGAAGTTCACCGGCACCGAGTCCGGGTCGAGCTCGCGCAGCGAGAAGACGACGTCGACCAGGTCCTCGTCCTTCTCGCCCATGCCCGCGATCAGCCCCGAGCAGGCGGAGAGGCCCGCCGCGTGCGCCTTCTGCACGGTGTCGACACGGTCGGCGTACGTGTGCGTCTTGGTGATGTCCGCGTACGTCGCCTCGGAGGTGTTGAGGTTGTGGTTGTACGCGTCCGCGCCCGCCCCCCGCAGCCGCTCCGCCTGACCTTCGGAGAGCAGGCCGAGGCAGGCGCACACCTCGACGCCCTCGTTCTGCTCCTTGACCGCCGCGATGGTCTGCGCGACCCGGTCGACGTCACGGTCCGTCGGGCCGCGGCCGCTGGCGACCAGACAGACCCGCTTGGCGCCGCCCGCGACCCCGGCCGCCGCGGCCTGCGAGGCCTCGTCCGGCTTCAGCCAGGTGTACTTCAGGATCTCGGCCTTGGAGCCGAGGCGCTGCGAACAGTACGAGCAGTCCTCGGGGCACAAGCCCGACTTGAGGTTGACCAGATAGTTGAGTTTCACCCGTCGCCCGAACCACTGCCGCCGCACCTTCCCGGCGGCGGCCACTACGTCCAGGAGTTCGTCGTCGGAGGTGGCCAGGACGGCCAGCGCCTCTTCGCGGGTCGGCAGCTCGCGCCGAAGCCCCTTGTCCACCAGCGTGTTCAGCAGGTCCATGGCGCTGATCCTTACGCACCGCAGCCTGCCGGGCCAAGGAGAGTTCGCACAACAGAAACGGTTTGAGGTGTGGGTATTGCCACACCCTGGCCAGGTGGCACGGCGACTAAGGTCTGTGCAATGTCTACAAACAGGCACCCCGTGACGGGCGCGTTCGGCTGGCTCGACGAGCAGGCGCGGCTGCGCGCGGACGCCGGACTCGTCCGCACCCTGCGCCCGCGCCCCGCCGACGCGGGCGGCCTCCTGGATCTGGCGGGAAACGACTACCTGGGCCTGACCCGGCACCCGGAGGTGACCGAGGGCGCGGCCGCCGCGGCCCGGCGCTGGGGCGGCGGCGCGACCGGGTCCCGGCTCGTCACCGGCTCCACGGAACTGCACGCGGAGCTCGAGCGTGAGCTCGCGGATTTCTGCGGCTTCGAGGCGGCCCTCGTCTTCTCCTCCGGCTACGCGGCGAACCTCGCCGCCGTCACCGCGCTCGCCCCGCACGGTTCGCTGATCGTCTCCGACGCGGGCAACCACGCGTCCCTGATCGACGGGTGCCGGCTCGCGCGCGGGACGACGCAGGTGGTGCCGCACGCCGACCCGGAAGCGGTACGCAAGGTGCTTGACGCCCACGAAGGCCCTGCCGTCATGGTCTCCGACTCGGTGTTCTCGGTCGACGGCGACATGGCACCGCTCACCGAACTGGCCGCCGCCTGCCGGGAGTTCGGCGCCGGACTGATCGTCGACGACGCCCATGGACTCGGTGTGCTCGGCGACGGCGGCCGGGGCGCCCCGTACGCGGCGGGGCTCGCGGGCACGGCCGACACCGTGGTCACCCTGACCCTCTCGAAGTCCCTCGGCAGCCAGGGCGGCGCCGTACTGGGCCCGGCCGAGGTCATCGAGCACCTGGTGAACGCGGCCCGCACCTTCATCTTCGACACCGGCCTCGCGCCCGCCGCGGCAGGCGCCGCACTCGCGGCCCTGCGCCTGCTGCGCCGCGAGCCGGGCCGGGCCGCACGGGCCCGCGAGGTCGCGACCGAGCTGCACCGCCGTCTCACGGCCGAGGGGCTTTCGGCGGTACGGCCCGACGCCGCCGTCGTCTCCGTACGCGCACCGTCACCGGAACAGGCCGTGCAGTGGGCCGCCGACTGCCGGGCGGAGGGTCTCGCCGTGGGCTGCTTCCGGCCGCCGTCGGTGCCCGACGGCATCTCACGGCTGCGGCTGACCGCCCGCGCCGATCTCACCGACGCGCAGATCGCCGGTGCGGTACGGGTGATCAGCCGCAACGCACCCCGGTGAAGCGTGCCGGACCCGCGACGGGCCGGGACTGCCTACCGGAGGCAGTTGACGAACGACTCCCAGGGGCCGGGGGAGAAGAGCAGGGCGGGCCCTGCGGTGTTCTTGGAATCACGCACGGCGCGCAGGCCGGCCGACGGACCCGAGTCGAGTGTGGCTGTCTCGACACAGTTGTTCATTCCGTTGCTGTAGCTGCTGCGCTGCCACCGCGCACCTTGAATTCTCGTGCTGGAAGGTACGTACCGAGGCATTGCGGTCATTGTGCCTCCTTACGCGCCGTCGCATAGCCCGGCGATGAAATCCGTTGAGTCCTCGGGTGAGAGCGCTTGTACCTGAAGGGAGTTGAAGGCCTCCGTGTACGCCTGGAGGTCTTCTTTCCGTTCGAGGTAGAGGCTACTCGTCAAATGGTCGAGAACAACCACATCCAGATCAGCAATGTCCGGAAATGAAAAAATAACGAAAGGACCGATCAGACCCACATGCTCGCCCGCGGTGAACGGCAACACCTGCAGTCGGACGTGAGGCATGTGGGACACCTCCCTTAACCGCACCAACTGCCCCGCGAACACCCGCGGACCGCCCACCGGGCGCCGCAGCACCGCCTCGTCCATCACCACGCTCAGCCGCAACGGCGGATCCGCGCGCAACACGTCCTGCCGGGCGAGCCGGACCTCCACCAGCGCGTCGACCTGATCCTCCGGCAGCCCGCCGAGCGCGGCCCGGGTCACCGCCCGCGCGTACTCGGAGGTCTGCAACAGGCCGGGAACCACCGTGGTCTCCAGGGTGCGCACCCAGCTCGCCTGCGACTCCAGGCTGATGAAATCGCGGTAGGTGGCGGGCAGCAGATCGCGATAGGCCTTCCACCAGTGATGACGCCCCGCGCCCGGATCGTCGGACCCGGCGAACGCGATGAGCAGCTCGCTGCGCTGCGGATCCTTGACCTGATACGCCTCCATCAGCAGCCGCACGTCGGCGGCCTTCACACCGCTGCGGCCCGTCTCGATCCGGCTCACCTTGGACTGGTGCCAGCCGACCTTGGCCGCCGCCTCGCTGCTCGTGAGTCCCGCGTGAGCGCGCAGGGCGCGCAGGGCGGCGCCGAGCTGACGACGGCGCACCGCGGGGCCGTACTGCATGCCCGTCTCCTTCCGGACGGAGCCGTCGGATCTCCCGGCGGCAGGGCGGGGCAGTAGGCGAGATTAGAGGAAGTACCGCTCTCCCGCCCAAATACGGTCTGCCGTAGCAGAGTTCACCGCTTCGAGCGACAGATATATGCACATCTCGGTGGATCGCCACCCGTGACCGGCCAAGGAGTGGCAGGCTGGCGCGAAGCACCAGTCCGGGACTGTCCTCGAGTCATCCGCCGCGAGTCGGAGACCGGTCCCGGCGGGAAAGGGACATGTCGCCATGGCAGACCACCAGGAAGCCTCCGTCACCCTGCCGAGCGATCCTGTCTCGGTCCCCGCCGCCCGGAAATACGTATCGCGTGTGCTCACGGAATGGGGCCTGCCCGGTGACGCGGAGGTGGCCGACACGATCAGGCTCATTGTCTCCGAACTCGCCACCAACGCCGTACAGCACACTCTGGGCCAGTCGCCCACCTTCACCGTGGATCTCGAACTCGACCGTGACGAGCAGCTGCGCATCGGTGTCACCGACAGCCACCCGCGCTACCCCAAGCGGCTCCCCGCCGCCGTCCAGCAGGACAACGGCCGCGGCATGGTCATCATCCGCTGGCTGGCGGCCGAGTGCGGAGGCAGGCTCTCGGTCAGCCCCACCGACGAGGGCGGCAAGACCGTGTGGATCGCGCTGCCCTGGCAGGTCCCCGTCCAACGCGGCCCCCGTGAAGCCGCCGACTGACGGGCTGGGCCGCGCCCCGCTACGGGCGGTTCCAGCGGCACGGGGCGCGTCACCGGCACCGCTCCCGGCGCAGCGGCCGTGGCGCTCCTCCTCGCACCCCCGCAGGGCCGATGTGCGCCTCCTCCTGGGGCGCCGCCTCGACGCGCGCCACAGGACGCCGTACGAGCCGCGGCAGGACGCCCCACAGCCCGACACACACCAGCAGCGTCCCCACGGCCGCGCAGACCCCTTCGGTCCGCCCCGCCGTCACGTCGACGACCAGCAGCACGGAACCGGTGAGCGTCATCACCAGCACGCCCAGGCCGAGCGCGGCGAGCCGGGACGAGACCCGCACGATGAGCGGTTTGGCCCGCTGCTGGAACAGCGAGCGGTGCAGCGCCGCCGGAGCGGTGAACAGCGCCGCGGCGAGCACCGCGAGCAGCAGCGTCGTGACGTAGGTGCCGCGCTGCACGGCGTCGAGCGAGGGGAACCGCGGGCTGAAGGCGAGGGTGAGCAGGAAGGCGAAGAGGATCTGCACGCCGGTCTGCGTCACCCTCAGTTCCTGGAGCAGCTCCGCGAAGTTCCGGTCCGCGCGCTCCAGCGGCGCCTCCTTGCGGGCGGTGCAGGAAAAGTCGTCGGACATCCCGCACGGGTATCCCCGCCGGCGCGCTCCAAGCACCGGCACCTGACGGTGCGAGGCGCGCGCCGGCGGACCACCGCTCGGTCAGCGCACCCTGCCGTACCAGACGCTGTTGGACCAGATCTTCTCCAGGCGCACCACGGTCCCCCTCTTGGGGGCGTGCCAGATGCGGTTGTTACCCGCGTAGATCCCGACGTGGTAGACGTTCCGACCGGAGTGGAAGAACACCAGATCGCCGCGGGTCCGCTGGGACCTGGAGATGTGCTTGGTCTTGTTGTACTGCGCGGCGGCCGTGCGAGGCAGCTTCTTGCCCGTCTTCTTGAACGAGTAGAGCGTCAGCCCCGAGCAGTCGAACCGGTTGGGTCCCGCTGCCCCGTAGCCGTACGGGGAGCCCTTCTTGGACGCCGCGATCTTGAGCGCCTTCGTCCCGTGGGTCGCTGCCTCGGCCTCCGACGTGAGCCCGGGGGCCACGACGGTGCCGCCTACGACGGCGAGCGTGAGGACCGATGCGGCACCGGTCCTGCTCAGCAGCGACGGAACATGATTCAGCGCGGTCATGCGCAACCCTTCGTCAGCCGCCTGTGAAGGATGACCTGTCGGGTTCGGGCAGGCGAAGATGCCCGGCCGCGTCATGCTCTGCGGCTTAACCCCAAGGGCGTCGTCCCGACTTCTCGGACGGGCCCGTCGTACCTGGGTCCTCCACTCCTGCCGTTGCACCGATGTCGACCGGTCATCCGGGTGGCGGCAGGACTCGGCGTCCGCCCGGACCGCCCCGCCGCTGTGGCGGGGGCTTGTCGTCGGAAGGGATCTTGACCCGAAAAGGGCCCGAAAACCGAGCCGAAACGGTGTTTTGTGAGGCTACTCACGACTGACCTGTTCAGGTGGACACTGCCGAATTCGACCTGCGGCCGCACTCTCTGACGACCGCTCGACCAGCAGCGGAATACATAATTCCGCCCCTGCTGTACTCACTCGTCGCAACTTCGGACCGTGCGGATAACGACGTGCGCGTACGCCGTCCGGGGTAGCCCGACTGGTCCGTTTCGAAATGGACCCAGACGTTCCGGCGCCGGGAGCGAGGCGGCCGACGGGGTCTCAGCAGCCCTGCGCGGGTGGCACGGTGAGCCGCCGGGCCCGCCGCTCGCCGTCGAGAACGCGCAACGCCCGGGCCAGCGTGGGTGCGTGCACCTCACTCTCGCCCCGTTGGTGCATGAGGGCGAGCGCGTCCCGCAGGGCGGTCGCCCGGCCGACCAGCGCCTGGGCGGCGCGCAGTCCGCCGTAGGTGTGCTCGGCGCGGGCGGGGTTGATGCGGCCGAGCAGGTCGACGACTTCGAGATAGCGGTCGATCAACTCCGCCTCGGCGTGCGTCAGGGCGGGCAGAGGCGGCAGTTCGGGCGGCGGCATCGGTGCGTCACCTCGGATCGCGGGCGGCGAGCGAGCTCTTGCGGCTCGGGACGATCCGGTCCACGAACCCGTACTCCAGGGCGGCCCGGGCGTCGAAGATCTTGTCCCGCTCGATGTCCGCGCCGACCCGCTCCGGACTCTGTCCCGTGTGCCGCACGAGCATCTCCTCCAACAGCCGCCGTGTGCTCAGGAGTTCAGCGGCCTGGATCGCCAGATCCGTGGCCTGGCCCCGGACCGGTTCGGGGAGGGCGGGCTGGTGGATCAGGACGCGCGCGCCGGGCAGCGCGAACCGCTTGCCCGGCGTGCCGGCGGCGAGCAGGACGGCGGCTTCCGACGCGGCCTGGCCCAGGCAGATCGTCTCCACGTCGCAGCTGACGAACCGCATGGTGTCGTAGATGGCGGCCATCGCGCTGAACGAGCCGCCGGGGGAGTTGATGTACAGCGAGATGTCGCGGTCCGGTGCCTGGTACTCCAGATGCATGAACTGCGCCATCACGTCGTTCGCCGAGGTGGCGTCGACGGGCGTACCGAGGAAGACGATCCGCTCTTCGAGGAGCTTCGAGTAGGGATCCATGGTCCGCGTCCCCGAACTGGTGCGTTCGGTGAACTCGGGCAGGACGTGGCGGGCGGACGGGCGATTCATGGCACGCCTCTCTCTTCCGGGTGCGGAGCGGTCCGGTCTCTGTAAAAAATGTACAGGACGTACGCTCCGTGGGTCCGCGACTCGGAAAGAGCGGCGTCTAAGCTGGACGCATGGCCTACGAGATTCCGGTGACGCAAGCCCGCGCAGAGCTCGCCGAGCTGATCAACCGCGTCGTCTACGGCGGCGAGCGCGTCGTCGTCACCCGGCACGGCAAGCCGCTCGTGGCGCTCGTCTCCGCCGCCGACCTGGAACGCCTCGAAAGCCTGGCGGACGCCTCCGAGGAGCGGACGGTCAGCACCGTCACCTCGATCGGCGCCACGCCGCCGTCCCCGTCGGAGCGGCAGCGGTTCGGCATCGCGGCCGAACACCGCGGCCCGAACGCCACGTAACCGAGCGGGCTCAGCCCGCCGACGCCGCCGGCTGCCGCACCGGGGTGGCCGCCGGGGCAGGCCGGCGCCGCTCCCGGAGCGCGCCGAGCAGCACCGCCGCGAGACCGAACGCGGCCCACGCGCTCAGCGTCAGGGCGGGTCCCGATGCCTGGGCGCCGTCGAAGAAGGACACCGAGCGCAGCAAGGAACCCTCGGCCCCGGGCGGCAGCAACTGCCCGATGAGGCCGACCGGTTCGGGCAGCAGCTGCGGAGCCGAGGTCACGCCGGAGAAGGGGTTGCCGAGCAGCACCATCAGGAGGGCGCCGGCCCCGATGCCCGCGAAGCCGAGCAGCGCCGCGAGCCCGGCGACGGTGGCGCTCACCGCGAGCGTGGCCAGGCCCAACACCCCGGCCTCCGCCCACCAGTTGCCGGTGAGCACGCCGAGCCAGCTGTGTGCGAGCGCGGCCGCGACGGCGCCGACGAGCGCGGCGGTGACGAGCAGCGCGGCGACCGCGCGCCCGCCGCTCAGCCCGAGGACTGTGACGAGCGCGCCGGCCGCGACCCCCGCGATGACCAGCGGCAGCACGCTGGATCCGAGGGCCGAGCCCCGCGGGTCGGCCGCGGGTGCGGGCACCACGTCCACCGTCGGCACGGCGGCGGAGTCCGGGGCCTGCTCCTTCACGGCCTGCTGCAGCAGTTGTGCGACGACCGGGCTCGCGGCCGTCGCGGTGAGCAGCTTCGGCCCGCCGGGCGTGGCGACGATCGCGCCGTATACGGTCCGGTCCTCGATGGCGGCTCTGGCGGCGGCTTCGTCGGCGTACCGGTGGATCTCGAACGCGCCCTCGCGCCACTCGAGTTGACGTGTGACGGGCTCCGCGGCCGCGGCCGGACCGGCGACGCCGAGCGGCAGGTCACGGGGTGCGGTGCGGGCGGCGGGCCAGGCGAAGGCCCAGAGCGCCAGGGCGGTTATGGCGCAGGCCAGCGCGGCCACCGCCGCTGTACGGGGGCGGCGACGCGACGCGCGCGGCGCGCCGGTGGAGGGCGTGGACATGGCTTCCGGTCCTTCCCGAAGCAGAGAGACCGCCCGAAGCGGAGAGGGCGATTCACGGAGAGGGCGATTCAAAGAGAATGATCGTTCGTTTTATTGCGCACGCCCAATGTCGGGCCGCGCGGCGCCCTTGTCAAGAATGAACGTTCGTTTTAGGTTCGTCGCATGGCTCGCGTATCCCAGGAACACCTCGACGCCCGCCGTCGGCAGATCCTCGACGGCGCCGCGCTCTGCTTCGCGCGGGGCGGCTTTCACGCCACGTCGATGCAGGACGTGCTGAAGGAGGTGGGCCTGTCGGCGGGTGCGGTCTACCGCTACTTCCGGGGCAAGGACGAACTGATCGCCGCGATCGTCGGCGAGGTGCTGACCGACATCAGTGAGGTCTTCGAGGCGGCCGCCCGGCAGACCCCGCCGCCGCGGCCCGACGTCCTGGTGGCCCGGGCGCTCGCGGAGGTGCTGGACCTGAAGCCGGGGACGGGGGGCGGTTCGCACTCGGCCCGGCTGATGATGCAGGTGTGGACGGAGACTCTCCGCAACGACGAGCTGTCGGCCATCCTGGCGGACGTCTATGTGCAGGTGCGCGCCGTCTGGGTGGTGATCGTCGAGGGCTACCAGAAGGCGGGCCTGATGCGGGCCGACATCCCCGCCGACCACGTGGCCAGGACGATGATCGCCGCCGTGCAGGGATTCGTCGCGCAGTGCGTCCTGTTCGACGAGGTCCCCGTCGAGGCGCTGCAGGACGGGCTGCGGGCCCTGATGAGTATGGCGGAGCCCAGCTGACGGTCATGGGCCGGTCAACGTCTGGTTAACCTCGTTGAAACTCCCTCCAACTACCCTCCCGTGCCACGCCACCAGCGGATTTTCTAACCGGGGCGCGCAAGATCGCGCGCTTTCGCTGTGTGTTACATCTATATCCGTCGCGGTGGCCGCGGCAGCCGGACCCCGCACGGTTCGGAGCGAGGACTGTGAGGTGGGACGCGTGCAACTGACCCCGCACGAGCAGGAGAGACTGCTCATTCATGTGGCCGCGGATGTGGCCGAGAAGCGAAGGGCACGGGGACTGCTGCTCAACCACCCCGAGGCGATCGCCCTCATCACCTCCCACATCCTCGAGGGCGCCCGCGACGGCCGTACCGTCGCCGAACTCATGTCGTCGGGGCGGAAGGTCCTCACCCGGGACGACGTGATGGACGGCATCCCGGAAATGATCCACGACGTCCAGGTCGAGGCCACCTTCCCGGACGGCACGAAGCTCGTCACCGTCCACGAGCCGATCGTCTGACGGGAGTCCGCGTCTCATGCATGCCGCACCGCACGGCACCGCGCACGGCCTGGTCCCCGGAGAGATCCTCTTCGCGGACGAGCCCGTCGCCTTCAACGAGAACCGCGAGGTCACCCGCCTCACCGTCCTCAACGCCGCCGACCGCCCCGTCCAGGTCGGCTCCCACTACCACTTCGCCGAGGCCAACCCGGGTCTGGACTTCGACCGCGGCGCCGCGCACGGAAAGCGGCTCAACATCGCCGCGGGAACCGCCGTGCGCTTCGAGCCCGGAATCCCCGTCGACGTCGAACTCGTCCCGCTGGCCGGCAAGCGCGTGGTGCCCGGCCTGCGCGGCGAGACCGGAGGTGCCCTCGATGCCTGAGCTGTCCCGTGCCGCGTACGCGGACCTCTTCGGCCCCACGACCGGCGACCGCATCCGGCTCGCCGACACCGACCTGCTCATCGAGATCGAGGAGGACCGCTCGGGCGGCCCCGGACGCTCCGGCGACGAGTCGGTGTTCGGCGGCGGCAAGGTCATCCGCGAGTCGATGGGCCAGTCCCGCACCACCCGAGCCGAAGGCGCCCCCGACACAGTCATCACGGGTGCGGTCATCATCGACCACTGGGGCATCGTCAAGGCCGACATAGGCATCCGCGACGGCCGCGTCACCGGCATCGGCAAGTCCGGCAACCCGGACACGATGGACGGCGTCCACCCCGACCTCGTCATCGGCCCCGAGACCGAGGTCATCGCCGGCAACGGCAAGATCCTCACCGCGGGCGGCATCGACACCCACATCCACTTCATCTCGCCGACCATCGTCGACGAGGCGCTCGCCTCCGGCGTCACCACGCTCTTCGGCGGCGGCACCGGACCCGCCGAGGGCAGCAAGGCGACCACCATCACGCCCGGTGCCTGGCACCTGTCCCGGATGTTCGCGGCCATGGAGTCCAGCCCCGTCAACATCGGCTTCCTCGGCAAGGGCAACACCGTCAACGCCGAGTCCATGCACGCCCAGCTCCGCGCCGGCGCCGTCAGCTTCAAGATCCACGAGGACTGGGGCGCCACACCCGCCGCCATCGACGCCTGCCTGAACGTGTGCGAGGAGACCGGCGCCCAACTCGCCGTCCACACCGACACGCTGAACGAGGCGGGCTTCATCGACGCCACCTTCGACGCCGTCGCGGGCCGCACCCTGCACGCCTTCCACGTCGAGGGCGCGGGCGGCGGCCACGCCCCCGACATGATCACGGCGGTCTCGCTGCCCAACATGCTGCCGAGCTCGACCAACCCGACCCGGCCGCACACCGTCAACACCGTCGAGGAACACCTCGACATGCTGATGGTCTGCCACCACCTCAACCCGGCCGTCCCTGAGGACCTCGCCTTCGCCGAGTCCCGCATCAGGCCCACCACGATCGGCGCGGAGGACATCCTCCACGACCTCGGCGCCATCTCGATCATGTCCTCGGACTCCCAGGCCATGGGGCGCGTCGGCGAGGTCATCATGCGCACCTGGCAGACCGCGCACGTCATGAAGCGGCGCCGCGGCTTCCTGCCGGGGGACACCCGCGCCGACAACCACCGCGCGCGTCGCTATGTCGCCAAGTACACGATCAACGCGGCCGTCGCCCAGGGCATCGACCACGAGCTCGGCTCGGTCGAGCCCGGCAAACTCGCCGACCTGGTGCTGTGGGAACCGGCGTTCTTCGGCGTCAAGCCGCAGCTCGTCCTCAAGGGCGGACAGATCGCGTACGCGCAGATGGGCGACGCCAACGCCTCCATCCCCACCCCGCAGCCGGTTCTGCCCCGCCGCATGTACGGGGCGCACGGCAGGGCCCCGGCGCTCAACTCGGTCAACTTCGTGACCCAGTCGGCGCTGGACGACGGCCTTCCGGAGCGCCTCGGCCTGGACAAGCCGTTCGCCGCGATCCGCTCCACGCGCGGCCGCAGCAAGGCCGACATGCGCGAGAACGACGCGCTGCCCCGGGTGGAGGTCGCCGCCGACAGCTTCGCCGTCACCATCGACGGCGAACTCGTCGAACCGTCACCCGCCGCCGAACTCCCGCTCGCACAGCGGTACTTCCTCTTCTGACGGCCCGACGACACCAGGCGACCCCACCCATGTCCAGAGCAGCACTTCTCGTCCTGGCCGACGGCCGCTTCCCCGCCGGCGGACACGCCCACTCCGGCGGCGCCGAGGCGGCCGTCAAGGCGGGCCGCATCACCGGCGCCGCGAGCCTGGAGGCCTTCTGCCGGGGACGGCTGCACACCTCCGGGCTCGTGTCGGCCGCGCTGGCGGCGGCCGCCGCCCTCGGCGTCGACCCCGGCGCCCTGGACGCGGCCGTGGATGCCCGCACGCCGTCACCCGCCCTGCGCACCGCGGCCCGGCGCCTCGGCCGACAGATGATGCGGGCCGCCCGTGCCACCTGGCCGCACCCCGAACTCGACGCGCTCGCCCGGCAGTTCCCCAAGGGAGCCCACCAGCCCGTCGTCCTCGGACTCGCCGCCCGCGCCGCCGGACTCGGCCCCGAAGACGCGGCCTACTGCTCGGCGTACGAAGGGATCAGCGGCCCGGCGACCGCCACCGTGCGGCTGCTCAGCCTCGACCCCTTCGACGCCACGGCGGTCCTGGCCCGGCTCGCGCCCGACGTCGACCAGGTGGCACTCCAGGCCGCCGACGCGGCGAGACGCGCGGTCGACGAGGGCGTCGACGCGCTGCCCGCGGCCTCCGCGCCGCTCCTGGAGATCGGCGCGGAGGCACACGCGGCCTGGCCGGTACGCCTCTTCGCGTCGTAGCACCCTCCCACTCACTGCCCCTGCCCGCCCCCGGCGGCCCACCCCCCCCGACCCATGGAGCTGTCATGCTGCACCTCGACCACTCCCACGACGGCCCCTCCGCCGTCTCCGCCGACGCCCACCGCCCCGACGGGCGCCGCCGCGCGCTGCGCATCGGGCTCGGCGGCCCGGTCGGCTCCGGGAAGACCGCGACCGTCGCCGCGCTCTGCAGCGAACTGCGCGACGAGCTCTCCCTCGCCGTCGTCACCAACGACATCTACACCCGCGAGGACGCCGAGTTCCTGCTCCGCGAGGCCGTCCTGCCGCCCGAGCGCATCACCGCCGTGGAGACCGGCGCCTGCCCGCACACCGCGATCCGTGACGACATCTCGGCCAACCTGGAGGCCGTCGAGGACCTGGAGGACGAGGTCGGCCCGCTCGACCTGATCCTCGTCGAGTCCGGCGGCGACAACCTCACGGCCACCTTCTCCAAGGGGCTCGTCGACGCGCAGATCTTCGTCATCGACGTCGCGGGCGGCGACGACATCCCGCGCAAGGGCGGCCCCGGCGTCACCACGGCCGACCTGCTCGTCGTCAACAAGACCGACCTCGCCCCGCACGTCGGCTCCGACCTCGCCCGGATGGCCGCCGACGCGAAGGCGCAGCGCGCCGAACTCCCCGTCGTCTTCCAGTCGTTGAGGTCGGGGGAGGGCGTCGGGCCGGTCGCCGCATGGGTGCGCGAGCAGTACGCGACGTGGACCGCGTCGGCGTGACGGTGTACCTGGCCCCTCGGGGCGTCACGGAAACGAGCCGGCCGCGGTCGGCTGCGACCGGCGTCGAGGCGGGCGGCGCGGGAATCCGCGCTACCGCCCGCGTCGAGGCGCGTGCCGACGGCCGCGGCGGCACGTCACTCCCCGTCCTCGACGGCGAGGGGCCGCTCGCACTGCGCCGCACCCGCTCCACCGGCCACGCGGCGCGCGTCACGCTCGTCGGCGCGATGAGCGGCCCCTTGGGCGGCGACCACCTCACCGTCGAGGCCACCGCCCACCAGGGATCGGCCCTGCACATCGCCTCGGCGGCGGCCACTCTCGCGCTGCCGGGCCAGACCCGGGCGTCGGCCCGCTACGACGTGCGCCTCACCGTCGCCGACGGCGCCGAACTGCACTGGCTGCCCGAGCAGTTGATCTCCGTGCGCGACAGTGACCTGCGCGTCACCACGCGCGCCGAACTGGCCGCCGACGCCCGGCTGGTGCTGCGCGAGGAGCAGGTCCTCGGCCGCACGGGCGAAGCCCCCGGCCGCCTCACGAGCCGCCTCACCGTGCGCCGTGCCGGCCGGCTTTTGCTGGACCAGGAACTGTCCTGCGGCCCCGGAGCCCCCGGCGGCTGGGACGGCCCAGCGGTCCTGTCCGGCCACCGGGCGACAGGCCAACTCGTCCTCGTACGCCCGGAGTTCACCCACACCAAGCCACCGGCCACCCTCTTGGGGGAGTGGTCCGCACTCACCCCGCTCGCGGGCCCCGGCATCCTGGTCACCACGGTCGCCCCGAACGCCCTCCTGGTGCGCCGGGAACTGGACGAGGCGCTGCGCCGCCTGAACTGAACCGCTCGCCCGGCCGGGCCCCGGCAGCAGAAAACGCGGTGGTGAGGAGGGCTGAACCCGTCCTCACCACCGCGTTGTCCGCGGGTGCCGAGCGCCTGCGTCAGCGACGGTTGCCGGGCTCGTGGCCGATGCCCTCGTGGCCGTAGCCCGCGGCCTCGGACCAGACGATGCCGAGCGGGCCGCCGACGCTGTCGTACTTGGCGGCGAACCCCTTGTGGTTGTAGCCCACCTCGTGGTGCGGGGCGTAGCGGTGGTGGTCGTCGTCGGCGGCGGCCGCGCCTGCCCCGACGGCCAGGGCGGACACGGTGAGAGCGGCGGCGAGGATGGTCGAGCGAACGCGCATGAGTATATTCCTCCTGGAATATGCAGGTACTGTCGCTATGTCACCTGCCGCGGCGGCGGGGCCGGGTAACGGACAGCGCCCGCTCTCCACCCGAACGGGCCTCCGAGGTGCTACCGCACGGCCCACTTGATGGGCTCCTTGTAGTACCCCTGCGAGTACGTGACCGCCTTCAGCGTGGCGTCGGCAGGAATGAGGTACGGCTCGCACACGGTGCGCGTCTCGCCCTTCTTCCAGATGTCGTCGCCGCCGAGGCTCTTCGTGCCGTCGTTGCCGACGCAGTCGGAGGGACGGCTGGAGAGGTCGCCGATGAGGATGAACTTCGTCGCGGGCCGGCCCGCGGAGGTCTCGCCGCTCACGTCGCTCATCACCATCGGCTGCTTGACCGCGGAACCGCCGACGTGCTCGGCCTTCACGTAGATCCAGGCGACCTTCAGGTCCTTGTACTTCTTCTCGTCCTTCAGCTCGTCGAGGTCCGCCGGCTTGCCGAGGGTGACCTTCGTCGGCGTGAGCGAGAACTTGCCGGTCTTCTTGTACTTGGTTATCTCCTGCACCGGCCCGGCCTGCCCCAGCTTGAGGTCCTTCGGCGCCTCGCTCGCCCCCGACGACCCGCCGGACCCACCGGACCTGCCCTTCTTGCCGGACCCACCGCCGCACGCGGCAAGGGATACGGCGGTGAGGGCGGCAAGGGCCGCGAGGCCCATGCGGCGCCGGTACGGAGTGGTGCGCTGAGTGCTCATGTGTTTCCTGATCCTGTGTTCATGACATGTGACAGGAACGGAAGCGTACTGGTGCCCCAGGAGCCTCTCCGCTGCCGGGCCCGGCCGGGCGGGTGGGTCAGCGCAGGCCGGCGAAGAGGTCGTTCTCGGGTACGGCCGCGCCGGTGGTGTCCTTGACGCGGACGAAGGTCTCCATGCCCATCAACTCGCCGAACCTCTCCTTGCCCATCTTGAGGAAGAAGATGTTCTCGCCCTGACTGGCATGCGCGGCCAGTGAGTCGAACTTCTGGTCGCTGAACGCGGTGGTGTCCACCCACGTGGTGATCTCGTCGTCGGGAAGACCGATCTCCGCAAGTGCGGCGGCCTCGGCGGGATCCGGCTCCGGCATGTCCTCGTGGAACTCACGCATGATCTCGCCGAACCGCTGCATTCCGGAGCGGGGCATCGTCGTCCAGTACACCTTCGGCGTCAGCGAGGTCATCTCCAGCGCCGCCATCGTGATGCGGTGGGCCTGGATGTGGTCGGGGTGGCCGTAGAAGCCGTTCTCGTCGTAGGTGACGACGACATCGGGCCGGTAGTGACGCATGAGTTCGGCGAGTCGGGCGGCGCCTTCCTCCACGGGGGTCCGCCAGAAGGACCCGGGGGCGTCGTTGCTCGGCCAGCCCATCATTCCGGAGTCGGCGTAGTCCAGCATCTCCAGATCGCTGATCTTCAGGACGTCGCAGCTCGCCTTGAGTTCGTGACGGCGCATCAGGGCGACGGCCGCCGGATCGTGCCCGGGATCGCCCGGCTTCACACCCCCCGGTCCGTCGCCGCAACCGCCGTCGGTACAGGTCACCAGAACCGTGCGCATGCCCTCCGCCGCGTACCGCGCGAGGACTCCTCCGGTTCCGGTGGCCTCGTCGTCGGGGTGGGCGTGTACTGCCATGAGCGTCAAAGGCCGGTCAGTCATGAATCAGTCCTCCTGTAAGAAGCGCGTCTCGTCCGATCGCGCGGTGGGCACATCGCCGTGCGGCACGGGCCCCTGGCGGTGCAACAGCGCCGACCGGGCAGGCTGTTCCCGGCACGGCCGCCCCGCCCGGCGTCCGGCAGACCGTACGCCCGCGACCGGGCCGCCCAACTCCCGTCTGCGAGACTGCCAATGTGAGCGCAAGCGGGAGCACGGCGGCCGGAAAAGTCCTCGAGGTCCTCTCGGCCTTCGATCGCGAGCATCCGTCGCAGACCCTGTCGGAGATCGCTCAGCGCACGGGGCTGGCCCTGAGCACCACGCACCGGGTGGTCGCGGAGCTGGCACGGTGGGGAGCGCTGGAGCGCGCGGAGGACGGGGCGTGGCATGTCGGGCTGCGGCTCTGGGAGATCGCCTCGGGGTGTCCCCGTACGCAGATCCTGCGGGACGTGGCCCTGCCGTTCATGCAGGACCTCTACGAGGCGACCCACGAGAACATCCAGCTCGCGGTGCGCGAGGGCACCGAGCTGGTGTTCGTCGAGCGGATCGCCGGGCACCGGTCGGTGGAGCTGCTGACGATGGTCGGGTCCCGGTTCCCCGTCGGCTCCACCGGGATGGGGCGCGTGCTGTTGGCGCACGCGCCGCGGGCCATCCAGGAGGAGGTCCTCGACTCGCCGCTGAAGGCGTGGACCCCGCACACGGTCACGGACCCGAAGGCGCTGCGCGGGCAGTTGGACCGTATCCGCCGCGAACAGGTCTTCGTGAGCGACCGGCAGCTGTCGGAGACCACGGCCGCGGTGACCGCGCCCGTGCGGATAGGGCGGACCGGTCCTGTCAGCGCCGCTCTGGGCATCGTCATCGCGGCGCGCGGCGCGAGCCGTGCGCAGGGGCTGCGTGAACCGCTCCTGAGGGCCGCGCGGGGAATCTCCGACGAGCTCGGCCGGCGTACGCGCACGACGGCCTGACGATCGAGGCGGCTTCCGCCTGACGGAAACGCCGGCGACCGGCCGCCGTCCCGACTGCCAACGTTCGGGGTGTTCCCCTCACTCGCAGCCGTTCAGGAGATGCCATGGCCGACGCCGCCGTCGACACTGTTGCCTCGGTTCCCGTCGCCGTCATCGGTGCCGGCCCAGCCGGCCTGATGCTGGCCCACCTGCTCGGGCGCGCGGGCGTCGAGACGGTCGTCGTCGACACGCGCACCCGGCACGAGATCGAGACGACCCAGCGGGCCGGAATCCTGGAGGCCGACGCGGCGCGGGACCTGGTCGAGACCGGCGTCTCCGACCGGGTCCTGCGCGAGGGCCACGAACACGAGGGCGTCGAGCTCCGCTTCGGTGGCCGGCCGCACCGCATCGACTTCAAGGAGCTGGTGGGCGCGTCGGTGTGGCTCTATCCGCAGACCGACGTGTTCATCGACCTGGCCGACGCACGGGACCGCGACGGCGGCACGGTGCGTTTCGGCGTCAAGGACACCGAGGTCCTCGACGTCACGACGGCCGCTCCCCGGGTCCGCTACACCGCGCCCGACGGATCGCGGCACGAGATCCGGGCGCGGTACGTGGTCGGCGCGGACGGCTCGCGCGGCATGTGCCGCGATCTGGTGCCCGATGACCGGCGGTCGCGCTACGGCAAGGACTACCCCTTCGCGTGGTTCGGCATCCTGGCCGAGGCCCCGATGAGCGCGCCCGAGCTGGTCTACGCCCACTCCGAGGACGGCTTCGCGCTGATCAGCCGGCGCACCGACACCGTGCAGCGGATGTACTTCCAGTGCGACCCCGAGGAGTCCGTCGACGCCTGGCCGGACGACCGCATCTGGGAGACGCTCCAGAGCCGGGTGGCCGGCCAGGACGGTTTCCGGCTCGCGGAGGGGCCGGTCCTGGAGAAGACGGTGCTGCGGTTCCGCTCGTTCGTGCAGGAGCCGATGCACTGGGGCTCCCTGACCCTGGCGGGCGACGCCGCGCACACGGTGCCGCCGACCGGCGCCCGCGGCCTCAACCTCGCGCTGCACGACGTGAAGGTGCTCGCCGAGGTCCTGCTGCGGGCGCTCGGCACCGCGGGCGCGGCCGCGCTGGACGACTACCAGCCTCGCGCCCTGCAACGGGTGTGGCGGGCGCAGAACTTCTCGTACTGGATGACCCAGCTGCTGCACACCCCTCCCGGCGGCACGCCCTTCGACCTGCGGCGCCGGCTCGGAGAGCTCGACAACGTGGTGGGCACGCGCGCCGGACGCACCTATCTCGCCGAGCAGTACACCGGCTGGCCCGCGAACTCTCAGGCGTAGTGCCGGTAGACGGCCTGGGCGACGCAGGCGGGCTTGTCGTCGCCGTCGACCTCGACGGTGAACGTCACCGGCATCTGCACCCCGTCGCCCTTGACCTCCTCGACCGTACCCACGACACCGTGGAGGCGGATCTTCGCGCCGACCGGGACGGGGCTGGGGAAACGGACCTTGTCCAGGCCGTAGTTGACGCTCATCTTGGTGCCGGTGATGGCGAGCAGCTCTCCGAAGAGCGGGATGATGAGGGAGAGGGTGAGATAGCCGTGGGCGATGGGCCGGCCGAAGGGGCCGTCCTTGGCCCTCTCCGGGTCGGTGTGGATCCACTGGTGGTCGTCGGTGGCGTCGGCGAACGTGTTCACCCGGTCCTGGGTGATCTCGCGCCATGCGGTGCGGCCGAGGTCGGCGCCGCTGAGCGCCTTGAGTCCGTCGAGGCCGTTGGCGGTCATGGGCATGGTGAATCCCTTCGATGGCACTGGAACTGGCATTGCTTACGAGGAGGGGCGCTGATCGGTTCCGTACGTGTCGCGCACGACAGGCTTGATGATCTTCCCGGAGGCCGTACGGGGCAGCGCTTCCGTCACGACGAGGGACTTGGGGATCTTGTACTTGGCGAGCCGGCCGTGCAGATGGCCGAGGATGTCGTCCTCGCCGGGGCGGGCGTCGGGGCGGGTGTCGGCCCGGAGGACGACGACGGCCCTGCCGACCTCGCCCCAGACCGGGTCGGGCACGCCGATGACCGCGCATTCGGCGACGGCGGGGTGGGTGAGGAGGGCGTCCTCGACCTCGGCCGGGTAGACGTTCTCGCCACCCGAGACGAACATGTCCTTGACCCGGTCGACGATGTAGGCGTACCCGTCGGCGTCGGTACGGGCGACGTCGCCGGTGCGCAGCCAGTCGCCGTCGGCGAAGGCGGCCTCGGTGTCCGCGGGCCTGCCCCAGTAGCCGGCCATGACGTTGGGGCCGTGGACGAGGATCTCGCCGGGCTCCCCGGGGCCCGCATCGCTGCCGTCGGGCAGGACGACCCGTGTGTCGGTGAAGAAGTGCGGCACGCCCGCCGAGCCGGCTCTGGCCGAGGTCTGCTCCCTGTCCAGGTAGAGCACCCCGGGGGAGGCCTCGGTCATGCCGTAGCCCTGGCTGAAGGCCAGGCCGCGGGCGAGGTAGGCGGCGATGGTACGGGCGGGCACGGGCGCGCCGCCGCAGGTGAGGGTGCGCAGGCTGGACAGGTCGGCGGTCTCCCAGCGGGGCCGGGCGGCGATGGCGTCGTACATCGTGGGGACGCCGAACATGTACGTCACCCGCCGGCTCTCGATGGCCTCCAGGACGCGCTCCGCGTCGAAGGCGCCGTGGAGGATCACCCGGCCGCCCTTGAGGAGGGTGGGCAGGCAGGTCATGTTGAGCCCGGCGGTGTGGAACAGCGGCGCCACGACGAGGGTGACCTCGTCGCCGGCGAGGTCGGTGTCGACAAGGACGTTGACGCTGTTCCAGGTGATGTTGCCGTGGGTGAGGACAGCGCCCTTCGGGCGGCCCGTGGTCCCCGAGGTGTACATGATCATGCATGGGTCCGCCGGCTCCACGGCCTCGTCCAGCGGCCCGGCCCCCGCCCCGGTGTCGGCGAGGAACTCCTCGTAGCCAAGGGCCCCGTCGGCGTCAGGTCCGGTGAGCGCGATCCGCTGCCGTACTCCGGCCTCATCGGCCGCGGTACGGGCCGCCTCGGCCTGCTCGGGCGCGTGGACGAGGACGGTGCTGCCGGAGTCGGCCAGGTTGTACGCCAACTCGCCGGCGGTGAGCCGGGTGTTGAGCGGCACGAAGACGGCGCCCAGTGCTCCGGCGGCGAACAGCGTCTCCAGGAAGGCGGGGTGGTTGGGGCCGAGGTACGCCACACGGTCACCGCGTGCCGTGCCCGTGGCGCGCAGGGCGTGAGCGAGGCGCAGGACGCGCTGGTGCAGTTCGCCGTAGGTCCAGGCGCGTTCCTCGTGGACGACGGCGATCCGGCCGGGCGTCTTGCGGGCCCGGCGCGCCGGCCAGGAGCCGATTCCTTGGTTCAGCACGAACGGCTCCTTCAGTCCGTGAGAAGCCCCAGCAGGCGGGCGGCGTTCTCCTTGAGGATCTTCGGCCGGACCTCGGGCTTGATGTCGAGCTTCTCGAAGTCCGCCAGCCACCGGTCGGGTGTGATGACGGGGTAGTCGGAGCCGAAGAGCACCTTGTCCTTGAGCAGGGTGTTGGCGTAGCGCACGAGCTGCGGCGGAAAGTACTTCGGCGACCAGCCGGACAGGTCGATGTACACGTGCGGCTTGTGGGTGGCCACCGCCAGGGCCTCGTCCTGCCAGGGGAAGGACGGGTGGGCCAGGATGATCCGCAGCTGCGGGAAGTCCACGGCGACATCGTCGACCAGCATGGGATCGGAGTACTTCAGGCGGATGCCGCCGCCTCCGGGGACGCCGGCGCCGATCCCGGTCTGGCCGGTGTGGAACAGGGCGGGCACGCCGAGTTCCTCGATGGCCTCGTACAGCGGGTAGGCGAGCGGGTCGTTCGGGGAGAACGCCTGGATGCTCGGGTGGAACTTGAACCCGCGCACACCGTGTTCCGCCACCAGCCGCCGCGCCTCGCGCACGCCCGCGCGGCCCTTGTGGGGGTCGATGCTGGCGAAGGGGATGAGGACGTCGGGGTGGGCGGCGCAGCTCTCGGCGATCTCCTCGTTGGAGATCCGTGGGTGACCGGTGGCGTGTTCGGCGTCGACGGTGAACACCACGGCGGCCATCCGGCGTTCGCGGTAGTGGTCGGCCATCTCGTCGATGGTCGGCTGCCGGTGCCCGTGGGCTTTGAAGTACGCCTCGGAGGCGCCGAACAGCTCCGGGCTCAGGGCCCCGTGGCCGTCCTTGGAGATCTCGGCGTGCGTGTGTACGTCGATGGCGGTGAGCCGGTCGAGGTCGAGCGCGAGGTCTCCCATGTCAGGCCCCCGGAGCCGGAGCCGCTACCGGGGCTGAGGGGGCGGGGATGCCGTAGGTCTCGGGCTCGGCGCCGACGCCGCCCGGCCACTCGGCGGCTATCGCCTCGGCGCTCCAGCCGCCGTCGGCGAAGGCGACCGCTTTCTCCGTGGGGTGTGCCCACAGGGCCAGCCGGTCGCCGCCGATGCCGATGGCCTGTCCGGTCACCTCGGCGGACGCGTCCGAGGCCAGGAAGGTGATCAGGCCGGTGACGTCCTCGACGGTGCCGAGGCCCTCGTCCTTGCGCAGCCAGTCCGGCAGCGGCTTGCCGGTGCGCTCGGACTCCTCGATGACCGGGCCGAACGCCGGGATGGTCTTGGTCATCTCGGTGGCGGCGACGGGGACGACGGCGTTGACGGTGATGCCGGCGCGGCCCAGTTCCATGGCCCAGGTGCGGGCCATGGCGACGATTCCGGCCTTGGCGGCGGCGTAGTTGGTCTGGCCGAAGTTGCCGCGCTGGCCGGCCGGGGAGGAGATCAGGACGAGCCGGCCGCCGGTGCCCTGTTCGCGCATGCGGACGGCGGCGGCGCGGGCGCAGGTGAAGGTGCCGCGGAGGTGGACGTGGACGACGGCGTCGAAGTCGTCGTCGGTCATCTTCCACAGCACGCGGTCGCGGAGGATGCCGGCGTTGGTGACGAGCACGTCCAGCCGCCCGAACTCCTCGACCGCCGCGTCCACCAGCCGCTGGGCGGACGCGCCGTCCCCCACCGCCGCCACGACGCCGGCCGCCCTGCCTCCCTCGGACCGGATGGCGGTGACGGCGGCGTCGACCACGTCCTGGTCGACGTCGTTGACGACGACGGCCGCTCCGGCCGCGGCCAGGGCCCGGGCGTATCCCAGGCCGAGGCCACGGCCGCTGCCGGTGACGACGGCGACTTTCCCGTGCAGGTCCATGAAGGTGCCTCTCGTGAGCAGTGAGCGGAATGTGAGTGAGTGGAATGCCGACGCACCAGGGATCGACAGGAATCCTGATGAACGCCTGGGCGTCAGTCTGGGGATCAACAGGATTCCTGTCAATGCCCTAGGGTGAGGATGTGCCGCCGCACCCGCGCGGACCACCACCATGGGAGGACGAACGTGAGCACCTCGCTGCTCTACCTGGTCAAACGGACGGAGCTCGCGGTGCGCGCCCGCCTGGAGGAACTGCTCAAACCCGCCGGGATCACAGCGCTGCAGTACACCGCTCTCACGGTCCTGGAGCAGCACGACGGCATTTCCGCCGCGCAGCTCGCCCGGGACTCGTTCGTCACCGCCCAGACCATGGCCGACATGGTCCGCGCGCTGGAGAGCCGCGGCCTGATCCACCGTGAACCCAACCCGGCCAATCGCCGCGAGCGCCTGATCCTGCTCGCCGACGCGGGGCGCCGGCTGCTTGCGGAGTACGCCGGACCGGCCCGCGGCCTGGAGGAGCGCATGGTCGAAGACCTGAGCGCCGAAGAGGTCACCCAGTTCCGGGAGGCCTTGAGCCGCACCTGGCGGTCACTCACCTGAGGTCGTGATCGAGGCCGATGTGGCCGGCGTCCCGGTATGCCCTGCGGCCCGGGACGCCGGCCGCGTCATCCCTACCTGAGCGCGTACATGCGTATGGCCACGACGTCCTCACCTTCGGGACGGGCGAGGCCGACGAAGACCGTCTCCGCGAGCCAGCGGTGCGCGGGCGCGTCCGTCCGGAACACCGGCGATGTCCGGTAGTAGTGCCCGGCCTCCGTGACCTGCAGCTCCCCGTCGAACTGGTCCGGGCTGTCGGCCTTGGGGCGGTAGAAGCCGCGGTTGACGATGTCGATCACGGCGCCGTCGTCCGCGCGGAGCAGGTAGCGGGCCTCCAGCTCGCACACCTCTCCGCGCGTGCTGCTCCAGTCGCCTCCGCCGGGCAGGACCTCGCCGCGCAGACGGGGGCCGTCCACGCTGCCTCCGACGATGGGGGTGAACTCGGCGACCTCTCCGTCGCCGTGGCCGATGTGCAGCGTTTCGGACACCTGGGCTCGGATCTCGAAGACGAAGTCGAGAGCGGGAATGAAGGACATTCTGCGGTTCTCCGGTTCTCTGGGGATCGTCACGCCTTGCTCTTGACTGGTCAGCTCACCAGATGCGAGCGTGACATGCAACAGTGTTATATGACGTTCATTTACAACGGCTCGTCGGCATTGCCGCTGCACGACTCACCGGCATGGCCGCCCCCCATCGCGAGCGTCCCCCGCCCTCCCCCCCACTCCTCTCGGCAAGGAGCATCAGCCATGGCTGCGAAGAAATCGGTTCTGACGGTGCTCACGGGCGTGGGTCTGCTCGCCGTCACGGCCTGCACCAGCACGTCCGGCACAGGCGGCGACCGGCCCCGTCCGACGAGTCTGACCACCACCACACCCCCCGGCGCGGCCGAAGTGGACCGCGTGACCTGGGCACTTCCGTACGGAGAGCCGACGACGCTGGACCCGGCGAAGATCGGCGACTACTCGCCCCAGACGGTCGAGGCGAACCTCTGCGACACGCTGACCCGCATGAACGCGGACTTCTCCACCAGCCCCGGACTCGCCCGGAAGGTCGCCTGGGCCGACGAACGCACCCTGGTGCTCGATCTGCGCTCCGACGTCACGTTCTGGGACGGTTCCCCGATGACACCGGCCGACGTCATTTACAGCCTCGAACGGCAGAGGAACCCCAAGACGCAGGCGCTGTACGGGAATTACCTCGCCGCAGTGACCTCCATCAAGGCCACGGGTCCCCACCAGGTGACGCTGAAGACGAAGACGTACGACCAGACGCTCCCCAAGGCGCTCTCCACCTCGTTCGGCGCGGTCAGCCGGCAGTCGTACGCGGAGAAGGCGGGCCCCGCCTACGGCACCGCCAAGGGCGGCCTGATGTGTACGGGCCCGTTCAAGCTGGGCTCCTGGAAGTCCGGCAACAGCATCACCTTGGAGCGCAACACCCGTTACTGGGACGCCGAGTTGCGGCCGAAGGTGAAGGAGCTCGTCTTCCGTTTCATCACCAACAGCAACACGCTGACCAGCGCGCTCCTCTCCGGTGAGGTGGACGGTACCTACGAGCTGCCGCCCAGCAGCGCCACCGCGCTCGCCAAGGCGGACAGCGGCGCGATCCACCTCGGGCCCTCCACGCAGAACGTGATGCTGATCCCCGCGAACGGCGACTCTCCCGCCGCCGACCGCCGGCTTCTGGACGCCCTGTCGCACGTCGTCGACCGCGACGCGCTGATCAAGAACGTCTTCGGGGGCGACGCCACGACCCTGAAGTCATTGGTCCCTCCGCTGACTTGGCGCGGGGACAAAGCCGCCGCCCGGTTCGACGCCGCCTACGCGAAGCTGCCCGCCGTCGCGAAGCCGGACGTGGAGAAGGCGAAGAAGCTGGCCGCGCAGGCCGGACCGGTCACCCGCCCGCTGGTGGCCGCCATCCCCGCGGGCGACCAGCGCGGACTGCAGGCACTGACGTTCATCCAGGCCGCGGCCAAGAAGATCGACGTCGACATCAAGATCAAGCAGCTCCAGCCCACCGAGATGTCCTCCCTCTTCTACGACGCCTCCGTCCGCAAGGGCCTCGACCTGGTCCTCACGTTCGGCTACCTCACCATGCCCGACCCCGCGTCCTACGTCGCGGAGAGCGTCACCCCCCGCGGCCTCTTCAACTGGACCGAATACAACAACCCCGACGTGACCCGCCTGCTCGACAAGGCGCGCACGTCGTCCGACCCGGCGGCCTCGGCCAAGGCGTACACCGAGGCGCAGGCCCTCTTCACCCCCACCACCCCGGCCGTCTTCCTGGCCACCACGCACGAGCGGATGTTCATGAACGAGCGCGTCAGCGGCGCACCGACGTCGTTCGCCTATATGGGCATGCCGTGGGCCGCCCACCTCGGCGGCACGGACAAGTGACACCTCCGCCCTCACCACTGGAGACGACGATGACCGACACCACGGGCGACAAGCCGCTGTGGGACCACTCGGCCGCCGAACTGGCCGCCGGAATCCGCGACAAGTCCTTCTCGGCGACCGAGGTGGCCGAGGCGTTCCTCGCACGCGTCGAGGAGACCAACCCGGCGCTCAACGCACTGGTGGACATCCGGCCCGACGACGCGCTGGCCCAGGCCGCCGGCGCCGACGCCGCGGTCGCGGCCGGTGAGGACCTGCCCCCGCTGCACGGCGTGCCGGTCGCCACGAAGATCAACACCTCGCAGCGCGGATACGCCAGCTCGCACGGCGTCCCGGCCTGGGCGGGCGCCGTCGCCGAGGAGGACGCCGTCTGCGTCGCCGCGCTGCGCCGGGCCGGCGCGACCCTGATGGGGCGCAGCAACAGCCCGGCCTTCGCCGTCCGCTGGTTCACCGGGAACGAC
The DNA here is from genome assembly GCF_044903205.1 of Streptomyces sp. NPDC029674. NCBI lineage: Bacteria > Bacillati > Actinomycetota > Actinomycetes > Kitasatosporales > Streptomycetaceae > Streptomyces > Streptomyces sp. NPDC029674. Next base: position 35,832 of record NZ_JBJDPY010000013.1, read on the forward strand.
CTGCACGGCCGGACACTCAACCCCTGGCACCCGGACCACACGCCCGGCGGTTCCTCCGGGGGCGCGGCCGCCGCGGTCGCCGCCGGCATGGTCCCTGTCGCGCAGGGCAACGACATCGGCGGGTCCGTCCGCTTTCCCGCCTACTGCTGCGGCGCCGTCGGTCTGCGCCCCACCATGGGCCTGGTCTCCGGTGTGGAACCGCGCGGCACGGTGGAGTTCGACAGTCCGCTGTCGTTCCAGACGATGGCGGTCCACGGGCCGCTCGGCTGGACCGTGGACGACGTCCGGCTCGGTCTGCACGCCATGGTCACCCCTGACCTCACCGACCCCGTCGGGCTTCCGGTGCGCCCGCCCCTGGGCGAGCCCGGCCGGGTCAAGGTCGCGATCGTGCGGGACGCCGGAGTCACCAAGCCCCACCCCGCCGTGAACGCCGCCGTCGACGACGCGGCCCGCTGGCTCGGCGAGGCCGGCCACGACGTCGAGGAGGTCGAGCTGCCCCTCCTCGGCGAGGCTGCCCGGCTGTGGTCGCTCCTGCTCTACCAGGAGCTGAAGACGATGATGTCCGAGATCGAGCAGTTCGGTGACGACGCCGTCCGCGTCTCGCTCGCGTCGTCCTTCGCCGCCGCCGCGGAGACCTGGGGCGAACACCCCACCCTGACCGACTACATCCGGGGCTACGCCCGGCGCGGCACCCTCATCAGCCGCCTCCAGCAGTACCTGGGCCGGGACCGGCTCCTCCTGACCCCGGTCGCTGCCGAGCCGCCGTTCGAGCAGGACGCCGACCTCGCCGGCGACGCCAGGGTCAGCGAGCTGCTGGCAGCCCAGTGGCCGATGCAGGCGGTCCCGGTGCTCGGCTTCCCCGCCATCTCCGTCCCGACCGGGATCCGCGACGGACTGCCCTCCGGCGTCCAGTTGATCGGCGGGCGCTTCCAGGAGGACCTGCTGCTCCACGTCGCCACGGCGATCGAGGACCGCGCGCCACGCACCCGGCCGTCCCTGCCACGGGCGCAGACCGGCTGACGCCTGCGGTCACGTACGAGGCTCAAGCGCGGATGAGGGCGTCCACGACGGCCCTGGCGACGCGGCTCGCCCGCTCCGGTGTCCAGTAGGCCGGCTCTTCCATGGTGGAGACGTAGTAGCCGCGGGTCAGCAGGGAGAGGACGTCGGCCGCGAGGTCGGAGTCGGGCACTCCCGCGGCGGCGGACGCGTCGAGGAATTCCTGGCGCGATTCGCGCGGCTCGTCGCGGTCGACGCCGTTGGGGTCGGTGTGTGCCGACGAGAGCATCTCGACCCAGAGCGTGCGGAGCAGCAGGTCCTCGGGTTCCGTGCTGAGGTGCCACTCCACCGTGGCACGCAGCCGGTCGGTGCCGGTCAGGTCGCCCAGGTGGTCCTCCAGGTCGGTCCTCCACCGGGATTCCGCCGCGCGGACGGCGTTGGTGATCAGCGCCGTCCGCGTGGGCACGTAGTTGGTGACCATCGCCGTGGATCCGCCGAGTTCCTTCGCCACGGCGCGGATGGTGATGGCGCGCGCCCCGTCCCGGGCGGCGACCGCGAGGGTGGCCTCGGCGATTGCCTTGCGGCGCTGGACTTCATCGACGTCGATCGGCATGGCAGCAACCTAGCTCAGAGGGGGGTTGACGTTGAACACGCTTAAATGCAACGCTGTTATATCACGTTGTTTTCTGAAAATTAGCCTCCGTGGAGGGCCTCATGCGCCTTGCCGTCCAGCGCCTCCGCCCGGAACCCGTCCCCCCGCATGCGCGGCAGCACATGGTGCGCATGCGCGACGGAGTCCTGCTGGCCACCGATGTCTACGGCACGGACGTCGCACCGGCACCGGCACCGACCGTCCTGGCCCGCGTGCCCTACGACAAGAACAGCCGGTACGTCTTCTTCGACAAGATCGCGGAAAGGTTCACGGCACACGGCTACGTCGTGGTGGTCCAGGACGTCCGCGGCAAGTTCCGCTCGCAGGGCCGGACACTGGGCTGGACCGGCGAGGTGGACGACGGGTACGACACCATCGAATGGATCACCCACCAGCCGTGGTCCAACGGCATCGTGGGCATGTTCGGCGACTCGTACTACGGCTTCACCCAGTGGTCCGCGGTCTCCAGCCAGCACCCGGCCCTGCGCGCCATCGTCCCCCGGGTGACCTGCACCAACAACGGCCCGGGCATCGCCAGTTACGACGCCGGATCGGGCCCGCAGCCCCTGTGGCTGGAGGGGGCCACCTACCAGGCGCAGGTCTGGACGGACAACGACAGCTACGAGTACGACGTCGATCTCACCAGGCGGCCGCTCGTCGCGGCGTACGAGGAGGCGTTCACCGCGATCGGGAAGCGCTCGCCCGGCTTCGACCTCATCGTCGGCGGCATCCCCCTCGCCCCCTACAACGGCCCGCACCCCTACGACGCACGCCCCGTACCCGTCCTGCACTGCGTGGGCTGGTTCGACAACCTCGGCATCGCCCACATGCGCGACTACACCGAACTGGCCCGGCGCCCCGGATGGGCGGCCGTGCAGTACCTGATCGCCGACACGACGGACCACGAGAACTACTTCCTGGAGAGCGCCCCGGTCCCGCCGGACGACGACCACCTGGTCGACGACGCCGCCCTGGAACGCATGCTGGACACCTACACCGGTCCCGCCGTCGAATTCTTCGACGTCTTCCTCAAGGGCGTCGCCCGGCCCGAGTCGCTTCCGCGGGTGCGCTGGAAGCTCGGCCACGCCGGCTGGCGCACCGCCTCCATGTGGCCCCTGCCGGAGGCCACGACGGTCGAGCTGTACTTGGCGGAGCCCGACGCGGCGACCGGCACGGTCCCCGGCGGAACGCTCGCCCGGCACCCGGCCGCCGCGTCGGAATCGACGGTGTGGCGCTACGACCCCGACGATCTCGTGCCGTCCGTCGCGGCCGACACCTTCCTGCAACTGCGCGAGCACGCCGACGAGCGCCGCACCCTCGACCGTGACGACGTCCTCGTGTTCACCGGCCCCGCCTCCGACCGGCCGCTGGACCTCGCGGGACCCGTCCACGCGGTACTGCACGTGGAGAGCACGGCACCCACGTACGACATATTCGTCCGCCTCCTCGACCTCGCCCCGGACGGCACGGCGCGCCTCGTCGTGCGCGGCTGCGCCCAGGCCGACAGGCCCGGGGAGGTGGAGATCGCGCTGGGCCACACCGGCTACCGGGTGCGGCCCGGCCACTGCCTCGCGTTGATGATCGCCGGCAGCGACTTCCCGAACCACCTGCCCAACTCCGGTACCACAGAGAGCCCGTGGCTGACGACGTCTCCCAAGGCGAGCCTGCAAACGCTCCGGACCGGCTCCGCCCACCCCTCCCGCCTGTGCCTGACCGTCCTGCCCGAAAGCGGCGAATAGCCCCTGTGCCCTGGAGGGCCCATGCCCCCTCTGCGACATCTCCTCAGCGCCCGGCCGCCGATCGGCACGGCCGTGCGCTCCCCGGGCCAGGCCCGGTGCCGTGACGAAGGCGGTCCGAGATGAGCCTCCGGTTCGTCGCCACACGACTGAGCATGCTCGTCGTGACGGTGCTCGTCTCCAGCCTCGCCATCTACGGCGCCATGTTCCTCACGCCCGGGGACCCCGCCACGCTGCTCGTCGGCGGCAGCCGGAATCCCGACCCCGCCGCGCTCGCACAGATCCACCGCGAGTACCACCTGGACGACCCCTTCATCCAGGGCTACTGGCACTGGCTGAGCAACTTCCTCCAGGGCGACTTCGGCAAGTCACTCGTCTACCGCGACTCCGTCGCCGACCTCATCGGCGCCCGCGCCGGTGACACCCTTGCCCTCGTCGCCTACGCCGCCGTCCTCGTCCTCGCCGTCGGCACCGCCATCGGCACCCTCGCCGCTCTGCGCGGCGGCCGGACGGAGGCGCTCGTCACGGCCCTGACGGCGGGTGCGATGGCGGTGCCGACCTTCATCATGGCGGTTCTGCTCATCTGGCTCTTCGCCGTCCAGCTTCCCTGGTTCCCCGTGTACGGCTCCGGTGAGGGCTTCACCGGCACCCTGACGCATCTGACGCTGCCGGCCGTCGCGCTGGCGATGACGTGGATCGGGTACGTCGCACAGGTGACCAGGACCGCCGTGCGGGCGGAGGCGCGCTCGGAGCACGTGCAGACCGCCCGCAGCCGGGGCGTGCCCGAGTGGACGGTGATCAGGCGGCACGTGCTGCACAACGCCTCGGGCCCGGTCTTCGCGGTCTGCGGTGTCGGCATCGCGGGCCTCATCGCCACCGCGGCCGTCGCCGAGCAGGCATTCGGCACCGGAGGGCTCGGCGCCCTCATGATCGAGGCCGCGTCCAAGCAGGACATGGCCGTGGTCCAGGCCGTGTCGCTGATCTTCGTCGTCGTGTTCGTCGTCATCAACACCACCGTCGACCTGATCAGCGTCGCCCTCGACCCCCGGGCCACGCAGAAGGGGGCACGATGACCACCGCCCTGTTCGCCCGTACCGCGACCGAGCGGCGGGCCGGACGGCCACGCGACCACCTGACGCTCGGCGCGGGGTGCGTCGTCGCCCTCTTCGTCCTGCTGGCCGTACTCGGGCCGCTCCTCGCCCCCCACGACCCGAACGCCGTCGACCCCCTGAACGTCAACGCCGGGCCGTCCGCCACCCACCTCCTGGGCACCGACGACACCGGCCGCGACCTGCTCTCCCGGCTGATCGCCGGAGCGCGCGCCAGCCTCGCCGCCCCCGCCGTGATCATCGCCGTCTCCACCACGCTCGGCACTCTCCTCGCGCTGGCCGCGGCCTGGTTCGGAGGCCGGCTCGACCGGTTGGTGTCGAGCGTCCTCGACATCGTCTTCGGCTTTCCGGGGCTCATCATGGCCGTCCTCGTCGCCGCGGTCTTCGGCGCCGGCCTCACCGCGCCGATCGTCGCCCTCTCGATCGCCTACCTTCCCCTGCTCACCCGCGTCGTACGGTCCGCCGCGATCAAGGAACGCAACCTGCCGTACGTCTCGGCACTCCTGCTCCTCGGCGCCCCCACCGCCCGCATCTGGCTGCGCCACCTGCTGCCGAACCTGCTGCCGCTCGTCCTGGTCCAGGCCACCATCGGATTCGGCTACGCCCTCCTCGACGTGGCCGCGATCTCCTTCCTCGGACTGGGCAGCCAGCCCCCGGACCCCGAGTGGGGACTGATGGTGTCCAACGGCGCCCCCTCGATCCTCGCCGGGCAACCGCAACAAGCCCTGTACGCGGGCATCGCCATCCTGATCGTCGTCGTCGCGTGCAACCTGCTGGGGACGGGGCTGTCCCGACGCCTGCTCGGAGAAGACGCATGAGCTCATCACCCCTGCTCCAGATCGACGCGCTCACCATCGACCTGCCCCTCGACGGAGCACTGCGGACCGTCGTCCACCGCGCCGACGTGAGCATCCCCGAGGGAACGGCCGTCGCCCTGGTGGGGGAGTCCGGCTCCGGCAAGTCCCTGACCGCCCGCTCCGTCATCGGCCTGCTGCCCAAGGCCGCCCGGATCCACGGAGACGTGCTGTTCGCGGGGGAGTCCGTCCCGGCGATGAGCCCCGAACGCCTGCGCGCTTTCCGGGCGGCCGAGGTCGCCATGGTGTTCCAGGACCCCCGCGCCCACATCAACCCGGCCCGCAGCATCGGCGACTTCCTGATCGAAGGACTGACCACCGCACGGGGCGTCCCGGCCGCCGAGGCGACCGCGAAGGTGACGTCGATCCTGCGGGAGGTCGGCATCGCGGATGCCGACCGGCGCCTGCGCCAACGGCCCCACGAACTGTCGGGCGGTCTGCTGCAACGCGTCATGATCGCCGCCGCGCTGGCCGCCGAACCACGCCTGCTGCTCGCCGACGAGCCGACCACCGCGCTCGACGTCACCACGCAGGAAGAGGTGATGGCCATCATCGGCGAGGCCCGCGAAGCACGCGGCCTCGCCATGCTGTTCATCACCCACGACCTGGAACTCGCGGCAGCCGTGTCCGACCGGGTCGTGGTCATGTACGCGGGCACGACCGTGGAAGAGCTCGCCGCCGACCGGCTGTGGACGAGCGCCGCCCACCCGTACACGCGCGCGCTGCTCTCCTCCCGCCCCTCGCTCGACGACGCCGACGCGGAGCTGCGTGCCATCGCGGGCAGGCCCCTGTCCGGTTTCGAGGCGCCCGAAGGATGTGCCTTCAGCGACCGATGTCCGAACGTACGGGACCTGTGCCGCAGCGACCGGCCCCGGCCGGTGTCGGCCGGCGGCTCCACGGCGGCCTGCCACTTCCCGCACACGCACTCGCCCGAGGAGGCCGACAGTCATGCGTGAAGCACACGTACTTCAAGTACACGACCTTCGCAAGGAGTTCGGTGACTTCGTCGCCGTGGACGACGTGACCTTCTCGCTCGCGGAAGGCGGGTCCCTGGCGGTCGTGGGCGAGTCGGGGTCCGGCAAGACGACCACCGCCCGCATGATCGCCGGACTGGAGACGCCGAGCGGCGGACACATCGTCGTCGCAGGCGACGAACGACGGCCCGGCCGACTGCGGTCCCGGGAGCGCCGAGCCCGCGGCCGGCAGGTCCAGATGGTCTTTCAGGACCCCTACTCGTCGCTCGACCGCCGCCAGCGCGTGCGCGACGCCGTGGCCGAGGCGGTCGCGCTGCACCAGCACCTGCCCGCGGACCGGCTCCGCGCCCGCGTGGCGGAACTGTTCGACATGGTGGGCCTGGACGACCGGCAGGCAGGTTCGCTGCCCAGGGCGCTGTCGGGCGGACAGCGCCAGCGCGTCGCCATCGCCCGCGCCCTGGCGGCGGAACCACGGGTACTCATCCTGGACGAGGCGATCTCGGCCCTGGACGTGTCCATCCAGGCGCAGATCCTGGGCCTCCTCGCCCGTATCCGCGCGGACACCGGAACCGCCCTGCTGTTCATCACTCACGACCTCGGAGCGATACGGCACGTCAGCGACGACGTCCTGGTGATGCAAGGAGGGAAAGTCGTCGAACACGGCTCGGTGGCAACAGTCCTCTCCGACCCGCAGCACCCTTATACGCGGCGCCTCATCGCCTCCCTCCCGAAGCCGGGCTGGACGCCGCGGAGAAGGGCGCGCGAAGCCGCGGCCTGATGCCGCCGCCATCGACAACCACACCCAACGCCGGTCAGCGCAGGGTGCGTACGAAGACATCTCCGATCAGGTTGGTGTCGTCGGGGACCAGACCGGGGTGGTAGGAGTCGAAGACGGCCGTCGACCCGTCCGTGCTCAGTGCCGCCCGCCCCACGGTGACGGGCTTGCCGTCCTGTCCCGGTGAGAGCAACTCCTCCTGGCCCGTGGGCAGATCGCGCAGAATCAGGCCCAGGGTCCTGCGGTCCGCGTCGGCCGTGTTGAGGAGCAGCTTCGAGCCGTCCGCCGACAGGTCCGAGACCAGCGTGACATCGGTGGGGGAGTGGCCGTCGTACCGCTGGAGCGTGCCGGTGCGCAGGTCGCGGACGAAGGCGTTCCAGGACGTACTGGTGTCGCCGTTGGGGTCGGTGCCGGGAACGAGGTTGGTGGCCACCGAGTTGAAGCCGACCTTGGAGCCGTCGGCACTCAGCACGGGAGCGAGCGCCGACCGGTCGGCCGGCGCCCCGTTGTGGGTGACATCGGCCTGCACGGTCTTCCCGGTCACGCGGTCGTACACCAGGATGTCCGCCTGGTCGTCGTCGGACGGCCCCGAGTAACCGACCCGATAGGCCACCTTGCGGCCGTCGGCGCTCATGGAGACGTCCTGGCACTCGCGGTCCGTGGCCGGTCCGGCCCGCCACAGCTGCTGGGTCCGGCGGTCCATGAGCATGACCCGGCAGCGGGACACTCCGTTGTCGTCGGCGGCGGTCTCGGCCACGAAGGCGATGTACCGTCCGTCCGCGCTGAGCGGGGCGGCGCCGTAGTACGCGCGGAAACCGCCCCCCAGCGCGGGCGCCACGGGTTGGCTGCGCCCGGTGCGCAGGTCCATCACGTGGACGGAGTACTTCTGGGTCGTGGCCGAGTACGAGGTGAACGTCATGTGGCCCCCGGAGTCGGACACCCGGGGCACCATCGTCGACTCACCGGGCAGCACCACGCGCTTGAGGGGCGCACCGGGAGCGGTCCGGTAGAAGACGTTGTTGGGCACGTCGGTCCCGGGCATCAGGTTGGTCGCCGACGACATGAAGGCGACGACGCGTCCGTCCGCGCTGACGGTCGGATCCACGGAGTGGTGGTTGCCGCCGGTGCCGTCGGGCGCCACGCTGATCCGCTCGGTGCGCGGGGCGAGGCCGTCGCCTGCCGTTCCTGCCGCCCCCGCGGGCGAAGCGAGACAGGTGAGGGCGGCCGCCAGGGCGGCGGCGGTCATGGAGATGCGTAAGTGAGGTCTCATCAGGTGGTCCTCCTTCGGCCAAGGGGGGAGGCACCAGGGCCGTGGTCACGGCCACGCCTCGCGCCCTCACGGCGGCAATGCCCCAGCACCGTCTGTGCGGAGGACTCACGCGATGAAAGCGCGGAGTGCGTTGTGGGTCAATGCGCTCGGTGGCTGCCCGCGCCGCCCACAGCTTCCTCCGCTCCGGGACGACCGGCCCGCGCTGCTGAGTTCACGATTCCCTGAATCCAGGATTCTGTGTACTGTCGTGGAATGCTGACTGTTGCCTCCGACATCGAGGTGCTGGCCCGCTTCGGCCGCGCGCTCGCCGACCCGATCCGCTGCCGCATCCTGCTCGCCCTGCGCGAGGCGCCGGCCTACCCGGCCGACCTCGCCGACACGCTCGGCGTCTCCCGGACCCGGCTGTCCAACCACCTGGCCTGCCTGCGCGACTGCGGCCTCGTGGTCACCGTCCCCGACGGGCGCCGCACCCGCTACGAGCTCGCCGACGAACGCCTCGGCCAAGCCCTGGACCACCTGCTCGCCGCCGTCGTCGCCGTCGAGTCCGACCGGGTCTGCCCGGACGCGGCCACCAAGGACTGCTGCTGATGACCGCGATATCCCTCGGGCTCTCCCCGGTCCGCCGCGACATGCTCGCCAGGCGCATCCGGCTGCTGGTCGCCGCGACCATCACCTACAACGTCATCGAGGCCGTCGTCGCCATCACCGCGGGCACGATGGCCTCGTCCACGGCGCTGATCGGCTTCGGCCTGGACTCCGTGATCGAGGTGTCCTCCGCCGCGGCCGTCGCCTGGCAGTTCTCCGCCCGCGACCACGCCGTACGCGACGCCCGGGAGAGGGCGACCCTGCGGATCATCGCCGTCTCCTTCTTCGTCCTCGCCGCCTACGTCACCTTCGACGCCGTCCGGGCCCTGGCCGGCACCGGAGAGGCCGACCGCTCGGTTCCCGGCATCGTCATCGCCGCCCTGTCCTTGGCGATCATGCCGTTCCTGTCCGCCGCCCAGCGCCGTGCGGGCTGCGAACTCGGCTCCGCCTCCGCGGTCGCCGACTCCAAGCAGACCCTGCTGTGTACCTATCTCTCCGCCCTCCTCCTGCTCGGCCTCGTGCTCAACGCCGCCCTCGGCTGGTCCTGGGCCGACCCCGTCGCCGCCCTCGTCATCGCCGCCGTCGCGGTCAAGGAAGGCCGCGACGCCTGGCAGGGCAAAGGCTGCTGCGCACCCACCGCCCACACCCGGGTTCCCCTCGGCCCGGATGCGGCCGAGGCGGACGCGTGCGGCTGCGAGCCGGACTGCACCTGCTGTTGACCGCCGACGTGCGCCAACCGCTCACCGGGTCGTACCAATCCGTTTATCGGATTGGTAAAGAACCCCCGTCGCGCCTGTCCCCGACGCCCCTCAGCCGCAAAGATCCCCGTACTGATCGAATCGGATCGAACCGATGTGCGGGAGGCTCCACTTGAGAAGGACTCCAGGGACCAGGCGGCGGACGGCGGTGCTCGGGTCCGCGGGGGCCGTCGTCGCGGCGACGCTGATAGCGGGTGCTGTCACCGCTCCGACGGCCAACGCCGGTGTGCGGGGGGACGCGGACGCCTCCGGCGAGTCCGCCGCCTCCGCCGCCCCGGGCAAGAGCAAGGGCAAGGACCGCGAAGCCCGCGGCGCCGCCATCGCCGCGCAGCGTGCCGCGAAGGCCGGGGTGGACTGGCGGGACTGTCCCGCCGACTGGGGTCTGGAGAAGCCCATCCAGTGCGGCTGGGTCACCGTCCCGCTCGACTACGCCAAGCCGAACGGCAAGAAGATCAAGCTCGCCGTCGACCGCATCGGCAGCACCGGTACCAAGGAAGAGCGCCAGGGCGCCCTCGTCTACAACCCGGGCGGCCCCGGCGCCTCCGGCCTGCGCTTCCCGCGGCGCGTCGTCACCAAGAGCAAGCTCTGGGAGAAGACGGCGAAGGCGTACGACTTCGTGGGGTTCGAGCCGCGCGGGGTGGGCCACTCGGCGCCCGTCTCCTGCGTGGACCCGCAGGAGTTCGTCAAGGCGCCCAAGCTGGACCCGATCCCCGACAGCGAGGCCGACAAGCGCGCCCAGCGCAAGCTCGCCGCCGAGTACGCGGACGGCTGCCAGGAGCGCAGCGGCGAGCTCCTGCCGCACATGACGACGCCCAACACGGCCCGCGACCTCGACGTCATCCGCGCCGCGCTCGGCGAGAAGAAGCTGAACTTCCTCGGCGTCTCCTACGGCACCTACCTGGGCGCGGTCTACAGCACCCTCTACCCGACGCACGTGCGCCGGATGGTCTTCGACTCCGTGGTCAACCCGCGTACGGACAAGATCTGGTACGAGGTCAACCTCGACCAGGACGTCGCGTTCGAGAAGCGCCTCATCGACTGGATGACGTGGGTCGCGAAGAACGACGCCGCCTTCCACCTCGGCGACACCTACGACAAGGTCCGCGCCCAGTGGGACAAGCTGCGCGCCACCGCGAAGAAGCAGCCCCTGGACGGCGTCGTCGGCCCGGCCGAGCTGCACTCCTACTTCCAGAACGCGCCGTACTACGACTCGTACTGGGTCGAGATCGCCACCAACTGGAGCAAGTACGTCGCCGGCGACCCGAAGCCCCTCGTCGAGGCGGCCGCCCCCGACATGGCCGACACCGCGGGCAACATCGCCCAGGAGAACGGCAACGCGGTCTACACGGCCGTCGAGTGCGCCGACGCCAAGTGGCCCCGCAGCTGGAAGAAGTGGGACCGCGACAACACCCGCATCCACCGCACCAGCCCCTTCTTCACCTGGGGCAACGCCTGGATGAACCTTCCGTGCGCGACCTGGTCGAGCAAGCAGCAGCGCCCGCTGGAGATCCGGACCCACAAGGGCCTGCCGCAGACGCTGATCGTCCAGGCCACCCGTGACGCCGCCACGCCCTACCCCGGCGCCGTCGAACTGCACAAGCGCCTGAAGGGCTCGCGTCTGATCACGGAGAAGGACGCCGGTTCGCACGGCATCACCAACATCGCCAACCCGTGCCTCAACGACCGTGTCGACAACTACCTGTTGACCGGCAAGCTCGACGCCTCCGACGTGACCTGCGACCCGCACGCCGTACCGAAGCCGTAAGGCGTACGACGCGGGGATGTGCGGGCGGGCCGCCGCCGGATCGACTTCCGGTGGCGGCCCGCCCCTTGGGCGGCCTCAGGAGCTCTGCCGCTCCAGCCACTTGTCCTCCGCCGCGTAGTCGAAGAGGTCGACCGCCGGATCGTAGTTCTGCGCCATCTTCGGGAACGCCTCCCGCCAGTCGCGGTCGCCCAGCCGCTCGGCGAGCCAGGCCACCGTCTCCGCCAGCGAGTCGGTGTACGTCGTCACGGCGCGGTAGCCCAGTTCACGCTCCGCCGCGGACATGTCGTAGACCACAGGGTGCGGCGCGGTCCAGGGCGTGACGCCGACGTTCGCGGCCGGCGCCTCACCGGGCACCGTTACTGTCACCGTCTCGCCCGCCACCTCCATCACGGCGTCGATCGCCTCGCCCATCTCCGCGACCGTGGGCGCCTCCGGGTCGCCCGCGTTGAGCACCCGGGAACCGGGCCGCGTGGCCGCGAGCCGTACCAGCTCGGCGATGTTGTGGACGCTCACCGGATGGAAGCGGCTGAGGCCACCGTGCGCCAGTACGCGCGTACGCCGCCCGTCCAGGTTCCGCTTCACGAAGTACAGCTCGCGCGGCGTACGGCAGTGCGGGCCGTGGATCGCCCCGGCCCGCAGCAGCGTCACGGGCAGCTTCTCGCCGAGCGCCAGGAGTTCCCGCTCAATCTTGATCTTGCGGGTGCCGTACGTCGCGTCGCCGGGCTCGACCGTCGGCTGGCCCTCCGGGATCGGCACCGGGTACTCGGGGAAGCCGTCCGGCTCGTCCTGGGTGTCGAAGCTGCGGCCCCGCCCGTCCGCGTAGACCGCCCCGCTGGAGAGGACCACCGCGGATCCGATGCGGTCGGCGAGGCCGGCGTACTGCCGGGCGTGCGCCGCGGTGAACGCGACCATGTCGACCACCAGGTCCACACCGTCCCCCAGCGCCTCGGCGAGCGCCGCGTCGTCCTCCCGGTCGAGCCGCACCGACCGTACGTCCTCGGGCCACCGCTCGTCGCGGCCCGCGCCCCGGGACGCCGCGAGCACCGCCCAGCCGTCCTCCGCGAGGGCGCGCACCGCCACCCGCCCTATCTGTCCCGTCGCGCCGATCACCAATGCTTTCTTCATGATCGGACCGTACGTTCCGGCGTACGCACGGCGAAGAGGGATCTGCTCAGAGCAGAGGCGGCGAAGGGCGGGGGAGCGGCGCTCAGCTCAGGGGCAGCTTCGGGAACCTGCGCGGCTCCTTGCCCGCAGCGGCCCGCTCGCGCTCGGCTTCCGCCGCCTCCTCCGCCTTCACGACGGCCGCGTACTTGTCGACGTACTCCTGCCCGGAGAGCCCGAGGATCGCGTACATGATCTCGTCGGTGACGGCCCGGAGGACGGCCTTCTCGCCGTCCATCCCCACATACCGGGAGAAGTCGAGGGGCTCGCCGAAGCGGATCGTCACCCGCTTGAGGTTCGGGACCTTCTGACCGGGCGGCTGCGCCTCGAACGTGCCGATCATGGCGCACGGCACGACCGGCACCTGAGCCTTGAGCGCCATCGCCGCGACGCCGACCTTGCCCTTGTACAGCCGGCCGTCGTGCGAGCGGGTGCCCTCCGGATAGATGCCGAGCAGCTCGCCCTTGCGCAGTACGCCGAGGCCCTCACGGATCGCCGCCTGCCCCGCCTCCTTGCCGGACCGGTCCACCGGGATCTGCCCGGCACTGCGGAAGAACGCGGCCGTCAGCCGTCCCTTGAGGCCCGGCCCGGTGAAGTACTCGGCCTTCGCGAGGAAGGTGATGCGGCGCTTGATGATCGCCGGCATCAGGAAGTGGTCGGAGAACGACAGATGATTGCCCGCGACGATCGCCGCGCCGGAGTCAGGCACATGCTCCAGGCCCTCGATTCTGGGCCGGAACATCAGCCGGAGCAGCGGGCCGAGGATCACGTGCTTGAGCAGTAGGTAGAACATGGCGGCAGCCTTCCCCCTGGTCCCGGTGCCGACGCACAGTAGCCAATCGGTGGCGCGGAGGCGAGAGCCCGTTCGGGCCCTTACGCGCGGCCGAGCGGGCGAACGAACGGCGCGGCGGCCCGCCGGACGGCGCGCACGAAGGGTGCCCTGGCCTCTCCCCGACGTCCTCGACGCCACGGAACGTCACCGCCACCGTCACATCCGACGTGCACCCCGGAGGTCCCCCATGCACCCCATGCGCCCGTTCACCCTCGCCGCCGCCGCTCTTCTCTCCCTCGGCGCGATCGCGCCCGCCCAGGCGGCGGACACGGCCCCCGCCCCGAAGCGCGGCCTCTTCCTCTCCGTCTCGGGAGCCGAGAACGCCTGGATCCGCGGTGTGCTGCTGCACTGCGAGCCCGGACCGCGCGGAGCCCATCCGCAGGCGGACAGGGCCTGCGCGGCGATCGCCCGGGCGCGGGGTGACTTCGACGCGCTGCCCGACGACCCGCACGCGTGCACGAAGGAGTACGAGCCGGTCCTGGTGAACGTGACCGGGTCGTACAAGGGCCGGAAGGTCGCCTGGCGCAAGACGTACCCGAACGCCTGCGCGCTGGACGCGGACACCGGGTACGTCTTCCGCTTCTGACGCTCCTGAGGCCTCCGCAGCGCCTTTGCGACGGCTGTCGCGCGGCACCGCGCTCACGCGGCGCGCGACAGCACCATCGCCAGCGTGATCAGACCGAGCACCACCCAGCCGAACCACAACCAGCCGTTGCTTCCGAGCGCCGCCGTGTAGGCCGTCACCATGACCAGGCCTCCGATGGTGAACCCACCCATGGTCTTCGTGGAACCGGGCATAGCTCAGCCTCCTCCCGGCAGTCCGCGGCGCCGTTGCGCCCGGACCGCGGTCCGAAGACCATCGTGACCCGGGAATACCCTCTGGCGCTAGCGTCCGCGAGCGGCCAGTGAGGCCAGATAGGCGTTGTAGGCCTCCAGCTCCTTGTCGCCGTCGCGGTCCGCGGCCCGGTCCTTGCGCCGCGCCTCACGGTCCTCGGAGCGCCGCCACTGGAAGAGCAGGGCGACCAGGACCACCACGGACGGGATCTCGCTGAAGGCCCAGGCGATGCCGCCCGCCGCCTCCTGGTCCTCGAGCGCGTCGATGCCGAGCGAGGCGGGCGGATGCATGTACGTGCCGATCATCGGCTGCGTCGCCATCATCAGGGCGATGCCGAAGAACGCGTGGAACGGCATGCCCGCGAACAGCTCCAGCATCCGCATGATGTAGCCGGGCCGGTGCGGGCCCGGGTCGACGCCCATGATCGGCCAGAAGAAGACCAGGCCGACGGCGAGGAAGTGGACCATCATCCCGATGTGGCCCGGCTTGGAGCCCATCAGCGTGTCGAAGAGCGGCGTGAAGTAGAGCGCGTACAGGCTCGCGATGAACAGCGGGATCGTGAACGCGGGATGCGTGATGATCTTGATGTACCGGCTGTGCAGCAGCCAGAGCAGCCACTCGCGCGGGCCCTTGCTGCCGCGCCGCGCCACCGGCAGCGCGCGCAGCGCCAGCGTGATCGGCGCGCCGAGCAGCAGCAGGATCGGCGACAGCATGCTGATCACCATGTGCTGCACCATGTGCACGCTGAACATGACCATGCCGTAGTCGTTGAGCTTGGTGCACATCACGAGCAGTACGGTCAGGATGCCGATGACGAACGAGATCGTGCGGCCCACCGGCCACTTGTCGCCGCGCCGCACGAGCCGCGCCACGCCCCACCCGTACAGGGCGAGCGCCACCAGGCAGCCGATGAGGAAGAAGGGGTCGGCCGACAGCTCGAGGCCTCGCCCCAGCGTGAACGGCGGCAGATCCATGTTCATGCCGTGCCCGCTGTGATCCATCCAGTGGCTCCTGATTCGTGCGGATTGTGCGACGTGTGTCGGCACCAGAGTAGAACTGCCCCCGGCCGCTGACACGACCGGGGGCAAGTAGTGCAAGGGGCGACCGTGCTAGAGCACGCACTCCGCTTCGGCGTACCGCTCCTCGGGCACCGTCTTCAGCGTCTCGACGGCCTCCGCGAGCGGCACCATCGTGATGTCCGTGCCGCGCAGCGCGGTCATCCTGCCGAACTCGCCCCGGTGCACGGCCTCCACCGCGTGCCAGCCGAAGCGGGTCGCGAGGACGCGGTCGTACGCGGTCGGGGTGCCGCCGCGCTGGACGTGGCCGAGGATGACCGGGCGGGCCTCCTTGCCGAGGCGCTGCTCCAGTTCGAGGGAGAGCTGCCGGGCGATGCCGGCGAACCGCTCGTGGCCGTAGACGTCCTTGCCGCCCTCGTCGAACTCCATGGAGCCCGCACGGGGCTTGGCGCCCTCGGCGGCCACGACGATCGCGAACTTCTTGCCCGCGGAGAAGCGCTCCCCGACCTTCCGGGCCAGCTCCTCGATGTCGAAGGGGCGCTCGGGGACGACGATGGCGTGCGCGCCCGCCGCCATCCCGGAGTGCAGGGCGATCCAGCCCGTGTGCCGGCCCATGACCTCGACGATGAGCACCCGCTGGTGCGACTCCGCGGTCGTCTTCAGGCGGTCGAGGGCCTCGGTCGCGACACCGACGGCCGTGTCGAAGCCGAAGGTCACGTCCGTGACCGCGATGTCGTTGTCGATGGTCTTGGGGACGCCGACGATGGGAAGGCCCGCGTCGGAGAGGAGCCGGGCCGCCTTGAGCGTGCCCTCGCCGCCGATCGGGATGATCGCGTCGAGGCCGAGCTCGGCGACGTGCCCCCTGGCGCGCTCCACGCCGTCCCGCAGGTGCGCGGGCTGGACGCGTGAGGAGCCGAGGATCGTTCCGCCGCGGGCGAGGATGCCGCCCACCGCGTCGAGGTCCAGCTTGCGGTAGTCGCATTCCAAGAGGCCTTTCCAGCCGTCGTGGAAGCCGATGACCTCGTCGCCGTGGTCCACCACCGCGCGGTGCACGACGGAGCGGATGACGGCGTTCAGACCGGGGCAGTCGCCGCCGGAGGTCAGCACACCAATGCGCATGGCCCGGAATACCTTTGCAACGTGGGTCGGTGACCGGACCACGTCGTCCGGCTGGATCCCCGCCACCCTATAGGCGCCGGGGGGCCGGGCCGCACCTCGCGTCCGAAGGCTGGACGGCCCCGCTCACATGTGCGGGCGGGGCGTCAAGCGGGCTGTGCTGCCGGGGTGTCAGGCGGGCTGCTGGGCGGCGTTGATGCGCTCGTTGCGCAGCGCCTCGTACCACCGGTCGTCCGTCGGCGGCAGCGCGTTCACATCGAGGGCCAGCTTCAGCAGCAGGTCCGCGATGAGCGGGTTGCGGGCGAGGACCGGGCCGTGCATGTACGTCCCGAAGACCGTGCCGTTGTACGCGCCCTCGGTGCCGTCGCCCGTGCCGTTGCCCCGGCCGAGCGTCACGCGGGCGAACGGCCGCGCGGCCGGGCCGACGTGCGTGATGCCCTGGTGGTTCTCGAAGCCGGTCAGCGGGGGCAGGCCCAGCTGCGGGTCGATGTCGGCGAGCACGTCACCGACGCACCGGTCGCCCTCGCCGCGGGTGGAGACCACGTCGAGGAGGCCGAGGCCCGGCTCGCGCTGGCCGAGGTCGTTGATGAACTCGTTGCCCAGGATCTGGTAGCCGGCGCAGACCGAGAAGACGATCGCGCCGTTGCCCACCGCCCGCTGCAGGCCGCCGTCACGGCGCAGCCGCTCGGCCGCGAGGCGCTGCGGGCGGTCCTCGCCGCCACCGATCAGGTAGATGTCGCCGGAGGTGGGCACCGGCTGGTCGCTGCGCACGTCGTAGCGCTCGACCTGGAGGCCGCGCTGGTGGGCGCGGCGCTCCACGACCAGGGCGTTGCCCTGGTCTCCGTACGTGCTCAGCAGGTCGGGGTAGACCCACACCAGCCGCAGGCTGTTGTCGCTCATGCTCATGTCCTTATCCGGGCGGGTCAGTTGCCGACGCGGCGGCGAAGGTCCTGGAACGCGGTGTAGTTCGCGATCGTCTCGATGCGTCCCGGCGGGGCGAACTGCACCGCCTCGTCGACGCTGTCGCAGACGCGGAAGTCCAGATTCGCGACCTCCAGGCGAACGGCCAGGTCCAGCTTGCGGTCGCCGAGCACGAAGATCGGGTGACCGGCGAGGCGGGTGTAGTCGACGTCCCAGAGCCAGGAGGTGTCCGTGCCGTCCGCCCCCCGGGCGTTCACGGAGAGGATCACCGGGGTCGGCGGCGGGTCGATCAGCGAAAACGTTTCGAGCCAGCCCGCCGGGTTCTTCGCGAGGAGCAGCCGCAGGTCGCGGCCCTGGAACTGCACGACGTCGTAACGTCCGGCAACGGCCTGCACCTGGTACATGCGCTCCAGGGCGACCTGGGGCGGCACTCCGAAGACGGCGGCGACGGCCGCCGAGGTGGCGGCGTTCGCCTTGTTCGCGCGGCCGGGCAGCTGGAGGTGGATGGGCCAGGCCGAGCCGTGCGGGTCCAGGACGTGGTCGCCGGAGAGCACCCAGCTCGGCGCCGGGCGGCGGAAACCGCACTCGCCGCAGAACCAGTCGTCCCCGGGGCGCTGCATGACGCCACCGCAGGACGGGCACGACCAGGCGTCGTCCTTCCACTCCTGGCCGGCGGCCACCCACACCACGTTCGGTGAGGAGGAGGCCGCCCAGACGACCAGCGGGTCGTCGGCGTTAGCGATGACGACGGCCTTGGAACCGGCCAGGCCCTCGCGCCACTTCTCGGCGAGCATGCGGGTCTCGGCCGCGCGGTCCAGCTGGTCGCGCGAGAGGTTCAGCAGGGCGATCGCTTTGGGGTCGACGTCACGGGCGACACCCGCGAGGTACTTCTCGTCGACCTCGATCACACCGAACCTGGCGTCGGACCCGCCGGCGAGCGCCGAGGTGATTCCGGCGGGCATGTTCGCACCCAGCGCGTTCGAGACGACCGGGCCGCTGGCCCGCAGCGCCTCGGCGATCAGCCGCGTGGTGGTCGTCTTGCCGTTGGTGGCCGACACGAGGACCACGTCCAGGTGCGTGGCGAGCCGCCCGAGCAGCTCGGGGTCGAGCTTGAGGGCGACCTTGCCGCCGATCACCGATCCGCTGCCGCGGCCTGCGGCCCGCGACACCGCCGCGGCCGCCTTGCCCGCCGTCACGGCCAGCTTGGCCCGCGGCGACAGCGGGTCCGTGTTGCCTGACATCTGTCGAGATCCTCCTTGCGTACGGCGCCGCGCCTGCCCCCGGCATCGTTTCGCTGCTCAGCCTATCGAGATCCACTGACAAGCCCGAATCACGGCTCCACCTCGGCACCTCGGCGGTGCCGCTCCGTCCCCTGGACCGTACTCTTGCCGCCATGCGACACGGCACGATCCCGGGCGCCTCGGGGCGCGTACGACCTCTGACCCTGCTCGGTGACCCCGTGCTGCACACGGCCTGCGAGGAGGTCACCGACTTCGGGCCCGAACTGGCGCGCCTCGTCGAGGACATGTTCGCGACGATGTACGCCGCGCGCGGCGTGGGACTGGCCGCGAACCAGATCGGCGTGGGCCGCCGGGTCTTCGTCTACGACTGCCCCGACGACGAGGACGTCCGGCACCTCGGGCACGTGGTCAACCCGAAGCTCGTCGAGGTGGACGGCGTGACGGTGCGCGGCCCGGAGGGCTGTCTGTCGCTGCCCGGCCTCGAAGCGGGCACACCGCGATTCGACCACGCCGTGGTCGAGGGTGTCGACGTGCGGGGAGAGCCGGTGCGGGTGCACGGGACCGGCTGGTTCGCGCGCTGCCTGCAGCACGAGTGCGACCACTTGGACGGCGGTGTCTACACCGACCGCGTCACGGGCTGGCGGCGCCGCAGGGTGCTGCGGGCCGCCGCGAAGGCACCCTGGAACTCCTGAGGAACTCGGGACCTGTCTCAGAACCCGGGCCCGCCGACACGGTTGCCCGCCGCGGCGAGCCGCCCCCACAGCAGGTCGGCGAGGCTGCGCACCAACTGGGCGCGGGAGCACGGCCGTTCGCCGAGCCACCAGTCGCCTGCCGCGTGCATCATGCCGACGATGCCGTGCCCCCACACCCGGGCGAGCTGGGCGCTCTCCGGGCCGAGGTCGACGCGCTCCTCGATGACCTCCGCGAGCTCCTCGCCGAGGCGGCGCAACAGCGGGGCCGAGTGCAGGCCGACGTCGAAGCCCTGCTCGCCGGGTGAGGGCGCCTCCGACGGATGCATGAGGAAGCGGTAGACCTGCGGGCGTGCCTCGATCGCCGAGAGGTAGGTGTCGAGCGTCGCCTCGACCCGCTCCCTGCGCTCGGCGGGCGCGTCGAGCGCGGCGCGCAGGGCTTCGAGGAGGGCGTCGGTGTGCCGCTTGGCGAGTGCGGCGTAGAGGCCGCCCTTGTCGCCGAAGTGGCGGTAGAGGATCGGCTTGGTGATGCCTGCCTCGGCGGCGATGGCGTTCATCGAGGCGCCGGGACCGTCGCGGAGCACGACCCGGTCCGCGGCCTCGAGCAGCTCCCGCCGACGCCGCTGATGATCCGCGGACCGTTGCTGATCGGTCCGCTGCGTGGTCTCCATCGTTTCTCCCCGCCCATGCTGAATCGGTGACGCACGCGCAACGTAACACCCGGCGGCCGGCGCCCATCGAACGGGCCATCGGGAGTTGACATGGCCTACTGGCCGGTAACAGACTGGGGTTACCGCAAGTAACGTCGCAGTCGATCGCACGCCGCAGTTGATCGCAGGTCCTGGAGGGGTCATGGCCGAGTTCACCATGGAGCTCAACGACGAACAGAAGGAAGTCCGGGACTGGCTCCACGGATTCGCCGCCGAGGTGATCCGCCCCGCGGCCGCCGAATGGGACGAGCGCGAAGAGACCCCGTGGCCCATCATCCAGGAAGCGGCGAAGATAGGGATCTACTCGCTCGATTTCTATGCCCAGCAGTTCTTCGACCCCTCGGGCCTCGGCATCCCGATGGCGACCGAGGAGATCTTCTGGGGCGACGCCGGCATCGGCCTGTCCATCATGGGCACCGGCCTGGCCGCCGTCGGCGTGCTCGCCAACGGCACCGAGGAGCAGATCGGCACCTGGATCCCGCAGATGTACGGCGACGTGAACGACGTCAAGGTCGCCGCCTTCTGCTCCTCCGAGCCCGACGCGGGATCCGACGTGGCGGCCATGCGGACCCGCGCGGTCTACGACGAGGCCAAGGACGAGTGGGTCCTCAACGGCACGAAGACCTGGGCGACCAACGGCGGCATCGCCAACGTCCACGTCGTCGTCGCGGTCGTCGACCCCGAACTCGGCTCGAAGGGCCACGCCTCCTTCATCGTCCCGCCGAACACGCCAGGCCTCTCCCAGGGCCAGAAGTTCAAGAAGCACGGCATCCGCGCCTCGCACACCGCCGAAGTCGTCCTCGAGGACGTCCGCGTCCCCGGCCACTGCCTCCTCGGCGGCAAGGAGAAGCTCGACGAGCGCCTCGCCCGCGCCCGCGAGCGCGCCAGGTCCGGCGGCGAGCGCGTCAAGAACGCCGCGATGGCCACCTTCGAGGCGTCCCGCCCGGCGGTCGGCGCCATGGCCGTGGGCACGGCCCGCGCCGCGTACGAGGAGGCCCTGGAGTACGCCAAGACGCGCACCCAGTTCGGCCGCCCCATCATCGACAACCAGGGCATCGCCTTCCAACTCGCCGACATGCGCACCCAGATCGACGCGGCCCGCCTCCTGGTGTGGCGCGCCTCCTGGATGGCCACCACCGGCAAGAAGTTCGAGTCGGCCGAAGGCTCCATGTCGAAGCTGTACGCGAGCGAGGTCGCCAAGAAGGTCACCGCCCAGGCCGTCCAGATCCTCGGCGGCAACGGCTACACCCGCGAGTACCCGGTGGAGCGCATGCACCGCGACGCCGCGATCTACACGATCTTCGAGGGCACGAGCGAGATCCAGCGGCTCGTGATCGCGCGGACGATTTCGGGGATGCCGATCCGCTAGCGCGACGTGACAGCAGGACGCGCGTAGAAAGGCGACGAAGAGGTGACGAAGAAGAAGCCCCTCGGCATAGTCAGCGAGGGGCTTCTTTGCTGTCCGAGACGAGGTCATCCGTCGCTTGGGAGATGTGCCGCACCGCCACCGAAGCCGCCGCGGGCAACCGTGACGACCGGCGACGAGCCGCTCCTGCCCGCCACCCAGAGGCGCGCCGCATAACCGACCCCTGTTGGGAAACGGACGCCTTCGCCAGACTCCCACCATGGGGGATTCCGCCATATGGATAGCCGTCCTGACCGCTGGCACCGCAATTGGGGCGAGCTGGGTCACCAGCCGTGGAAACGCCGACGCCGCGCGCGTGCAAGCGGAAGCCTCGGCCGCCGCGCAGCGAGCCGCTACGCACCAAGACAGGATGCGTGCAGCCCACCTCGCCTTCATCGAGCAGATCAACGCGATGGGTGACCTGTATCGCAAGGTGCCGACGATCCTCGGCATGAAATCTCTTACGGAACGAGAGGCTGCGTTGGCCCAGCACCTCGAGGAGATGCGGACTGGATACGGCGAGTTTCATCGACAGATCAACGTAGTCACACTCGACGGCAGAAGATCATCACAACCGGCAGCTGATGCCGTGCACGCCGCATCAACACACGTGTACAAAACACTCCAGGCCATAGCCGATGGAACACGAAACGCATCAGACTTCGGACCCGCGGTGTCCGCGTACTGGAAAACAGCGACAGCATTCATCCACGCTGCCCGAGAGTCTGGCCAGGAGCCCCCCGGCTAGCCCCGCGTCGGCCCGAGCAGGCAGATTCGACAGCAGCACGGCGGCGAGCTCCACATCCACCACGCCACCACGCATCACCGGGGCCGGCGGATCGTCGGCGGCAGGGGCAGCGGCGGAGAGATCCATGACCGGCGTAACGACGAGGGCGACAGCCGGGCGGGCACCGCTGCAGCTAATCTCATGTCACCCGCCCGCCCGCCCGCCCGGGCGGTACCATCCGACTGTCAGCCGGAATCACGATCCGTGAATCCCCAGCCGGGAGGACGGCATGAGCGACCAGCCGTGGACCATCGACGCCATCGCCCACGCGATCCCCGCCGCCGACACCCGGCAGACGTTCCTCCGCGAAGTCAACCTTACGCCGCTCCCCGACCTGCCCGACGTCCTCGCCCGCTGGCAGCGCTTCGTCGAGAACTGGCGCGACGAAGTCGCCCCCCGCCTCGACGACGTCCTCCAGTACGCCCAGACGCACGGCGGGCAGCTGCCGCCCGAGTACGCCGACGATGGCGGCACCGAAGACTTCCTCAACGAGCTGCGGGCGAACACACAGAAGCGGCAAAATAGCGCGGCGTGACCTACGAGCTCGTCGTCCCACGCGACATACGCCGCCAGATCGGCGCGCTACCCGTGGCCGACCAAGCCGAGCTCCTCGTCTTCTTCGACCGGCTGCAAGCCGACCCCGACCAGGCCACCGGAACCTTCGGCCTCGACATGCCTGCCCCCGTCCGCATGAAGACCGCCGGCCTCAGCCGCTTCATCGTCGCAGTCCTCATCGACGATCCCGCCGAACGAGTCACCGCGGTCAGGATCGAAGCCCCCTTCGCCGACTGATCCAGACAGACGCCTAACCCATGAGCGACACCGAAGAACCCCTGTACGACGGCCCCGACCCCTTCTTGCACGGAGTGGCGGCGAAATGGGGTCCCCTACCTACAGACACTGCCAGACGTCCCGCGGAGCCTCGACGCGATCCTCGCCAGAATCGACGATCACTGGAAAGCCAAAGCCTGGCTGGAGATCCAGGCCGCCGAGCACGGGCCCGCGCTCGACAAGGCCATGGCCCGCTGGTGGCGCGTCGCCCGGCAGTGGAAGAGCCCCGAAGAGCTGCGACAGATGATCGCCGACATCGAGAGCGGCAAAACCAAGGCGCTCCCCGCGTCTGAAGTGTTCCCCGGCTTCGACGAACGCGTCGCCGCTCTCGAAGCCCGGCCCGAAGCCGAAAAGCAAGCGGACCGCCTGCAGACTCAGGACGAGATGGCGCACCAGCACGACGAACGCGACGAACAATCCCACGCCTACCGGCCCCACCAACACGAAGACCAGCGCAAACGCGCCCTACGCGAACCGCCCTACGACAGTTGAGCCTCGCCGGCGTCGGAGGGCGATTGACGCCCTCGCGCGGCAGCAGGACGCTGCGGGCGCGCGGCGAAGGGCAACCTAGGTCATTTCGCCCGCGCCCAAAGGATCGGGGCAGCCGTGAAGAACTTCGTGATCCTGATGGTGATAGGGCTCGCCATACTCGCCCTGGAAGCCTGGATCGGCCAACACGTGGACTCAGGTTTCGGGACGCTCGTCCTGAAGCTCGTTGCGGGCGGCGTGATCCTCATGCTCGTAGGAGCCGCAGTCGGAATAGCACACGAAGCATCCAAGCCGCCACGAACACCACCACCGAAATACGGCGCACCACACAGCACCAGCCTCACGATCAACCATCTGCACTGAAGAGGCCAAAGCCCCCGCTCCGGGTCCGGAGCGGGGGCGACTTGCCGCCTGCGGCCAGCCGCGGGCGGGGCGCCGTCATCGGCTGCGGCTAGTCCAGGCGCTCGCCCAGCTTCGCCGACTGCCGCTCAGAGCCCTTCGTGTGCCACCACTCGTGGGAGTACAAGCACCTGGTGCACAAGTGTCGTTGGAGCGTCAGCTTCAGCAAAAAGATCAGCAGTACGGTCTGGGGCGGTAGCCCCCGGGCAAGTACGGGGCTGGGCTGATCCTCGTATCAAGCCGCAAGGGGTGATCACGGCGTACAAGCCGTCGGATGTCGCTGCAGCTTGTTAGGAAAGGAATGTCATGCCGTCAGCCGACGAGGCACGCGACCTGCTCGTTCCGCATCTCCTGGGGTGCTTGGACGATACGAGTGCCGAGCTTGAGGTGACGAGCCTCGATGTGGTGGAGCAGGGCCGATCGTTCACTCTGGTTGTGAACTGACGGCATACAAGCAGCGGTGGCGCGTTCGTCTGGGAAGCGACCGGTCGGCCATGGCGCTGTTCGATGGCGTGCCGGCTCACGATCTCGTTCGGAGTGTTGCGTCGGAGTTCCGCATCCGCTTGTTCGTCTTCGTCCCGCAGCGAAGGGGCACCATCGCGGGGCCTCGGTAGTACTTCTTCGCGATCTTCTTCTTCGGTTGTCCGGTGCAGGCGCCCGACGCGACACCCGCGACCGTTTCCGGGCCAGACGAGGCAGCGGCTGGCCCAACCGCCAGTGGTATCGCGAGGCAGGCCACAACGGCAACGAATTCCCCTCCGTGGTCATTGCTGCATGCACGTGAGTACCAGGAGGAACCCGCATAACAGGTTGCCCAACTGCACACATGACGTGAAGGCGATCAATGAATGACCGGCACGCCAACGAGACCCTCCGCCCTCGAGCAGGACTGGCGCTACACCAGGCTCCTCAACGCCAGCCTGCGGCCGCTGGAGGAACGCGTGCCCGCCTGCGGCAACTGTCAACGGGCAGATCGCCGTGCAGGAGGCAGACGGCAACGAAACCACCGTCGACTGCCTCGCGTGCGGCGGCGCCGGCCAAGTCGGGGCGCTTCAGGACAACGGGGACAGCGGGCGGTAGCGGGCGGCTAGCCGACCTCCGGCAGCCCTTCGTCCGGCTCGCTCGGCGGCTCAGGCCCACGCTCCGCCTTGCGGCCGTTCTCCTCCCGCATCGCCGTCAGCCACGGCCACAGATCCAGGGGCCCCTGCTTTGGGCAGGCCAGCGCGTGCTCGATCCGGCAGCGCTGGAACATGTCCGGCGGAGCCACCCCGTACAAGGCTGCCCGACCGTCCGACAGGACGATCCATCGATGGTCAGCCGGCACCGTGTGAGCCAGCGGTTCCATGTCCGGCTCCATCATCCGCCAGTCATCATCAAGCGTCCGTATCCGCTCCTGCGGGAGCCCGCAGTAGATGCAGTTGAACGTCTGCCCGTGGCCGATGCGCCGCGCCCCTTCAGCACTCCCCATACCGTGAGAGTGAGACTTCTGGCCGCATGCCGCACGGCTCGAACCAGACGGGGCGCCAGGGCCGCCGCAGGCGCGCGTCGGCAGACGAGGCACCTCGCCCTCCCTCTCGGCGCAAGCCACCCGCCCGCAGCGGCCGGACAGGCGTCCTAGACGCCACGATGCCCCCGCCCAGAACGGGCGGGGGCATCGCAAGACAGCCCGATCAGGCCGCGGTCGTGACGATCGGCGAACCCATCTTCGGCATGTCGACGTCGAAGACCTGCGCGAGCAGGTAGCGGGCTATCGTGTCGTGCTCGAAGTTGCTGCGGCCGGTCGGCATCGTCAGCACGATCTCCCCGGTCTTCCGCTGCACGGCGGCGCCGAGGAACCCGCGATCACTGATCGAGCTGGGGTAGACCTCAACTCCCGTCTCAGCGAGCAGGTCGGGCAACGGAGTGTCGAGCAGGTGGGCGGGCGAGAGGTCGGAGGCAGACTTTAAGCTCGACTGTGAATTCAGCGTAGGCTTCATGACTAAGTCCCTTCGATGGGATGGACTCATTGATCAGCTAGTTCACGCTAGCTGGTTCGGTGGCCCGGTGTTCGTGCACCGGGCCGCTTTGTGTTGCCGAGAAGCTAACAACCACTGCCTTCTCGCCGGTGCAGCCAGTACCGGGCAGTGACTCACGTGCGTCCTGCCCGGGCCCTCGGCAGCAACCGGAATGCATCCCCCGGGGCGGCTGTCGGCGGCAGGGAGGGCCCGCAACCTAGGAACGGTTCGAGGTCGAACTGCTGACGGCGAAGCCAGAATGAAGCTCCTTACGAGGAGGACTTCGACTAGGCGACCGCCTCTGACCTCATAACTCCTGACTGTCGGCACCTGCTTTTTCAATGTCCCCAGGAATCTACCGGCGCCAACAGGTATGAGGCACGGCGTTTGCGTACAATTCGGCCGGCGGCGAGAAGAGGTACACAGGCGCCCCGTGAAGCCTCTGAGTGACATATCTGGGGACCGGTCGGGGCGGGCACACGGGCATCGGCGTGATCGTGACGGGCTTCTTCACCTATCGGGGCACGCGTACAACTGCGGCGATTCAGGCAGCGCCAGCTGCGAAGGTTGGGGAGTTCGCGGTGTTGCAGGCGACGGTGGAGCGGGTCGATAGGAGAACGAGCAGCTTCGGGTACGGCAGCCACGGCTGGAGTCGATTGTGGGGCCTTCACTTGGTCCTTCGATGACCTGCGCTGTTGGTCCCGCCCCAGAGTCATCTCGTGTACGGCGTCCAAGGGCTAACCGCTGAGGGCACTGTTGATCGCCACCGAGCCGGCCTCACGCAGCCACTGATTGGCGATCGAATCCGGAGCCCTCACCAGGAGACCCATGACCGCGTCGTACGCCCGTCGCAGGGCTGTCGGATTCGGCTGCTGAGCCGATGCCTCGCCGTGCAGGGCTGCCGCTTCCTCGACGAGTTCCGCTTCGGCGATGTCGTCGAGCCCGAGTTCGGGAAGCCGTGTCAGCACGTCCCTTGCGAATCGCAGCAGCGAGTCCGGCTTCACGCCCCAGGTGTTGTTCATGGTGTTCTGCCGGCCTCCGATCTGGATGCCCTGGGCTCCGGACTCGACCGTCGTGTTGTACGTGTCGCCCGTCGGCGCGGGCCTGGGGTAGAGGAATTCTGACACTGTCATCCCACTTTCTGCGCAGTCGAGCCCGAGGCGGGTCAGGGAAATGCGGTGCGCCGTATGGATCTCCCGATAGCCGGGGTCCGTCCAGTGCGTCTTGTGGAACAGCTCCATCAGGTTTCGTTCAACCAGATACTGTGCGGCCTCGCGCAGGTCTTCGAGCGTCAGAGGAACGCTTTCGAACGACGCGTCAGGAGACCCCATGAAGTCGCCGCAGACCGGCATGCGGTCACCTGCTCGGTACAGTTGATGCGCCCAGCCCAGAAGCGCGTTACGTGTATGGACGGCACGGGCGGTCGGATCCTGAGCCGCCCGGGCCATGCGCAAGGCCTCACGCTCCGCAGCGACGGCTGTCATCCTGCCGCCAAGCCCTCGGAAAACACGGCGTAGTCCAGTCGCAGACCGCTCATCGGGACGATCCGTACTCAACGACCCCCTCCTCCCCCTCGATGCCCCTCACCTCGGACCGAACCGCAACGCGGGGAAACGTAACCTTGCTCTACCCCTGAACGAGCATCTTTCCCCTGATCCCACGCAGAGCGGTCCTTTTGTGCTAGAGATCTGCAATAGTTGCGAGTCCGGTCTTGGCGATGAGCCCCTAGATGAGTGGGGGCGGCACTGCATCCGTTTCAGGCGCGTCTTCACCAGCGCGGTGAGCTGGTCGAGGCTGTGTTTGGTGAGGTTGGCCAGGGACCTCTTCAGGTGCGACCACACGCCCTCGACCGGGTTGAACTCGGGAGCGTACGGCGGCAAACGGTAGGCGATCAGCCGCCGCATCGTGTGGCTGACATGCGTGTTCAAATTGTCCCAGACCAAGATGATCGGACCGCCGAGCTGCTGGTGAGCAGCGTCGAGCAGGCGGGTGTAGTCGGTTTCGGTGAAGCCCTTGCGCCCGGCCTTTGGCAGGGCCGCGATTTAGGTGGATGCGATAGATCGGCCGTGGCCGACGGCCGGCCTTGGTGCAGATCAGCGCCGCCATCGAGACCCGTTTGGTGCCCGCGGCGGTGACCTCCACGACTGGGGTGCGGCCTCGGCTGCCCAGGTGCGGCCCGTGGGCGGCTGTAGGCCCTGACCTGCCTCGCCCTCGAAGCAGACCCAGGCGCCCAAGTCCGCCGCCCTCCTTTTATGACGGGCCACCGCTTGTCCTTCCAGGCGGCGATCTTCGACTCGTCGGACGAGCCATCCAGGACAACCCGGTCCAACACCCAGAGAACCCGGCACAACGCCAGGCGGCACAGAGCCTTTGCCCAGGCGGACACGAACACGCAGCCCCGGTGGAGCGCATGCACCACGACGCCGCGATCTACACGATCTTCGAGGGCACGAGCGGGATCCAGCGGCTCGTCGTCGCGCGGACGATTTCGGGGATGCCGATCCGCTGGGCGCGCGCCGCGTCGGGACTCTTTTCCCCGACGGGCTTCGGGTGGCAGGCAGGCGCCCCAGCACTGGCGGGTCGTCGGCGCCGTCCTAGCAGGGGCGGCGAGGCGCGTCGTCCCTGTGCTTGGTGCGCCCGCTACGGCCGGTACACGTACGGCGTGGTCGTGCAGAGCGTGGTGAAGCCGAGGCGGTCCAGGATCGGGCGGCTGTCGTCGGAGGCGTCGACCTGGAGGTAGCGGTAGCCGCGCTCGATGGCGATTCGGGCGCGGTGGGCCACCATGGCGCGGTAGATGCCCTTGCCGCGCCATTGGGGGTCCGTGCCGCCGCCCCAGAGGCCGGCGAAGTCGGTGCCGGGGCGGAACTCCATCCGCGCGCCGCAGACCGGACGGTCGCCGGCCATCGCGACGACCGCGACGATCTCGTCGGGGGCCGTGGCGAGTTGGGCGAGCACCCGTCGGGCGAGGTGTTCGCTCAGTGCCGCGTCGTCCGCGCCGAAGGCGGCGAGGTGCGCCTCGGACATGAGCCGTACGCCCGCTTCGTCCGTGACCGGCAGCAGCCGTACGCCGTCGGGCAGTTGGGGTCCCGCGGGCAGGGACGCGGCCTCGGCGACCATCACGGTCTCCACCGGGTCGGCCTGGAACCCGGCCGCGAGGAGGCGGTCGGCGAGGTCGGCGGGCCGGTCGTAGGAGTGCAGCTTCCACTCGAACTCCCGCCCGGCGGCGGTGTAGTGGCGCACCTGTTCCGCTATCACGGCGTCCGCGGTCGACGCGTCGATGTCGGCCCACAGGACGCCGTTCCAGTCGTGTGCCGAGCCGGTCACGCGGACGACGTCACCGGTCCGTTCGACACGCGTGTCCCCGCCCTCGCCCTGTGAGTCGTGCCGAATCTGCCGGTCGTAAGCGGCCAGTACCGCTGCATGATCCATGGGGTCACCTCAGCAGGGCGGCCGGGTGGCGGCAAACGGTTTTCGGTGGGCCGCGGGCGGCGGCGGGGAGTCAGGCGTGCCATCGGCAGCGCACGGCCGCCGTGGCGAAGCCGGGGCCGAAGGCGATGGCCGCGCCGTGCGCGCCGTCGTCGGGCGGATCGGCGTGGGTGCGTTCCAGGACGCGGAGAATGCTCACGCCGCCGAGGTTGCCCTCCTGGCTGAGCGTGGCCGTGGCGTGCCGTGCGGCGTGTTCGTCCAGGCGCAGGGCCGCCACGGTGTCGGCGATGATGCGGGGGCTGCCCGGATGGATGACGGCGAAATCGGGCCGCCGCGGCCCGAGCCACTCCAGGAGACGGGGCATCACGTCGGTGACGGCGGCCAGCACCTGTTTCGTGGAGTCGAAGTGGATGCCGTCCGTGCCGATCCGGCCGCGCTGCCGTTCGAGACTGTCCGGCAGGACGTACTCGAAGGTGTCCTCGATGGCGACACCGGGGCCCAGCGGGGTGTCGGTGACGACCGTCGCGGCGGCCGCGTCACCGAACAGCGCCTTGTAGATCATCGATTCGATGGTGGTGTCGCTGTGGTGGTAGATGCTGGACAGCACCTCGGCGGCGACCACGAGGACCTTGCTGCCCGGTCGCGCGGCGACGAGGTCGGCGGCGCGGGCGAGCGCCTGGGTGCCGCCCGGGCAGGCCACGGTGGTGAGCGCGACGCGACGCAGGTCGGGGCGGAGTCCGAGCCGTGCGACCAGGCTGATGTCCAGGTTGGGGACGGCCCAGCTCGTGGTGTGTGTGGTGACGATCGCGTCGATGTCCCGCGCGGCGAGCCCCGCGCTGTCCAGAGCCGTGACCGCGGCCCTTTCCGCCATGACGAGCGCGTCGTCGAAGGCGGCGCGGGCACGCTCCCCGACGTCGGCGGTGCCGGAGACGGTGGGGGAGTCGAGCGGGCGCGTGAAGTAGCGGGTGTGGACACCGCTGTTGCCGATGACGCGGAGTATCGCGCGCAGGCGCGGGTGGTCGGCGTGGTGCGCGCGCACGTCGTCGGCTATCTCGGCCGTAGTGATCTTGTGGTCGCCGACGACGGTATGAGGTCGCAGTACGTGAGCAGTCACAAGGCGGCTCCCCGGAGGATCGGCAGAGCGGGTGGCGGTGTGGCCAAAGTACTGCAGTGTGGCCCGAGTGCCCTGTTGAGCGCCGACTGCTCCGTGGTCCGTCTGTGGTCCGTCCGTGGCCCGTCCGTGGCCCGGCGCGTCACTGCGAGCGGAGGATGGGCGCGCGCGAGTGCGTGCGCTGCGCGCCCCGGTGGAAGACCAGGATCATCAGCCGTGAGCCGGGCGCCGTCAGGGGCTGAGCCGCACACATGGTGACCCAGCCGGGGCCCTCCAGGGCGTGCAGCAGAGGGCGCTCGTCACCGTCGGGATGCGGGTGCGAGTTGCCCGCGGTGTAGAGATCGGCGATCTCGGGATCGGCGAGGATCTCCTTCTCGATCTGCCGCAGTATGTCGTCCTCGGGCCTGGTGGCGAGCGCCGCCCGCAGCTGCGGCAGCACCATCGGGGCCCAGGCGCTGTGCCAGTTCATGAGCGTCTCGCGGCCGTGCGGGTCGAGAAGCATCCAGCGGAGCGTGTTGCCCGGCACCTTGCCGCTCGGGAACATCCCCGCGAAGGCCGAGTTGTAGGCGAGCATCTCCCACGACGCGTCCGTCACGTAGGCCATGTGCCCGATCCCGTCGACCGCCTCCTGCCAGACGCCGGGCACCTCCTTGCCGGAGGAGAGGTGGAGCGGGCCCGGTGGGTCCTGGAGCAGCGCGTAGCGACAGAGGGACACCCACTCCTGTTCGTTGAGCCCGAAGAGGCGGGCCACGTCCCGGAGCAGCGAGGTCGGCGGATTGGGGTAATTGCCGGACTCGAGGCGGTGATACGTCCCGAACGTACGGTGGAGCAACTGGTCGACCTGGTGCTGCGACAGGCCGGGGGCGCGCCGGCCCTGGCCTGTCGGGCGGGCGAAGCCGTGCGATTCGGGAGCTATGAGGGCGCGTCGTTCGCGGAGCAGAGCGCGGAGCGCCGTCTTGTTCATGGTGGGTAATCCCTCTTGGTGCACGCCGAGTTGGAGCGTGATCAGTCTAAATATTCACATCGGCTTTGGTAGTAAACATTGCCCGAAGAAAACGATCAGTCGCTGCGGCATCATGGAGCGTGCGGGGTCACCGACCTGCAGGTTTGATCGTCGGATGACGCCCGTGCGCAACAGCGGGGCATCTTGTCCGGGGAGTTTGAGAATGGCTGAAATTCCCCGGCATTGGGTACCCCCTAGGCCTACTGGGCCGATGTGGGAAGCGTGTGGGACGCCTGTTCGTATTTCGACCCGAGCGGTTGGCGGTCTCGGAATCGGAGCAGCGCGGGACCGCGCGGCCCTACTTCCCGCGGTGGTTCCGTAGGATCCCGGCTGCGGTCGGTGCCGTCACTCGCCATTACGTAGCGGCCACGGTACCGGCCGCCCGTGGTTGTCCCCGGACGGCCGGTGTGACTCTCGATCACGTGGTCTCGGCGTGCTGCTCCTCCGCCTCGATGCGCTCTTCCGCCTGCGCCAGGATCTCCGTGACCCGCAGCCCGAACCGGACATCGCACGGATGCGCCGTGCCGCTGCCCGCGGACTCGATGAGCTCGTCGACCGCCGTCCGCAGCGCCTCTCCCGGCTCCTCCCACGGCGGCAGCACGACGGTGCCGCTCTCGCCGCGCAGCTCCACGGTCAGCCCCGCGCACTTCGCCGG
This sequence comes from Streptomyces sp. NPDC029674, assembly GCF_044903205.1. NCBI lineage: Bacteria > Bacillati > Actinomycetota > Actinomycetes > Kitasatosporales > Streptomycetaceae > Streptomyces > Streptomyces sp. NPDC029674. Next base: position 67,927 of record NZ_JBJDPY010000013.1, read on the forward strand.
CGCCGTCAGGCTCAGCGTCGCCGTGCTGGACGCGCCGCTGGTGTGCCGCAGGATGAGATGCGCGGTGTCCGCGGGGCCCGGCGCCGCCGTCACGGCGCTCACGTCGCCCAGTACGGGTATCAGCATCGACAGGGCGTGCGGGCCCACGTCCCACAGGCCGCCCCGGCTCGCACGCCACGGTGACGAGAACGGCGCGGTGCCGTCCGGGGCGTAGAACGAGCCGTACCAGTCGGCGCGGCCGGTGAACCAGCCACCCGTGGTGACCTGCTCGGACAGCCAGGCCGACGTGTCGGCGGCGAAGCGCAGCGTGAAGAAGACCACGGACGCCACCCCGGCGCGCTCGACCGCCGCGGCGAGGTGCTGTGCCCCGTCCGTCGTCGTGGCCACCGGCTTGTCCAGCAGCAGGTGGCAGCCCGCGGCCGCGGCCCGTGCGGCGAGCGGCGCCTGTACGTCGGGCGGTACGGCGAACGCCACGGCGTCGCTCGCGGCGAACAGCTCGTCCACGTCGGCGTACGCCGTGGTCTTGTGTGCGGCGGCGAGCGTGGCCGCCGCCTCGGGGCGGCGTCCCCAGACACCGCTGAGGTCGACGCCCGGGTGGCGGGCCAGTGCGGGGGCGTGGGTGGCGGAGGCCCAGGGGCCCGTGCCCACCAGGCCGATACGGAGTCGGTTCATGGGCGGCAGTATGACCGAAGCCGCCCGGCGCCGACCTGCCCCGGAGGCGCCGCCCCGTCCGTCGGGGCGGTTCACGGCCACCACGCGGGTGCCCCACGGCCCCACGTGTCCCGAGCCGGGCCCCGAGTCACGATTCGAGCCGCTTCGAGCCACTGCGACCCGTACTTCGGGAGCGCTTCGGCTCGCGCCTCGAGTGCGGAGTCTCCGCTTCCGCCGATCACCGGTGAAATCCCCGGCGGTGAATGGCCATTCACCCGCTATGGTGAATTCGAATTCACCTCAGCGGGCGGGGGGAGACGCCGTGGGGCCCGTCGAGAGACCGGGTGACGCGAGAGGCCCGCGGGCCCGGCCGGCCGTTCCCGTCCTGGCGTTCGGCGGCATCCTCATGGCCGTCACGCAGACGGTGGTCGTGCCGCTGCTGCCCGATCTGCCCCGGCTGACCGGCAGCTCCGCCGGGGCCGTGTCCTGGCTGGTCACGGCGACACTCCTGTCCGGGGCGGTCCTCACGCCCGTCCTCGGCCGTGCGGGTGACATGTACGGCAAGCGCCGCGTGCTGCTCTTCGCCCTCGGTCTGATGGCCGCGGGTTCGGTGCTCTGCGCGCTCACGTCCGACATCCGGCTGCTGATCGCGGCGCGTGCCCTGCAAGGCGGCTCCGCCGCGGTGGTGCCGCTGTCCATCAGCATCCTGCGCGACGAACTCCCGCCGCGCCGTACCGCTTCCGCGGTCGCCCTGATGAGCTCGACGGTCGGGATCGGCGCCGCGCTCGGTCTGCCGCTGGCCGCACTCATCGTGCAGTACGCGGACTGGCACGCCATGTTCTGGGCCACGGCGGCGCTGAGCACCCTCGGCCTCGTCCTCGTCCGGTGGGCCGTGCGGGAGTCGCCGGTACGGTCCCCGGGGCGCTTCGACACCCGGGGCGCGCTGGGCCTGGCGGCAGGGCTTGTCTGCCTGCTGCTCGCGGTGTCGCAGGGCGGCCAGTGGGGGTGGGGGAGCGGTCCGGTCCTCGGGCTGTTCGCGGGCGCCGCCGTCATCCTGCCTCTGTGGTGGCGCGTACAGCTGCGGACGGAACAGCCACTCGTGGACCTGCGTCTGGCGTCCGGGCGCCGTGTGGCGCTGCCGCACGTGACCGCGCTGCTGGCCGGATTCGCCTTCTACGCCAACTCGTTGCTGACCGCGCAACTGGTGCGGGCGCCCGCAGGGAGCGGTTACGGCCTGGAGCTCTCGATCGTGGCGGCCGGTCTGTGTCTGCTGCCCAACGGCATCGTCATGCTGGTCCTCTCGCCGGTCTCGGCCCGTGTCTCGACGGCACGCGGACCTCGGGTGACCCTCGCCGTCGGCGCCGCGATCATGGCGCTCGGCTATCTCGTACGGATCGTGGAGAGCCGGGAGTTGTGGGTGATCGTGGCGGGCGCCGCGGTCGTGGCGACCGGGACGACCTTCGCGTATTCGGCGCTGCCCACGCTGATCATGCGGGCGGTGCCGGTCGAGCAGACCGCGTCCGCGAACGGGGTGAACGTCCTGATGCGGACGATCGGCCAGAGCGTCTCCAGCGCGGCGGTCGCCGCCGTACTCGTCCGGTACGCGTCACCCGTCGACGGCGTCCAGGTCCCCACGCTCGGCGGCTACCACCTCGCGTTCACCCTGGCGGGGACGGTCGCGCTCGTCGCATGCGCGACCGCCCTGGCCATACCCTCGGAACCGGCACCGAAGGCGGACCCGGCAACCGCCCGGCACGGTGGGCCCGCCGAGGAGACGGCCCTGGACGGAAGGTGACGATGGCGGCCACTGCGGCAAGTGCGACGACGGCACGCGGGGCGGGTACGGAGGCTGCGGAGCACTCGGCCCCCGCCCCCACCGGCCGCAGAGACGCCGAAGCGACCAAGGGGGCCATCATCCGTGCCGCCCGGCACCTCCTCGCCCGGCATGCGCACGGTGACATCACCCTCAAGGCCGTGGCCGAACGCGCTGGGGTCAGCGCGCCGTTGGTCCTCAAGTACTTCGGCAACAAGGACGCGCTGTTCTCCCAGGTCATGTCCTTCGATGCCGACGCCGAGGGGTTCCTCGACGCACCCGTCGCAGAGCTCGGCCGGCACATGGTCCGCCACCTGCTCACCGGGCAGGCGGAGCGCGGCGCGGACCCGATCCTGCGCATCGTCTTCGCGCCGCTCCACGGGGAACAGGGCGACATCCTGCGCGCCAACTTCCGTGTGCAGGTGGCGCATCGGCTGAGCGAGCGGCTGCCGGGCCCGGACGCCGGGCTGCGCGCCGAACTCGCCGTGGGCATGCTGCTCGGCCTGGGCGTGATGTACGGCATCGCCCGCGGCCCGCACCTGCGCGCCGCGGAGATCGACGAGATCACCGACCGGTACGCGCCCGCGGTGCAGGCCTTCCTGACCCCGCGCTGACCCGCGCCTTCGGCTCCGCCGTGCCGGTCCGGCCCGCGCCCCGCCGTACGACGACCACCGCCGCGAGTCCCACGGCCAGGCCCGACGCCGTCTGCGGGCCGAAGGGCTCGCCGAACATGAGGGCGCCCCAGAGCGCGGTCACCGGCGCCATCAGGAACATCAGCGTGTTGACCTGGGTGACCCCGGAGCGCCGCAGGATCAGCCAGTACAGGCCGTACCCGCCGAACGTGGAGAGCGCCACCAGCCATCCGATGGCCGCCCAGAAGGACGCTTCGGCCGGCGGCGTCGCGGCTCCCGCCGCCAGCGCGAGCCCCGTGAAGATCACGGCACTGGTGACGCAGTGGACGGTCAGCGACACCGCGGGGCCGACCGTGCGGGACGCGCGCCGGTCCAGGAACGTCGCCGCCACCAGCGAGAACATGCCGAGAAACGGGACGAGGTAGGCCCACCACGGGGCGTCCCCGCCGCCGGCGAAGTCGGCCGCGGTGACGATGACGACTCCGGTCACGCCGAGCCCGAGCCCGATCCACTGGGTGCGGGAGACGTACTGGCCGAGCAGCGGCCCGGCGAGGGCGCCCGCGACCAGTGGCTGGGTGCCGTCGATCAGCGCGGTCGTCCCGCTGGAGACGCCGAGCTGGATGGCGTAGTACACGGTGAGCAGGTAGCCGCTCTGCGACAGGGCTCCGACAGCCGCCTGCCGCCCCAGGTCACGCGCCGTCAGACCCCGCCAGGAGGCCCGCGCCACGACGAGGGTGACGAGCCCGAGCACCACGGCCAGCGGCAGGAAGCGCCACATCAGGACCGTCACCGCGGACGCGCTGCCCGCGCCCAGCTTGGCGCCGATGAACCCGGAGCTCCAGGTCAGGACGAAAGCGGTCGACAGCAGGACGTTCATGGATTCCTCCCCGACGTGCGATGTACGGCCTGGTAGACCGACCTGTATACCTGAGATCGAGTATACAGATCGGTCTACTATGGGTTCATGAGCGACGACCAGCACGGAACGGAAGGCGGGCCGGCGGCCCCGCGGCGCATCGTCATGACGCCGGGCGCGCGCCGCGCCCTCGACGCCGCGGGGCGGCTCTTCTACGAGCGCGGCATCCATGCCGTCGGCGTGGACCTGATCGCCGCCGAGGCCGGGGTGACGAAGAAGACCCTCTACGACCGGTTCGGCTCCAAGGAGCAGATCGTCGTGGAGTACCTCGCCGACCGGGACGAGCGGTGGCGGGCGTTCCTCGCCCCGTATCTGGAGGCCGCGCCCGCGCCGCGCGCCCGGATCCTCGCCGTCTTCGAGGCCTCGCGCGACTGGGCCGACGAGTACTCGGGCAAGGGTTGCAGCATGGTCAACGCGCACGCGGAGATCAGTGACCCCGCCCATCCCGCGTACCCGATCATCATCGGGCAGAAGGCCTGGATGCTCGCACTCTTCACCGGTTTCGCCGAGGAGGTCGCGCCGCGCGGTGCGGTGCGCCTGGGGCGGACGCTGATGCTCTTGCACGAGGGCGCGCTCGTGGCGCACGGGCTGCAGGTGTTCCCTGCCGCGATCGACCAGGCGCGCGAGGACGCGGCCGGGTTGTTGAGCGGCACGGCGTAACGGCACGGCGTGACGGCGACGGCGTGACGGTAAAGGTTCGGGATCGTTGACAAGTCTTTGCCCGTGGCCGGAATGTTTCGTTCCGTCGTACGGGCCGCTCCCGTGGGAACGGGCCGATCGGGTAGAGCCATCGCCCGCCGCGGCTCTGGCCTTGGTAAAGAGCGGCCGGAACCGTCGGGGTCGGTGGGCCGGTCGCGCTCCGGGGTGCGTTGACCGTACGCAATCGGAGGCGCACGCTGCACACATAGGTGCTAACTACACCTAGTTAGCCGAGCGGAAGGAAAGCGCATGTGCGGCATCACCGGCTGGGTCTCCTTCGACCGTGATCTGACGGCCGAGTCCACCACCCTGGACGCCATGACGGAGACGATGTCCTGCCGTGGTCCCGACGACCGCGGCACGTGGACCGGCGGGCCCGCCGGGCTCGGACACCGCCGGCTCGCGATCATCGACCTGCCCGGTGGCCGCCAGCCCATGACGGTCGAGACGCCGACGGGCACCGTCGCCCTGGTCTACTCCGGCGAGACCTACAACTTCACCGAGCTCCGCCGTGAACTGACCGGCCGCGGCCACCGGTTCACCACCGAGTCCGACACCGAGGTCGTGCTGCGCGGCTATCTCGAATGGGGCGAGGCCCTCGCCGAGCGCCTGAACGGCATGTACGCCTTCGCGATCTGGGACGCGCGCCACGACAAGCTCGTCATGATCCGGGACCGCATGGGCATCAAGCCCTTCTACTACTACGAGACGCCCGACGGCGTCCTGTTCGGCTCCGAGCCCAAGGCGATCCTCGCCAACCCGCTGGCCCGCCGACGCGTCACCGTGGACGGCCTGCGCGAGGTCTTCGCCCTCGTCAAGACGCCCGGTCACGCCGTGTGGGACGGCATGCGCGAGGTCGAACCCGGCACCGTCGTGACGGTCGGCCGCTCGGGGCTGCGCCGGCACGTCTACTGGTCGCTGGAGACGCGCCCGCACACCGACGACCGCGACGCCTCCGTCGCGAAGGTCCGGGAGCTCCTCGACGACATCGTGCGCCGCCAGCTCGTCTCCGACGTGCCGCGCTGCACGCTGCTCTCCGGCGGCCTCGACTCGTCGGCGATGACGGCGCTCGCGGCGCGTCAGCTGGCCGAGGCGGGCGAGACGGTCCGCAGTTTCGCCGTCGACTTCGTCGGCCAGGCCGACAACTTCGTAGCCGACGAGCTGCGTGGCACGCCCGACATGCCCTTCGTGCACGACGTGGCGGAGTCGGCGGGCACCGAGCACCGCGACATCGTCCTGGACTCGCACGCGCTCGCCGACCCGGAGGTGCGCGCCAAGATGATCCGCGCGCGGGACATTCCCATGGGCTTCGGCGACATGGACGCCTCCCTCTACCTCCTCTTCCGCGCGATCCGCGAGCACTCCACGGTGGCGCTGTCGGGGGAGTCCGCGGACGAGGTCTTCGGGGGCTATCTGCAGTTCTTCGACGAGACGGCGCGGACGGCCGACACCTTCCCGTGGCTGGTGCGGTTCGCCGACCACTTCGGGGACGACGCCGGTGTCCTGCGCCCCGACCTGACCGCCGCGCTCGACCTTCCCGGCTACATCAAGGAGAGCTACGCGACGGCCGTCTCGGGCATCCGGCGCCTGGACGGCGAGAGCGACTTCGAGTACCGGATGCGGAAGATCTGCCATCTGCACCTGACGCGGTTCGTCCGCGTCCTGCTGGACCGCAAGGACCGGGCGAGCATGGCCGTCGGCCTGGAGGTGCGCGTCCCGTTCTGCGACCACCGGCTGGTCGAGTACGTGTACAACACCCCGTGGGCGCTGAAATCCTTCGACGGCAGGGAGAAGAGCCTGCTGCGCGAGGCGACGGCCGATGTGCTGCCGCGGTCGGTCTACGACCGGGTGAAGAGCCCGTACCCCTCCACGCAGGACCCCAAGTACGCGGTCGCACTCCAGGGACACGTCAAGGACCTGCTCGCCCGGCCGGGACACCCGGTCTTCGAGCTGGTGGACCGGGCCCGCGCGAAGCGGGCCGCCGAGCGGGAGGCGCCGCAGATCACGCAGGCCTCGCGGCGCGACCTGGAGCGGACGCTCGACCTGGCGCTCTGGCTGGACCTCTACAAGCCGGAGATCACCCTCACCTGACCCCCACACCCCTGCCCTTCACCGGTCCCGCTCGCCTCCCCTGGCCTTCGGCTCCGCCGAGGCGGCGAGCGTGTCGAGGAACCGCTTGAGCGCGGGCGTCCCGTCTCTGCCGAGCCCCCGCTGGACCGGCGGGACGGTCGCTCCGCGCCGGATGTCGGACGCCTGGCACGGACCGGCCCGCTCCTCGGTCCGGACGGTCACGGCGCGCCGGATGAACTCGGCCACCGGCATCCCGAGGCGATCCGCGTGACGCAGGATCGCGGCGTACTCGTCGGGCGTGAACAAGACCTGCACAGGCTTGGCACCGTCCATGGACGCATGATGCCGCCCGGGCGGGTGTGACGCGGTGCGGTTGGCATATTCGCCCTCGAAGGCGTGAAAACAGGGGAAGACACCGACAGGACACCGGCAAGGCACCGACAGGGCATCGGCATGAATGGGGTGTGGCCCCGACCGGACGGGGGAATCTCGGTCGGGGCCACACTATGTTCAATGGTAAACCATAGATCGTGGTTCCCAGGCCAGGGGCGCGCGGCTGTGATCCGCGTTACGGCGCCGCTACTGGATGATCATGATCACCGAGGCCGTCGTCCCCACGACCACGATGAACGTGCGCATCGCCAGTGGCGGAAGCTTCCGGCCGAAGCGGGCGCCGATCAGGCCGCCCACCGTGGAGCCGACGGCGATCAGGCCGGCTGCCGCCCAGTCGATGTCCGCGACCGCGATGAAGACGACGGCCGCGATGCCGTTGACGAGGGAGGCGAGGACGTTCTTCGCGGCGTTCAGGCGTTGCAGGTCGTCCGGGAGGAAGGTGCCGAACAGGGCCATGAGCAGCACGCCTTGGGCCGCGCCGAAGTAGCCGCCGTAGACGCCTGTGACGAGGACGCCGCACCACATGGGGGTGCCGCCGTCGCTGTTTCCGGCGCCCCGGCGGTCCTTGAGCCTGCGGTTCAGCCAGGGTTGCAGGAGGACCAGGAGGCACGCGGTCAGGATGAGGGCCGGGACCACCGCCTGGAAGGCGTCCGCGGGGAGGCGCAGGAGGAGCAGTGCGCCGATCAGGCCGCCGATGAGCGAGGCCGTGCCGAACCGCACCAGACGTCTGAACTGCCCCTTCATTTCCCGGCGGTAGCCGTAGGCTGCGCTCAGCGTGCCGGGCACCAGGCCGAGGTTGTTGGACACGTTGGCGAGCACCGGCGGGAGGCCGAACGCCAGCAGGGTGGGGAAGGTGATGAGGGTGCCGGACCCGACCACCGCGTTGAGCCCGCCGGCCGCGACACCGGCCGCCCCGACGGCCACCATTTCGAGCGCTTCCACACGTCACCTTTCCCGAATCGGAGGCCCGCGCCCCGGGGCGCGTTCCCTGAACCCCGGGTCGACGCCCGTCGCCGGGTCGCCGCCCGGGCCATCAACGATCTTGGTGCACGGTGAAAACCCAAGTCAATCCTCGGGTTTCCTTGTATCTCCCTAAGGGATAGCTTCACCCCCGTGACCCTCGACGACCTTCGCATCTTCATCGCCGTATGCCGTGCCGGCAGTCTCAGCGCAGTCTCCCGCGACCTCTCCTGTACGCAGTCGGCAGTGAGCCAGCACGTCAAACGCCTGGAGCGGGAGCTCGGTGTGAGTCTTCTGGAGCGGCACGCGCGGGGTGTCGTGCCCACCTCGGCCGGGCGGATCCTGCGGGCCGCGGCCTCCGACGGTATCGGCGGCATCGACCTCGCCGTGCGCCGGCTGCGGGAGCAGGCGCGGGGCGAGGGCGGGGCGGTGCGGATCACCACCGGGGCCACCTCCGTACGGCACTTCATGGCCGAGGCCGTCGTCGGCTTCCGGGACCGCTACCCGCGCGTCAGCCTGGAGTTTCAGACCGTGAGCTCCAGCCGCGGCTGCTTCGACGCGCTCGCCGCCGACGATCTGGACCTCGCCTGGATCACCCTCGGGGAGCCCGTGCGCGGCATCGAGCAGCGGCCCGTCGTCGAACTGCCCTGGGTCCTCGCCGTCCGCGCCGACGACCCGCTGGCCGGCCGGTCGCACGTCGAGCCCGCCGAGCTGGCCTCGGGACAGCTCATCACGCCCCCGGAGGGCTCGACGTCGCGCGGCCGGCTCGACGCGCACCTGGGGGAATTGGGCGTGGCGCTGCCGACCGGCACCAGCGTCGCCGACTGGGACACCGCCGTCCTCCTCGCCGAACTCGGGCTCGGGCAGGCCGTCGTGCCCGCGCTGCCCGGCCGGAGCGAGAGCGGCCCTGCCGGGCTCTGCCTCGTCCCGGTCCCGGAGCTGCCGCCGCTCTCGGTGGGCTGGGCCGTGCGCCGCTGGGACGCGCTGAGCCCGCTGGCCCGCGCCTTCGCCGACACCGTCGCCGAGCACTGCGCGCCGCTCGGCCCCCTTCCCGCTCAGGGCGCCAGTCCGGCGGCGCGCGTCTGAAGGTAGTGGGCCTCGGAGAAACTTTATCGGCGGGCAACCTTCCGTGCCCCCGGCGGCGACTGCTCAGCGGCCCGTTCCACCGGACACGGGCGTCCCCCCACGTACGTACAGATGGGAAGCGACGCATGACTGAGCTCCACGGCAAGGCGCGGCACCGCAGAAAGAGGACGTCCCTCCTGGTGGGCGCCCCGCTGGCGGTCGCCGCCGCCGGCGCGATGGCGTACGGCACGGCTTTCGGCGTGTTCGGCGAGGAGGCGCAGCCCCGCGCGGCGGCCGCGACCGCCGTGCAGGACTGGGCCGATGACACCGCCGACGGCTTCGCGTCGGTCCACGCGCTGGGGCAGAAGGGGACGTACGGCGGCCGGGACGGGAAGACCGTCACCGTGCGGACTCTCGCCGACCTGGAGAAGTACGCGACCGCGAAGGAGCCCTACGTCATCGTGGTGGCCGCCACGATCCCCATGGACCCGAAGGGCAAGGAGATCAAGGTCGCCTCGGACAAGACGATCGTGGGCGCGGGCACCTCGGGGCAGATCGTCGGCGGCGGCTTCTTCCTCGGCCAGGGCGTGCACAACGTCATCATCCGGAACCTCACGATCCGGGATTCCTACGAAGGGACCTGGAACGACAAGGAGCACGACTGGGACGCCATCCAGATGGACGGCGCGCACCACGTGTGGATCGACCACAACGATCTGCGGCACATGGCCGACGGCCTGATCGACAGCCGCAAGGACACCACCAACGTGACGGTGTCCTGGAACAGGCTGAGCGACAACAACAAGACGTTCGGCATCGGCTGGACCGAGAACGCCACCGCGGACCTCACGATTCACCACAACTGGTTCCGCGAGACCGAACAGCGCAACCCCTCGACCGACAACGTCGCCCACGCCCACCTCTACAACAACTACCTCCAGGACGACCCGGGCACCGACATCACCTCGTCGTACGGCAACTACTCGCGCGGCAGGACGAAGATGGTTCTGGAGAACAGCTACTTCCAGGGAATCAACAACCCGGTCATCAAGGACGCCACCGCCACCCTCGTGCAGCGCGGCAACGTCTTCTCGAAGACCGCAGGACGCAACGAGAGCGGCGGCACGGCGTTCGACCCGAAGGCGTACTACAAGTACACCCTCGACAAGGCGGCCGACGTGCCCCGGCTCCTCAAGTCCGGTACGGGCCCGCGCGGTTCCATCGGCACGACGGCCGACGCCGGAGCCGGCGCCCGCGCCGACCGCACCCTCACCGTCGCCAAGGACGGCAGCGGCCAGTACACGAGCGTGCAGAAGGCCGTCGACGCCGTCCCCGCGGGCAACACCTCGCGCGTCGTGATCCGGATCGCCCCCGGCACCTACCGCGAGACGGTGAAGATCCCGGCGAACAAGCCGCACGTCACGGTCGAGGGCACTGGCACCAGCCGCAAGGACACCGTCATCGTCTTCAACAACGCGTCAGGGACGCCGAAGCCGGACGGCTCCGGTAAGTACGGCACCAGCGGCAGCGCGACCTTCGCCGCCGAGGCCGACGACTTCCGGGCCCGCAACCTCACCATCTCCAACGACTTCGACGAGGCGCGGAACCAGAACCTGGACGGGCACCAGGCGGTGGCGCTGCGCACCGCGGCCGACCGGGTCCGCCTCGACTCGCTCATCGTCAGCGGCGACCAGGACACCCTGCTCCTCGACACGGCCGCCAAGGACAGGACCGGCCGGGTCTACATGACCAATTCCTACGTCGTCGGCAACACCGACTTCGTCTTCGGCCGCGCCACCGCGGTGATCGACAAGTCCGTTCTCACCCTGAAGAAGCGCTGGAACGGCACCTCGGCCGGATACGTCACCGCGCCCAGCACCACCGCCGGGCGCAAGGGCTTCCTCATCACCCGCTCGACGGTGAACGGAGACGTCTCCGCCGGCAGCTTCTACCTCGGCCGTCCCTGGCACGCGGGCGGTGACGCGAGCCTCGACCCGCAGACCACCATCCGCGACAGCAGCCTGAGCGCCGCCGTGAAGCCGGCGCCCTGGACCGACATGGGCGGCTTCTCCTGGAAGGACGACCGCTTCGCCGAGTACAGGAACACCGGCCCCGGCGCGGGCGGCCCCAGCGGAGACCGCCCGCACCTGACCGACGCCCAGGCCGCGGACCAGGAGACCGCCGACTGGCTCGGCGACTGGAAGCCCTAGCCGCCAACTGAGCACCTACGGGCGCGGATTCAGCCCATGTGTATGGGTGCCGCGCCCTCGGCCGTCTCCTGCTTCCGGGCGTTGATGGCGAGGGCCGTGACGGCGAGGCCCGCCAGGAACATCACGCCCGCGCCGACGAAGGCAAGCGTGTAGCCGTGCGTCAGCGCGTCGGCCGCCTCGGCGACCAGGCCGTGGTCCTTCGTGGCCACGCCCCGGTAGAACGAGGCGGCCGCGTCGGGCAGCCGGTCGTTGGCCGCCGAGGTGGAGATGGTCGCGAGGACGGCGAGGCCCAGGGCGCCGCCGATCTGCTGCGCCGTGTTCAGGAGCGCGGAGGCGATGCCCGTCTCCTGGTGGTCGACGCCGCTGACCGCGCCCAGCGTCATCGGGACGAAGCCCATGCCGAGGCCCAGCGCGGTCACGAACATCGCCGGCATCAGATGCCCGGTGTACGACGAGTCGGGGGTGAGCGTCGCGAACCAGAACATGCCGCCGGCCGCCACCAGCAGACCGGGCCCGGCGATCAGCCGGGGAGCGAGACGGGTGACCAGCTTGGCGCTGAGGGCCGCCGCGACGCCCATGCCGAGGCTGAACGGCAGGTTGGCGAAGCCGGTCTTGACCGCGCTGTAGCCGAGGATCAGCTGCATGTAGAGGGTGAGGAAGTAGAAGGTGGCCATCATGCCGGCGCCGATGAACAGCATGGTGGCGAAGGAACCGGAGCGGTTGCGGTCCCTGAAGAGCCGCAGCGGCATCATCGGGTGCGCAGTCCGGCTCTGGATGAGAAGGAAGGCGCTGAGCAGGACGGCGGCGACGGCGAAGCAGGACAGCGTCAGGCTGTCGGTCCAGCCGTGCTCACCGCCGCGGGTGATGCCGTAGACCAGGGCGATCAGGCCGCCCGTGCCGGTGACGGTGCCCGGCAGGTCGAGGCGGCCCGGGTGGCGTTCTGCCTCGACGAGGGTGCGGGTTCCGGCGAGCACGGCCAGGCCGATGGGGATGTTCACGAAGAACACCCACCGCCAGTCCAGGACGTCGGTGAGGACGCCGCCGAGCAGCAGGCCGACGGTGGCGCCGATGCCGGCCATCGCGGCGTAGACCCCCATCGCCTTGTTACGGGGCTTGCCCTCGGGGAACGTCGTGGCGATCAGCGAGAGGGCGCTGGGCGCCGCGACCGCCGCGCCGACGCCCTGGAGTATGCGCGCACCGATGAGCAGGCCCTCGTTCGGGGCGAGCCCGCCGAGCAGTGACGCCAGGGTGAACACGGCGATGCCCAGCTGGAACATCCGCCGCCGGCCGAACAGGTCGCCCGCGCGGCCGCCGAGCAGCAGCAGCCCGCCGAAGGCCAGCGCGTAGGAGTTGACGATCCAGGCGAGGTTCGCGTCGGACACCTCCAGCGCCGTCTGGATGCTGGGCAGCGCGATATTGGTGATGGTGCCGTCGAGCACCACCATCAGCTGGGCCGCGGCGATCACGAACAGGGCCAGGCCGAGGTGCCGGCCCGCGCCGGGCGGGGCACCGGCCGTGCCCGCCGGTGAGGGAGTGGTGACAGCCGTGCTGTCAGCAGACATGAAAGAGCTCCAGAACGAGGCGTGGACACATTCCGCCGGAACGGGAATCAGGCGTGGAAGGCCTTCTTCCATTCCGGTGTGAGGGGCGGCGGTGACCCCCTTGCAAAGGGGCGGAACACCGCTGCGCAAGCCGAGCGGTGCGCCGGTGATAATGCGGCTCGGCTCGGGACAAGTGAAAACCCTAACACCCCAAAGCCGCTGGTAGAGCCCGTGTGTGAGAAATGCGAGGGCGCTCGACGGCGGACTTGACTTTTCTCTTCCTTTCCTAGGCTACCGACTTTTGCGGGCTTTATTGATTTCACTTGCATTTTCGCTGGAGCTGTGAGCAATGAGTCCGTGGGGGCGTCTACGGCTGTGCTCACACTTTCCGTGAAATGGCAACTTGTACTAACGTTCGTGGCCGGGTCGACGGAGGGGAGGGGTAGTGGCCATTGACATCGGGGTGTTTCTGCCGGTGCTCGAAGCGGAAGGCCGGGGGCAGGCCGGGGAGTTCGCCGCGGCCGCGCGGCGGGCGGAGGAGCTCGGCTTCGAGTCGGTGTGGGCGAGCGGCCATCTGACGGGACGCGTCCCGATGCTGGACGCGACGGTCACGCTCGCCACGGCCGCCGCGGTCACCACCCGCGTCAAGGTCGGCTACGGAGTCCTGACGGTCCCCGTCCATCCGGTCGCCCACCTCGCCCAGCAGCTCGCGAGCCTCCAATTCCTCTCCGAGGGACGCCTGTTGGTGGGCGCGGACGCCGGGGGAGGCGCTTGGGCGCAGTGGCGTGGCGGCCTTGCCGACTCGCCCGTCTGGGCGGCGGCCGGCGTGCCGTACGAGGAGCGTGACGAGCGGACCGACCGCGCGCTGGAGCAGCTGGGGAGCCTGCTCGTGGCGCACCCGACGGAGGTCGGCGGCGCCGAACTGACCCTGAAGCCCCGCGTGAACCGGCCGCCCTTCCTCATCGGCGGTGAATCGGACGCCGACCTGCGGCGCGCGGTCCGGTACGGCAACTGGTTCCCGAACCTCGCCTCTCCCGCGTATCTCGCCCGGACGCTGCCCCGCCTGGCCGCACTGGGCGCCGAGACGGGCCGCGGCGTCCGGCCCGTGGTGAGCGTCGCCGTCCCGGCCGCGCTCGACGCCGACGGCGCGCGCGAGCGGCGCGACCCGCCGGCCGGGAACGTGCTGCGCCGCTACGGCATCGACGCCGAGCGCGCGAGCGCCATGGCGGTCGACGGGACACCGGAGCGGGCCGCCGAGAAGATCGTCGAGTTCGCGCGGTCCGGGGCCGACAGGATCGTCCTGAGCTTCCCCGGCGCCGACTGGCGTACGCAGTACGAACGGGCCGCGCGGGCAGCCGAGCTGGCCTGGCGCGTCCTGCCCTTCCGGCGGACCGCCACCGCCGGGAACCAGACCAACTGCGCCGGCTGGGCGCGGGTCACCCTCGACGTGGAGCGCGAGCCGGGAACGTACGCCTTCGTCAACCCGATCGGCACCGAGATCCTCGACGCCGGGCTCGCCGAAGCCCTGGAGGAGGGCGTGCGCGAAGGGCTCGCGGGGGAGGCCAGGACCGTGCGGGTGCACCGCGCCTGGGTGCACGAGGTCGACGCGAACGAGCGGGTCTTCCATCGGGCGGGACGCGAGGCGGTCGCCGCGGCGCTGGCCGCGGAACGCGCCGGTGCGCGCCGGTGACCGACCGCTCTCCGGCGGTCTCCCTGTGGAGGAATCGGAACTACCGCGTCTTCCTCCTCATCCAGACCCTCTCCGCCCTCGGCGACTCGTTCTCGTTCGTGGCGATACCGCTGCTCGTACTGCACAGCACCGGCTCGGTCGTCCAGATGGGCCTGGTCACGGGGATGACAGGCGTCGCGTCCATCGTCACGGGGCTCTTCGCCGGTGTGATCGCCGACCGGTTCGACCGGCGCCGCCTCCTGATGCTCGCCGACGTGGCGCGCTGTCTGCTGTACGCGCTGATCCCGCTGGTCTGGCTCTTCACGACGCCGATGTGGCTGATCTACACGGTGGTTCCGCTCACCGGCGGCTTCGCGATGCTCTTCCAGGTGACGTACGTGACCGTGGTGCCCGCCATCGTCGAACCCGACCAGATCACCAGGGCCAACGCCCACCTCTTCGGCTCCTACGCCGTGGCGACGGTCGGCGGGCCCACCCTCGCGGGCTTCGTCGCGGCGGCGTCCGGGCCCGTGGCCGCCATCGGGATCGACGCCGTCACCTTCGCCGTGTCCGCCGCCGGACTCCTCTTCGTCAAGCTGCGGCCGGCACCGCCGCCCGACGGCGCCGAACGGGCGGGCGTGCGCGGCGAGTTCCTCGCCGGAGTCCGTTTTCTGTGGGCGCACCCCGTCCTGCGGCCGCTGACCGTGCTGCTGTCCCTGTTCGTCTTCCTCACGCACGGCATGACCGACGTCATCATCTTCCGCGTCAAGAAGGACCTCGGGCACGGGGACGACACGGTGGGCTACGTGCTGAGCGCGGGCACCGTCGGCACGCTCCTCGCCTCGTTCGTGGTCACCCGGGTGCGCAAGGGGCTCGGTTTCGGGCGGAGTTGGGTCGGTGCCACCGCGCTCGGCGGCGTCGCCGTCGCCTGTCTCGGCCTCACCGACAGCGTGCCGACGATCGGCGCGCTCTCGGCGGGCATGCTGCTCGCCACCGGCGTCGCCGGCATCTGCTCCATGTCCCTGCGCCAGGAAGTGACACCGAGTCACCTGCTGGGGCGGGTCACGGCGGCGTTCTGGACCACGCACTACTCGCTCGGCCCGCTGGGGGCCGCCGCCGTCACCGCGGCGGCGGCCGGCTTCGGGGTCGCCCGGGTGTGCCTGGCCGTGGGGGCGGGCGTGGTGTGCGTGGCGCTGAGCGGGACGCTGACGGGGATCGTGCGTGCGGAAGCGTCCGCCTGACACCCGACCAGGTGTGCCTCCCTAGCGGCTGCGCGTCGCGCCTCCCACGTGTTTCGCGTCCGGGTCCGGCGGTGGCGCGGACCCACCGCGCCCGTTCCGCTTCTCGTCGCCGTGGCCGGGCCACCAGGCCGCGTGCCCGATCAGCGCGGTGAGCGCCGGGGTGAAGATCAGCGCCATGACGAACGCGGCGATGAGGATGCCGAAGGAGAGCGAGAAGCCCATCTGGGAGAGCGTCGAGTTGCCCGCGAGCATCAGCGTCGCGAACGTACCCGCGAGGATCACGCCCGCCGAGCCGATCGTCGGGCCCGAGTGGCGCACCGCAGTCCCCGCGGCGTCGTGCGGGCCGCGGCCCTCGCGGGCCTCCTCGCGCAGCCGCGACACCATGAGGATGTTGTAGTCCGTGCCGAGCGCCACCACGAACAAGTACATGATCACAGGCAGCATGAACATCAACCCGGGCTGGCTGCCGAGCTGCTGGAAGAGCAGGGAGGTCGCGCCGAGCGTCGCGCCGAAGCCGAGGGCGACGGACAGCATCAGGTACCAGGGCGCCACCAGGCTGCGCAGCAGCAGGCCGAGGATCACCATGATGGCGAGCGCCGCCACGGGGAACACCACCGAGTAGTCGCGGTCCACCGCCCTGTTGATGTCGACGTACACCGCCGTGGTGCCGCCGACGAGCGCCTGCGTGCCGGCCGGCGCGGACTCGTGGGCGGCAGGCCGCAGCCGGTCCTTGACGGTGGCGAGGGCCTTGTCGGAGGCCGGCGGGTCCGAGAGGATCACGGAGTACGAGGCCGTCGTACGGTCCGGACTCAGCCGCGGCGCGGCGACCTCGCCCACGCCCTCGATGTCGGAGAGCCGCTCGCGGAAGGCGTCGGCCTGCGGCTTCGGCACGGCCCTGTCGGCCGTGAGGTACACGGAGGTCGGGTCGGTGCTGCCCGCGGGGAAACCCTTCTCGAGGTTGTCCAGGGCGACCATCGACTCCTTGTCCTTGGGCAGCGAGGAGCCGGCCAGGTCGAAGTTGGCCTTGTAGCCGAGCGCGCCGAGCGTGAGCGCCCCCATGAACACCGCGGAGACCAGCGCCCACACGGCCGGCTTGCGGGCGATGGACGCGCCGAGCCTGGCGAACCCCGTCCCGTGCGGCTCCTGTTGCCACGACTTCGACGGCCAGAACACCTTCGTGCCGAGGAGCGACACCACCGCGGGGACGAGCGTGAGTCCGGCGAGCAGCGTCACGAACACCGCGATGGCGAGGGCCGGGCCCATGGACTGCAGCATGCCGAGCGAGGACAGCGTCAGCGCGGCGAAGGCGACGATGACGGCGCCCGCCGCCGACGTGATGGCCTCACCGACCCGCTCGACGGCGTGCACCATGCCGCTCTTGGGATCCTCACCCGCGCGCAGGGCCTCCCGGTAGCGGAAGAGCAGGAACAGGATGTAGTCCGTGCCCACGCCGAACAGGACGACGGTCAGGAGCTCCTGGATGGAGGAGTCCGCCTTCATGTCGAAGGCCTTGTTCGCGGAGGCGATCAGGCCCGTGGCCATCGGTGAGATCAGGCCGATGAGGACGACGGGCAGCAGCGCGATGATCGGGCTGCGGAAGATCACGAGGAGCAGCACGATGATGATCACGATGGTGCCGACGCCGACGAGCAGGCCCGCCCGCTCGGACGCGTCGCTCTCGTCGAGCGCCTGCGCCGCCGAGCCGGTGATCCCGGCCGACAGGTCCGTGCCCTTCAACTCCGGCTTGAGACCGTCCCGGAGCTCCTTCACGGCGTCCTGCTGCGAGGTGTCCTCGGGGTCGGTGATCTTCGGCATCGCGACGACGGACGTCTGCACCTTTTTGTTGGGCGAGACCTCGCCGGGCACGACGGCCTGCACCTCGGGGATCTTCCGGCTCCGCAGGTCCTCGGATATGCGCTTCACATCGGCGGAGTCGGCTGCCGTCAGCTTCTCGCCGTCGGAGCGCTGGAAGACGATGATCGCACCGATGTTCTGCTGCTTGGGGAATTCCTTTTCCTGCACGTCGGAGGCGCGAATGGACTCGTAGTGATCGGGAAGGAAACTCGCCTCGTCGCTGCTGGAGGTGAGCTTCGGCGCCAGCGAGATCACCGCGCCGGCCGCGACCACCCACGCCAGAATGATCCACCAGGGACGGCGCACCACGAATCGGCCCAGGCCAGAGAACATCGGCTACTGCCTCTCCTCGCCCCCGAGGCATAACAGTCGTGTTCCGCCCAGGATCGGCCGTACCGGGCGGCCCCGCCACTCGAACGAACCACTTTCGGTCACTCGCGTCGCGGCGGGGCGCCCGTGGGCTCCGGCGGGCCCGTCAGAAGTTGATCATGTGCCCGGCCAGGCCGTGCACCGCTTCCTTGACGGCCTCACCCAGGGTCGGGTGCGCGTGGACGTTGCGCGCCACCTCGTGGACGGTGAGATCCCACTGCTGGGCCAGGGTGAGCTCGGGCAGCAGCTCGGTGACGTCCGGGCCGATCAGGTGGGCACCGATGATCTCGCCGTACTTCGCGTCGCTGATGATCTTCACGAAGCCGACGGTGTCGCCGAGACCGTGCGCCTTGCCGTTGGCCTGGAACGGGAACTTCGCGACCTTGACGTCGAAGCCCTTCTCCTTGGCCTGCGCCTCCGTCCAGCCGAAGCTCGCGATCTGCGGCTGCGAGTACGTGGCACGCGGGATCATCGGGTAGTCGAGTTCCATCGTCTCGGCGTCCGCGAGGGTCTCCGCCGCCACGACGCCCATGGCCTCGGCGGTGTGCGCCAGCATCAGCTTCGCGGTGACGTCACCGATGGCGTAGATGTGCGGGACGTTCGTGCGGCAGCGGCCGTCGACGTCGATCGCGCCGCGCTCGGTGAGCGCCACGCCCGTCGCCTCCAGGCCGAAACCGGAGACGTTCGGCGCGAAACCGATGGCCTGCAGGACCTTGTCGGCCTCCAGGACCTGCTCCTTGCCGTCCTTGCCCGTGACGGTCACCCGGACCTGCTCGCCGGACTCGTCGATCGACTCGACGCGCGTCGAGGTCATGACGTCGATCCCGAGCTTGCGGTACTGCTTCGCCAGCTCCTTCGAGACGTCCGCGTCCTCCAGCGGCGCCACGCGGTCCAGGAACTCGACGATCGTGACCTTCACGCCGTAGTTGTGCAGGACGTACGCGAACTCGATGCCGATGGCGCCCGCGCCCGCGATCACGATGGACCGCGGCAGCGAGTCGGCGAGGATCTGCTCCTCGTACGTCACCACGCGCTCGCTGCGGCTCGTGCCGGGAAGGAGGCGGGGCGTGGCGCCGGTGGCGATGATGCAGTTGTCGAAGCCGATGGTGGCGGTCGTGCCGTCGGACTTCGCGACCTGCAGCGTGTTCGCGTCGAGGAAGGTGCCCCGGCCGTCGAACTCGGTGATGCCGTTCTTCTTCATCAGGAAGTGGACGCCCTTGACGCGGCCGTCCGCGACCGTGCGGCTGCGGTTGAACGCCTCGCCGTAGTCGAAGGAGACCTGCCCGTCGACCTTGATGCCGTACGTCTTCTGCTCGTGCGTGAAGAGGTGGGCCAGCTCGGCGTTGCGCAGCAGGGCCTTCGTCGGGATGCAGCCGACGTTGAGGCAGACACCGCCCCAGTACTTCTCCTCGACGACCGCTACCCGCTTGCCCAGCTGGGCGGCGCGGATGGCGGCGACATAGCCGCCGGGTCCTGCTCCGAGCACGACGACGTCGAAGCGGTCTTCCATGGGGAGGTCCTCTCTGGGTGGTACGGATCCGGTGGTGCGGATGGCTCTCTGCCACGATCATCCGCCATGCGGAGGCCCGGGCGGTCAGTGGGTGGGACACACCACAGCCCCCACGGCCGGTCCACCGTGCGAGTGCGCCCCGGTGGGACCGGCAACCACCGTGCTCCACAAGGCCGTTGAAGTTTGTGAAGTTCGTTCACTCGAACGTGGATCACCGGATAGTGTCGCGGCAAGGAACACGTTCCGTGAATCCCGCGGGAGAGGTGGAGAGCGCGCTGTGGCGAGTGACAACCAGTCCGAGACGGTGTCCGGGCCGTCCATTCCCTACGACGTCCCGACGTCGGCCCGCGGCTACGGCTGGATGCTGGGCGGCAAGGACAACTACGAGATCGACCGGAAGTTCGTCCTCTCCACCGTGCCCTCGTTCCCCGAGGTCGTCGACATCTGCCGGCAGAACCGCCAGTTCCTCTACCGTGCGGTGCGGCATCTGACGCGCGAGGAGGGCATCCGCCAGTTCATCGACATGGGCTGCGGGCTGCCCACCGACAACAACGTCCACCAGGTCGCCCAGCGCTTCGCCCCCGACGCGCGCGTCGTCTACGTGGACTGCGATCCGATCGTCCTCGCGCACGGCCGCGCGCTGCTCGCCGACGACTCCTCCACGACGGTCATCATGGGCGACATGCGGGACCAGGACGCGATCCTGGCCCACCCCGACGTGACGCGCCTCATCGACTTCGACGAGCCGGTCGCCGTGCTCTTCCTCTCCGTGGGACACCACCTCGTCGACGCCGACGACCCGCACCGGATCCTGCGCACGATCATCGACCGCGCGGCTCCCGGCAGCTTCGTGAGCTTCTCGCAGGTCGTCTGCGACGACCCCGAGCGCGGCGCGCGGATGACCGAGCACATCGCCGGCGGCGGCGTGCCCTGGCAGACCCGCACGCCCGCCGAGGTCGACGTGCTGCTCGAAGGCCTGGAGCCGGTGGAGCCCGGCGTGCTGAACCTCGTCGACTGGCGCCCCGACCCCGACCAGCCGGAACTCGCCCCTGTCGACCCCGATCTCGTGCCCTACCTCGGCGTGACCGCCGCCAACAAGGGGATCTACGAGTACGGGGGAGTGCTGCGCAAGCCGTAGCGGACGGTTGACCCGCAGGGATCCACGTCCCACAATGACGACCATGATCCAGCACCTGACCGCCGCCACCCGGACGTTCGGCGTCCCGTGGCGGCGCGGGTGCGAGCGATCGGGCCGCTAGCTGTACGGAGTCCGCTCCTCCGCTGTACGGAGTCCGCCCCGTGCGTACGCCAGCCCGTTCCCGCGTCCGAAGGATCAGACCCCATGACCGCCTCACCGCAGACCTCCGTGGCCCCCGCGACCCCCGTCCTGCGCGAAGCACGCGTACCCGCCGACGGCATGTACGAGGGCCGCCGCACCCTGCGCCGCCTGCCCGACGACTGGCAGGAGCGCCCCTACGAACTCTTCGACGTCGTGCCCCGGGGCCGCGTCATCGGCGCCGAGATCCGCGGCGTCGACCTCGCGCGGCCGCTGACGCCCGCCCTGCGCGAGGAGCTCAACCGCGCCCTCCTGGAGTGGAAGGTGCTGTTCTTCCGCGGCGCCCGCATCACCTCCGGGCAGCAGCGCGCCTTCGCCCTCAACTGGGGCGAACTGGAGACCAATCCGCTGCTCGCGCGCGGCTCCGCCGACGACGTCGTCCGCTTCGACAAGGGCGGCAGCGCCACACCCACGTACGAGAACGTCTGGCACGCCGACGTCACCTTCCGCGAACGCCCGGCGCTGGGCGCGGTGCTGCAGCTGCACGAGGTGCCGCCGTTCGGCGGCGACACGATGTGGGCGGACATGGCGGCCGCGTACGACAACCTCCCCGACACGGTGAAGGCGCGCATCGACGGCGCGTACGCCGTGCACGACTTCATCCCCGGCTTCGCCCGCTTCTACGGCCCCGAGAAGCTCGCCCCGCTCCAGGACGAGTTCCCGCCCGTCACCCACCCCGTGGTGCGCACGCACCCGGAGACCGGACGGCGGATGCTCTTCGTCAACACCTCCTTCACCACGCACATCGTCGGCATGGAGCGCGAGGAGAGCGACCGGCTGCTCGGCTACCTCGTGCGGCAGGCCCATGTGCCGGAGTACCAGGTGCGGTTCCACTGGCAGGCGGGCGACGTCGCCTTCTGGGACAACCGCGCCACGCAGCACTACGCCGTCGACGACTACGCCCCGCACCGGCGGGTCGCGGAGCGCGTCGCCATCGCGGGCGACCGGCCGTACTGATGACGAATCCGCCGCCCGCGCCCGGCACCTCTGAGGGCGCCCTCGCCGGGCTCAAGGTGCTCGACCTGTCCCGGGTCCTCGCCGGGCCCTACTGCGCGCAACTGCTCGCCGACCACGGGGCCGATGTCATCAAGGTCGAGCCCCCGGCCGGTGACGAGACCCGCGGCTGGGGCCCGCCGTTCGTCGCGCCGGACACCTCCGCCTACTACCGGAACCTCAACCGCGGCAAGAAGAACATCGTCGTCGACCTCTCCGTGCCCGAGGGCCGCGACATCCTCGGCACGCTGCTGCGCGGCACCGACGTCGTCATCGAGAACTTCAAGGCGGGCACCCTCGCCAAGTGGGGCTACTCCGACGAGGAGCTGCGGCGCCGCTTCCCCGCTCTCGTCCACTGCCGCGTCACCGGCTTCGGCACCGACGGACCGCTCGGCGGACAGCCCGGCTACGACGCGGTGCTGCAGGCCTACAGCGGTCTGATGAGCGTCAACGGCGAGCCGGACGGACCGCCACTGCGCGTCGGCGTGCCGGTCGTCGACCAGGTCACCGGCATCCTCGCCTTCTCCGGCGTCCTGCTGGCCCTCCACGAACGGCACCGCTCCGGACTCGGCCAGCTCGTCGACTGCACCCTCCTGGACACCGCGGTCAGCCTGCTCCACCCGCACTCGGCGACCTGGCTCGCCGACGGCACCGTCCCGCGCCGCACCGGCTCCGCGCACCCCACCATCGCCCCCTACGACTCGTTCGCCGCCGCCGACGGGCCGCTGTTCATCGCGGTCGGCAACGACCGGCAGTTCGCCGCGCTCACCGACGTACTGGGGCTCCCGGCGCTGGCCGGCGACCCGCGCTTCCGCACCAACCCCGACCGCGTACGCCACCAACAGGAGCTGCGTGCCGCCCTGGAGAAGGCCATCGCCGCCCGCCCCCGCGCGGACCTCACCGCGCTCCTCACGGCACGGGGCGTTCCGGCCTCACCCGTGCACGACGTCGCCGAGGCGCTGACCGCACCCCAGGTGCGCCACCGCGGCCTGGTCGTCGAGGACGGCGACTACCGCGGGCTCGCCTCGCCCGTCTCCCTGTCCCGCACGCCGGGCGCGGGTCCGGGGCGTGGTGCGGGAGGCGGGCGCGGACACGCGCGAGGTGCTGGCGGCCCACGAGGCCGACGACGCGTGATTGTCAGTGGCGGGTGCGAGGGTGCCCTCATGACACGCACGACATGCGCGACACCACTGAGACTCACCGACATCGAGGCGGCGCTGCGGGACAGTTGGGGTCCGGACACCGCCGACCCGAGATCCGGCGACCCATGGTCGCCGGACAACCCCGAGCGGGACCAGTGCGGCGTCACGGCGCTCGTCCTGAACGACCTGCTGGGCGGGGAGCTGGTACTGGGCGAGGTCCACGCCGAAGGCGAGCGGACGGGATATCACTGGTGGAACCGGCTGTCCTCCGGGGTCGAGATAGACCTCACCCGTGGCCAGTTCCTGCCCGGCGAGACCGTCACTGAGGGCGCCGTCGTCGTGCGCCCGCCCGAGATCCGCCAGTGCCGCGAGGAGTACGAGCTGCTGCGCGCCAGGGTCCTGCGGAGGCTGGACGAGCGGGCCCGGGCCGGGCAGACGGCGAGCGCTCACGCCACGTCGTAGACGTCGAGCCACCCGCGCGTCGGCGGCGCCGTGCCCGGGCGGCCGAGGACACACTACGGCCCCCGGTGTCACCCGACACCGGGGGCCGCCCCGCGTCCCGGCCGCCTTCCCCCACGAAAGGTCACCGGGACTCCCCTGAGTGTGGTTCAGGGATCCCGTCAGAAGGACAGTGCCGCGCCCTCCCCGAGACCAGCCTTCATCTCACACCGGTTCGCGAAGGTCGTGGACCAGTTGACGTGCTTGCCGTTCCAGACGCCGGCGACCGTCACGGTGAACGGCTGCCACTCCTTGGTGCAGACGGCGTCGGAGTTGGTCCCGACCAGGTGGTTGAACTCGCCGCCGACCTTGGCGAGTTCGGCGCACGCGGCGGCCGGCGCAGGGTGGGTCCCCGCGGGGCGCGGCGCGCAGGTGAGTGTCACGGCGCGCTCCACCGCGGCGGAGCCGGCGTCCTCGCCCTGGCCGACCGTCAACACCAGGGCCGTCGGCGCGTAGAGGCTCTTGCTCTTCGGGGCCTCGGCCTGCGCGGTGCCTGCTGTCGCGGCGAGGACGCAGGTGGCCGCGGCTGCGGCTGCTCCCACGGCCTTGAGGGTGCGACGCATGGTGGACTCTCCTTCGATCGATGCGGTTGGTGACTGCGGTGAGGAGTCTTGCCGGTGCGGAGAGTGAGTGCCATCCGGATGGTCGATTTCCGGATGTGTCGCTCCGGTGAGCGGTGACCGTACGATCGTTCGGGCAGCTCAGGGGTGGTGGGAGCGGTTCCGTACGGCGTGTCCAACATGTGGACGAACGGTGTTGGTATAACGGAGAACCACCGCCTGACCTGCGGAAATGAAAAATTGGTTCTGCTTTAGACGATCTGTATCGTCCGGAAATCATCGTTGAACGGCGCCATCACCTTTCGAATCGATGGTGCGCCGGGGTTGATTCCCTCATGATCGACGAAGCGGCGTGGCGGGTCAGCCGCGCGAGAACGCCAACACGGCGGCCAGGTTCATCGGCTGACGCGTCGACACATACACGTAGGGCGCGCCTCCCCATGAGTTGCGCAACTCGATGCGCAGTGCGGTGGGGATGTAGGACCGCAGGAGCAGCAGCGCGTACGGGTTCGCCCTGACCGTGCGCCATTCGAAGGCCTCCCGCTCGTCGAGGATCTCCGTCGCGCCGAGCGCCTCGATGGGGATGACGCGCTTGCCGACGACGAGGGAGCCCGGCGTCACGAGGATGCGCACGCTGCCGTGCAGGTGCACGAGCGCGGCGGACACCGCGATACCGACCGTGGCCGCCGTCACCGCGGCGAGCACGCCGAAGGGAATGGCCGCCACGGCCAGTCCGGCTCCGCCGAGCGCCACCAGTCCCCACCAGGAGCGGGGGACGCTCAGCCGCTCTTCGTAGATGTGCATGACCGCATCCTGGCAGGCAGGCGCGCGGCCGGGGGCGGGGGGCCCGCCTCTTGTCACCCGTGCGTACCGCGAGGCAACTCGTGGCCATTGATTCCCGTCATCGAAAGCGTAAGCGGGGCACGTGAGTTCGGATACGTGCTCCGGCGCGAGTGATGACGAGGAGAACCACGTTGAGACGTGTCGCACGAGTGGCGACCGCGGCATTGGCGGTGCTCGCCCTGGCGGCGGTGTCGCCGGGCGCCGCGCAGGCCCTGCCGTCCGCCGACCCTCCGGTGCCCGGGCCGCCCCCGGCGCCCGCGTCGGCCGGAGCCGACGGCAAGGGCCTGCGGGAAGGCTGGCGGCTGGCCGGGGAAGGCGCAGGGAAGGAGCTCGTCTGGGCCTCGCCCGACCCGGTCCCCATGGGTGACGCGCGGGTCGAGTTCTACGCCGGGGACAAGCTCCTCGGCCGGCCCGTGGCGGCGCAGGACCGGCGCTCCTTCCGGCTGCCGCTGCACGGCGCGCGCATCGGCCCCGCGAAGCGGCTGAAGGTGCTGGCCGCCGGCCGCCGCCTGGACGAGGCCGGGACCGACGCGGAGTCGCGCGGCCCGCGCCGCAACCCGTCCGCACGGCCCGCGACACCCCCGCCCGCGAACGCCGTCGACCCCGGAAAGCCGGGCCGCTACCGCACCGTCACCGGCACCTACTCCCTCAACTCGGTACGGCTGCCCGGCTTTCCCGCACCGGTGGAGATGAAGGCCGACGTGATCGGCCCCGCCGACGCACCCGGGAAGCGGCCGCTGGCCCTGTTCCTGCACGGCCGCCACTACACCTGCTACGGCGCAGGCGACGGACAGGGCATGGGATGGCCCTGCACGGCCGGCACGAAGCCGGTGCCGAGCCACAAGGGCTATCACCGCGCCCAGAAGCTCCTGGCCTCCCAGGGGTACGTCACCGTCTCCATCGCCGCCAACGGCATCAACGGCCAGGACGACGTCGCCGAGGACGGCGGCGCGCAGGCCCGCTCGTCGCTGGTGCGGCTGCACCTCGCCCGCTGGGCGGACTGGGCCGAGAAGCGGTCCACCGCCCCCGCCGCGGTGCGCGCCGTCGCGCCCGCCGACCTCTCCCGCGTGCTCCTCGTCGGACACTCCCGGGGCGGCGAGGGCGTCAACCGCGCCGCGCTGGACAGCCTCGCCCGCCCGCCCGCCGACCAGGACGGCTACGGCGGCCCGGTCCGCTGGAAGATCCGCGGCAACGTGCTGATAGGCCCCACCGTCTTCGGCCAGAACCCGGCCCCCGACGTGCCCTCCACGACGATCCTGCCGGGCTGCGACGGAGACGTGTCCGACCTCCAGGGCGAGATCTACGTCGACGGAACCCGCGGCATCAGCCGCGGCACCGCCCTGCACAGCGCGGTCTACATGGTCGGCGCGAATCACAACTTCTTCAACAGCGAGTGGACCCCGGGCCAGGCGACCGCACCCGCGGACGACGACTTCTCGTCCGACGGCACCACCGACCCCGTCTGCTCGAAGGGCACCGGGACCCGGCTGACCGCCTCGCAGCAGCAGGCCGCCGGAGCCACGTACATAGCCGCCTCGGCCCGCCTGTTCGTCGCGGGCGACGACCGGGTGCGGCCCCTCCTCGACGGTTCGGACCGGCGCGCTCCCTCCGCGGACCCCGCGCGGGTGCTCACCCACGCCGTCGGCGCGCACCGCACGCAGGCCCTGCTCCCGGGCGCCTCGACCACCGTCAAGGGCGGACGCCTGTGCGCCCAGGTGGCAGCCACCGACTCCGACGCCTGCCTGCCCTCCTCGACGTCCGGGAACTCCCCGCACTTCGCGCGCTGGGAGATCGCACCGGAACCCGGCCGGAACGCGGTGGCGATGCGCTGGTCCAGGGCGGGGGAGCCGGTGCGGATCAGCCCCGCGCGGCCCGTCTCCCTGGCGGGCGCCAAGGACGTGGCACTCCGCCTGATCGTGCCGCCCAACACCACGGGCACCCGGCTCGACGTCACCCTCGTCGACGCGTCGGGACACCGGGCGAAGCTCGGCCGGGTGAGCGTCGACGGACTGCCGGGCACCGACCGGACCGCCTCCTACTGGGGGCGCGAAGTGCGCGTACCGCTGTCCGCGGCGGCCCGTGACACCCTCGACCTCAAGCACGTGAAGACCCTGGAACTCACCCCGCGCACCCGCTCCGGCAAGGCGTGGCTGGTGGACGCCTGGGGCTGGCGCCCGGGCACCCCGGCGGTGCGGGCGGCCCAGCTGCCGCGCGTCGACGTCGGCCGGCTGACCGTCGAGGAAGGCGACTCCGGAGTGCGCACGTACAGCGTTCCGGTGCGCGTCTCGGGTGAGGGCAGCGGCAAGGTCAGGTTCTCCGTGCCCAAGCCCGGCACGGACGGGATCACGCACCGGACGGTGACGGTACGGCCGGGCGAACGCGTCGATGTGCCGGTCGAGGTGCGCGGCGACACCCGCTACGGTCACGACATCGCGCACGACGCGTTGGTCAAGGCGGTGCGCGGCGCGGTGGTCGGCTCCTACCGCGGTGGGGTGACGGCACGCAACGACGATCCGATGCCGAAGATCACGCTCGAACCCGTCAAGGACCGGGTCACCGAGGGCAAACCGCTGACGTGGCGGATGACGCTCTCGGAGCCCGTCGACGTGGACATGATGGCCGTGCTCTCCTTCCAGCCCGCCGACGGCGGCAAGGAACTGTCCACCCTGGACGTGGACCCGCGCTGGCTGGAGAACGAGTTCGGCGCGAAGCCCCGCCCGGAGCGGCCGCTGTCCAAGGTGACGGAGGAGCCGGGACAAGGCCTGTTCGTCATCGTGCCCGCGGGTGAGAAGAGCGCCGAAGTGCGGGTGCCCACCGTCAAGGACGCCGTGAGCGAGCAGGAGGAATCCCTGAAGGCCCAGCTCTACGTCTACGACGAGAACTGGGAGCCGCAGCCGGGCCCGAAGGTCACCGGCAGGGTCCGCGACGCCTCGTAGCGCGGAACGTAGCGCGGAATGCGGTCAACTCGGCGGTGCTTCCGCCGCGTTGGCCGTCCGTGTGTGCGGCTCGGCGGTCCCTCCGTCGAGCCGCGCCAGCGCCAGTGCGTGCGCCCGGTCGAGGGCGTCGGACGCGGCGCAGGGCACGTCGGGGTGCACGCCCGTGCCCTCCCAGTTGGTGCCCGACACGGGATTGACGGCCCTGCCCACCGGGATGGTCGCCTCCAAGTGCGTGTGCACGGTCCAGCCCTCGCGGGGATGCGCCCCGCCGCTGGTCGTCTCGCCGACGACGACCGCCCGCCCCAACTGCTGGAGGTCGTACGCGAGTTCCTCGCCGGCCGAGAAGGTGCGCCCGCTCGTCAGTACGTAGAGCGGCTTGTCGCCGCCGAACCGGGCGCCCGGCACATGGGCGGGGCTCCAGGACTGTTCGAGACGTTCGCCGTCGCGCCAGTACATGGAGTTGAGGTGGGTGCTCCGGTCCAGGAGGTGCCCGCAGACGAACGCGACCGCGTCGGGGTCGCCGCCGGTGTTGGCGCGCAGATCGAGGATCAGGGCGTCGGCCGGGGCGGCCAGGGTGAGCGCGGCCCCCAGCGGCTCGGCGGACCATGGCAGCGGGAACAGGGCCGGCGCCAGCTCGAGCAGCGCCACCCCGCCCGCCAGCAGCTCCAACCGGGGCACGCCGCCCAGCGAGGTGTCGAACTCCTCGCGCATCGCGGCCAGGACGGCCGCGCCCCGCTCGGCGGGCACCGGCTGGCCGTGGTGCTTGAGGCGCAGGTGGAGGTCGCCGTTGAGGGACTGGAGGTCCGTGGTGACCACGCGGGCCAGGTCGGCGGGCTCCTCCACGTCGTACGCGCCGTCGGCGAGGCGCAGCCGCAGCAGAGCGGCGAGACGTCCGGCCGGTTCGGGGAACACATAGTGCTCTTCGACGAGTTGGGCGGTCGCCTCGATGACGGAGGCGACGCTGAGATGCTGCGTGACGGTGGTCATGGCAGGGGAGTAGAACAGCCCTCTTCCCAAAGCGTCAAGAACATTGGACACTTGGCGCATGCCCGACCAGCCCCAGCCGTGCCCGCCGCCCCAACAGCCCCCGCCCCGCGGCGTCGTCGACATCGAGTCCCCGGAGCAGCACGCCGCCCTGGCGCACCCCCTCCGCCAGCGCCTGCTCTTCTCGCTGGGACACGAGCCCGCCACCATCAGCCAGCTGGCGGTGCGCCTCGACACGGCCAAGGGCAACGTGGCCCATCACCTGAAGGTGCTGCGCACCGCCGGGCTTGTCCGGATCGCCGAGACCCGCAAGGTCAGGGGCGGCACCGAGCAGTACTACCAGCGGGTGGCCGACCGCATGGCCGTCGCCGAGCCGCGTACCGAGGGGACCGCCGCGATGCTCGGCGCCGTCGCCCAGGAGCTGGGGCGCTCGCCGCAAACCACGCTGTCCCTGCGCCACGTGCGCCTCAGCCCCGACAAGGCGCGGGAACTCGCCGAGACGCTCGCCCGGCTGGTCGACGAGGCCGAGGAAGGAGAGCCGGTGCACGGCGTGCTGGTGGCGCTGTACGAGCAGGTGCGGCCGGGTGAGGACACTGCCGACGCCACGGACACTGCCACTCGCACTCCTACGGGCACTGCGTAGAGTCCTCGCATGTCCGCACCCATAACCACCCCTGAACCAGAGCTTCTTCGCGCCGACCACGCCCCCGCGCTGCTCGCCTTCGAGGAGGCGAACCGCGCCTACTTCGCCGCGTCGGTCCCCGACCGCGGAGACGCCTACTTCCGCGACTTCGACACGCGGCACCGCGCCCTCCTGGCCGAGCAGGCGACGGGGGCCTGCTTCTTCCACGTGCTGGTGGACGACGACGGCGCGATCCTCGGACGCGTCAACCTCGTCGACGTCGCGGACGGCAGCGCCGAACTCGGCTACCGCGTCGCGGAGAAGGCCGCGGGACAGGGCCTCGCCACCCGGGCCGTCCGGCAGATCCGCGACCTCGCCCGCACCGCGTACGGCCTGACCGAGCTGCGTGCCGCGACGACGCTGGACAACCCGGGCTCGCGGGCCGTGCTCACCCGCGTCGGCTTCGTGCCCACCGGGGACGTCCGGCTCGACGGCCGTCCGGGGACGAGCTACGTCCTGACGCTCTGACGCGACTCGTGCAGCCGCGTGTGATAGCGGCCCTCCGACTCGTACCCGGCGGGATCCTCGCCCGCCAGCCTCACCTGCCGGATCGCGTCGCGACGCTCCTCGGGGCTGGTGAAGAGCCGCTGCGTATAGGTCCGTGAGGAGTCCGTCACCGTGTCGAGGCCGTGCGCGGCCAGCGTCTCGACGATGCGTCCGTACGGCACCGTCCGCAGCACGAACGCGCTCACCCAGACCGGCAGCCGGGCGCAGTCGAGCAGCGCGTCGAAGGTGCGGTGCGAGATGTAGCCGATGCCCCCGGTGACCGTGATCAGACCGGTGCGGGCGACCGCGTCGCGCAGCTGCGGGCTGGGCGGATGCCGCTCCAGGTTCTCCGCGTACGCCTCGTCGAGGAGGCCCGCGTCCAGCGCGTAGCGGGTGGCGTTCTCCGCCAGGTCGAGGCCGATGACCGGGGTGGCGTCGGGGCGCCGCCGCGAGGCGTAGAACTCCTTGTCGCGCTCGACGAGTTCGTCCGGCGTGAGCGCGGCGGCCTCGGCCGAGGTGTAGTGGGCGTACAGGTCGGCGAGGGTGAGGTCGTGGTTGAGCAGTGCCGCGTTGATGCCGTACGAGCAGCACAGGTCCAGGACCGTCACGGGACCCTCGTCGCCGGGCAGCTGGGCGCGCAGGTCGCGGGTGCGGCGGAACACCGCCTGGGCGTGCTGCGGTATCTCGTACTCGTAGGGCGCCAGCGTCCGGAAGTAGGCGCGCGGGTCCGGCTGGTCGTAGATGTCGTCGAACCGGGTCTTGCCCGACGCGGTCCTTGTCCTGTGCCGGTCTGTGGCCATGGAGCACCTCCGGGAGCGGGGAACGGGGCTGGGGCAGACGTGCACCTCTACCCGACCCCTGCCGCCCCCCGGTAGACCTCGTGGCGGTATCCGGCCACGGCGACGCTCCACCGCGGACCCGGTCGGCGGCCCCGCTGACTACCCTGGAGCCGATGTTCTCCTCCCAGGGTCCCACGCTGCGTGAGCTCGCCGTTCAGGCGTTCTCGTCCACCGAGCACGGGTACGACCTGCTCGCCCCGAAATTCGACCGCACGCCGTTCCGCACGCCTGGCCGATTCCTGCGGGCGACAGCCGACACGCTGCGCCCCCTCGGCCCCTTCGGCGCGGGCCTCGACGTGTGCTGCGGAACCGGCGCGGGCGTCGGGACGCTGCTGCCGCTGTGCCGCGAGCGGGTCACCGGCGTGGACTTCAGCGCGGGGATGCTCGCGACCGCCGCGGAGACGGTGCGGGGACCGGGCCCCGGCGCGCCCGCGGTCGAGTGGGTACGGGCCGACGCGCGCGCCCTGCCGTTCTGCGAAGGCTTCGACCTCGCCGTCAGCTTCGGGGCGTTCGGCCACTTCCTGCCCTCCGAACGGCCCGCCCTCTTCGCCGGCGTCCACCGGGCCCTGCGCCCCGGCGGCCTCTTCGCCTTCCCGATCGGCGCCCCGCAGCCCCTCACCTCCCCCTGGTACTGGGCGCTGCTCGGCTTCGACGGCGTGATGCGGGCACGGAACCGCCTGTGGCGGCCGCCCTTCGTCATGTACTACCGGACCTTCCCGCTCGGCGCGGTGCGCGACGACCTCGCCGACGCGGGCTTCGACGTGCGGCTGCACCCTCTGGAGGAGTTCGGGCGCCGCGCCGACGGCAGCCCGCACTGGCGCCTGGTGGTGGCGAGTAAGGCGTAGCCGCGCGACCCGCTACGCCTTGTCGTCGGCCGCCGCGTGCAGCGCCGCCACATCGAGCTTCCCCATGCCGAGCATCGCCCGCATGGCGCGCTGCGCCCGCTCCGCGTCCGGGTCGGAGAGGAGCTCGCCGAGCGCGGCGGGCACGACCTGCCAGGACAGGCCGTACTTGTCCTTGAGCCACCCGCAGGGACCCTCCTGGCCGCCCTCGGAGAGCTTCGTCCAGTAGTAGTCGACCTCTGCCTGGTCGGCGCAGTCGATCTGGAAGGAGACGGCCTCGTCGAAGGTGAACTCCGGGCCGCCGTTGATCGCCGTGTACGGCTGGCCGTCGAGTGAGAACTCCACGGTCAGGACGGTGCCGGCGGGGCGCGGGCCGGCCTCTCCGTAGTACGAGATGTTGCTGATCCCGGAGTTCGGGAAGACCGACACGTAGAACTTCGCCGCCTCCTCGCTCTGCTGGTCGAACCAGAGGTTGGGCGTGATCCTGGGCATGGCGTTCTCCTGTCGGTACGCGGCGGTCCTGCCCGCTCCTGATGTCTGCCTATGTGGACCGTCGCACCGCCCGGAACTCATCGCCATCCGCCGAGATCATGTCCTCTCCGGCCGGCGCAGCTGCGGCTCCCGCTCCAGCACGATCCCGAAATGCCGGTCGTACGCCGCGAGCACCTCCGCCTCCGTGGCCAGCTCGGCCGTCCGCCGCTCGCCGTCCACGGTCGTGGTGAGGGTGCGCCCGCTCAGGGTGACCCGGCCACCGCTCCCGGTGACGCGGGAGCAGACCAGGGAGCGCGTGAAGTGGGAGTCGGGCGAGGTGCGGTGGTACCAGGCACCCGCCGTGAAGTCGGCCAGCGCGCGCGGCCGCAGGTCGACCAGGTACTGCGGCTTGCCGTCCTTGACGACCTGGAGGTCATCCTCCGGAGCCCCGGCGATGCGGAACGTCCCGCCGGGGTCGGCCTGCTCGCCCCGGTCCCCGAAGGCGAGCGGCAGGTGGCTGTGGGCACCGAAGCCGACGTCGGCCAGCCAGTCCCCGCTGTCCTCGGTCCGCACGCGCAGGGCGAGGTGGTCGTAGGGGATGCCGGGCTGCCCGGCGTCGTCGTACACCCGTGCCTGCAGCAGCGTGACGTCGAAGCCGAGAGCCGTCAGGAGGGCGGCGAAGGCGCCGTTGAGCTCGTAGCAGAATCCGCCTCTGCGCGCGTCGACGACCTTCGTCACCAGCGCCTTGCCGGTCAGCTCGATGTCCTCGCCGAGGTGGACCGAGAGGTTCTCGAAGGGAACGCTGCGCAGATGCGCCAGGTGCAGGTCGCGGAGTGCTTGCGTCGTGGGGGCCGCCGGGCGTCCGGTGCCGATGCGCCGCAGGTAGGCGTCGATCTGTTCGGTGTCCATGGGCACCAGTGTGGTGCGGCGGACGCCGCCGGGGCCACGACCTTCGGACGGCGCCGGGACCGTCCGTCGGACCTAGGACTTCCGGATGATGCCGGCGCCGGGGGGGGGGGGGGCCCCCCCCCCCCGGGCCCCCCCCGCCCCCCCCCCGGCCGGGGGGGGGGGGGGGGGGCGCCCCGCCGCGCCCGCGGGGGCGCGCCCC
>NZ_JBJDPY010000013.1:101249-271307 GCF_044903205.1 Streptomyces sp. NPDC029674
GGCCCCCGCGGGGCCCACGAGCCGGGCCGGGCCCGGGCCCGGCCCGTCGCCCCTCGGCCTGCGGTAGCCCGCCGGCCCCGGGCCGGCCCCCCCGGCCCGCGGGGGGCCCCGCCACGGCGGAAGAACGCGCGGTGGCGCTGTCAGTGACCGCCCTTCCTGGCCAGGGCGCAGGTCGCCGTGGCCGTCTTGTCCGGGTCGCTCACCGAGCGGGCGGTGAGGGTGAGGCGGCCCTGCGGGCGGGCGTCCGGTTTCGCGGTGACGGCGACGTCCACGTCGACCGTGGCGCCCGCCCTGGCGGTGGTCAGCTTGTTGGGCAGCCAGGCGGACCAGCCTCGGCCGGAGGTCTTGGCGGAGAGCCGGTAGACGTCGGAGTCGAGGTGGCGGGCGACGTCCTCGGGGTGGTCGCCCGGCGGGTCGGACAGTGCGCGGCCGGTGTTGGTCAGCGGGAAGGTGCAGGTGGCGCGGCTCTTGACGGGGTTGCCGGCTGCCTCGCCGCGGCCCAGCGCGGTGCCGCGGCGCTGCGGGCCCGCGCCGTCCAGTGACTTGACGGCGATCGTGTAGGAGAGCACGCCCGAGCGGGTGCGGTGGATGTCGGTGACGTAGAAGTGCAGGCGGTTGGCGCGGTCGACGTACTCGTAGGAGCTGCCGGAGTCCGCTCCGGCGTGGAAGAGCGCGTCGCTGAGCTGGCGGTAGTCGCCCATGGTGATCTTCTGCGGGGTGCCGTCGGGGCGGGTGAAGTCGACCATGTCGATGTCCTCGGGGTGGGCGTCGATCACCCAGGCGAAGGGCGCCCGGTCCTCGTTCTTGGTCTTGGTGATCAGCACGCCGTTGTCCGGGGTGAAGGAGTCCATGCCCATGCGGTCGACGACCTCGAGGGTGTAGTTGTCGTAGCCGCCGCCGTCGCACAGCGGATCGGTGCCGCGGTCGCAGGCGGGGGACAGGTCGCGGGACATGGCGATGTTGACGCCCGCCAGGCCCTTCGCGCCGGGCGGCGCGGAGCGCGCGGTGACCTTGGCGACGGCCATCCCGGAGTCGTCGAGCGCGTCGCGGTCCAGGCGCAGCACGTTCTTCTCGTCCACGATGCCGAGCTGGAGCTTGTCCCGCAGGATGTGCTGGGAGCCCATCGAGCCGCCTTCGGTGGCCGGGATCTTCCAGCGGGTGTGCGGCCCGCCGGGGCCGTTGAACGAGCCGCGCGAGAGCATGCTCCAGATGCCGGTGTAGGCGCGGCTCAAGGGCTTGCCGTAGGGGTTGTTGTAGTTGTCGCCGATGCCCAGGATGTGGCTGAGCTCATGGGCGTACACCCCCATGCCGGAGCTCTCGGCCTGGGTGGAGGAGCCGTCCGTGGCGTTGGGCCAGATACGGGCCGCGGCCTGCCAGGAGGTCCACGGTACGTAGCGGGTGGCGGCGGAGTTGGCGCCGGAGGCGATGGGGGAGGGTGGTCCCCAGGCGGCCGGTACCTGCCCCTCGGAGCCGAACTTCATTTGGCCGAACTCCTGCCAGGTGGAGGACTCGTCCTGCCCGGCGGTGAGGTAGAAGACGAAGTCGAACTCGGCGGCCTTCGGTTCGCCGACCTCGGCGACCCAGGCCGCCCTGGCGTTTTCGCGGATGTCCTTGCCGCAGGTGGTGCCGGTCGGGCAGGCGCCGGGATTCATGGCGGGCTCGATGCCGTACTGGAAGGACTTGAACGGCATGCGGTACACGCCGAAGGCCTCCAGGTCGACGCCGACGCGGCCGCCGGAGTCCTCCATCCAGTACTCGTTGATGGTGTGGCCGCGGTTGAGCGCGCCGGGTTTGTTGAGGAAGTCCTCGTAGAACTTGGGCAGTCGGGCGCGCGGGACGTTGGCGGCGGCCGGCTGGGG
Organism: Streptomyces sp. NPDC029674; assembly: GCF_044903205.1. Lineage (NCBI taxonomy): Bacteria > Bacillati > Actinomycetota > Actinomycetes > Kitasatosporales > Streptomycetaceae > Streptomyces > Streptomyces sp. NPDC029674. The sequence continues at coordinate 103,109 of NZ_JBJDPY010000013.1, forward strand.
GTTGCCGAAGACGGTCGAGCCGGGCGGCCGGCTGACGGTGAACTCCTCGTCGGGGTAGTCGAGGAGCACCAGCGCGCCCCTGACGGTCCGGTCGGTGGGTTCGAGGCCGGGGTCGGCCCAGTCGGTGCCGGGGACGGAGCGGTACTCGCGCCAGGTCATGTCGTCGGGGTTGCGCCAGTTCTGCGGGTCGATGGGCCGGGCCAGGGACGGCCGGGCCCGGTCGTCCCGGCCGGTGGCGCCCGTGTCGTCGGGCGTCGCCCGTGCCGTGCCGACGGCGGCGGCCGCCAGGGCGGCGAGGACGGCGGCGACGACGGTGGTGCGACGGGCCGGGCCGCGGCGCGGACGGGCGGAGGGTCCGCGCGCGGTGCGTCTGTGACGGAGGAACATGGCTCACCTCGTGCCTCTTGCCGGGGCAAAATGGACAAGTGCATGACAAGCCGTTCGAGTGGTGCGTCATCCGCTGCAAAGGTAAGCCGCCCGCAGCGGTGATGCCAGAGTGCCGATTGGGCCGTTCCTGTGACAGGCCACGCGCCCGTCACGGTGCGTCAAGTGCCTCAGCGGCGGGCAGGATTGGTTTCCTGTCGCTCGGCGAGCCGCACACCCGGCCGCTCAGCGCCACCCCCGCGGAAGGAGCCGACCCATGGCGGACGACCGGCACGGTCACCCGATGTCACGCACCAGCACCGAGGCCGTCGACCACTACGAACAAGCCCTGGAACACCTCCTTCTCTTCCGCCCCGAGGTGGCCGACGCCTCCCGGCGGATGCTGGCCGCCGCACCGCGCTCGGTCATGGGCCACGTCCTCGCCGCCCACCTCGGCCTCCTCGGCACCGAGGAGAAGGACGCCGCCGACGCCCGCGCCGCCTTCGAGCGCTTCACGGAACACGTCCACCGCGGCGAGACGACCCCGCGCGAGCGGATGCACGTCGCCGCCGCCACCTCCTGGCTCAGGGGCGACATCCACCACGCGGGACGGGTGCTCGGCGAGATCTCCGTGGAGTACCCGCGCGACGTGCTCGCCCTGGCCGTCGGCCACCAGATCGACTTCTTCACCGGCGACGCGCCACGGCTGCGCGACCGCATCGGCGGCGCGCTCTCCGCCTGGGACACGGCGGACCCGCACTATGGCCCCGTCCTCGGCATGTACGCCTTCGGCCTGGAGGAAGCCGGCCACTACGAACAGGCCAGGGACACCGGCCTCGCCGCCCTCGACCGCCGGCCGCGCGACGTCTGGGCCGTCCACGCCGTGGTGCACACCTACGAGATGCAGGGCCGGTTCGCCGACGGCATCCGCCACCTGGACGCCCGCACCGAGGACTGGGCCACGGGCAACTACCTCAACGTGCACAACTGGTGGCACTACTGCCTCTACGCCCTGGAGGCCGGTGACGTCCCCCGCGTACTGGAGATCTACGACACCGCCCTGCACCCCGAGGGGTCGACGGGCGCGGCGATGGAGCTCCTGGACGCCGCGTCCCTGCTGTGGCGGCTGTACCTTTCCGGCCACGACGCGGGGGACCGGTGGCAGCGGCTCGCCGACGCCTGGGCCGCCCGCCACGACGGCGCGTACTACGCCTTCAACGACGTGCACGCGGTGATGGCGTACACCGGCGCGGGCCGCACCGCGGAAGCCGAACGCCTGGTGCGCGAGCGCGAGCGCTATGTCGCGGACAGCGGATCACGCCAGTCCAATCACGCCATGACCGCGGACGTCGGACTGCCCGTCTGCCGCGCCCTGATCGCCTACGGGCAGCACCACTACGACCGGGCCGTGGACCTCCTGCTCCCCGTCCGGCACCGCCTGGGCGAGTACGGCGGAAGCCATGCCCAGCGCGACGCCGTGCACAAGACGCTGCTGGAGGCCGCCCTGCGCGCGGGCCGCCACGAACTGGCCCGCACGCTGCTGAGCGAGCGCATCAGCCTGCGCCCCGACTGCCCGTACAACTGGCTGGCGCAGGCGCGCCTGGCCGACGCGCTCGGAGAGGGCGCGCGGGCCGCCGCGGCCCGCGCGAGGGCGGCCGGCCAATCCGCCAAGGGCGTGGCGGCCCTCAAGCGCTGAGCTGCGGCGCGACACAAGGGGAGCCGACCATTCCGCGCCAATGATGCAGAAACCGTTGACACGTGACTGCACCCTGTGGCCTAGAAAGGGAGATCCGCTCTCCTCCCATGGGATGACTCCGCGCGCAGTGCAGTACAGCGACCGTGGGCCGATAGTCCGGCTCGCAGGCGGACTTGGGGCCCGCAATCGGCAGTGAGGATGGAGAGGCATCCTGCTGGACCCGCTGACGTGCGCCGATCGCACCGGCAGAGGGTCGTCCACGCCTGCCGAACTCGACGGGAGTCCCTTTCGCCGTGGCTACGTTCCTGTACAAACTAGGCCGCCTCGCCTTCCGGCGACGCCGCTATGTGGCGTTGCTCTGGGTGGCGCTGATGGCCGGAGCCATCTTCGCCGCCTCGGCCGCACCCGCCGCGCCCGAAGACTCCTTCTCGATGCCGGGCACGGAGTCGCAGAAGGCCTTCGACCGCCTCGAGGAGCGCTTCCCCGACGCCAGCGCCGACGGCGCGAGCGCCCGAGTCGTCATCCGCGCCCCCGAGGGCGAGAAGATCGACTCCGCCGAGCCCAAGGCCGAGGTCGAGAAGATGATCGCGGCCATCGGCAAGGGGCCGCAGGTCGTCGGCGTCGACGACCCGTACAAGGCCAAGACCGTCAGCAAGGACGGCTCCACCGCCTACGCGTCGGTCACCTACAAGGTGCCCGCCACCGAGCTCACCGACGAAGCCCGTGACGCGCTGACCAAGGCCACCGACCAGACCCGCAAGGCGGGCCTCACGGTCGAGACCGGCGGCGACGCCGTCATGGCCGAGCAGGAGATGGGCGGCACCGCCGAACTCATCGGTATCGCGATATCCGCGGTCGTCCTGCTCCTCACCTTCGGCTCGCTCGTCGCCGCCGGCATGCCGCTGCTCACCGCGATCATCGGGGTGACCATCGGCATCTCCGGCATCGCGGCGCTCGGCAGCCTCCTGGACCTCTCCGCCACGACCTCCACGCTCGCGATGATGATCGGCCTCGCCGTCGGCATCGACTACGCCCTCTTCATCGTCTCCCGCTACCGAGCGGAGATAGCCGAGGGCCGCGAACCCGAGGAAGCGGCGGGCCGGGCCACCGGAACCGCGGGCTCCGCCGTCGTGTTCGCCGGCCTCACCGTCGTCGTCGCCCTCTCGGGCCTCGCGATCGTCAACATCCCGATCCTCACCAAGATGGGTCTGGCCGCGGCGGCCACCGTCGTGATCGCCGTCCTCATCGCGCTCACCATGATCCCCGCGCTGCTCGGCTTCGCGGGCCGCAAGGTGCTCCGCCGCAAGGACCGCAAGAAGTCCGCGAGCGAGCTGCAGGACCCGAACGCCAAGCCGAAGCTCGGCACCCGCTGGGCGCGCTTCGTGCTGCGCCACCCGCTCTCCGTGCTCCTTGTCGCCGTCATCGGCCTCGGCGCCGTGGCCGTCCCGGCCGCCAGCCTGGAGCTCGGCCTGCCCGACGAGGGCTCCTCGGCGCCGGACACCACCCAGCGCAAGGCGTACGACATGCTGTCCGAGTCCTTCGGCGCCGGCTTCAACGGCCCGCTGATGGTCACGATCAGCAAGGACGCCGACGTGGCGGGAGCCGCCAAGTCCGTCGGCGACTCGATCGCCAAGATCGACGGCGTCGCCGCCGTGACGCCCGCCCAGCCCAACAAGGCCGGCGACACCGCGATCATGAACGTCGTCCCGGAGACCGGCCCGAGCGACCACGAGACCGAGGAACTGGTCAAGACGATCCGCTCGACCGCCGACGGCCTCGGGTCCGACACCGGCTCCGAGATCCTCGTCACCGGCCAGACCGCGATGACCATCGACTTCTCGCAGACCCTGGACGACGCGCTCCTGCCGTACCTCGGTCTCGTCGTCGGCCTGGCGTTCCTGCTCCTGATGCTGGTCTTCCGCTCGGTCCTCGTCCCGCTCAAGGCGGCGCTCGGCTTCCTGCTCTCGGTGGCCGCCGCGCTCGGCGCCGTGGTCGCGGTCTTCCAGTGGGGCTGGCTCGCGGACGTCGTGGGCGTCGACCAGCCGGGCCCGATCATGAGCATGATGCCGATCTTCATGATCGGCGTGGTCTTCGGCCTGGCGATGGACTACGAGGTCTTCCTCGTGACCCGGATGCGCGAGGCGTACGTCCACGGGGCGCGCCCCGGCGAGTCGGTCGTGACCGGCTTCACGCACGGCGGACGGGTCGTGGCCGCGGCCGCGGTCATCATGATCAGCGTCTTCTCCGGCTTCATCATGGAGAACGACGACATGATCAAGATGATGGGCTTCGGTCTGGCCGTCGCCGTCCTCTTCGACGCCTTCGTCGTCCGCATGGCGATCGTGCCCGCCGTCCTCGCCCTGCTCGGCAAGTCCGCCTGGTGGCTGCCGCGCTGGCTGGACAAGGCGCTGCCGAACGTCGACGTGGAGGGGGAGAAGCTCCACAGGAACCTCGGCGACACGGGGCCGTCCGACGCGGAGAAGGACCGGGAGCTCGAGCCTGTGGGCAGGTGACGCAGCACCGCTCCGTACGGGCGGGCCGGCCGGGACACCCCACGTGGACAGTGGGAGTGGCCCGGGCGGCCCGCCCGGCCCTTTTTCCGGGGCAGGGGCTTCCCTCCCCGTCGCGGCGTCAGCGGCGGTCCGCGTAGACCATCCAGAGTGGACGAAGAGGTGGTGCGGGGCGGGGCGCGTGCTGTCGCGGAAGTAGGCGCCGGGGACGTGGTCGTACGAACGGGCGTACAGCGGCGCCTTCCTGAGCACGTTCCACAGCGAGCTGCGCACCGGGCCGATCGCCGGGGGCAGTTTGCTGGAGTACACGCCCATCAGGCGGCTCATACCGCCCTCGACCTTCTCCACGTAGACGATGTCGGCCTGGTCGAGTCCGGTGTGCGGCCTGGCCCGGCGCGCTTTGTCGAACTCGACGGCGAGCACCGGGCCTAAGGCGGGCCGACGGCGAGCGTCGCGGTGGCGACCAGCGCGAGGGCTCCGGTGGTGAGGCGGGTACGGCGGGTGGCCCGGACCGTTGTCGCAGCCTGCAAGGCGTCTCCGGTGCCGCAGGTCTACCTCCGGGGGCCATGGGGCCACCCCCGGACGTCCCGCGTGGCCCCGCCGCCAGCGGCGACATTCGCACCGGCAACCGCCCTGCGCCCCGGATCTGCCGAGCCGCGCACCCGTCGGAGAGAATCATGCGCATGGCAGCACTGAGCGAGATCCTCCCCCTGGAAGCCGTGCTCCTCGACGCCCCGGCGGCCGACTGGCGCGCGGCCGTCCGGCACGCCGGTGGCCTGATGGCCGCCACGGGCGCCGCCACGGACAGGTACACCGCGGAAATGATCGAGAACGTCGAGGAGAACGGGCCCTACATCGTCATCGCGCCAGGGCTCGCCTTCGCACACGCCAGACCCTCGCCCGCCGTCCTGCGCACCGGCATGTCCTGGGTGCGCCTCGCGGACCCCGTCGAGTTCGGGCACGAGGCGAACGACCCGGTCGAGTTGGTCGTCGGCCTCGCCGCGCGGGACGCCGCCGAACACACCGCGGCGATGGGCGCGCTCGCCCGGCTGCTCGCCGACCCCGAGACGGCACGCGCCCTGCGCGAGGCACCCACTCCACGGGCGGTGCACGCGATCCTCGGCGGCGGTGGCGGTGGTGGCGGCGCGGCTGTTCGGCCGGGGCCGAGTGAGGAGGCGGCGCGCGGCGGGGATCGGCGCGGCGACGACCTGCACAGGATCCTGACCGTGTGCGGCAACGGCGTCGGCACGAGCCTGTTTCTCAAGCAGACCGTCGAGGGCGTCCTGGACCGCTGGGGATGGAGCCGTTACGTCACCGTCGAGGCGACGGACACCATCTCGGCCAGGGGCCGGGCGGACGAGGCCGTCGCCATCCTCACCTCGCGGGAGATCGCGAGGACGCTCGGCGACGTGGGGATCCCGGTGAAGGTCGTCGAGGACTTCACCAGCGCGGCGGAGGCCGACCGCGTGCTCAGGGACACGTACGACGTCTGACCCGTACCGGGCAAGGAGAAAGAACCACCATGGACTGGCTCGTGTCGACCGCCGAGTTTCTCGTCGACGAGATCCTCAGCCAACCCGCCTACCTCATCGGCCTCATCACGGCCGCGGGCCTGATCGCCCTGCGGAAGCCCGCCGGGCAGATCGTCGGGGGAGCCATCAAGGCGACACTCGGCTTCCTGCTGATCGGGGCGGGCGCGACACTCGTCGTCGGCGCCCTCGCCCCGCTCGGCGACATGATCCAGGGCGCCACCGGGGCGCACGGCGTGATCCCCACCAATGAGGCCATCGTCGGCATCGCACAGGAGCAGTACGGCGCCCGCGTCGCCTGGCTGATGATCCTCGGCTTCGCGGTCAGCCTGCTCCTCGCCCGCTTCACTCCGCTGCGGTACGTCTTCCTGACTGGTCATCACATGCTGTTCATGGCAACGCTGTTGACGATGGTCCTTGCCGTCGCGGGCCGGTCGTCGTGGGTCGTGGTCGTCGTCGGCGGCGTACTGCTCGGCATCCTGCTGGTGTCCCTGCCCGCCTTCGCGCACCCCTGGACCAAGCGCGTCACCGGCAACGACAGCGTCGCCATCGGCCACTTCGGGACGGCCGGGTACATCGCGGCGGGCGCGACCGGACAGTTGGTGGGCCGCCGCAGCCGCAGCACGGAGGAGATGAACCTCCCCGAAGGGCTGCGCTTCCTGCGCGACTCGATGGTCGCGACCGCCCTGTCCATGGTCCTGATCTACCTCATCATGTCGCTGGTCTTCCTCGGGAAGGCCGGCAAGGAGGAGGCGTTCAAGGCCTTCGGCGAGAGCGGCGCGGCGGGTGCGAGCGGCGTCGGCGACTACGTCATGCAGTCCGTCATGCAGGGCCTGCAGTTCGGCATCGCCGTCGCCGTGATCCTCTTCGGCGTCCGCACGATCCTCGGCGAACTCGTCCCCGCCTTCCAGGGCATCGCCCGGAGACTCGTGCCCGGCGCGGTGCCCTCCCTCGACGCGCCCATCGTCTTCCCGTACGCGCAGAACGCCGTCCTCGTCGGCTTCATCTGCAGCTTCGTCGGCGGCCTCGTCAGCCTCGGCCTGCTCGCCTGGATCTTCCACCCGGCCTTCGGGCTCGCCCTCGTGCTGCCCGGCCTGGTCCCGCACTTCTTCACCGGCGGCGCGGCCGGTGTCTACGGCAACGCGACCGGCGGCCGCCGCGGCGCGGCACTCGGCGCCTTCGTCAACGGCGTCCTCATCACCTTCCTGCCCGCGCTGCTCCTGAAGGTCCTCGGCGCCTTCGGCGAGGAGAACACGACCTTCGGCGACGCCGACTTCGGCTGGTTCGGCACGCTCGTCGGCTACGCGGCCAAGACGGGGGAGACCGGCGGAATCGTCCTGATGCTGCTGATCGGCGCGGCCGTCCTGCTCGGCGCGATCGTCGTCCAGAAGCGGGTCGTGGAGACCGGCTGGGACCCCGGCGCCCACCGCGACGCGCTGCTGCCGCCGAACGACGTGGCCCGCACCCCGGCCGCCGACACGGCCTCCGGGGACTCCGCGCCCGCGTACGCGAAGATCGCAGCCCCGCGCGGAGCGCCGAAGCCCCCTCCGCCGCCCGGCCGGGCCTAGAACGGCCGGAAATATCGGGTGGGGGCCGCAGGGAGCCGCCTGCCATGATGCCGATCATGAGCAGCGATCTGCGGCGGAGGTACGCCGCGTACCGATGGACTTCCGCGACGGACGGCGCATCGGCCGCCGAGGTGCACCACCTCACCGGAGCCGGAGCCGGAGCCGCCGAACCCGAGTTGTACGTGAAGACGGCCCCCGTCCCCCACGACGGCTCGCCCTCCGAACTCGCGGGCGAGGCCGACCGCCTCGCCTGGCTGGCCGGCCGGGGCATCCCCGTGCCGCGCATCGTCGAGCGCGGCGCCGACGACCGCCTGGCGTGGCTGGTGACCGAGGCGGTGCCCGGCAGGCCGGCCGCCGACGAGTGGCCTCCGGAACAGCGGTTCGCGGTGGCGGAATCGCTCGCCGACCTCGCCGCGGCCCTGCACGGACTGCCCCTGGCGGACTGCCCGTTCGACCGCGGCCTGACGGTCACCATGGAGCAGGCCGCACGCAACGTCGCCGACGATCTCATCGACCTGGACGACCTCGACGACGAACGCGCCGGCTGGTCCGGGCAGCACCTCCTCGACGAACTGCACCGCACCCGCCCGGCGGCGGAGGACCCGGTGGTCGCCCACGGCGACCTCACCCCGGAGAACGTCCTGCTCGACCCGACGACCTGCCGCGTCACCGGAGTCATCGACGTCGTCCGGCTCGGCCGGGCGGACCGGCACACCGACCTCGCCATTGCGCTGCGGGAGCTGACGCACGAGGAGGACCCCTGGTTCGGACCGGCGCACGCCGAACGGTTCCTGCGGCGGTACGAGGAGCGGACGGCAGCCGGGGCCGACGTGATCGACGACCGGAAGCTGGCCTTCTACCGGCTGCTCGACGAGTTCTTCTGACCGGGCGGGCCGGACGGCCGGGCGGCCTCTGAGCAGGGGCGTACGCGGTGGTGGTGTGCGCTCGGGTGTGCCACCGCCGTGACCGCCGTGCAAGTTGTCAGGCAGATCAGTTGCGCACTAGTGTCACCACGCCTTGGTGCTCGGGAAATCCGGTGTGATGCCGGTGCGGCCCTCGCCACTGTGATCGGGAAGTCCGGCTCCAGCCCTCGCGGCAGCCACTGGGTACGCACGTACCCGGGAAGGCGGAGTCCGGTCGGTACGACCCGTCAGCCAGGAGACCGGCCAAGGCACGTTGTCCATCCACGAGGTGCTGGAGAGGGTCTGCTGAGCCATGCACATAGCCGAGGGTTTCCTCCCGCCGGCGCACGCGATCGCCTGGGGCGTAGCGTCCGCGCCGTTCGTCGTCCACGGAGTCCGCTCCCTGACCCGTGAGGTCAAGGAACACCCGGAGAGCACGCTGCTCCTCGGCGCCTCCGGGGCCTTCACGTTTGTCCTTTCCGCGTTGAAAATCCCTTCGGTGACGGGCAGTTGCTCGCATCCGACGGGGACCGGGCTCGGGGCGATCCTGTTCCGGCCGCCGATCATGACGGTGCTCGGCACCATCACCCTGCTCTTCCAGGCGCTGCTGCTCGCCCACGGCGGACTCACCACCCTGGGCGCCAACGTCTTCTCCATGGCGATCATCGGCCCCTGGGCGGGCTACGCGGTCTACCGGCTCCTCAGGCGGTACGACGTGCCGCTCATGGTCACCGTGTTCTTCGGGGCGTTCGTCGCCGACCTGACCACGTACTGCGTCACCAGCGTCCAGCTGGCCCTGGCGTTCCCCGACCCCGGCAGCGGGTTCCTGGGCGCCCTGGGCAAGTTCGGCGGCATCTTCGCCGTCACCCAGATTCCCCTCGCGGTCAGCGAAGGCCTGCTCACCGTCCTGGTGATGCGCCTGCTCGTGCAGTCGAGCAAGGGCGAGCTCACCCGCCTCGGCGTACTGCCGCAGCGCAAGGGGACCACCACGACGACCGAGACGCAGACGGGGGCCAGTGCCTGATGAGCCGGAACGCGAAGATCAACACACTGCTGCTCCTCATCGTCGCCGCGCTCGCGGTGCTGCCCCTGGCGCTCGGCCTCGGCGACGACGAGGAAGAGCCGTTCGCGGGGGCCGACGCCCAGGCCGAGACGGCGATCACCGAGCTGAAGCCGGACTACGAACCGTGGTTCTCGCCGCTGTACGAACCCCCGTCCGGCGAGGTCGAGTCGGCACTCTTCGCCCTCCAGGCGGCCATCGGCGCGGGCGTCCTCGCGTACTACTTCGGGCTGCGCAAGGGACGCCGCCAGGGCGCGGAACAGGCACGCGCCGAGCAGGCACGCGCGGAACAGGCGCGGGCGGAAGAAGTGCCGTCCGACATCGGGCAGGACTGACCCGGCGTGCTGCCCATCGACGCGGCGGCGCACAGCAGCCGCTGGCGCCGCCGGCACCCCGTGGACAAGGCCGTGCTGGGCCTCGGCCTCACCGCCCTGGCCATCTCGCTGCCGCCCTGGCCGGGCGCCGTCCTGGTGCTGGTCACCGCGCTGGTGCTGCTGCTCGGCCCGGCGGGCGTGGAGCCCGGCAAACTGTGGCGCGCCTACCGCGTGCCGCTCGGCTTCTGCGTGACCGGGGCGCTGACCCTGCTCGTCCAAGTCGGCGGTCCCGGCGGGTTCGTGGCGTTCGCGGACGGCGGTCCTGCGCGCGCGGGGGGTCTGCTCCTGCGGACCTCCGCCGCCTCGCTCGGCGTGCTCCTGTTCGCGTTCACCACGCCGATGTCGGACCTGCTGCCCCGCCTGGTGAAGGCGGGGGTGCCCGCGCCGGTCGTGGACGTGGCACTCGTCACGTACCGGATGAGCTTCCTGCTCCTGGACTCCATGAGCCGGATCCGGCAGGCGCAGGCCGCCCGGCTCGGCCACACCACCCGCGCCGCGACCTGGCGCTCCCTCGCCGGTCTCGGCGCCACCGCGTTCGTGCGGGCCTTCGACCGGGCGGGCCGGCTGCAGGCCGGGCTCGCCGGGCGCGGCTACGACGGCACCCTGCGCGTCCTCGTGCCCGAGGCCCGGATCTCCCGGCCCTTCCTGGCCGCGGGCGCGGCACTGCTCGTGGGCCTGGTGGCTCTGACCCTCGTACTGGAAAGGTTCCTCCCATGAGCACCATGAGCGCCGGCAGCGGCACGAGCGCCGTGAGCGAACCCGTGGTCGCTCTGCGCGCGGTGTCCTACGCGTACGAGGACGGGCCCACCGTGCTCAGCGGCCTGGACTTCGACGTCGTCGAGGGCCGCGCCCTCGCCCTGCTCGGCCGCAACGGCAGCGGCAAGACCACCCTCATGCGGCTGCTCAGCGGCGGACTGCGGCCCGCCGCGGGCGAGCTGACCGTCGAGGGCGTCCCCGTGACGTACAACCGCAAGGGCCTGACCCGGCTGCGGACCACCGTGCAGCTGGTCGTGCAGGACCCGGACGACCAGCTGTTCGCCGCCTCGGTCGGACAGGACGTCTCCTTCGGCCCGCTGAACCTCGGCCTGCCCGACGCCGAGGTCCGGGCCCGGGTCGCCGAGGCGCTCGCCGCACTCGACATCGTCGCGCTCGCCGACCGGCCCACCCATCTGCTCTCCTACGGCCAGCGCAAGCGGACCGCCATCGCCGGAGCCGTGGCGATGCGCCCCCGCGTGCTCATCCTCGACGAGCCGACCGCGGGCCTCGACCCCGACGGCCAGGAACGCCTCCTCGACACCCTGCAAGGCCTGCGGGACACCGGGACGACCGTCGTGATGGCGACCCACGACGTCGACCTGGCCCTGCGCTGGGCCGACGACGCGGCGCTGCTCACGCCCTCCGGGGTGCGGACCGGGCCGGTGGCCGAGACGCTGGCCCGGCGCGACCTCCTGGCGGAGGCCGGGCTGCACCTGCCGTGGGGGATCGCCGTCGGCGAGCTGCTGCGCACGTACGGCCTGGCGGCGGAGGCGGCGCAAGAGCCGCGTACCGCGGAGGAGTTGGCGGCCATGGCTGCCGGGGCCCCCGGCCCGGACTCTCAGCAGTGCCGGTACACGTAGCCGTCCTCGCCCGCGGGCCGGACGTCGCGGTCGCGCAGCGTGACGGACAGCTCCTTGCCCCACGTCTGGCAGGCGGTGTCGAAGTCCTTCGTCACGTACTCGATGTCGAAGACCTTCCCGTCGTACGCGGACACGAAGTCCGGGCACTCCTTGTAGCGCGCGCACTCCTCGGTCACGGCGAAGTCGAAGCCGATCCGCTCGCGGTGGTCGAGCAGGTCGGTGGTGTTCTTCTGGGCGATGGCCAGCCCCTCGCTGTGGGCGCGCCGGGCCAGGAGCCGGGCGAAGGCGGCCGCGTCACCGGTGGTGAGCAGGCCGTCCGAGCGTTCGTAGGAGTCGAGGTTGTCGGGCTCCACCGCGTCGAAACCGGCCTCCGCGCAGCCGTCGATCCACTTCCCGACGATCTCCGCGAGCGCCGCGCGCTTCTTCTCCGTCGAGATGTCGAGCAGGGGTTCCTGCCAGTCCTCGTCGACGACCTCGTGGCCCTCCTCGTCACGCAGCAGAAGAGTGCTGTGCTCGCGCTGCCACCAGCGCGCGGCCGCCTTGCCCGGCTGGGCCTGGAAGGCGTTGACGTAGCAGATGTTGTAGCGGCCCGGGGCGGGGTCGGCGGTGCGGTCGCGCGAGACGGCGCGCACCTTCGACGGTGGCGCGTACGGGCCGCCCAGCTGGTAGTCGAAGGCCGCGTCGACAGGAGGCTGCCGCACCTCGTCGCGGCCGGATCCGCCGGAGTCACCCGGTCCGCCGGACCCGGCGGTCGAGCATCCGACGCATCCGGCGAGGAGGGCTCCGACGAGAAGGGCGAGGAGCGGCGCGCCACCCCGACCGGTGCGCGTGCGTCGGCGGCGCGAGGTGTCTGCCGAGCGCCGCGCGGAGGGGTGCTCGTCGCTCCGCGCGGAGCCGTTCTTGCTGGTACGCCACTTGATCACGGTCACCCGGACAGGATCGCAGCCCCCGCCCCCGGCCCGTGCGCCGGGCGTCCGGTCAGGAGAGCTTCAGCGCCTTGGCCGCCTCCGTGGCCATCCCCGCCTCGCCGAGGGCGTTGGGATGCACGGGCACGAAGTTCGTGCCGAAGAGGACCGGCTCGATCCAGCGCCGGCCCACGGGCTGACAGGCGTCGTGCGCGTCGGACGCGGCGGCCAGGTCGACGAACGTCGTGCCGGTCTCGGTGGCGGCCCGCTGCGCCGCGCCGTTCAAGTGCGTCTGCACGTCACGGAGGTAGGGGACGTCGCCGTCCGCGATGGGCAGCTTGGCGAAGCAGCCGGGCACGGCCTTCGCGGGGGTGATCCACGGGTAGCCGAGGATCGCGATCCTCGCCTTCGGTGATCTGTTCCTGATCTCGTTGAGGGACGCCTTGATCGCCGGGTACGTCTTCGTCTCGATCTGGTCCTTGAACATGTCGCCGTACTGGTCCTTGCACGGACTGCCCTTGCCGCCGGAGAGGACGCCCGCGCTGCCGCAGGAGAGGATCGCGTTGATGAACGTGTTGTTGTCGTTGCCGCCGATGGTGAGCGTCACCAGCTCCGTGTCGCTCTTCAGCGCGTCGAACTGCGGGGCCACGCCCGGGTACTGCGACGTGGTGAAGTGTTTCGTCTGCGCGCCGCCACAGGTCACGTCGGTGAGCCGGGCGCCGGACGAGGCGGCGATGAGGTGCGGGTAGTTCAGCGACGTGCGGGCGCAGAGGAGAGGCGCCCGCGTGTCGAGGGGCAGCACGCCCGAACCGGCGCTGTAGCTGTCGCCGAGGGCGACGTAGCGCAACGGGTCCCGGGTGTCGGTGGCGGCCGCGGGGCCGGCGCCGAGACCGAGAGCGGCGATTCCCGTGACGGCGGCGAGGGCCGCCACTGTGCGGCGCGGGGCGGGCATGCGCATGAGGATTCTCCTGCGGGGAGGGAGGAAGCGGGGGTGAGGGTGGGAGTGGGGCATGAGGGGGCGCTCGAAAAGGGTTCGGGCAACGTAGTGCACGATTCTGCGGTGCACTACATGCACACGTGCGTATCCGCGCCCGAACTCTTGGCAGTTGGGTGACAAGCTCACCCGCCGGTGCGCGTCCTTGGCGCCTTTCTCAGCTTCCGCTCCGCCTTGTGGACCTTCCCCGCACATGCCGATGGGGGCGAGCAGCGCCCGGCGCTGCTCGCCCCCATCGGCATCGGTGTCCCGGAATCAGCCCTTGAGGATGCGGCGGATGTTGTCCGCGTTGCCGCAGTGCGCGGAGAGTTGCTTCTCGCGCTCCTTGAGGAAGGCCGAGCCGAGTTCCTCGCGCCGTTCCATGGGCACGTTCTCGCGGGCGCCGTTGAGGATGGTGCGCTCCTCCTCGTCCGTGTGGTGGTTGACGGCCTCGATGAGCTCCTCCAGCTTCTCGTCCCACTCGTCCGAGCCGACGTCCTCGACCTCGAGCAGCGCCAGGAGAGCCTTGTTGCCCTCCTCGTGCTCCTCCTCGCCGTGCTCGACCTCTTCGTCGTCGATGTTCTTGAACCGGCGCAGCGCCGGGTACACCTCGGCCTCCTCCGCCAGGGCGTGCGCGATCAGCAGATCGGCGAACTCGCCGAGCGCGGCGGCCCGGTCGGCGTCCACGCTGCGCATGTCGCGGAAGAGGTCCTCCATCGTGCGGTGGTCCTGGAGGATCAGCTCGACGACGTCGTGCGTCGGGGTCATGGGGGTCTGCCTTTCCGGTCTGGGGGAGCGGTCTCCCGTTTCGGCAGCCGGGTACCCCGTGCTCGGGGATCACCCGTAGGGAGGCCGCTCAGGAAGCGGTGTCTTCCTGCCGGCTGTCGTCGAGCAGTCGTGCGACGAGCCGGTCCACCTCGCTGTGGCTGAGGTGCAGGAGCAGGGCGTCCTCGGGCGCCCCCGGCGCGGCGGGGGCGACGACGAGCCGTACGTGCTCGCCGGCCGGCCCCGGTGGTGGGTCGGTGAAGGCGGGCGGCTGCGAGGTCCGCCAGGAGATCAACGCGTCACGCAGCCGTCCGTGCGCCGATGACGTGTCGCGTGCGGTCCAGCGGGTGGTGACGGCGTCGAGGCCGTCGGTCCGCTGCGTGCCGTTGCGTGCTGTGCTGTTCGCCATGGCTTCATCCTGAGCACCCGGCGGGCTGTCCGCCTCCCGTCGGCCGCAGAGGGAGTATGCGGGGGCGGTGGGGCGGATGGGGCTGAGCGGTTTTTGTCATCAGCCGTGGGGCAACCGAGAGGTGTAAGGCCGTGTGACCCCACATGGCAATTGACAGCTATTGAGCCACGGCTCTCGAGCCATGGCTACTGCTCTTTGGAGGCCCGATCATGCTGAAGGCCATTGCAGATGTTCTCCGAGCCATCGGTGGAGCCATCGCCACGGTGGTCACCCTGCCGTTCCGCGCGGTCGCGCGGCTCTTCGGCGGAGCCTCCGACACGGCCCACGGCCATCACTGAGAAATCCTGAATTGCGCTCGAAAAGATTTGGCGCTCGAAAAAAACAAGCGGTCACGGGAAGGGGGCCGGGGTGAAAACCCCGGCCCCCTTCCCGTGACCTGTGATGCGCGGTACCGGATGCCGCTTTCGGCTACCAATAATGCTTTCGTCCGCCCACCGAGTGCCCCACGGCTCCGAGAACCCACAGGACCGCACCGATGACGACGAGTACGACGCCAATGGTCCAGAGGATGGAAACGCCGGTCAGCAGACCGAGGACGAGCAGGATGAGGCCGAGTGCGATCATGGATCCTCCAACCCTCAGAACAATTTCAAGTGTACGCCTGCCGAGCGATCTCCGACCGGCGAGACGGAGCCCTGACCGGCGGTTCAGAGCGGATCTGACCGGCGGATCAGCGCTGAGTCGACCGGTTTCAGTGACCCGGGCCGCTGTAGTACCCACCGAGCTGGTCGCGGTAGGCCGGGTCGCCCAGGTGCTTTTCCTTGTCGAACTCGGGCGCGTTCTTGATCTGCTCCTTGGTGAGCGAGACCAGGATCCGCCGTTCCTCGTTGTCGATCGCCGTGACGGTGCTGGCCGGCAGCAGAACTTCCTTGCCGAAGATCCATACTCCGGTGTCGACGACGATGTACTGGTTGGCGACCTCGTCGGAATGCTTGTCGACCTTGCCGATGTGGCCGTCGGCGGCCTCGACCTTGTACCCGGTGAGGTCGGCGTCCGGGCCGTGGCCCGCGGTCGGAACGTAGCTCCACATTTCGTTGTTCATTCAGGACTCCTGAGTCGATACCTGTGGTGCGGAATCTGAATACCGGAGGGAGTCGTCATGATCAACCGCTCCTGTACACCGGGTGTCCTGTCGGAGCGCCGCCAAACAGAAGAACCGAAAAACACCCGTCACACCGGGCGGATGTGTCCGGCGTGACGGGCGAGGCGCCGAATACGGGGAACCACCAAAAACATTCCGCTTCTCGGGTCGGGTCGCGCGTGAGGGCGTCGGGCACCACCGTGGCCAGCGGGTTTTCATCGGCCCCCGCGGGAGACCACTAGAGTCACCGGAATCACGAGAGACACGAGAGGGAGCAGCCATGCGAGACCTCGCGGCGGGGGTGAAACGCTTCCAGCGGGACGTCTTCCCGGCCAAGGCGGAGCTGTTCGCGGGCCTGGCCACCCGCCACGCCCCGGACACGCTGTTCATCGGCTGCTCCGACGCGCGCGTCGTGCCCGAACTGATCACCCAGCGCGAGCCGGGCCAGCTGTTCGTCGTCCGCACGGCGGGAAACCTGGTACCGGCGCACTCGCCGTACGCGGCCGACGGGGTCGCCGCCGGTGTCGAGTACGCGGTGGCCGTCCTCGGCGTCGGCGACGTCGTGGTGTGCGGGCACTCCGCGTGCGGCGCGATGACCGCCCTCGCCGAGGGCCGCGACCTCGGCGGGGCCCCGGCCGTCGCCGACTGGCTGCGCCACGCGGACGCCGCCCTCGCCCGTACGTCCGACTCCCTGACCGGCGCGGAACGGGTGGCGGCCCTGACCCGGCAGAACGTCCTCGCCCAGCTGACCCACCTGGCCACCCACCCCTCGGTGGCCCGGGCCCTCGCCCGCGGCGAGCTGACGCTCCACGGCTGGGTCTACGACATCGCCACCGGCACCGTCGACGACCTCACGCAGACCACCACCCCTTCAGCCACCCAGGCCGCCACCCCGGCAGCCTGATCCCCGAGCAGACGGACGGAGAGGCGAATGGCGCAGACCGACGACGTGGTCCGCCTGGTGCGCGATGTTCTCGGCGCGGGCGACATCGTCGGTGTGTACCCGCACGGCTCGGCAGTCCTCGGCGGACTGCGCCCGCACAGCGACATCGACCTCCTCGTCGTCGCACGGCGGCGCACGACGGCCGGGCAGCGCCAGGCCCTGACGGACGGTCTGCTCGCCCTGTCGGGCAGCGGCGCCCCGGGCGAGCCCCTGCGCCCCGTCGAGCTGACCGTCGCCGTCCAGGACGACATCCGCCCTTGGGCGTACCCGCCCCGCTGCGAGTTCCAGTACGGGGAGTGGCTGCGCGATGCGTACCTGCGCGGCCGCACACCGGAGCCCGGAGCGAGCCCGGATCTCGCGCTTCTGGTCACGATGGTGCTTCGGGGAAGCGTGGCCCTGCTGGGGCCGGACCCGGACCAGGTGCTCGACCCGGTACCGCCCGCGGACGTCGCCCGCGCGATGGTCGCCGGCGTCCCCGAACTGCTCGCCGAACTCGGCACGGACACCCGCAACGTCCTGCTGACTCTCGCCCGCATCTGGACGAGCCTGGCCACGGGCGACATCACGTCCAAGGACGCGGCGGCCGACTGGGCGCTGGCCCGGCTGCCCGCCGTGCACCGGCCGGTTCTCGCCCGCGCCCGCGCCGTCTACCTGGGGGAGGAAGAGGAGCGCTGGGACGATCTCCTTCCGCAGGTGGAGCCGCACGCCCAGTACGTCGTCCGGCGGATCGGCCGGCTCGCGACCCATTGACATCCGCTGCCCCTGAGGTGAAGCTCCAAGACGCCCGTGTTAACGCTAACACCGGGCTGAGGCACACCTGAGGGAGTCCATCCATGTCAGGTAGTCGTCACCCTTCGCGTCGTCCCCCTTCGCCGAGGACCCACAGCGCAGCCGGACCGCTCGAGCGCCGCACCCTGCTCCTGGCCACCGCCGCGGCGGCGACCGGCGCGCTCGCCACCGCGTGCGGCACCGCCGAGGGACAGCCCGCCGGGAAAGTCGCCGTGCTCGGTGACAGCGCGCAGTGGGAGAAGCCGATGGCGGCGGCGGGCGCGGCCATGAAGACGGTGTCGGCGCCCCGGCTCGTCCCCGAGGTCATTCCGTTCCTGGAGTCGTTCGAGCAGATCGTGCGGTCCTCGCTGCGGACCAACAGGACACCCGACATGCTCAAGTACTGGTCCGGCTACCGGCTCCAGGACCTCGCCCGCACCGGCGGCATCGCCGACCTGACCCGGCAGTGGGAGGACGCCGTCGCCAAGGGCTGGGTCGACGCCTCCCTGCGCGACGCGTTCACCTACCGCCGGCGCGTCTACGGCCTGCCGATGAACCTCGCGTACTGGGTCTTCTACTACAACCCCGAGGTCTTCCGGGAACACCGTCTCGAAGCCCCCCGGACCTGGGACGACTTCCTCACCGCCTGCGCGCGGCTGAAGAAGAACGGCATCACTCCGCTGCACGGCACCGCGGGCGACCGCTGGCCCTCCTTCATCTGGTTCCAGGAGATCCTCAGCCGCCAGGACCCGCGCTTCTACGCCGACTTGATGAACGGCCGCGAGCGGTACACGGACCCGCGCGCCGAACGCGCCCTGCGCACCGTGGCGTCCTTCTTCGACAAGGACTGGTTCACGCCCATGGACACGAACCACCCCGACGCCGCGGCCGCCATGCTGCACGGCGAGCTCGGCATGGTGCCCTGCGGGACCTGGCTCGGCTCCACCCTGGCGGCAGCGGGCGGCAGACCGGGCAAGAACCTCGGCGCGTTCGTGCTCCCCATGGCCGACCCCAAGGCACGCCCCGCCGTCATCTTCGAGTCCAGCGCCCTCCTCGCCACCGTCAAGGGCCCCGACCGCACGGAGGCGCTGCGGGCCACCGGCTCCTGGCTGCACCCCAAGGTCATGAAGGCCTTCTCGCACACCCTCCAGGACGGCTGCCCCAACCCGAAGGTCGAGGCGGCCAACCCGGTCATCGCCTCCCTCGCGAAGAAGGTCCGCGGCGACAGACTGTGGCTGCTCAACCGCTTCTGGGAACAGGGCCCGCCCGAACTCGTCGAGGCGACCGTCGACGACCTCGCGGGCTTCCTCCTGAACCCGTCCTCGTACCGCCAGACGCTGCGCACCATGCAGGACCGTGCCGACGACGCCTGGCAGGTGTGGCGGGAGGCGGAGAAGACGTGACCGAGACCGTGACCCCCGCGCACGGCGCCGCGAAGCCCGCGCGGACGCGCCGCAGGGTGCCGACCCGCACCCCGCACCAGGCCGCGAAGGCGGGCGGCGGCAGGCTCGGCGGCCCCCTCGCCGCTCTGCCCTGGGCGCTGCCCGCCTTCGCCTTCGTCGGCGTGCTGCTCGTCTATCCGTTCTTCCGCAGCGTCTACGGCAGCTTCTTCGAGGACAACGGATTCACCAGCAGCTTCACCGGATTCGACAACTACGCGCGCCTCGCCGACGACCCGATCTTCGGCCGTTCGCTGCTCAACACCCTGATGTGGGTGGCCGGCACGCTGCTGCTGCCCGTCCTCGCCGGGCTCCTCATCGCCGTCGCCACCCACCGGATGCGGCTGGGCGGCACCGTGCAGCTGATCATCGTGCTGCCGTACGCGATCTCCGGCACCGCCACCGCCGTCGTCTGGTACTTCATGCTGCAGTCCGAGGGCGCGCTCAACCAGG
This sequence comes from Streptomyces sp. NPDC029674, assembly GCF_044903205.1. Lineage (NCBI taxonomy): Bacteria > Bacillati > Actinomycetota > Actinomycetes > Kitasatosporales > Streptomycetaceae > Streptomyces > Streptomyces sp. NPDC029674. The sequence continues at coordinate 122,523 of NZ_JBJDPY010000013.1, forward strand.
CGCTGCGCGGCGTCGGCCTGGACGGCCTGGCCCGCTCCTGGCTCCTGGAGTGGCCGCAGAACACCCTCTCGATGATCGTCGCCAGCACCTGGCAGGCCACCGGTCTGAACGTCGTCCTCTTCGCGATCGGCCTGCGCGCCATCCCGCGCGAGACGGTCGAGGCCGCCGAGCTGGACGGGGCGAGCGGCTGGCGCATGTTCCGGTACATCACGCTGCCCGGCCTGCGCGCCGTGACCGTCGTCGTGGTCGGCATGGCCATCGTGAACAGCCTCAAGGCGTTCGACATGATCTGGATCCTCACCCAGGGCGGCCCGTCCCGCTCCTCCGAGACCCTCGCGCTGAGCATGTACCGCGAGACGTTCCGGCTGTTCCACGTGGGGTACGGCTCGGCCATCGCGCTGGTCCTCTCGGTGATCGTCGTCGCCTCGTCCTGGCTGTATCTGCGCCGCCAGATGCCCGACACCCGCACGGCGAAGAGCTGAGGAGGGGGAGTCCCATGGGACGCGCGGTACGCAACGTCTTCGTCGCCGGATGCGTGGTGCTCTGGCTGGCCCCGCTGTACCTGCTGGTCGTCAACGCCCTGACCCCGGCGGCCGACTACACCGGCAAACCCGACTGGACCTTCCAGGGCTTCGACCTGGCCGACAACGTCAAGACGGCCTGGCAGGCGGCCGGCATCGGCGACAGCTTCCGCTCGTCGCTCCTCTACGCCGTGGTCTGCGGCCTGGCGGCGGTCCTGGTGGCGGCCATGGCGGCGTTCGCCGTCATCGTGCTGCCCATCCCCAGGCCCGCCTTCTGGTTCTGGCTGATCTACTCCGGCACGCTCTTCCCGCTGCAGATGTTCCTCGCCCCCCTTTTCGGGCTGTACGCGGACGCCAACCTGTACGACACGAGGCTCGGCCTCATGCTCGTGTACACGGCGTGGGCGGTGCCCTTCGCCTTCTTCCTGATCCGCAATCAGATGACGACGATGCCACCGGAGCTGACGGAGGCCGCGCTGATCGACGGCGCCTCCTTCCGGCGGATCTTCTGGCGCGTCCACGTCCCCCTGATGAAGGCGGGGCTCGGCGCGGCCTTCCTCTTCCAGTTCACCGCCGTCTGGAACGACCTGCTCCTCGGCCTCACCCTCAGCCGCAGCCCCGAGGTCCAGCCGGTCATGGCGACCCTGGCCACCCTCAACAAGGCCTACTCCACGACGGGCCCGCCCGTCATCCTGGCCGGCGCCCTGATCGTGTCCGTGCCGACCCTCGTCCTCTTCCTGGTGTTCCGCGGCCTGTTCCTGCGCGGCATCACCGCAACCGCCCGCTGACCCGACCCCACCCTTCCCGGGAGAGATCCGCATGACGACACGGGCACTGGTCCGCACCACCGACTGGGACAACGACCGGATCCGCGACAGCCTGCGCGCCGGAGTGGTCAGCGCCGAGGGAACCCTGTCGGACGGCACCGCCCTGCGGCTCACCGAGGAACCCCTCCTGCGCCACGCGGACGACGGCACGCTGCTCCAGTCCCTGCGCGTCGAACCCGTCAACGGCACGGCGCTGCCGGACGAGTTCGGCGTACGCACGGAATCCGGCGCCGCCCTGCGCGCCGACCGCGTCCCCGGGCCCGGCCGCTCCGTACGGCTCCTGCTGCCCGCCGTCGACGCGGCGACCCGCGTCACCGTCGGCCTCCCCGAAGGACGGGCCGGCATCGACGTACAGCTGACCCCGCAGCGCCGCTGGACCCTGCACCTCGTCCACCACTCCCACCTCGACATCGGCTACACCGACCCCCAGGGCACGGTCCTCGCCGAGCACCTGTCCTTCCTCGACTCCTGCCTGGAGCTCACCCGCGCCACCGACGACTGGCCCGACGCATCCCGGTTCCGCTGGTGCGTCGAGTCGCTGTGGTCGTTCCAGCAGTGGGCGCGCGCCCGGCCCGCCGAGCAGGTCGACGAGTTCGTACGCAGGGTCCGCGAGGGCCGCATCGAGCTGACCGCGCTCCCGTTCAACCTGCACACCGAGACCTGCTCCACGGACGAACTCCACGAACTCCTGCGCCTGGCCCGCACCGTCCGCGACGAACACGGCGTCGAGTTCACCTCCGCCATGCAGACCGACGTGCCCGGCGCCGTCGTCGGCCTCGTCGACGCGCTCGCGGCGGCAGGCGTCAAGTACCTCTCCGTGGCGCACAACTGGGCCGGCCGGTCCGTCCCCCACCTGGTCGGCGGCGAGAAACTGCCCCGCCTCTTCCGTTGGCGCGCGCCGAGCGGCAACAGCGTCCTGGTGTGGGTCACCGACACCCCGCACGGCCTCGCCTACATGGAAGGCCCCCTCCTCGGCTTCGACACCGACTACGCGGACGTCGACGACCTGCTGCCCGCCTACCTGACCTCCCTCGCCACCAACCCCTACCCGTACCGCGGCGGCATCTTCGGCTGGGCCATGGACCACACCGAGATCAAACGCGAGCCCTACCCGTGGGACGTGCTCCACCTGCGCGTCCAGGGCAAGTTCGGCGACAACGCGCCACCCCGCCGCGTCATCGCCGACACCGTCCGCCGCTGGAACGACACCTGGGCCCACCCCCAGCTGCGGCTCTCCCGCAACGAGGACTTCTTCACCGACGCCGAGGCCAGACTCGGCGACGAGATCCGCACCTTCGAGGGCGACTGGACCGACTGGTGGGTCGACGGGGTCGGGTCGGGGGCGCGCCCGCTGTCCCTGGCCAGGACCGCCCAGTCCGTGGTCGCCGACGCCCAGACCATCGGCACGTTCGCCGCCCTCCTCGGCGCCACGGGGGCCGAGGACGACAGCAGGGACGCCGCCGGGGTCTACGAAGCGGTGTCGCTCTTCGACGAGCACACCTGGGGCGCCGGCGACCCGTGGACCCACGGCGACGAGGGCGGCCACTCCGGGGAACACCAGTGGCACTGGAAGTACGGGCAGGCGATGCGCGCCCACGACGACGGCAACGCGCTCCTCGCCCGCGCGAGCGCCCGCCTCGGACAGCGGCTCGCCGCCTCGCCGGACGCGGCGGCCACGTACCACGTCGTCAACACCTGCTCCTGGCCGCGCACCGACGTCGTCCGCGTCTTCCTGCCCGAGAGCACCGTGCCGCTGGAGCAGCCGGTCACCGTCCGCGACGCCCGCGACGGACGCCAACTGGCCCACGACGAGGAGCCGCAGACCAACGACGACCACCGCGACGCGGGACGCTTCCTCCTCGTCCGCGTCGACGACGTGCCGCCCACCGGATCGGTCGGCCTGGACATCGTCACCGCCGCCGGAGCCGTGGAAGAGGAGGAACCCGCGACGGTGCAGGCCGCCACCGGCTGGAACCCGACCGGCGGCACCGAACGCGAGGACCCCGCCGAGACCGCCGCGGCAGCGCTCGCGCACCCCGACCCGACCCTCCTGGAGAACGAGTACCTCGCCGTCCGCGTCGACCTCGCGCACGCCTGCGTCTCCTCCGTCACCGACAAGAGGACCGGCCGCGAACTCGTCCGCGCCGACGCGATCGTCGGCTTCAACGTCTACATCCACGACAGCTACACCACCGCCGGTGCCTTCAACCACAACTCCAGCCGCACCACCGCATCGGACCGCCTCGAACACCTCGGCGCCCGCGCCGTCGCCCCACCCGCCGCGCTCATCGCCCGCCGCTCCACCGCCACCGCCGAGACCATCACGTACGAGACCCGCCCGGCCGGCGCCAACCGGCTGCGCACCACACTCACCCTGCCGCACGGCGTGCCCCGCCTCGACATCGAGAACCGCCTCGACAAGGACGCCGGACTCGGCAAGGAGAGCGCCTACTTCGCCTTCCCCTTCGCCTTCGACGACCCGGTCGTCCGCATGGAGGCCTCGGGCGGCGTCACGGGCAGCGGACTGCCGGTGGTGCCGGGGTCCGCCCTGCACATGCGGGCCGTGCGCCGCTGGGTGACCCTCGGCGACGACGACCTGACGGTGGCGTGGGCCACGCAGGACGCGCCGCTCGTACAGTTCGGCAACATCGCGCTGCCGTACGCGCCGTTCCCCAGGACCATGGGTCACGACGAGCCCGCCACCGTCTTCTCCTGGATCCACAACAACCTGTGGGACACCAACTTCCCCAGCGCACAGGGCTTCGAGTTCACCTACCGCTACAGCGTGGCCTGCGGCCCAGGTGCCAGCGGCTCCGGCGCCGGCGGCCTCGGTCCGCGAACGGCCGCCGCCCGGAGCCGCCCGATGCGCGCCGTCCGAGCCAGGGGGATCTCGGACGGCGCGCCGGACCCGCACGACCTCTGCTGCTTCGTCGAGATCGACGACCCGCGCGTCCGGCTCGTCGGCGCCACCACGCCGCGTCCCGGGCACGTCCTGCTGCGTCTCCAGTCGTTCGCGGAGCAGCCGCTGACCTGCCGGGTCCGCGCACGCTTCCCGGTCACCGCCGCCCACCGCGCGGACTTCCTCGGCACCCCCGCCGGGGAACTGCCCTGCGTCGGTGGTGACGTGGCGCTGAACGTGCCGACGCTCGGCACGACAGCCGTCCTCTTCGAGCGGGCAGCCGCCCTCTTCCGGCAGGCCGACCTCTGAAGCCCACCCCCGAGCGTTGTTCCCGTACGTCCGCGCGAAGGAGAACGTGTGTACCGGCTCGACCCGCGCTACGCCCCCGCGCCCGGGGCCGTCCTCGCCACCGGCTGGCAGGCCGTCGCCGCGCAACTGCCCCCGGGCCCCGTCACCGTCGCTGTGGACGGCCCGCCGACGGTGGACTGGGACGGCCTCGCCGCCCGGCTGACGGAGGAGCTGACCGTGCGCGGCAGGGCCGTGCGGACCCTGGACCTGCGCGCCCACCACGCCCCGCCCGCCACGGTGCGCCGCCGCACCGAATCCGCCGAGGACGCGGAGGACCCCTACTACGCGAAACTCGCCGGGACCCCGCTCCGGGACCTCTTCGACGACCTGCCGCGGACGCGGCCGCCCACGGGCCGCGACGTGCTCCTCGTCCACGGCCCTGGCGCCGCGTTCCTCGCGCACGACGTGCTCTGGTACGCCGACCTGCCCAAGCGCCACGCCGAGGCGGCCGTCGCCGCGGGCACCGGCCGCAACCTCGGACTCCCCGGCGCGAAAGCCACGCTGCGGCGGCTCTTCTACATCGACTGGCCCGTCCTCGACCGCCACCGGGACGCCCTCGCCCCCCGCCTCGACGGCTGGCTCGACGTCCAGAACCCCGCACGGCCCGCCTACGTCGACGGCACCGGCCTGCGCGCCACCCTCGCCGACCTCGCCCACCGCCCCGTACGCACCCGCCCGTACTTCAACTCGACGCCCTGGGGCGGGCACTGGGCCCAGCGCCGCCTGGGCTTCGACCCCGCGGCCCGCAACACCGCCCTCGGCTACGAACTCATCGCCCCCGAGGCGGGCGTCCTCATCGGCACACACCCCGGCCAACAGGTGGAAGTGCCCTTCCAGTTGCTCTGCGTCCTGCATCCCGAGGCGATGCTCGGACCGCACGTGGCGGCCCGCTTCGGCACCTCCTTCCCGATCCGCTTCGACTACCTCGACACCGTGGGCGGCGGCAACCTCTCCGTGCACTGCCACCCCAAGGAGCGGTACATGCGGGAGCGGTTCGGCTGGTCCTACACCCAGCACGAGACGTACTACATGACCCTCGGCAGCCCGGACACCCGCGTCTTCCTCGGCCTGCGCGAGGACGCCGACCCGGTCCGCTTCCGTAAGGAGATCGAGGAGGCCGCACACGACGGGGTCCCCATGAACCCCGAGGACCACGTCATGACGTTCCCTGCCGAACAGGGACGCCTCTTCATGATCCCCGCGGGCACCCCGCACGCCAGTGGCGCCGGGAACGTCGTCCTGGAGATCAGCGCCACCCCCTACCTCTACTCCCTCCGCTTCTACGACTGGCTGCGCCCCGACGCCGACGGCAGGCCCCGCCAACTCCCCTACGAACACGGCCTCGCCAATCTCGAGACCGAACGCCGCGGCGCCGCCGTCGCCCACGACCTGGTCCAGGAACCGCGCACCCTGCGCGCCGGTCACGGCTGGCGCGAGGAACTCCTGGGCGCGCTGGACGAGATGTTCTACGAAGTGCGGCGTCATGTGTTCGACGCGGACGCGGACGCCGTGGCCGACGACGACACGGCGGGCCGCTTCCACGTCCTCAACGTGGTGGAGGGCGAGGGCGTCCTGCTGCGCACGGCGGCGGGGGAGCGGCACACGCTGGCGTACGCGGAGACGCTGACGGTGCCCGCGGCGGTCGGCCCCTACCGGCTCGCGGCGGTCGGCGACGCCCCGGTCAAGGTCGTCAAGGCGCTGGTCCGCCCATGAGCCCCGGCCACGCGAGACCCGTCCTCGAACTCGGCGGCACCCACGTGACCGCCGCCCTCGCGGACCCCGGCACGGCGACCGTGACCCGCCGCATACGGCAGACCGTCCACGCGCGCGGCACCGCCGAGCACGTCCTCGGCGCACTCGTCCGCTGCGCCGGGGAGCTGGACGCCGCCGCCGGACAGGTGTGGGGCGTCGCGGTCCCCGGCCCCTTCGACTACGACAAGGGCATCGCCCGCTTCGAGGGCGTCGGCAAGTTCGACGACCTGTACGGCATCGACGTACGCGCGGTGCTCCTCGACGGAGTCCGGCCGCGCCCCTCCGAGACCGTCTTCCTCAACGACGCGCACGCCTTCCTCCTCGGCGAGTGGCGGGCGGGCGCCGCGCGCGGACACGACCGGTGCGTGGGCATCACCCTCGGGACCGGCGTCGGTTCGGCCTTCCTCGTGGCCGGTGAGGTCCGGCACACGGGACCGGGCGTACCGCCCCAGGGCCGCATCGACCTCGTCGAGGCGGGCGGCAGGCCCCTGGAGGACTCCGTGTCCCGGCGCGCGATCCTCGCGCGCTACGGCCGGGAGGACGGCCACCGGCAGGGCGGGGGCGGTGCGCCGGATTTCGATGTACGGACGATCGCTGAGCGGGCGCGGGCCGGGGAGCGGCGGGCACGGCAGGTCCTCGACGAGGCCTTCACGACCCTCGGCACCGTGCTCGCCCCGCGGCTGCGCGCCTTCGACGCGACCGTCCTCGTCGTCGGCGGCGCCATGGCCGTCTCCTGGGACCTGCTCCGCCCCGCGCTGCGCGCGGGCCTGGGAGATACTCCCGTCACGCTGCGCCCCGCGGGGCTCGGCGGGAACGCGGCGCTCGTCGGGGCGGCGGCCCACGCGGCCGCCGTGCCCTGAACCGTCGCTCTCAGGCAGCGCGCACCACGGAACGGAAGGACGTCCGCACCATGCCCGGACCGCACGACCCGCACCTCGGTCGGCCACCGCGCGAACCCAGGAGCGGCCAGCCCACCCTGCGGGACGTCGCCGAGCGCGCCGGGGTCAGTGCGATGACGGCGTCCCGCGTGCTGCGCGACGACCCGCAGGTGCTGCCCGCCACCCGCGAGCGCGTCCGGGCCGCCGCCGCCGACCTCGGCTACCGCCCCAACGAGGTCGCCCGCAGCCTCCGCCTCGGCCGCGGCACCGGCCTGGTCGGGCTCGTCATCACCAACCTCGCCAACCCCTTCTACTCACGCCTCGCCCTCGGCGTCGACTCCGTGGTCGCCGAGCACGGCCTGAAGACGGTCATCGGCAACACCGGCCAGGACCCCGACATCGAACGGGCGCTCGTCGCCGACCTGCTGGCCCGCCGTGTCGACGGCATCATCGCCGTGCCCGCCTGCGCCGACCAGCGCCACCTCGCCGCGGCGGCGGCCGACGGCGTGCCGGTGGTGCTCGCCAGCCGGCCGCCCGAGGGCTTCGCGGCGGACTGCGTCCTCGTCGACGACTTCGGCGGCGCCCGCGACGCGACGGCCCGGCTCCTGGCGCGCGGCCACCGCCGCATCGGCTTCCTCGGCTCGCCGCCCGCCGTGCACACCGGCACCGAACGGCTCCGCGGCTACGCGGCGGCGCTCGCCTCGGCGGACCTCACCGTCGACACCCGCCTCGTGCGCCAGGGCCAGACCGAACCCCACGAGGCCACACGCGCGGCGGCCGAACTCCTCGCGCTGCCCGACCCGCCGACCGCGCTGTTCTGCTCCAACAACCGCAACACCATAGGGGCGTTCCGCGCGCTGCAGGCCGGCGGCGGCACGCAGGTCGCCCTCGCGGGATTCGACGACTTCGAACTGGCCGACGCGCTCGGGCTGCCGCTGACGCTCGTCGCGTACGACAGCGACGAAGTCGGCCGTGCGGCGGGCCGCCTCCTCGCCGACCGCCTGCACGGCGCAGCCGCGGCGCCACCGCGACAGATCGTGGTGCCCACCAGCCTGGTCGAGTACGGAACTTGATGCCGTGGGGTGGAACGGTCCGGGGTGGCCCGTACGTTGAGCAGGGCGGTGCCACACCGTGCGCACCCGCAGAGACACCGCAGAGATGCTGAAGAGCACCGGGTGAGAGCCGACGGGACGGGGGCACGCGTGGCGCAGCAGAGCCGTTCCGCGCGTCTGGCCGTGTCCGCGCTGTCCCTCGTCGCCACGGTCCTCGCCCTCTTCATCCCGTCCGCCGCGGCGTACGGGGCGCCGGCCGACGCGCCGCTCGCCCGGCACACCGTGGCGGCCCACGCCGGCAAGCCCACCGGGCCGCAGGACGTCCCGGCACTCCACATCGCCCTCGCACACCGGCCGGACGCCCACATTCCGGGCCCGCAGCCGGCCGGCCCGGCGCACACCGCCGTCGACACGGCGCCGCACCGCGCCCTGGGCGGGCCCGACGCCCGCCCCGCCACCGCGCCCGCCCCGCCGCGGCGGCCACTGCCGACCGCTGCCCCGCGCGGTCCGCCCCCGGCGATGAGCACGCAGACCGTCCCCGACGCCTGACCGGCGCACACCGCACCCGCGACGCCCGGTCACGCGTTCTTCCGTCCTGCCCTCATCGTGGAGAACCCCATGTCCCGCGCACCCTTGTGGCGGGCGATCGTCGCGCTCGCGGTCGTCGCCCTGTCCGTGTACATCGCCCTCACCCAATCCGCTCGCCTCGGCCTCGATCTGCGGGGCGGCACCCAGATCGTCCTGGAGACCAAGGACTCACCCACCGTCAAGGCGGACGCCGCGTCCACCGACCGCGCCCTGGAGGTCCTCAGGCAGCGCGTCGACGCGCTCGGCGTCTCCGAACCGGGCATCGCACGCTCCGGCGATAAGCGCATCATCGTCGAGCTGCCCGGCGTACAGGACCCGCGCAAGGCGGCCGAAGTCATCGGCCGCACCGCCCAGCTGACGGTCCACCCGGTGACGGGGGAGTCGGCGGAGAAGGGCAGCGCGAAGCCCGCCGCCGACGGATCGCGCACCCTGCCCGACCCCGACCGGCCGGGCAGCCACCTCAGGCTCGGCCCGACCGCGCTGACCGGCGAGGGCGTCAAGGACGCCGAGGCGACCCTCGACCAGCAGTCGCTCTCCGGGTGGCTGGTCACGCTCGACTTCCGCAAGGAGGCGGGCGAGACATGGGCGCGGATCACCGGCGAGGCGGCCTGCGCGCCGCAGGGCGCGCCCGAGCGGCGCGTCGCCATCACCCTCGACGGCAAGATCATCTCCGCGCCCGGCGTCAACGAGGGCGTGGCCTGCAAGACCGGCATCACCGGCGGCACCACGCAGATCACCGGCGACTTCGACCGGTCCGAGGCGCGCGATCTCGCCGCGCTCGTCAAGGGCGGCGCACTGCCCGTGCCCGTGGACATCATCGAGCAGCGCACGGTCGGCCCGACGCTCGGCGCCGACGCCATCGAGGCGAGCGCCCAGGCCGCCCTCATCGGCATCGCCCTGACCGCGCTGTTCATCACCGTCGTCTACCGGCTCCTGGGCGCGCTCGCCGCCCTCGCCCTCACGCTGTACGGCCTCATCTCGTACGCCGCTCTGGTGGCGCTCGGCGCGACGCTCACCCTGCCGGGGCTCGCCGGGTTCGTCCTCGCCATCGGCATGGCCGTCGACGCCAACGTGCTCGTCTTCGAACGCGCCAGGGAGGACTACCTCGCCGTCCGCTCGACGGACCTGGCCAAACCCGTCCGCACGGGCTTCGCCAAGGCATGGAGCGCGGTCGTCGACTCGAACGTGACGACGCTGCTCGCCGCCGGGCTGCTGTTCTTCTTCGCCACCGGACCGGTCAAGGGCTTCGGCGTCACCCTGTGCATCGGCGTCCTCGCGTCGATGGTCACCGCGCTGGTCATCACCCGGGTCCTCGCCGACTTCGCCGTCGGCCGGAGCTTCGTGCGCAAGCGGCCCGCCCTGACGGGCATCGCCTCCACGGGCCGCGTCCGCACCTGGCTGGCCCGCCGTGACCCGGACCTGGTGCGCCACCGGCGCCGCTGGCTCGGCGCGAGCGCCCTCCTGGTCGTCGTGGCCTTCGCGGGCATCGCCCTGCGCGGCCTGGAGTTCGGCGTCGAATTCACCGGCGGCCGCCTCGTCGAGTACAGCACCAGCAGGCCCGTCGACGCCGACACCGCCCGCGGCGCCGTGTCCGACGCGGGCTTCCCGCGCGCGGTGGTGCAGGAGTCCGGCGACGGCGACATCAGCGTCCGCACCGAACGGCTGACCGATGCCGAACAGCAGCGCGTCAAGAAGGCGTTGGCGCGGGAGGGCGGCACGGTCACCGTCGAGCGCGACGAGATGATCGGCCCGAGCCTCGGCAGCGAACTGCGCCAGAAGGCGCTCATCGCGCTGGGCATCGCCGTCGCCGCCCAGCTGATCTACCTGAGCGTACGTTTCCGCTGGACCCTCGCGGCGGCGGCCGTCTCGGCGATGGTCCATGACGTGCTGCTCGTGGTGGGCCTCTTCGCCTGGCTCGGCAAGCCCGTCGACAGCGTCTTCCTCGCCGCTCTGCTCACCGTGATCGGCTACTCCGTCAACGACACGGTGGTCGTCTTCGACCGCGTGCGCGAGGCACGCCGCCGCGATCCGCGCGGCGACCTGGCGGCCACCGCCAACCGTGCCGTCGTACAGACGCTGCCGCGCACCGTGAACACCGGCATGGGCGCGCTGTTCATCCTCACCGCCCTCGCGGTGCTCGGCGGCGACTCGCTCGCGGACTTCTCGCTGGCACTGATCGCCGGGGTCCTGGTCGGCATGGCCTCGACCGTCTTCACGGCCGTCCCGATCGCCCTCGCACTCGAACGACGCAATCCGGCTCCGCCGCCCGCGCGAACCGGCGGGCCACGCGGGCCAGGTGGATCGGGCGAGGTGTCGGACGGGTACAGCCCGTTGGAGGCGCGGAGGAAGAGGGACCGGGGGACGGGGGCGGTGGTGTAGGCGGCGGGGCGGCCGTGCAGGTGATCGTGTCTCTCCAGGTGAGGGTCGGAGATTTGACTTAATGTGGCCATATGGTCACAAAAACGAATGCATCTGCACGGCGTAGCCGCCTGGCGGCCTCCCGGGGCGCGACCCTCCTGTGTGCCGCGGCCGCGGCGGGAGCCCTGCTCACCGGCTGCGGCAGCGACAACGACAGCGACACCGCGAAGACCGACGCCTCCGAGGCCGGTCGCGCGGCGTCGCCCTCCGCTTCGGCCGACGGCGGCACCCTCACGGACGACCAGTCCGAGCGCAAGGCCCTCGTCCCCAAGGCCAAGGTCGGCTACGAGGACGCGCTGAAGAGCGCGGTGGCGGCGGTGGACAAGTCGAAGCCGGTCTCGATCGAGCTCAAGGGCACGCCGGACGCCCCGCACTGGGACGCCGAGGTGGCGACGGACGACGGCAGCGCCCACTCCGTACGCGTCGACGCGGTCACCGGCAAGGCCGACAAGCCGAAGGCCGACGCGGATCAGGAGGCCGACGACAAGCAGGAGCTCGCCGACTGGCTGAAGAAGGCGACCGTGACTCCGCAGCAGGCCGCGGAGACCGCCACGGGCAAGAAGAAGGGCACCGTCACCTCCGTCGAGCTCGACGACTCCGACAAGGGCCGCACGGTGCTGTGGTCGGTGGACGTCGTCACGCCCGAGGACTGGAACAAGACGACCTTCGACGTCGACGCGACCAACCGCAAGATCCTCCGGGAGCACGTCGACAAGGACTGAACAGCTGAACGAGTGCCGCGCGTGGAACTTCACGGGCTGGGAAAGCGTTGGCAAAGTGGCGCGCAGCCGCGCGCCGACCAGCGAACAGCAGTCGAGGTGGCACGGATGGCGATGTGGGACCGGATCAAGGACCAGGCCAAGGGTCTGCAGCAGTCGCAGGGGACACGGAGCTCCGGCGGCCACGGACGGCCGGGTTCTGGGTCCGGCGGGGGATCGAAGGCTCAGCTCGTGGGTGTGCTCAAGACCCAGCTCGCCTCGCTCAAGACGGAGCTCAAGAGCGGTGCCTACCGTGACGCCAGCATGGCCATGTGCGCCCTGGTCGCCGCCGCGGACGGGTCGGTCGACCCGGCCGAGCGGCAGCACGTCGAGTCACTGATCGTGCAGAACGACGTCCTGCAGAACTTCCCGCCCGACCAGCTCCGCCAGCGGTTCAACAAGCACGTCGACCAGTTGGCGGTCAATTTCCAGCAGGGCAAGGCCGAGGCCATGCAGGAGATCGCCAAGGCGGCGAAGAAGCCGATGGAGGCCAAGGCGGTCGTCCAGACCGGCTTCGTCGTCGCCGGCGCGGACGGGTACATCGCCCCGGCCGAGGAGCAGGCCCTGCGGGAGGCGTGCGCGGCACTCGGCGTGTCCCCGCAGGAGTTCGGCCTCTGACCGAGCGCCGGACACTCCGACCGAGCGCCGGACGACGATCTGCGGGCGCTACGCCGGCTCGATCGCGTCCAGCGCCGGTGCGATCACTTCGAAGGCCCGGTCGAGCAGCTCGGCCGGGTCTTCGGCGCCGTCGCTGCCGCTCCACCGGTGCAGCACGGCGTCGAACGCCGTCAGCGCCATCCCGGCGGCCAGCCGCGGGTACAGGTCGGTCTCGGGGTCGCGCCCGGTGCGGCGCCCCACCTCCTCCGTCAGATCGCCGCGCCACTGCGCCTGCCGCTCCAGGAAGCGGGCCAGCAGGGCGGGCGTCCGCAGGATCAGCTGCACCACACTCAGCGCGCGTTCGAAGTGGTCGGCGCAGGCGGCGAGCGGCACCTTGACGGCGTGCAGCAGCGCCGTCGAGGGGCGCTCCCCGGCGGGGCGGTCCGCCAGCTCCGCGCGCATACCGGCGCCCATGTCGGCGAGGAACTGGACGACCACGTCCTCCTTGGACGCGAAGTACCGGAAGAACGTGCGCCGGGACACACCGGCGGTGGTCACGATCTCGTCGATGGTGACCGCGTCGTACCCCTTCAGTGCCAGCAACCGCAGCGCGGACTCGGTCAGTTCGTCCGACACGAGCCGGCGCTTGCGCTCGGCCATGGTCAGGTGGGGGCGGGAAGTCACCACGTCATCGTACAGGTCGGGCCTCGGCGTGCCCTCTGTGGCGCTCAGGGCTGTCGTGGCATCCCATGCCGGTTCTGGCATCCCCCGTCATCGGCTCAGAACTTGCGCCAGCGGGCGTTGGCCCACGAGAAGAGGCCGAAGGCGGCGAGGCCGGCCGCGATCAGCGCGAGCAGCCAGGGCCCGGCCGCGGTGTCGGCGAAGGAGCGCAGGGTGTTGTCGATGCCCTTGGCCTCGCCCGGCTTGTGCCGCAGCGCCGCCGTGACGGCGAATCCGCCGGCGACGGCGAACACCACGCCGCGGGCCGTGCCGCCCGTGATGCCGACGAAGTCGACGCCCCGGCGCACCCGCCGGGACATCTCGCCCATGCGCAGCTTGTCGTGGAACTTCCGCAAGAGGGCGCGTCCGGCGATCCAGAGCCCCGCCACGATGACACCCGCGCCCGCGGCGGCGACGATCCACTTCCCGCCGGGCCAGTCGAGCACCTTCGCCGTCGCATCCTGAGTCTGCCGGTCGCTGGAACCGCTGCCGCTTCCCTTGTCGCCCGTGGCGTAGGCGAGGATGGAGTACGCCACGAAGCTGTAGAAGAGGCAACGCCCGCCCGCGAGGGCCCGCTTGCCCGCGGTGTCGCCGTCCGGCCCCGCCTGCCCGAAGAACACCTCGGAGAGCCGCCACAGCGCCATGCCCGCCAGGGCGATGCCGAGCATCCACAGCAGTACGTTCCCGAACGGCTTGTCCGCGAGCTCCGCCAGGGCGCCACCGCGGTCCGCCTGGCGGCCGCCGCCGTCGGAGAAGGCGATGCGCAGGGCCAGCGCGCCGACGAGGAGGTACAGCACACCGCGCCCGATGAATCCGGCGCGTGCCACCGCTGCTACGCCGCGCCCTTTGGCCGCCCGCCGTGCCTTGCTCTTGCCGCGCGTCGCGGCCGACGGGAGACGCATGTCCGGGAGGCGCATGGAGGGAAGATGCATGCGGACCGAGTGCCCGGGTCGGCCCGTCTCATGCCGTGGGCCGCATCAATGGAACCTTCCTCATGCCGCGGGCCGCATCAGCGGAATCCGCTCCGGGCGCCGGCTCGCGTGCAGGGGACCGGCGCGCCGGCCGGGATCGTGAAGACCCGGTCGAGGGAGGTGATGCGCAGCAGCCGCCGGTTGCGCGGGCTGCCGGGCACGAGCCACAACGTGCCACGGTTGGGGAGCACTTGATTCCGGATCCGTACCAGCAGCCGCAGGCCGCCGGCGTCCATGAAGGTCACCCCTCGAAGGTCCGCGACGACCCGCGGGCCGGCCCGGTCGAGGAGTGCCGTGACGCGGGGAGAGAGCTCCTGGTCGGCCCAGGCGTCCAGCTCGCCCCAAAACGCAAGGACATCAGTGCCGTTCACCACGCGGTGACGCAGGCCGAAGGTGAAGTCGGCGGTGCCCGTATCCCAGTCCAGCAGTGTCTCTTTCCCTTCACGGAGAGTAATCAGAAAGTCGATGGCGTGGCGTGCGATGACCGGCGCCGGATGCCATCGAAGTCCTGGGCGGCACCGAGGTCACGAGTCAATCGTTCCCGCTCAGAGCCGTTCTTACCCTCATACGGCGATAGGATTAGCGGACAAGCAAAACTGATGGAGCGTCAACTCGTCGATTACGCAGAGTAGTTATGAAGGCGAGTCCGCTCGGGAGGCCGGTCGGCTCAGGTCCCGCTCCACCGGGAGCCACAGCTCCGCGTCCGCCTCGGAGTTGTCGGGCGACAGGCGCGTGCGCAGGATCTCGGGGCCGGGGCACCCGCGGTACGGATTCGACGGAAACCACTCCATGTACACGTCCCGCCACAGGTACTGGATGGCCTCCGGCGCCGGGCCCGACGCCGTGAACACCGCCCACGTCCCGGCCGGCACGGGCAGTACGGCCGAGCCCTCGGGGGCGGCCGCGGAAGTGATCACCCCGTGGTAGTAGTCGAGTTCGGTGCCCTCGGCGCGGCTCGGGTCCAGGCCGTCGCAGACGGCGAGGATGCCCCGCGGCTCGTCGTCCGACAGCTTCTCCAGACGCTCCACGTCCTCCGACGCGATGCCGCGGACGAAGTCGATGATCGCGTGGTTGGGCCCCGTGTGCACCAGCGGCACCCGGGTCTTCGGGCCGACGACGGTGAAGTCCGGCCTGTCCACCACGCGATACCGCATGTCGGCGCCGCCTTCGACGGTGAGGCGGAAGGCCATCCGGGACTGGGAGCTGAGGGTGGCTCCGGTGCGCCGGGCCTCGCCGGGCCCGACGCCGTGCATGGCGCGGAACGCCCGGGCGAACGCCTCGCCCGAGCCGTACCCGTACCGCACCGCGATCTCCAGGAGCGTGTCCCGTCCCGCCAGCACCTCGGCGCCCGCGAGGGTGAGCCGACGGCGCCGGACGTACTCGGACAGCGGCATGCCCGCGAGCGCGGAGAACATCCGGCGCAGGTGGTACTCCGACGTGGCCGCGATACGGGCCGCCTCCGCCACCTCGACGGTCTCGCCGAGGTGACGCTCGACGTACTCCATGGCCTGGTTCAGCCGCTCCAGCACTCCCGGATCCTTCCCTCGTTGCCCTCTCGCCCGCCCTCGTCGCGTGGTCAGCGCACGAGATGCGGCGGCAGCTCCACCCAGCGCCGCGGCACGGTGTCGTCCACGGCCGGCCGGCCGTCGGTGACGCGGAGCCCGGCCGCCGCACAGGCGTACGCGAGATCGTGTGCGTCGTAGGGAACGCCGCGCCCGGACTGCCAGAAGCGGAAGTGCCAGTGCGCGGGCGGCTCCGTCCCGTCCGGGGTGAGGCCGATCTCCTCGTGCTCCACGAGCCGCCCGTCCCTGGCCAGTGTGCCGTGGGTGCCGCCCTTGGGGTTGAAGTACAGCCCGTAGGCCGTGGTGTCCGCCGATATCGCCCGCAGCACGCCGTCGTCGGCCGGCATGTAACCGTCCTGCGTGATGACGCAGCCGCCGGGGCTGCCGGGCAGCTCGGCCACCCCGACGAAGCGGAGGGACGTGTCGTAGTCGTCCTCGTCGAACGGGGCGTGTTCCAGGAGGACTTCGGGGCAGCGTGCCGGGTCCCCGCCCAGCCGTCGCACGACCTCCTCCGCGTCGAGGCCGCGCACGAAGGCGGCACCGAGCCCCTCCGTCCACATCTCCGGCCGGGCGAAAGCGTCGATGAGCGCGTCCGCGGCGCGGAACGCGGCCAGTTCCCCGGGCGCCAGCGCCACCGCCCCCGGCAGGTCCGCGACGAGCGGAGCGAGCGGCGTCGTCAGCAGCAGCCGGCCCGGCGACCAGGGGCCTGTCTGCGGCGTCCAGACATCCGCGCCGGCTTCGATCAGCGCACGGACACTGTCCTCGTCGCCGGTGCAGACGGCGTGCCACAGAGCGGTGTGGCCCTCTTCGTCGGGCGCGTCGATCCGCTCGACGTGCGGCAGCAGCGCGGCCAGGGACTCCGCGCAGCCCCGCTCCGCCGCCAGGTGCAGGGGAGTGGCGCCCGACCAGGCGACGGCGTCGGCCGGTGCGCCGCCCTCCAGCCGGGCCCGGACCAGCGCCGCGTCACCCCAGTCGTCGTAGCCCATGCGCTCCCAGTCGCCCCGCGGCACATACCGCTGCTCCGCCTCTTCCCGCCGGCGCAGCAGATCGCGCTCGTGTGCGGACATCGGCCGGGCGAGGAAACCGGGCGGCCCGCCCGGGCGGCCGAGGATGGCGAACTCGGCGCCGGCGGCCGGGGCTGCGGGCAGGCCCGGCCACACCTCCACGGCGTGCGCGGCCGCGGCGCGCAGGGCGTCGGCGTCGACCGGGGTGCCGGTCTCCGGAACGCCCTCGTCGGGCCACTCCACCACCAGCCGCGCCGCGCCCGGCGGGGGCAGCTCCGGCAGATACAGGTCGACGCGGGTCCTGAACAAGGAGGGGTCCAGGCCGCCGGGGTCCAGCGGTATCAGTCCGGTCGGCACGCTCCGCGACGCGTACGCCCGCAGCTCCGGCGGTCCGACCACCGGCACGGTCTGCTCGCTCGTCGCGTCGAGCGAGGTCACGCGTCTGCCGTCACCGAGCAGGAGCCCCACCCGCAGTCCGGACTGCCGGCGTCGGTCATCGCCCTGCCGGTGGACCGGCCGGTGCACGGCAAGGTGCAGCGTGACCGCACCCGGCCACACCGACCAGCCGGTCACCATCACCTTGGCCTCCGGCCCCTCACCGGCCACCGCGAGCTGCGGCACCAGCGCCGGCTCGAACCAGTCGTACGGCGGCCGCTCGGCGGCCGCCTCGTCCCCCGCAGGGCCGAGCCTGAACACCTCGCCCCGCGGCTCGGCCGGTTCCTCGGGCAGCACCAAGTCGTCGAAGAATCCCATGTCCGCATGCTGTCAGCCGGGTCTGACATCGGACGCCGCGCTCTTGTCGCGGCTCCGCCCCGCGCAGTCGAGCAGCGTCGGCAGCGCCCGTTCCAACAGGTCGACGCCGTGCGCGTACGGCAGCCGCAGCCGGTCCCGGAAACCGTCCACCGCGGAGAACGCGGAACCCGGCACGACGGCCACCCCTCGGCGCCGCGCCAACTGCGCCAGCGCCTCCGTGTCCACGCCCGGCACCCGGACCCACAGAGCGGGCCCGCCGGCCGGCCGGTCCCACTCCCAGTGCGGGGCACGGGCACGCAACAACTTCTCCGCGCCCGCCAGCCGGTCGCGCAGCACCGCGCGGCGCGTGGCCCGCGCCTGCGGAAGCCCGGCGAGCAGCCGCACCGCCACCAGCTGGTCCACCGCCGAACTCGACAGGTCCACCGACGTCTTGATCTTCGCGAGGTGCGCGACGATGTGCGGCGACGACCGCACCCAGCCCACCCGCACCCCGCCCCAGAACAGCTTCGACAGCGTCCCCACCGTGATCGTGGACGCCATCGGGAGCCGCGCCGCCAGCGGCACCGGAGCCCCGTCGCCCGCCAGGCCGAGCTCCGCGCACGCGGTGTCCTCGACCGTGAGGAGTTCACGCTCGCCCAGCGCCGCCGCCCACTCCCGCAGCGCCGCGCCGTCCAGGCTGCGGCCCGTCGGATTGTGCACGGCGGGCTGCAGATAGACCAGCCGCGGCCGCACCTTCGCGCCCAGGCGCCGCAACGCCGCGGCGTCGGAGCCGTCACCGCCCGCCCCGGGACGGTCACCGCCGACCGGGACGATCCGCGCGCCCCGCGACCGCAGCGCCTCTAAAGCACCCCGATAGGTGGGGTTCTCGACCACGACCGTGTCACCCGGGTCGACGAAGGCCTGCGCGACCAGCCACACGGCCTGCTGCGAACCGGAGGTGACCAGGATCTGCTCCGGCTCCGTGGGCACCCCCGCCTCCCGGTAGTACGCCGCGATGCCCTCGCGCAACTCCGGCAGCCCGTGCGGCAGATAGCCGTCGCCCCGCAGCATCGGCGCGAGGTCCGCGGCCGACAGCGCACCGACCGCGTCGCCCACCGCGCCGAGCCCGTCCAGCGCGCCGCTGGAGAGATCGGCCCCGCTGGTGCGCGCGTCGAAGCTCGCGAGCCGCCCCTCGCCCGCGTGCCGCTCCACCGACCCGGAACCGCGCAGCCGCGAACCGCTGCCGCGCCGGCTCTCCAGCCACCCGGCCTCCTCCAAGAGGCTGTACGCGGCGGTCACCGTCGAGCGGCTCACCCCCAGCACACCGGCCAGTTCGCGCTGGGACGGCAGCGTCGTGCCGGGCGCGACGTCGGCGCGCTCGGCCAACTCCCGCAAAGCATCGGCGAGTCGCCGCGGCAGCGGCCCCGCACTCTCGGACGACCAACCGGTGAGCAGCCGTGACAAACGGGCTGTCGGGATCTTCGCCATGCCCTCATCTTCGCCCACCCGCAGGCCAATCCGGCCCCACTGGTCGTTGTCACCGGCCACGGGCCGGCCGCAGGATCATCGGCACTGGGCACATGAAGGAGTGTGAAGGACATGGCGACCGTGGTCCTCGTCGGAACGCTGGACACCAAGGGCGAGGAGTACGCCTGGTTGCGCGAACGGCTCCGCGAGTACGGCAGCGACGTCCTGCTGGTCGACGTCGGCGTCCTCCCGCCACCCGCCCAGACACCCACGCCCGACATACCGGCCGAGACGGTGGCCCGCGCCGCCGGGCACGAACTCGCCGGCCTGCGGGCCGCGGGCGACCGCGGCGCGGCCATCGCCGCCATGGCCGAAGGACTGACCCGGGTCGTCCTCGACCTGCACCGGCAGGGACGCCTCCACGCGGTGCTCGCGGCGGGCGGCAGCGGCGGCTCGGCCATCGCCGCGCAGGCCATGCGCGCCCTGCCCATCGGCGTGCCGAAGGTCCTGGTCAGCACCATGGCGGGCGGTGACGTGACACCGTACGTCGACAGCAGCGACCTCACCATGATGTACAGCGTCGTCGACATAGCCGGCATCAACTCCGTCTCGCGCCACGTCCTAGGCAACGCGGCGGCCGCCGCGGCCGGCATGGCCCGCCGCCAGGAACGCAACCTGGAGGAGCTCGCGGGCCCGCGGCGCAAGGTCGTCGCCGCCACCATGTTCGGCGTGACGACACCCGCCGTCGACGCGGCCCGCGGCCGGCTCGCCGAACTCGGCTACGAAGTACTGGTCTTCCACGCCACGGGCGCGGGCGGCCGCGCCGTGGAGAAGCTCGCCGCCGACGGTCTCCTTGACGGCGTACTCGACCTGACCACCACCGAACTCGCCGACGAACTCGTCGGGGGAGTGCTCAGCGCGGGCCCCGACCGGCTCACCGCCGCGGGCGCCGCCGCCATCCCCCAGGTCGTCGCGCCCGGCGCCCTCGACATGGTCAACTTCGGCCCGGAGGCGAGCATCCCGGAACGCTTCGCGGGCCGCCGGTTCCTGGTCCACAACCCGACGGTCACGCTGATGCGGACGACCGCCCGCGAGATGGCCGCCCTCGGCGCCGTACTCGGTCACAAGCTCGCCGCGGCCCGCGGACCCGCCGAGATCTTCTGGCCGCTGCGCGGACTCTCGGCCGTGGACACGACGGACGCCCCCTTCGCCGACCCGGTGGCCGACAGGACGGGCCTCGACGCCCTGCGCGCCACCGTGTGCGGCAGCGGTGTACGCCTGCACGAGGTCGACGCCCACATCAACGACGCGTCCTTCGCGGTCGCGATGGCCGACCGCCTGCACCAGCTGATCGGCGAACGTGCCGCCGTACCGGCCGGCCGCTGACCCCACCTTTTAAGGAGCACGAGGAGCACCCCATGAACCGCAAGGAAGCACTCGCCCGCCTGCACGCGCAGGTCGCCGCGGGCCGGCCCGTCATCGGAGCGGGCGCCGGCACCGGCCTGTCCGCCAAATGCGCGGAGGAGGGCGGCGTCGACCTGCTCATCATCTACAACTCCGGCCGCTACCGGATGGCGGGCCGCGGCTCCCTGGCCGGACTCCTGCCGTACGGCGACGCCAACGAGATCGTCGTCGACATGGCCCGCGAGGTCCTGCCCGTCGTCCGGGACACTCCGGTCCTCGCGGGCGTGTGCGGCACCGACCCGTTCCGCCGCATCGACCTCTTCCTCGACCAGCTGAAGGCCATGGGCTTCGCCGGCGTGCAGAACTTCCCCACGGTCGGCCTGTACGACGGCACGTTCCGGGTCAACCTCGAAGAGACCGGCATGGGATACGGCCTGGAGATCGACATGGTCCGCGCCGCCCACGAACGCGACCTGCTCACCGCGCCCTACGTCTTCGACCCGGAGCAGGCCGCGGACATGGCGAGAGCGGGCGCCGACGTCCTCGTCCCGCACGTCGGCCTCACCACGAAGGGCTCCATCGGCGCGGGCACGGCGATGACGCTCGACCAGGCGGCGGCCGCCGTCCAGGAGATGCACGACGCCGCCAAGCGCGTGAACCCCGACGCCCTCGTGCTCTGCCACGGCGGACCCATCGCCGAGCCCGAGGACGCGCGGTACGTCCTCGAGCACACCACCGGCATCGTCGGCTTCTTCGGCGCCTCGTCGATCGAACGGCTGCCCACCGAGCGCGCCATCGTCGAGCAGACGCGGGCGTTCAAGTCCCTGAGCTCGTGAACTCCTGCCCGGCTCCGGCGCCGTTACCGCCGTTACCAGAGGCGGGCGCCCCGCCGGGCCAGGTAGCGGTAGGGGCTGATGTCCGAGCCGTAGTGGCGCCGGGTCCGTATCTCCAGGTGGAGATGGGGTCCGGTGGCGCGGCCCGTGCTGCCGCTGCTGCCGAGCCGCGTCCCGGCGCGAACGCGGGTGCCCTTGCGCACCCGGATGCGGGAGAGGTGCGCGTACAGCGCGTAGTGCCCGTCCGGCATCCGTACGGTGACGGACTTGCCGTACGCACCCGACCAGCGGGCCAGCACCACCACTCCGGCGCCCACCGCGTACACGGCGGTGCCGCTGGGGACCGCGAGGTCGACCCCGGTGTGGTGACCGGCGAGCCAGTTGCCGCGCACTCCGTACCGGGTGGTGATCCGGTAGCGGCGGCGCAGCGGGAGGGTGTACCGGCGGCGGGGCCCGGCCTCGGAGTCCGGGGCGAGCCCTCGCTCCTCGTCCTCCGGGAACTCCTCGACGGCGTCGGCGAGCGCCTTCTCGTACTCGGCGTCGTAGGTGGCCGGGCAGGTGTCGTCGGGCTCCGGCCCGGCCGGTGGCGCGGCCGCCCCCGTGGAGAGGGCGCCGCCTGCCAGCAGCACCGCGACCATGCCCAGTGCGTCACGTCGTGTGGTGCCCGCTTCACGCGGGCTGTCTATGTCGTAACCCATTTCAGAAAGCAGACCGCCCGGGCGGGCAGAGCGCACGCCGACTGTGCCATCCGGGGGAAATCAAGGGGTTGTGTTTCGCATGACGACATCAACACGGTCCACTCCAGCGGCAGAGTGCTCACTGGAATCGGGGTGGAACGCGTCGCTGAAATGAAGGCGCGCCGCGTCAGGCGTCCACGGTGTCCCGGCACTCCACGTGGCCCCAGCCGTGCGCGTTCTTGGCGATCTTCTCGCCGGCGGCGTACGGCTTCTGACAGTGGCAGCGGCCGGGGAACTTGGCCTTGATCACAGCGCCCGAGGCCGACTTCTTCGCACGTCCTGCGGTCTTCCCGGACGCGCGGTTCGCGGGCGCGGCGGTCATGCGCTCCGGGCGCGGCTCGGGGATTTCCCGGGCGCCGTGGGCGGTGCCCGCGGGCTGCTGGGTCGTCGCGGCGTCGCTCGCCGCGACGTCGGCGATCGCGTTGAGGTGATCGCCGCCCACCTGGTGGGCGGCCACGTGCCGGAACGTCACCGCACGACCCTGCAGCAGCGCGTCGATGCGTACGACGAGGTCCTTGTTGGCGACCGGCTTCTTCGCCGCGGTCTGCCAGCCGTTGCGCTTCCAGGAGGCGATCCACTTGGTGACCGCGTTCATCGCGTACTGACTGTCCATCCGGACCTCGAGCGGCCGCGCCGGGTCGGTGGCCTCCAACAGCTCTGCCAGTGCGGTGAGTTCGGCCACGTTGTTCGTGGCGTGGCCGAGGGGGCCCGCCTCCCAGCGCTGCGGGCGGCCCTCGGCGTCGGCGACCACCCAGGCCCAGGCGGCGGGCCCGGGGTTCTTCTTCGCCGCTCCGTCGCAGGCGGCAATGATCAAGTCAGACATTCCTCGATGATTTCATCGAGCCGCCGCTCAGGTGGCGCCGGGCCCCATGTTCTGCTGCGTGGCGCTCGCGCCGCCGAGTCCCTGTGCCAGGCCCTGCTCGGCCGCCGCGCGCTCCTGTGCGCCGCGCTCGCCCGAACCGCTCCTGCGCCGCAGGGTGAACAGGCACAGCCCGATCGCCGCCGCGAACACGATCCCCATGGAAATGATGAAGCTCATGTGACCCCTCCCTTGTCAGTGGTGCCCCAAGACTAGAGGGTGATCCACTCCGTGGACGTCGTCACCTGGTCGAGTACGTCGGGCAGCGGCTCCGTTCCGAGACCGGGGCCGGTGGGGACGTCGAGGTGGCCGTCCCGGAGGACGAACGGCGGGGTGATGTCGGTGGCGAAGTAGCGGTGGGAGCCCGAGGTGTCGCCGGGCAGGGTGAAGCCGGGCAGCGCCGCCAGCGCCACGTTGGCGGCGCGTCCGATGCCGGTCTCCAGCATGCCGCCGCACCAGACGGGAACGCCGTGGGCGCGGGCGATGTCGTGGATGCGGCGGGCCTCCAGATATCCGCCGACCCGGGCCGGCTTGACGTTGATGATGGAGCAGGCGCCGAGGGAGATGGCCGCGGCCGCGTGGGCGGCGGACTCGATGGATTCGTCGAGGCAGATCGGGGTGCGCAGCACCTTGGCGAGCTGCGCGTGCTGCACCATGTCGTCGTTGGCGAGGGGCTGTTCGATCAGGAGCAGTCCGAAGGCGTCGAGTCCGGTGAGGTGCTGGGCGTCGGCGAGGGTGTAGGCGGCGTTCGCGTCGACCTGCAGCAGCAGGTCGTCGCCGAATCGTTCACGGACCGCGCGGACCGGCTCCACGTCCCAGCCCGGTTCGATCTTCAGCTTGATGCGGACGTAGCCCTCGGCGACATAGCGTTCGACGGCGTCGAGGAGTTCGGGGACCGAATCCATGATGCCCACCGACACACCGCAGGGGACGCGGTCGCGCGCGGCGCCGAGGTAGGAGCCGAACGACTCGCCCGACGCCCGGAGCTGGGCGTCGAGGATCGCGCTCTCCAGGGCGGACTTCGCCATGTGGTGGCCGGTGAAGGGCTCCATCGCCCGCCCCGCGACCGTGGCGTCCACGCCGTCCTTGGGCAGCGCCGGGATGAGGAACTTGCGCAGCACGTCCTGGGCGCCGTCGACGTACTCAGCGCAGTACCGGGGCTCCGACATCGCCGCGCACTCGGCCCAGCCCTCCCCGTCGGCGGTGACGACTCGCACGAGGAGGACGTCGCGGCTGGTCTCGACGCCGAACGAGGTGCGGAACGGGGCGACGAGCGGCATCGCGATCCGGCGCAGCTCGATGCCGGAGATCTTCATCTTGGTCACTGGGTGCTCCCGGTGGGCAGGTGCGGCAGGTGCGGCAGGTGCGGCAGGTGTACGGGGGTGGCGGGGACGCGCTGGACGACGTAGCTGCGCCGGTCGTGGAGGCCGACGACGCGGGCTCCCTCGGCGAGCAGGCCGCCGAGGCTCTCCCGGACGGCGATCCGCCAGGCGCGGGCGGCCGGGGCGTCCACGCGGCGCAGGGCCTCGATGTCGTCCGGCAGGTCTATGAGGACGAACTCGGCGTCGGACGAGCCGAGTTGCGGACGGCCGTCGTGGTCGCGCACGGCGTGGGCGGCGCCGGCGGGCAGCGGCACGCCGTCAAGGCCGGTGCCCGAGGCCGGGTCCGGGTACGGGGCCGACAGGTCCCAGGCGGTGAGAACGCGGTCCGACTCGTCGCCGCCGTTGATGGCGTCGTCCATCGCGCCGTAGAAGGACTCCAGGTACTCCTCGGGCCGCGCGCCGAGTTTGGTGAGGTTGAAGTGGGCGTTGCGGCGGATGAGGGGATCGTAGGTCCAGGTGACGCGCTTCAGGCCGCGGTCCAGGGCCCATGCGCGCTGGTGCAGTTTGAGGGCCAGGCCGATGCCGCGGCCCATGGCGGCGCCCGTGATGTGGGAGTGCAGGGTGGTGCCCGGGGGATCGCCGAAGAAGGCGACGGTCGCGCCCGCCAGCCGGCCGTCCTCGTACGCTCCGGCGACGTAGTTCCCGGCGTGGGCCAGGGCGCACATGATCTCGGCGGAGACCGGGGCGGCACCCGGTTCCGTGCCCCAGACGTCGGCGTAGAGGCGGCAGACGGACTCGAACTCCGCCATGGTGTGGAGTTCGCGGATGTCGAGGTGGCTCACAGCAGCGCTCCGACGAGGTGAGCGAGGAGCTGGGCGCGGGGCGGCATGGTGGCGGTCACGACGTGTTCGTGGTCGGCGTGGGCCCCGTCGCCGACGGCCCCGAGGCCGTCGAGCGTCGGACAGCCGACTCCCGCGGTGTAGTTGCCGTCGGACGCGCCGCCCACGGCCGCCTGCTGGAGGGGGCCGAGCCCGGACCGGGCGGCCACCTCGCAGGCGAGCGCGAACAGGCTCTGGGCCGCTTCGGCGTCCAGGGGTGGCCTGTTGGGGCCGCCGTCGACCTGGAGGCGGGCGCCGGGGTGGTGTGGCGCGAGGCCCTTGATGAGCTCGTCGACCGCGGCCTGCGCCGCCGGGCTGGGAACCCGTGCGTCGATGCTCAGCTCGGCGCGGGCCGGAACCGTGTTGTCGGTGGTGCCGGCCGACATGACCGTCGGGGTGATCGTCGTCCCCGGGCCGGTGCGGGCGGTCACCGTGTCGGTGATGTCCTGGAGGGCGAGGAGGTGGTGGGCCAGCTCCGTCGCGGCGTTGATGCCCTTCTCCGGTTCCAGGCCGGAGTGCGCGGCGCGGCCGTGGACCGTGAGGCCGTAGTGGGAGACGCCCTTGCGGCTGGTCTTGAGGGCGCCGCCGGGTGCGGCGGCCTCCAGGACGAGCGCGGCCCGGCAAGCGCGTGCGGTGTCCTCGATGAGCGCGCGCGACGTGCCCGAGCCGACCTCCTCGTCACCGGTGACGAGGACGCAGACACCGTCGAGGGACGGCAGTCCGGCCAGGGCGTGGAACATCTGGACCAGGCCGCCCTTCATGTCGAAGACGCCGGGACCGCGGGCGACGCCGTCCGCCACCGAGAACGGGTGGGTCTTGAGGGAACCCATGGGCCAGACCGTGTCGTGGTGGCCGAGGAGCAGCACGCGCGGCGTCCCGAAGCTCCACCGCACGTGCGTCACCCCGCCGGTCACCAGCATCTGTGGCCGGGCACCGAGCAGCCGGTGGCCCTGCTCCGCGACGACCTGGGCGCTGCGGGCCACCGCCGCGTGGTCGGCGGAGCAGGACTCGCACGACACGAGCTCCTCGAGGTCGTCGAGCATGGCGCCGAGGGGCGGCGGCGCCGGGCGGGAAAGGTGGTCGGCCTGCACGGGTGGCTCCTCCAAGTGGTGGGGTGCCCGCCACGCTAGACAGCCCGGAGCGGGCGGGGTTCGTACGTGGGTCACGCGTGTGGGGCACGGATTCGTACCGAGGTCCGAAAGACCGCGTCAGCCCAGTCGTCCCGTCAGCCCTGGTCGTACAGTCCCATGAGCCGCAGCTCCAGCATCGCGGCGAACCGCGCCGACGGATCCCGCAGATCGAGCTGCCCCACTTCGGCGACGCGGCGGATCCGGTAGCGGAACGTGTTGGGGTGGACGAACACGCTCGCCGAGGCGGCGATCACGTCGCCGAACGCGTCCAGCCACGCCCGCAGCGTCTCGACCAGGTGGGCGTTGTGCCGTCTGTCGTAGGCCACCAACCGGGCGAGGGGCCCGGACGGTTCGTCACGGTTGGCGACCGCGAGGTCCCGCATCTCGATCAGCAGCGCGTCGACGTAGACGTCCCCGATGGCGGCGACCCGCCCCGCGCCCCGGCCGCCGGACAGCACCCGCAGCGCCCGGTCCGCGTTCGTCCGCGACCGGGCGAGCGCCGCGGGCTCGGCGGCCACCGAGCCGATCCCGACGACCGCGCCCGCCCGGTCCCCTGTGCGCTCCAGGAAGTTCGCCGCCACCCGCACGGCCCGCTCCCGCGCGGCCGTCGCATCGTCCGGGACGGGGAACAGCGCGTAGGCCACATCGCCCAGCAGCGCCACCGCGGACCGCGGCTGCACCGCCGTCAGATGCACGGCCAGCGCAGTGGTCAGACGCTGGCGCTCGGCGGTCAGCTGGGCGTGATCCCCGTCCGCGGCCGGTTCGAGCCCCATGGCGAGGACGACGACGGGTTCGTCGGCGAGCCCCAGCCGGCCCAGCGCCTCGACCGCGCCGGAACCGCCCTCCAGCGCCGTCGTCACCAGATCGGCGCGCAGCCGGTTCTCGGCGTCGGCGCCCGCACGGAAGCGGAGCATGTGCAGGGCGACCAGCTTGGCCGCCTCCTTGAACGCCTCCTCGCGCTCCGGGGTGAGCGGCTTGCGCAGAGCCGCCCACACCGAACCGAGGATCTCGTCACCGGCCCGCACGGCGATCGCCATGCGCGGCAGCGCGACCTCGTCGCCCAAGGCGGGCGGTGGGATGTGCACCGGCTGTTCGCTGCGGTACAGCTTCTCGAAGACGCCGTGCTCCTCGTGGATACGGAGATAGCGCTCCGGCACCCGCCGGGCCAGGATGCTCTCCACCCGCGGCGGGTCGGCCTCGTCCTGGCGCCCGGAGAAGGCGAGGATGCGTGACCGGCGGTCCTCGATGGTGATCGGCGCGTCCAGCAGGGTCGCGATCGCGTTCGCCAGCGCGAAGAGGTCCCCGGAAGGCACTCCGCCGAGCGTCTGCTCCCCGGCCCCGCCCACGTCCCCCTCGGACAGCAGCGTCCGCAGCATCGCGGCCAGCTGCGCCCAGGAAGCGCCGCGCGTCAGCGCCAGCAGCACGATCCCGGTCTCGGCGGCCACCGCCTCGAACTCCGCGGCAGCGGCAGCGTCAGCGTCGGTGGGGCCCCGCACGACCAACGCCGCCGCGCCCGCCCCGGCGAGCTCGCGCAGCAGGCGGCAGATCTCCTCCGTCCCGTGCACACCGACGCCGAGCACGACGGCCCGCTCGGGATGGTGCTGCTCGTCGTACGGATCGTGGATGCCGACACCGCCCAGCTCACCCGCGGCCACCGGGTCGCCGTGCACCAGATCGAGCAGGGTCGGACCGAAGTCCTCGAGCACCCGGCTGAGACTGCGGGCGGGGTGCGTCGACATGTGCCTGATCATCTCCGCAGGTTAGGGCCGGTGCGCGCATATGCGTCCGTACGAGCGTACGAGGGTACGGACCGGACTTCGTACCTCGGAACCACGTCCCTCCTCGCGGAGCAGCTGAAGCCCGATGGGCGCGCCGGGCGGGAGATGCGGATACGGTGCTGACGTGATGATCGAGAGGGAGGGGCCCATGCCTGGAACCGTGCTGCTCGTCGCGGCTGCCCCGGTGGGCAAGGGGCGCCTGGTGGACGCGGCCTCCGTACTTCCCGTCCTCGCGGCGGTGCCCCCGGAGACCCTCGCCGGTACGCCGACCGCGAGCATCGTGGAGCTGGCGGACCCGCTGGACCCGCAGACCGTGCTGACCCGGCTGCGGGCGGCGGCCATGACGCCGGGGCCGCTGACGATCTACCTCATCGGGCAGGTCCATCTCGACCGCCGCCAGCGGCAGTTGCACCTCGCGCTCGCCAGGACCACCACGGCGACGGTGCGCTACACCGGGTTCCCCTGGCACTGGATCACCCAGGAGCTGCGGCTGCGTCCGGCGGGCAGCACCACGGTCATCGCCGACCTGCACACCGACCAGGAGAGCTGGCAGGCCCTCACCGAGCAGCCCCTCGACGCGGGACCCGGCGTCGCGTTCTACGGCCGCGTCGCGCCGCCCGCCAGACGCCGGGCGCCCGCGGCCCCCGCGTACATGAAGGCCCTCGCGACGATCCTCCGCAGCGGCCACCGCCCCCCGCTGCTCCAGCTTCACCAGCAGGCCGCCCTGAGCCTCGGCGAGGACGCCCCGGACCTGCTCCCGGCCCGCGACCCCGCGATGCCGCCCGCCATCCCGCCGCAGCCGCCGTCACAGCCGCAGCCGACGGCGCCCGCCGACTCCGGCATGGACCCGCACGCGGCGATCACCGCGGCCGTCGAGGCGGGTCGGCACGGCGAGGCCGCGGCCCTCGCCGCGTCGTGGGAGCAGAGCGCGCTGCGCATGCACGGGCCGGGCTCGAAGGAGACCATCCACTGGATGGAGGTGCGGGCGGACCTGGCCCGGTTCGCTGGGGACCCGGCGCGCAGCTGCGAGACCTGGCTCGCGGTGGCATCGGCCCGCCTCGCGGGCGGCCAGGCCCCCGACTCCGCCGAGGTGGAGGCGGCGGCGGACCGCGCCCACCACCTCTGGGACCGCATACGGGACCCGGAGGCCGTCCGCGCCCTCGGCCCCGCCCTGGTCGCCCTGCGCCGCCGGGTGCCCGGCCGCCAGCGCGGCACGTTGCAGCTCGCGCAACGGCGGCTGGAGCAGTTCCACACCCAGCAGGTCGGCTGACCGCACCAGGCGTCCCGGGCGTCCCAGGCGTCTCTCGTACGTCTCAGCCGGCCGTGCCGAATGCCTGCGTCCACCACGGGCCGCCCGACGCGTTGTGAATGCCCACGCCCAACTCCTTGAAGTCGCAGTTGAGTATGTTCGCGCGGTGGCCGGGGCTCTTCATCCACGAGTCCATCACCGAGGCCGGCGTCTGCTGCCCGCGGGCGATGTTCTCGCCGTACGTGCTCCAGCGGTAACCGGCCGCGGTGATGCGGTCACCGGGGTCCGTGCCGTCCGGGCTGTTGTGGTCGAAGTAGTCGCGGGCCGCCATGTCGGCGGAGTGCTTCGTCGCCGCCGTGGCCAGCTTGTCGTTGGACCGGACCGCGCCGCAGCCCGCCTTGGCGCGCTCGGCGTTGACCAGCGCGACGACCTGCTCGGCGGTGCCGCTCGGCTCCGGGGGTGCCGGCTTCGGCGCCTCGGGCTTGGGCTTGGGCTTCGGCTTGGCCGGGGTACGGCTCGGGGTGGGCTCGGGCTTCTTCTTTTTCTTCGTCCTGCTCGGGGAGGGCTTGGCGCTGGGGGACGCGGAGCGCTTGGGGGAGGCCGACGGGGAGGCGCTCTTCGAGGCCGAGGGGAGGGTGGGGGAGGCCGGCGCGGCGGCGGTGGCCGGTGCGCTCTCGTCCGTCTCGGGGCCGGTGAGGAGGTGTACCGCGGTGCCGCCGATGCCGAGTGCGACGACCGCGGCGGCCACTCCGGTCGTACGGCGGCGGCGTCTGGCACGGTCACGGCGGGCCCGTGTCCGGGCGGAGACCGGGGCGGCCGCGCCGTGGGCAGGTATGGAGGAGACCGAGCCGACCTCGACGAGGTCGGGCGCCGCCACCATGCCGCTGAGCGCGGCGCCCACCGGGACGAGGCCGAGCCCCACCAGCAGGCCCTCCGCGGGCACCAGGTTGGACCAGTGGCCCTCACAGACCGAGCAGTCGCGGGCGTGCCGGGCAAGACGCTTGCGCCACAGCGCCGACGGCGCCCCGTCCCAGCCGGCGGTGATCTGCTGAAGCCCGCCGCACGGAGGGTTGGCCGACAGGGCGCGGACGACGACGCGGGCCGTCTCCAGCTGGGCCTTCATGCGCTGCACCCGGACCGCCGTGTGCTGCGGGGACAGCTCCAGCGCCTCGGCGACCTCAGCCCGGGTGAGCTCGCCCGCGGACTCCAGCCACCACAGCGACAGCAGGGCGCGGTCGTCCTCGTCCAGCCAGCGGGTGGCCTCCGCGGTCTCCCGCCGCTGCCCGGAGAGCCCGAGCCGGGTGATGGTCAGATCCACGAAGTCCGCGCCCGGGTCCACCACGTCGTACGCGTCCGCGAGGCCGCCCCCGGCGGGTATCGCGCCCGACGCGCGCTCGCGCCAGTGGCCGCGTATCTGGTTCATGGTGATGGCCACCAGCCAGCTGCGGAAGTTCTCCGGGCCGCGCAGCCCGTCCAGGCCGCCGAGAACCCGGAGCATGGTCTCCTGCACCACGTCGTCCACGTCCGCGTGGCCGTTCAGGGCCCGCCCGACGATGTTGTAGACCAGCGGCAGGTACTCCGCCACCAGCGCGTCCTGTGCCTGCTGGTTCCCGTCCTGCGCTGCCCTGATCATCGCGACTTGGCGTTCGCTGCTCACGCTGTGTCCACTCTCTGTGTGGGGGGCTTACTCCTCCGACACAGGGGAGACGCCCGGCGCCCACCTCGATAACAGAAACGCTCGGGTGAGATTTCGTGGTCGGGATCACGATGCCAGGTCGCGGTGGGGCCCCACGCGTGCGGGTGCCCGCCGTCAGGAGCCGGCCGACACCGGCGAGTCCGTCCTGTCGGCCACCGACTCCTGGGTGGCGGACTTCGGGATGGGCCGGTCCTGGCGCAGCGCGGCCCACACCTGGTGCGACGCCTTGTCCAGCGGCAGTACCCGGCCCGCGTCCTCGGCGTCGTAGGTGACCGGCATCGTCACCATGTCGGTGCGGTCCGGGCTGATGCCCTTCAGCTCCTTGGCCAGACCGAGCAGCTTGTCCGCGGAGGCCAGGTCGGAGTCGGCGCTCACGCTCTTGGTCGCGGTGTCCGCCAGACCGTACGACTTGGCGGGGTCGCCGAGCGGATCGACGGTGTCGGCGCGGTGGATCAGGGCCTTCATGAACGCCTGCTGGAGCTGGATGCGGCCCAGGTCGCTGCCGTCACCCACGCCGTGCCGGGTGCGGACGAGCGCCAGCGCCTCCTCGCCCTTCAGCGTGTGCTTGCCGGCGGTCAGCGAGAGACCGCTGTTGTGGTCCTTGATGGCCTTCTTGGTGGTGATGTCGACACCGCCGAGCTCGTCGATGAGCTTCTGGAACCCCTTGAAGTCGACTTCGAGGTAATGGTCCATGCGCAGGCCCGACATCTTCTCGACCGTCTTGACGGTGCAGGCGGGGCCGCCCACCTGGTAGGACGAGTTGAACATGGCCTGCTGGGCGCCCGCCGAGCCGCCACCGTGGGAGGGCGCGCACCGGGGCCGCTCGACCATGGTGTCGCGCGGAATGCTGACGACCGAAGCCTTCTTGTGGGTCTTGTCGACGTGCAGGACCATCGCCGTGTCGGCCCGTGCCCCGCTCACACCGCTGCCGTACCGGCCGTGGGTGCCGGCCCGCGAGTCGGAGCCGAGCAGGAGGATGTTCATCGACCCGTCCCGCTGTCCTGCGGGCCTGTCGTGACCGAGGGCGGCGTCGACGTCCGTCCCCCGGATGTTGCCGTTCAGGTGCTGCCAGGCGTAGGCCGCGCCCCCGCCGCCGACGAGGACCGCGCCCAGGGCGCCCCACGCGACGTACCGCAGGGCCTTCTTCCGGGGCCTGCGCCGCGTGCCACGTACCCGTGCGGGCCCGTAGCCGGGCGCCGCGGGGCCGCCGGCCGTGTGCGCCGGGTGTTCGTTCCCGCTCTCGTGCCGCATGCGCTGCCTCTCTTCGCGAACCGAGGACTTCAGTGGACCGAGGACTGCTTGGCGGTCCCGGCTCAGTACGCGGAGTCGACGTTGTCGATGGAGCCGTACTTGTCGGCGGCGTAGTTCGCGGCCGCGGTGATGTTGGCGACCGGGTCGGTCAGATTGTTCGGCGTGCCCGCGACGTGGTAGGCGTCGAAGGTGGGCTGGATCACCTGGAGCAGGCCCTTGGAGGGGGTGCCGTTCTGGGCGTTCACGTCCCAGCCGTTCTGCGCGTTCGGGTCACCGGCGGACTCGCGCATGATGTTGCGGTGCAGACCCTCGTACGTACCGGGGATGCCCTTCGACTTCATGATGTCGAGGGACTCGCGGATCCAGCCGTCGAGGTTCTCGGGGTACTTCTTGTCGCCCTTCGCGGCCTGCGACACCGACGCGGGGGCCTGGGCCGGCTCGGCGGCGTGGGCGGGGGAGGGGACGAGCGTGAGGGCCGCGGCGGCGGCACCGGCGGTGGCGAGGCCGGCGATGGAGAACTTGCGGGTACGGGCGGTACGGGTCAGCGACATGCGGGAGTGACTCCTGGGTGGGGACGTGAGGGGCGCTGGACCGGAGCGGGCGACGGTGCCGGATGTGGTCGGTGCGTCCCGAAGACTCAGCCAGAGTTAGCGACGCTCCCGGAGCCGCGCAATGGTGTGACGTACTACCCGCTTACGAAGAACTTCTGCCCGGAGCCGCTCCCCGGGGCCTGCCCGCCCCCGCTGGGCGCCCCTGCCCGCCTACTACGCCCCATAGCATGTGACGTGCCCCCTATGAGTGGCCTCACAGCCACCGGCCCCCGGAAGTGGCCCGGGTCACCGGTGGCGGCGCGCGTCAGCGGCTTGAACTCAGCTCATCGAGCGGTACATGCCGATCGAGTCGTGCGTGGCGGTGTCGGCGAAGCCGAACTTCTCGTAGAGGAAGCGCGCCGGGCCGTCGGCGATCAGTGAGACGTACGCGGTCGCCGGCGCCCGGCGCTCCAGCTCCTCGGTGAGCGCCGCCATGATGCGCTTGCCGAGCCCGCGTCCCTGGTGCGCGGGGTGTACGCAGATGTCGACGAGCTGGAACGCGGTTCCGCCGTCGCCGATGATCCGCCCCATGCCGATGGGCTCGCCCTCGTGGTGGAGGACCACGCCGTGCCAGGTGTTCGGCAGCGCCTGCGCGACGGCTTCGGGTGCCCTGTCGGACAGACCGGCGTCGGTGCGCAGGCGGCGGAAGGTCTCGACGGACGGCACGCCCTCGCGCAGCTCATAAGGGTCACAGGGGGTGTAAGGGTTATTTTCGGCAAGCATGCCTTACATCCTACTGGGTTTCGCGAGGTCAGCGTCGCTGGAAGGTGACCTCCGGGTTGCCCGGCGTCGGCCCGTCGAGGATCGGCCGCGGGGTGCCGCGCAGATGCCGCTCGTAGAACGCCCCTATGTACGCCCGGGTGATCCGCTCGGACCGCTCACCGGACAGCGGCACCGTCGGGTCCACCACACCGGCCTGCTCCATCAGGACGGGCGCGTCGGTGAACGTGAAGTGCCCGGAGCCCGCGACGGTGAGCCAGCGCTTCCAGCCGTCCAGGCCCTGCCACGTCTCGTCCCAGTTCTTGCCGTCCTCGACCCCCGGCGTGTGCTGCTCCTCAGTGCCCAGCATCAGGAAGGGGCGGCCGTCGATCCCGGTGGGTCGGGTGTGGAAACTGCCGTCCATGTTCATCCCCGCCCGTACCCGGCGGTCGCTCGTCATGGTGGCGAGCGCGGAGGCCCCGCCGATGGAGTGCCCGCCCGCGCCGATCCGCTCGGTGTCGATCATGCGGGCGTGCCGCCAGGCGGCCTTGGGCCCGGTCAGCCGGTCGATCACGTACGAGAGATCCTTGGCCCGGCCCTCGGTGACGGCCTTGCCCCAGCCGGGCTTGTCGGTGAGGGCGCAGGCCTCACAGGTGAGGATCCGGCCGCCGGGGAAGGCCGTGCCGGTGGACTCGTAGGCGTGGTCGACGGTGGCCACGACGAAACCGCGGCTGGCCAGGTCCTCGGCGAGGTGGGTCAACGTGGCGCGCGGAGCGGTGAAACCGGGGGAGAGCACGATCAGCGGGAACCGTCCCGGCGCGGACCGCGCGCCGGCGCGCGCGAAGGTACGGGTGGCGCTGTACGCGGCGGGGGAGATCTGCTTGTCCAGCTCCGCCCACTCCAGCAGGAGCCGGGCCTCTTCCTCCGACGTGTAGGAGGTGGGCCGGCCGCCGCCGCCATGGCGGCCGGGGTAGTACACCGACGCCATGAGCTCCCGCGCGCCCGCCGAGGGCACCCAGGGGTCCCGGCGGCTCTTGTCGACGAGGTGCAGGGTGTCGCGCCCGACCGCGAACCGGCCTGTAGGGCGCGGGAGACGGAGCGGCGCCGTCGCCGTGTCGCTCGCGGAGGTGTCGCCGGAGCTGCCGCTGCCGTTCCGCCCGTCGGCGAAGGCGGTCGCCCCGCCTGCGACAGGCAGGGCGAGGGCGAGGGTGAGAGTGGTGACCAGGGCGCGTCGGCGCAGGACGGTTCGGGTTCTCGTCATGGCAACGAAGGCTAGGCCAGGGGGCGTTGGGGCGGCGTCGCCCTGCGGTATCACCCGCCACCAGACTCTGGGGGTACTCGGCGGGCGACCAGGTCAGCTCCTGGTATGAGCGGTGACGCGAGGACGGCCCCGGCACCCCCTCGCCGCCCCGCCGCACCCCCCTTCGTAGAGTCACCGGGTGAACGAACACCACGCACCCGACCCCCACTTGCCGATGCTGACCCAACCGCAGGCCGAACACCTGCGAAACCTGACGGCCGAACACTTCCTGACCCGCCGCGGCATACGCCCACGGATCGAGGGAGACGCCGTGCTCGGAAGCGACGGGCGCCGCAGCCCGCTCGCGAACCTGGCACACAAGTGCCGCGCCATGCCCGAGGAACACTGGCCCCACCTGGTCGAACAGCACTTCACCAACCTGGACAATGCGTCTCAGGGCGGCGAGAGCGCGCAGGAGCTGCTCGCCGGGGCCATCCTCCGCCTCCTGCCCGACGACGCCTTCCCGGGCGAGCTCGCGAACGGCTTCCGTTACGCGCGGCCCGTCGCCGAGGGGCTGCTCCTCGCGCTCGCCCTCGACACCCCCACCTCCGTCCGCATCCTCAACGACCACGACGTGGCGCGCGTCGGAGCGGAGCAGCTCTGGGCGGCGGCCCGGCAGAACCTGATCCGCGAACCGGTGGAGCACGTGGAGGTGACCGGTCCGCAGGGTGCGCGGCTGCAGTCGGTCCACGGGGACTCCCACTTCGTGGCCAGCAAGGCGCTCGTGCTCCCGGAGCTGGCCCGCGCGACCACGGGCAGGGAACTGCCGGAGGCCGGGGCGCTCGTCGCCGTCCCCAGCAGGAACCTGCTCGCGTTCCATCCGATCGAGGACGGCACGGTGGTGGACGCGGTCAACGACCTGGGCACGTACGCGCTCGGCGCCCACGAGGACGGGCCTGGCGCGCTGTCGCCCCGCCTGTACTGGTGGCACCAGGGGCGGCTGACCTCGCTCACCGTCATCGACCACGAGACCCGCTCGTTCTCCGTGGTGCCGCCGCCGGAGCTGATGGAGGTGATGAGGGAACTGCACGCCGGAACGTCGTCGACGCGCCCGCAACACACCGCCTCTGCCACCGACTTGGCCGGACTCGACGGCACCGCCGCCGCCGAGCACATCACCCGGCTGGCGCAGGGCCCGGCAGGGCTCGCCGCCGCCTTCACGGCCACGAAGAAGCTCAGCGACGCTCGCTTCGCGGCCGACCCGGACGGCGCGAACCTGGAGACGTGGGAGGCGTGGGTGTGGGCGATGCAGACCGGCTCGGCGCTGTTCCGCACGGCCACGTCCCACCAGGGCACGGTGGAGTGCCGCATCGCCGACCAAGTGCTGTCCTTGCCCGCCACAGGACCCGTACCGGCCGCGGACGCCCGCGCCTGGCTCGACGCCTTCTACCTCGCCGTCGTCTGCCGGGAACAGGACAGACTGATCCTGCTCTGCGACGTGCCGATGGACGACCTGCGCCGGGCCACGCCCCTCGACGCGTACGTCTTCCACTGGATCGAGACGCTGCGGGCCCTCTGGCTCCGGCAGCCCATGGACGACGTCGTCCAGCACCTGATCGCCACCATGGAGACCTCCCACCCCCATGTCGCGACCGGCACCCCGAGCGACTTCCTCAACCTGATCGACTACCAGCCGGCCGCCCTCATGCACCCCCTGGTCAAGGGTGACCGCGAGGCCTTCTCGAAGGCCCTCGCCGAAGCCCTCGCCCACCACGAGCGCTACTGGACCGGCCGCACCGACGGGACAGCGGACGCCGGGGGCGACGCACCGTACAGCCGCGTGGCACTCGGCCCCCTCGCGATGGCGTGCCTGGCGCACGACTGGGACTTCCCCGTCGACGAGAAGTCGCCGTTCCTGCCCAAGCACCTCCTCAACCGCGGCTGGCTCGGCGAGTTCACGACGTAGAACACGGCGTGTTGTCGTCGTGCGGTGTTGTCCACGGCGGTGGTGATGGGCGAGTGTGCTGTGTCATGGACTGTGACCGGCACGACACCGCGTTGCCCCTGTCGCGACTGTTTCGGCCGTCCCGACGCCAGCTGTTCGTCGCCGCGGGTGCCTCCGGGGCGGTCGCCGCGCTGGGGACCGCCCCGGCTCCGGCCCGGCCGCGCACCACGGTTCCCCTCTCGTTCACCCGCGTCACGAACGGAGCGGCGACCCTCTCGCCGGCCGCCGACCGGCTGGTCGTCGAGGCGCAAGCCACTCTCTGGTCCCTGCCCCGCACCGGCGGCGAGGCGCTGCCGCTGACACCGGCGGGGCTGGAGCCGAACCGGCCGGTCCACGCCCCGGACGGCACGTCGGTCGCGTTCGGCGCCTACCAGGACGGCGGATTCCACCTCTGGACGATGCGCGCCGACGGGTCACGGCTCCGGCAGCGCACCGAAGGACCCTGGGACGACCGGGGTCCCGCCTGGTCGCCGGACGGATCGCGCATCGCCTTCGCGTCCGAGCGCGGCGGCGACCCGGTGCGCGGCGGTTCGTACCGCATCCACGTCCTGCACCTCGCGAGCGGCGAAATCACCCGGGTGACCGGGCGCCCGGGACAGGACGGGCCGCTGCAGGACGGGCCGTGGGAGGACTTCGACCCGACCTGGTCACCGGACGGCAAGCGACTCCTGTTCGTCCGGGGCAGACCCGTCAGCACGGCTCAGGGCACCACACTCGACGCCCGGACCGTCGCGGCCGTCCCCGCCGGCGGCGCGGGCCCCGTCACCGTCGTCCGCACCGAGACCACGGCCGCGCAGGTCATGACCCCCGCCCTGGCCCCCGACGGACACCGGCTCGCCTACCTGCGCACCACCGCCGCGCCCCGCGCCTCCTGCACCCTCGTCGTCGACGGCCGGCCCCTCGCACTCGACGGCGATGTCGCTCCCGTGCCGCCGCGCTGGACGGTCAAGGGCGAGCTCCTGCTCACCGTGGACGGCCGCTTCACCCTCGTACGCCCCGACAGTCCGGGCACGTCCGAAGTGATCCCCTTCGATGCCACCCTGCCGGTGCGCCGCCCGCGGTACCGGGTCAAGGAGTACGACCTGGGCCTTGGACGGGCGCGTCCGACCCGGGGCATCCACCTGCCCGCGCTCTCGCCCGACGGACACCGGATCGCCTTCGCTGCCCTCAACTCCCTCTGGCTGGCCCCCACTTCGGGCGGCCGGCCGCCCCGCAGGCTGCACCGCGCGGCGCCCAC
This sequence comes from Streptomyces sp. NPDC029674, assembly GCF_044903205.1. Classification (NCBI taxonomy): domain Bacteria; kingdom Bacillati; phylum Actinomycetota; class Actinomycetes; order Kitasatosporales; family Streptomycetaceae; genus Streptomyces; species Streptomyces sp. NPDC029674. The sequence continues at coordinate 160,525 of NZ_JBJDPY010000013.1, forward strand.
CGGCTTTCTGCTCGGCCCGTCCTGGGCGCGGGACGGGAAGTCCCTCGTGTACGCCGACGACCGCGACGGGCTGCTCGGCGTGTACCGGCACGATCTCGCCACCGGAACGGAGACCGCACTGGCGACCGGCGGCCGGGTCCACCCGGCGCTCTCGCCCGACGGCGAGCGGCTCGCCTCCCTGGACATGACCGGCCGCCTCATGGTGCGCGACCTGGCGTCGGGCACCGAACGCGCGCTGGTGACGCCGCTCGGCGGAGGAGGCCTGCCGGGCCGGCCGAGCTGGTCACCGGACGGCCGCCACCTCGCGCTGTGCGACCGCAACCGCCTCAACCACCGCTTCCGCGAGGGCTACAACCTCATCCGGATCGTCGACGCCGCCACCGGAGCGGACCGGCTGCACGCCGTGGCCCCGCACGCCTCGGTCTCCGACCGGTACGACTCCGGTCCCGTCTGGTCGCCGGACGGCCGGTGGCTCGCCGTGATCGTCGAATCGGCGCTGCACCTGCTGCCCGTGGCGCCCGACGGCACACCGCGCGGCGCCCCGCGCATGCTCTCGACCGAACCCGCGGACCACCCCTCATGGTCGGGTGACGGGAAGACGCTCCTCTACCTGTCGAACGGCCGGCTGCGCCTGATCGGCGTCGACGGAGGCCGCCCGCGCACGGTCCGCGCACCGCTGGACCGGCGCAGGCCCGCGCCCGCCGACGTCGTCGTGCACGCGGGCCGGCTGTGGGACGGCACCGGCGACGAGGTGCGGGAGGACGTCGACATCGTCGTCCGAGGCGGCCGGATCGCCTCCGTGCGACCACACCGCTCCACGGGCCGCCCCGCCGCGGACCGCCACGTCGACGCCTCACGGCACACGGTCGTCCCCGGCCTCTGGGACACCCACACCCACCCGTGGCAGACGACGTACGGCGGACGCCAGACGGCGGGCCAACTGACGTACGGCATCACCACGGCCGTGTCACTGGGCGGCTTCGCCTACGAACAGGCCCGCGTCCGTGAGGCGGTGTTCTCGGGCGAACTGGCGGGCCCCCGCCTCCTCACCACGGGCGAACTCCTCGACGGCGCCCGCGTCGCGTACAGCATGGGCCGTGCCCACCGCAGCGGGGCCGCGCTGAGACGCACCCTGGAGCGCGGGGCGGCGCTCGACTGGGACTTCGTCAAGACCTATGTGCGGGCACCGGGCTGGGTGATGGAGGAGGCGGCGCGCTTCGCCCACGAACGGCTCGGCGTACGCACGGGAGGCCATCTGCTCTCACCCGGCATCCAGCTCGGCCAGGACCTGACGACTCATCTGCAGGCCACGCAGCGCGCCGAGTTCGGGCACGCGGTGACGGCGACCGGCCGCGCCTACGACGACGTCGTCGAGATCTACAGCGCACGCGGCGCCGCCTTCTCCCTGATCGCCACACCGTTCACGTCGGCGCCCCTGCTCGGCGCGGACCCCGGCCTCGCGGACGACCCACGCGTCACCGCGGTGATGCCCCCGTGGGACGCCGCGGCGGTCAAGGCCGGCGCCGCCGTCCCGCCGAGCGAGGCCCAACTGGCCACGTCACGCAGGGAGGTCGACATCTACCGGCGCATCCTGGCCGCCGGCGGCCAGGTGGCCCTCGGCACGGACCAGCCCATCGTCCCGGTCGGCCTCGCCCTGCACCTGGGGCTGCGCGCCCTGCACCTGGGCGGCCTGTCCCCGGCACAGGCCCTGCGCACCGCGACCGTACTGCCGGCCCGCGTCTTCGGTCTGGAAAGGGACCTGGGCACCCTCGAAGCCGGGAAGGTCGCCGACGTCACCGTGGTGGACGGCGACCCGTTCACGGACTTCGACACGATGGTGCGGACGGTGTCGGTGCTCCGGGGCGGCACCCCCTACACGACCGAGGAGCTGACGTCCGCGTTCGAACGGCAGGGGGAGGACGAGGCGTACTGGCTGAAGGTCGGCCGTCTGATGCGGCGGGACGGCTGCTGCACACCGGTGACGTGAAGGGACCCTGTGACGTGAGGGGCCGTGTGACGTAAAGGGACCGGCCTACTCGAAGCGTGAGATGTCACCCGCTCCGCGCCGGACGATCTCCGCCTCACCACCGGAGAAGTCGATGACGGTGGTCGGCTCCGTGCCGCAGTCGCCGGAGTCGACCACCGCGTCCACGAGGTGGTCGAGGCGCTCCTTGATGTCCCAGCCCTGCGTCAGCGGCTCCTCCTGGTCGGGCAGGAGCAGCGTGCTGGAGAGCAGCGGCTCGCCGAGTTCGGTGAGCAGCGCCTGGGTGACGATGTGGTCGGGGATGCGGACACCGACGGTCTTCTTCTTCGGGTGCATCATCTGCCGCGGCACCTCTTTGGTGGCGGGCAGGATGAAGGTGTAACTGCCGGGCGTGGCGGCCTTGATGGCGCGGAACACGTCGTTGTCGAGGTGAACGAACTGCCCCAGCTGCGCGAAGCTCTCACACATCAGGGTGAAGTGATGGCGGTCGTCGAGCTGACGGATCGACCGGATGCGGTCCATGCCGTCGCGGCTGCCGAGCCGGCAGCCCAGCGCGTAGCAGGAGTCCGTCGGATACGCCACGAGCGCGCCGGAGCGGATCCCGTCCACCACGCTGCTGATGCTGCGCCGCTGGGGGTTGTCGGGATGCACGTCGAAGTACTTGGCCATTGCGCGAGTGTAGGTGACCCGCGTGTGCGCCGCGTCAGCCGGTGAGGGCGTGGCGCAGGGTCTTCGCGAAGGGCTCGGGGGCGCCGTGCTGACCGTATTCCCCGCCCATGAATCCGGCGTGGTGACTGGGGAACACGGCGAGCTCGGTGCCGAGTCCCTCGGCGACGGCGGCCGCCGCGCGGGCGGCGAACTCGCCCTCGGACTCCTGGCCGGCCGCGAGGACGACACGGGTCGACGCGGCACGCAGCGCGGCGAGATCCGGCCGGTAGCCGGTGCAGCCGCGCAGGTTCTGCCCCAGCAGCGGGTTGTCGCGCGAACCGTCGTCCTCGGCCGGCAGCCCGAAGTCGGCGGGAGACGGCGCGGGCTCGTCCGCCCAGCTCGCAGGGAACGGTCCCTTCCGGCTCGTCACCGCGATGAACTTCGCCATCGCGGGGCCCAGGCCGGCACGCAGATAGGTGGCGTGGATGTCCGCGCAGACCGCGAGCATCACCTCGCGGTCGGGGAGCACCTGCGCGGTCGGCGGCTCATGGGCGACGAGGGTGCGCACGAGATCCCCGTGCCGCTCCATCAGCGCGAGGGCGTTGACGGCCCCGCCGCTGGTCGCGAAGACGTCGACAGGGCCCGCGCCGAGCGCCTCGATCACCTGCCGCAGGTCGGCGGCGTGCTCCTCGACCGCGGTCTCGGCCGCGCCGTCGGTACGGGGGCTGCGGCTCACTCCCCGGGGGTCGTAGGTGACGACGGTCCGGTCGGTGAAGTACGACGCGAGCGTGGCGAACCCCGTGGCGTCCATCGGCGAACCCACCAGGAACAGAACGCTGCCGTCGGACACATCGCCGGACCCGCCGCCGCGGATGTCGTAAGTCAGTGTGGCGCCGTGTGCGGTCAGCGTGCGGGTCTCTGCCTCAGCCATGACGGTCTCCTCGGTGGTCGCGGCCGCGGTCGCGGTTGCGGTTGCGTGAAGGAAGACCGTGCGCACCCCGAGAACTCATCGGTGAGCCGCGCCGATGAACTCGAGCAGGTCCTGGTTGACCGCGTCGGCGTGGGTGATGAAGATGCCGTGCCCGGCGAGGGGGTACTCCTTGTAGACGTTGTCCGGCACCAACTTCGCCAGACGCTGGCCGCACAGGGCGACGGGAGCGGAGTCGTCGGCGTCGCCGTGCAGGATCAGCGTCGGCACCCGGATCGCGGCGGCCTCCTCGCGTACGTCGGTGCTGAACGCCGTCCGCACGACCTCGACGGCAGCCTTGGCCGAGCAGTCGAGGCAGCGTTGGATCGTCCACTCCATGAGCTCGGCGGAGACGGCGTTGCCCAGGTGCGTGGCGAAGAACGCCTGCGAGTTCTGGGCCATCCACCTCGGGCGGTCCTTGATCCGGCCGGCCTCCACGGCGTCGAACACCTCCTGGGCGATCCCCTCCGGGTTGTCCGGCGCGGCACGCATCAGCGGCGCGGTCGTCCCGATCAACGCCACCCGGCTCACCCGGTCGTAGCCGTGCCGGGACAGGTAGCGGATCACCTCGCCACCGCCCATCGAGTGCGCCACCAGCGTCACGTCGCGGAGGTCGAGACGGTCGAGCAGGGCCGCGAGGTCATCGGCGAGGGTGTCGTAGTCGAAGCCGTGACCGACCCAGTCCGAGCGGCCGTGCCCCCGCCGGTCGAACGCCACGCACCGCAGGCCCTGTTCGGACAGCGGAAGCATCTGGAACTCCCACGAGCTGCTGCTGAGCCAGGCGCCCGCCACGAACACCACCGGCTTGCCCTGCCCCCAGTCGGTGTAGAAGAGGCTGGTCCCGTCGGAGCCCTCGAAGTACGGCATGAATGGTTCCTTCCTGAGTGGCGCGGTGGCGAGGTGCCGCCTGTCGCTGCGACGGCCCCACTCTCGCCCGGCGATGACCATGCCGTCGATTACTCCCGAGGTAATTCGGTGGTGAGCGGAACTCCGGCGCTCCCGAGCACGACTACTGGGACGTCAACTGGGCCGATGACGAAGGGCGTTGGTGGTCATGTCGAGGGATGGCGGCAGGCGGAAGCCGAGTCGGCGTGGAGTGCTGCGGGGCGCGGTGTCGGGAGCGGTGGGGGCGGGGGCCGTCCTCGCCGTCGGTACGAGCGGTTCCGCGCAGGCGGCGCCCGCGGCCGGGCGGTTGAGCGTGGCGATACTGCTCTACGACGGGTTCACGGCACTGGACGCCGTCGGACCGTACGAAATGCTGTGCCGCGTGCCGGGTGTGCGGGTGACGATGGTCGGCCACGAGACGGGCCCGGTCCGTACGGACACGGGAGAGCTGAGCCTGGTGGCGGAGCGCGCCATGCGGGACGTACGCCACGCGGATGTGCTGTTGATCCCCGGGGGCGGCGAGCGGGGGACCACGGCCATGATGGCGGACACCACGGTCCACGAGTGGATCCGCCGCATTCACCGCCGGTCGGTCTGGACGACGTCCGTGTGCACGGGCTCGCTGATCCTGGGTGCGGCCGGGCTGCTGCGCGGTCTGCCCGCGACGACGTACTGGGCGTCCAGGCCGTACTTGGCGGAGGTCGGCGCGACGTTCACGCCCGGACGTTTCGTCGAGGCAGGGAAGATCATCACGGCCGCGGGGGTCTCCGCCGGCATCGACATGGGACTCCACCTCGCCGCCCGCCTCTCCGACGTCAAGGTGGCGCAGGCCGTGCAGCTCGCGGTCGAGTACGACCCGGACCCGCCGTACGACACCGGCAGCCCGGAGAAGGCCGACGCCGAAACGGAGGCGCTGGCCCTGAAGCTGATCGCCGACGCGGCGGTCTGAACGCGCGTCAGTCCTCGTCGGCGTCGGATAGGGCCTCGGTGATCATGCGGGTGGCGAAGTCGGGGTCGTCGGCGATGCGGTTGATGTGCTCCGCGAGAAGGAAGGCGGTCGCTTCCAGGGGGTTCATCTCCTCGTCGGTCCAGTCCCCGTACTGCGCGCGCCACAGATTGGGACTCAGGCCGAGGCCCGCGGCGGTGACCAGGCCGGCCATGGTGGGGATGACCTCCGAGGGGCAACTCTTGGGCATCATGCGCATCGAGGCCACGAGGTTGGGCACCACGTACTCGATGACGTCCTTCTCGTGCTGCTCGTGGACGTTCCGCAGCCAGGTCATATACATGAAGATGAGCGTGCAGGCGCCGTCCAGCACGTCATGGGCTCCGTCGGGGCCCAGCGACCGTGTGAACTGACGCACCAGTTCCTCGTGTTCGGCATCGGTTTCGGTCCTGCCGTCGTGGATGCCCTTGAGCCGGGAGTCGATCATCATGAGCGCCACACCCACATCGCCGACGGGTGCGTACTGGGGGTCGCAGGGCGATGGCACAGGATCTCTCCCGCATACAGACGAGGGCCGTGAAGGTGAGTCACGAGTCTGTCGCTCGACACCGGCCCGGAAGAAGCGTTCGCGCCGGCGTCATGCTTTCGGGACGGCCCGCTCGGTCACCTGAGCGGGCGTGGGCGACCTGTTCGGGCGCACGCGTCCGTCGTGGCTTCGGCGATCCGGTCGATGTCGGAGGCAAGGGGAACAGGTTCTGAGCCGCCGGTGACGTGGTACTCGTAGTGGTACGCCCCCAAGGAGATGAGCATCCCGTGACCGAATCTCCCGAAGCCTGCGGACAGCCCGGGCCCGGCACCGAGACGACCACCGCCGACCGGGCCTGGCTCGCCGTGGCCTGCCAACTCGCCACCCAGAGCCCGCCGTCGGCCACGGCGCTCTCCGGCGGCGCCGTCATCGTCGCCGACGACGGCACGGAACTCGCCCGCGCCCACTCCCGCCGGGAGGGCCCGCACGACCACGCCGAGGAAGCCGCTCTCGGCCAACTCGCCCCGGGCGACCCGCGCTTGGCCGAGGCCACGCTCTACAGTTCGCTCGAACCGTGCGCCGAGCGTGCCTCCCGGCCGCGGCCCTGCGCCCGGCTGGTCCGCGAGGCGGGCATCCGGCGCGTGGTCGTCGGATGGGTACCCGGCGTGGACGGTGCCGAGCGGCTCGAAGCCGCCGGCATCACCGTCATCGAACTCCCCGAGTACGCGGACGCCGCCAAGTCCCCCAACCGGCACCTGCTCTGACCCGCCCGGGCACGCGGACCACCGCAGGGCGCGGACGGCCGGTCACTGCGACTGTTTCGAGCTCACCACGAAGCGTGCCCCGTCGGGATCGCACAGGATGGCCTCCGTCGCGTTCCCTTCCCCCTGGATGACGCTGCCGCCGTTCGCCAGCGCGGCCTCGGCGCACGCCGCCACGTCGTCGACGGTGAAATGGATCTGCCAGCGCGGCCGGATCGCGGGATCGGGCGCGGACTCCACCGCTCCCGAGTGGATGCGGGCCACGACGTCGCCCTGGCTGCGCAGCACGACCTTCTCGTCCTCGTAGTGGACTTCGCAGCAGCCCGCGACGTTGGACGCCCAGCCGAGGACCTCCGCGTAGAAGATGGCCGCGTCGAAGGCGTTGCGGGTGTGGAGCTCCACGAAGACCGGTGCCGCGCGGCGCCACTCCTCCCAGTTGGCGACCAGCTCGCCCTCCCAGATCCCGAAGACCGCTCCGTCGCGGTCGGCCAGCAGCGCCGCCCGCCCCGGGGGGAACGAGATGGGCCCCACGGCGGTCGTCCCGCCACGCTCCTGGCTGCGGGCGACGGTCTCGTTCGCGTTGGACGCGGCGAAGAACGGGGTCCATGCGACGGCCGTCTGCCCCATCGCTTCGACGACGGATACCCCGGCCACCGGAAGTTCGCCCACATGGGCGAACCTGTACTGGTCGCCCAGCTTGCCGATGCGCCAGTCCCAGCCGAGCACGGCGTGGTAGAACCTCTCCGCAGACCGCAGGTCGCGCGTGGTCAGGCTGACCCAGCAGGGCGCGCCGAACACCGAGCTGCTGGCTACGTGCTCGGTCGCAGGTGTCTTGGAGCTGTTCATCTCTGTACCGTTCCGAGGTCGATGGACGCCGGCCTCCATCATCCCCACGGTCGGGCCCCGCGTCGCGCCATGGCACTGGTGTGACTTAACGCTGCGCCGGTCACCGAGCGCGTCGATGGGGCTGCGGCGACGCCGCTGTCCCCGGAAGAGTGAATCGAACGGACAGGTGCCGGGCGTCCGGGCCGCAGGCACTTGCCCCGCCCGTCTGGCATCGAACAGCTGCTCGACAAGTCGCCCGAGGCTGCCCGTATCGGCCCTGTGATCAGGGACGTTGTCTCGGTGTTCGGTCCATTTCCCGCCACCGAGGAGAATCCGTGAATCCCGTCCGCGTGCTGACCGCCCTCCACCCCCTGTTCGAGAACCCGCCCGCTCAGGCCGTCGCGGCCACCGCGTTCCGGCGCCCGGTCGACGTGCGTCGCGCCCTGTTCGCCTCCGCGTCACGACCGTCATCGAGGTGGGGAGCATGACCGACCCGACCACACCCGCGCCCGACGGACCCGTATCCGTGTCGGTCCCCGCGGCACGCACCGGAGCCCCGCGCCCCTCCGCCCCGCCGGAGCTCGACTACAACGGGCGCAAGCACCGCGGCGCCGTGGCCGACGCCACCTTGTGGGACATGGCCCGCCGCATTCCCGCGGCGTTGATCCAGACGGGCCGGCTCGCCTGGACGGTCGACCGCCGCATGACCGTGACGGTCATCGTGTGCCAGCTGCTGTCCGGCATCGGCACGGGAGTGATGCTCGGCGCCGTGGCCAGGGCCCTGCCGCAGCTGATGGGCTCCGACCCCCGCGAAGGCCTCACACGCGCGTGGCCCGCTCTCGCCGTCGCCGTCGTGGCGATGGCCACCGGCGCGGCGATGTGGATCCTCGCCGACTGGGCCACCCGGCGCCTGAACCCCAAGATCGCCTCGGCCGCGGACCTCACCCTCGTCGACCTGTACATGCGGGCCGAGCTCGCCGCGTACGACACCGAGGGCTTCGGCGACCGCAGCAAGGCGGCGGAGATCGGCGCGCTGCGCGCCGTCGACCTCGCCGACGACGCCAAAACCCTCACCAACGGATTCGTCCAACTGGTGTCCGCGGCGACCGTGCTCACCTCCCTGCACCCGCTGCTGCTCGGAGTGCTGCTGCTGTCCGTCGTTCCCCGCGGCATGGGCGGAGTGATCGCCGCACGGGTCGACTACCGCATCCACGACCGGACCGTCTCCGCCCGCAACGTCCGCGGAATGATGCGCTGGTGGCTGACCACGGCCGAGCTCGCCGACGAGCTGCGGGCCAACACGATGCGCGGCTACCTGCACTTCTGGTACCGGGCCATGTGCGACCGCGTGGAAGGCCGCGAGCTGGCGGGCGCCCGCCCGTACCTGTTCATCACGTTGCTGGCCGCGTCACTCGGCGGCCTGTTCACCCTCGGCATGTGGGCGTCCCTGGCCGCGCTGGTGCTCGCCGGCGCCATGTCGACGGGGATCGCGGGCACCGCCGTCGTCGCCTCCCAGACCGCGGGACGCGCGCTGAACTCGATCATCAGATACAGCACCGTCATGTTCCACCACGGCCTCTACCTCTCCGACTACTACGAGTTCATCGACGAGGTCCGCGCCATGACCACGGCCCGCGGCACCGCCCAGGCCGCACCGCCGCGCCGGATCCGCCTGGAAGGCGCCTCCTACAGCTACCCGAGCAAGGACACCGCCGCCGTACGGCCGATCACCCTCACCCTGCGCCGTGGCGAGATCGTCGCCCTGGTCGGGGAGAACGGCGCAGGCAAGTCGACCCTGATCCGCCTGCTCACCGGGCTGACCCTGCCCACGCACGGCAGGGTGCTGTGGGACGACACCGATCTGGCCACCGCCGACGCGGACTCGGTCTGGCGGCACGTGGGCCTGGTCCCGCAGAAGAACGGGCACTGGCCGCTCGCGGCACGGGAGAACATCACCCTGGGCCAGCCCCGCGAGCACGGCGACGAGCGGATCTGGGACGTGGTGGAACGGGTCGGCATGACCGAGGCCCTGCGCGAACTGCCCGACGGGCTCGACACACTGCTCGCCCGCTCGGTGTGGGGCGGCCACGAACTCTCGGGCGGCCAGTGGCAACGGGTCGCGTGTGCGCGGGCGATGTACCGCGAACCGGCCGTACTCGTCCTGGACGAGCCGACCAGCGAGATGGACGCCCGCGGCGAACACACGGTCTTCCAGGAGCTGCGGGCCACGGCCCCGGACCGGATCACCGTGGTGGTCACGCACCGACTGGACAACGTACGGATGGCCGACCGCGTCATCGTCCTCGACCGGGGCGCCGTCCGGGAACAGGGCACCTTCGACGAACTCGTCGCGACCGAGGGAAGCCTCCTGGGCGAGCTGAACGCCCTCGCCCAGGACCGCTGAGAGGAAAGGCAGGGTCAGCGGCCGTACGCGTCGGAGCGGGGGAGGGGGCCGACGCCGGCGCGGCGGCCGGGGCGGAGTGCGGCGTGCCGCCGGCCGGGACCGGGGCCTCCCCGGGCGGCCAGGGCGTCGGCGACGGCCCCGGTGGCGAAGGCGTAGACGGCCTTGTGCAGCAGGTCGACGGCCAGCTCCTTGCGGGGCCAGGTGGGCGGCGGGGCGCCGACGCCGGTGGCGTTCTCGAGGATCTGGTCGTTCGTGAGGCGCACGACGGCGAACTGCGCCGACGCCGCAGGTCCGCGCAGCCCGGACTGGGCCATGACCGAGCGCAGCACGCCGAGGACGGCGGCCTGACCGAAGTGCATGGCCCAGTTCACGGGGAGGGGCTGCCGGCCGGGGCGTTCGGGCATGCCGGTCAGACGCTGGAGGGTCCGCGCGGGCACATGTGAGTCGGGCCGCCCGGTGAGGGCCTGCTCCATCTTCTCGCCGAGCGTCATCACGACACCTCCGGCGGCACCGGCGACCAGTCCTTGCCACAACGCACGCTTGATCATGCCGTTGCGGGTACCCGGTGCCGACGCGTCGACCCACCCGATCGGGACGGACTCCACCCGGTCGCTGGGCGCCTCACCCGGATGCCGGGACCCGCGGGCGCGCGAACGGCACCAAGGGGTAGGCGTACGGGGCAGCGGCCCGTCCCCGATCTCGGCACGGCAGAAAGGCAGACCCATGAACGCATCGGCCCGTCCGCACCCCGCCGCCCCCGGGACGAGGCCCGAGCCGCGCAGGTCGATGGTGGTGTGCGGGCTGCTCGGGGTCGCGGTGATGGCCGCGGTGGACGAGATCGTCTTCCACCAGATCCTGCACTGGCACCACTTCTACGACCGCTCCACCACCGGCATGGGCCTGATGTCGGACGGCCTTCTGCACACCGGCGAACTGCTGGGCCTGGTCGCCGGTTTCTTCCTGTACGCCGATCTGCGGCGCCGCCGCTCCCTGTCGCCGTCCCACGCCCTGGCCGGGTTCTTCCTCGGCCTGGGGATCTTCCAGCTGTACGACGGGATCGTGGACCACAAGCTGCTGCGCCTGCACCAGGTCCGCTACGGCGTGGATGTCACCCCGTACGACTGGGCGTGGAACCTGGCGGGCCTGGTTCTGCTGCTGACCGGCGTGGCGCTGGCCGTCCGCGCGGCCCGCGTCGGCAGGACGGACTCGGGCTCGGGGTCGGGCTCGGCGTCGTGACGCTCGCGCACGTCCACCCGGGCCCGGCCGTGGGACACGGCCCCGGCGTCACCGAGCTGATCACGGTGCCGGCCGCCCTGCTGGCGGCCGCTGCCTATCTGCTGGCCGCGGGCCGGCTGCGGCAGCGCGGGGACAGCTGGCCCTGGTGGCGTGACGTCTCGTTCGCCGCCGGCGGTTCGGGTGTGGCGTGGGCGGCGGTGGGACCGCTGCCGGGCGGCCCGTTCACCGCCCACATGGTCCAGCACCTCATCATCGGCATGGCGGCCCCCCTGCTCCTCGTCCTGGCCCGCCCCCTCACGCTCACCCTGCGCACCCTGTCACCCGGCGCGGCGCGCAGGGAACTGCTGACCCTCGCCCGTTCCCGCCCCGTCACCTGGCTGCTCTTCCCGCCGCTGGCGGCCCTGCTCGACGTCGGAGGGCTGTGGCTGCTGTACCGCACGGAGTTGTTCGCGACGATGCGGCACGAGCCGTGGCTGCACGCCGTCGTGCACGCGCACGTCCTCGCGGCAGGGCTGCTGTTCACCTTCGCGGTCTGCCAGCTCGACCCCGTCCGGCACCGGTGGAGCCTCACCGTGCGCGGGGCTACCTTGCTGGCCGCCGGTGCCGCGCACGCCGTACTGGCCAAGTCGTTGTACGCGACGACACCGCCCGGCACCTCGTTCACCGCCGCCGACCTGCACACAGGCGCACAAGTCATGTACTACGGCGGCGACTTGGCCGAGGCGGCGCTCGCCGTCGTCATGGCCGCCACCTGGTACCGGGCCGCCGGCCGAGCCCGGACGGCCCGGCGCTCGGCCCGAAAGGGGCCGGCCCGAGCTCAGGAGATGGAGACGCTGAAGACCGGTGACAGCGTGGCTTTGCCTCCCGGGGAAACCGTCCCGGCCGAGGGCCCCGAGCACTGACTGTCGAGGTACAGGGTGACGGGGGCGTCGGTGTGGTTCTGGATGGAGGCCTGACCGGGGGTCGGGTAGCAACCGCTGGGGTTCTGGTGGTGCTCATTGTTGATGATCAGGTCGCCCGTTGCGGCCTGGGCGCTCAGTGGCCCGGTCAGCACGAGCGTCCCGGCCATGGCCAGGCCGCCGAGTACCGTGGTGAGTCGTTGTCGCATCGAACCGCTCCTTCGTTGCGGGACGGGACCCGGTCTCGCCGCGCGGCTTTTGCCGCTGACCAGGCCGGGGACGATGCCCAGAGGTTGCCCGGCCATGCGCCGGACTCGGCGATGAGCAGGCGAGATACCACGAACGAGTGTCCTGCTTCGGAGCACACCGGTATCGGCCTGGTCGCGGAGGAGCTCGTCAGCGGGGGCCGGCCGCCGAGCCGCCGCGCTGCCGACCGCACCGCCTTCAGGGGCGCGCCGCGATCTCCTCGCCGCGGCCCGGCGCCCCTTCGCCTCCGGCGAGCAACCGGGACAGTTCGACGCGGGACCGTACACCCAGCGCGGCGAACACGTTGCGCAGGTGGTGGTCGACGGTGCGGTGGCTCACCGAGAGGCGTGTCGCCACCTCGCGGTTGGTGGCGCCCTCCGCGACATGGCGTGCGATGCGCTGCTGTTGGGGAGTGAGCGCCGTCAGGGGCCCCGGACGGCCCGGCTCTCCCGTCACCGCCTCGCCCGCCGCACGCAGTTCGCCGCGGCTGCGGTCCGCCCAGGCCCGTGCCCCGCACCGCTCGAAGGCGACCAGGGCGTCACGCAGCGGGCCGCGTGCCTCGCGGGTGCGGCGCCTGCGGCGCAGCCACTGCCCGTACAGGAGCTGCGTAAGGCCTCGTTCGAACTCGCCCGGCAGGCGGTCGTGATGCGCCAGCGCCCTCTCGTACGCCGCGGCCGCCTGCTGGGCGGGAGCCAACAGGGCCTGGCAGCGGGCCAGTTGGGCCGGTGCGAGCGGGTCGGCCGTGGCCCCGGCCCAACGGGTGAACTCCTCCGTGGCGTGCCGGGCCTCCGCCGTACGCCCGGCCTGCACGGCCGCCTCCACGAAGCACGGAACGGCCAGCATCCTGACGGCGAAGTGACCGCGTCGCGGCCCCGGGGTGACCAGCGGTGCCAGCCGGGCCGCCGCGTCGGCCGGGCGCCCCGCGGCGAGATCCGTGCGGGCGACGGCCCACACGGCGAGGGTCGCGGCCTGGGCGAGTCCGTTCGGTCCCGCGCCCGCCGTCGCGGCGTCCGCATGCGTGGTGCAGGCGTCCGCGTCGCCCTCCACGGACGCGGCGAGTGCGAGAACGGCGTGCAGGGCGACCGCGGCGTTGGGCTGCGTGAGTCGATGCGCGGCTCTGAGACCTTCGAGGGCGTGCGCCCGGGCACGGGTGTGGCGGCCCCCGCGCAGCTCTCCGTAGGCCAGCTGCTCCAGGGCGCGCGGCAGGAGGACTTCGGGACCGTACGCGCGTACGGCGGCGAGTGCTCTGGTCCCGGCCTCGCACGCGGTCTCCACCTCACCGACCACGAGGGCGGCGGCACCGGCGCGCAGCAGCCCGGCCGCTTCGGACGTTCCGGGCAGTTCCTCCAGGCAGCGGCGCAGTGCGGCATGTCCCTCGGCGGTGCGGCCCGCGAGGACCGCGCACATGCCGACGCGGTACGCCTCCAGGAGCGGGTCGTCGGCGCAGGACGGTACCCGCGTCATAGCCTCCCGGTAGGCGGCGGCATCGCCCATCGCCCAGGCCGCCTCCGCCGCGCCGATCAGTGCGTACCGGGCCTGCTCGGGCGGGAGCAGTGCGGCGGCGGTGAGCAGGGACTCCCTGGCGTCGTCGGCAGGACCGTCGGCGAGTGCGAGCAGTCCGTGCACCCGGTGGACGCCGCCGTGGGCGGGGACGGCACCGGCGCGGGCCAGCAGGGCGCGGGCTCGTACGGGATCTCCTGCCAGCCGGGCCGCCTCCGCCGCCTCGGCGAGCCGGTCGGTGCGGGACTCCGGGTCGGCGGTGAGCGCCGCGGCACGGGCCAGGACGGCGGACCGCTGGGCGTGCGGCCGGTCCGCGGTCGCCTCCGCGGCGAGGGATCCGGCGAGCCGCGCGTCGTGGTCCTCGGCCGCGCAGGCGAGTTGGATCAGCTGGGAGAGGCGGTCGCGGCAGGCGTCGGCGAGGCGCACATGGGCGGCTCGGCGGCGCGCGAGTGGGGCGCGGCGCAGGACCGCCCGGCGCAGCAGCGGGTGGGTGAAGTGGATGCGGCCGCCCGCGCCGACGACGGCCCCGGCGGCTTCGGCGGACGCGAGCTCTGAAGGGGCACCGCCGGCCCGCAGCACCAGGGCGAGGTCCGCGCCCGCTCCCTCGGGCTCGTGCTCCCCGGCCGCCGCGGCGAGCAGCAGCAGGGCGCGGGCGCTGCCGGGCAGCTCGTCGACGCCGACCGCGGTCGCGTAGTCGTCGAGGACGTCCTCCCCGCCGGGCAGGGGGTCGGGCAGCTGGGTGCGCCCCGCCAGCTGGTCGGGGGTGAGGGCCGCGACGAGCGCGCTGAGCAGGCGGGGGTTCCCCGCGGCCGCACGGATGAGCCATGCGCCGACGACCGGGTCGGCGCGACCCCGGGTGAGCCGGTCGAGCAGGGCGGCGGCCGCGCTGTCGTCGAGCGGCTCCAGACGAAGGGTCGGCAGCCCTGCGAACTCGACCGTGCCTGCGGTGAGTTCGCAGAGCGTGAGCAGTACGGCCACGGGTCTCGCGGCGGTCAGGCGGCGCAGCTCCGTGGAGAGGGCGGCCCGGGCCGCGGGCTCCCACCGGTGGGCGTCATCGACGCAGACCAGCTGCGGCCCTTCGTACTCAATCGGCACAGGACTCCTGTGCCCAGCCGGTGCGGTCGGGCGCACCGTCGGCGTCGGGTGACAGGCCGCCCGTGCGTACTCCACCAGCGCGGTGCGGCCGAGGCCGGGAGGCGCGGTCAGGACAAGCATGCCGCCCCGACCGGCCCGTACGCCTGCCAGCAGGGAGTCCACGGCGGCGAGCGCCGCGCGGCGACCGTGGAGCTCGGGGGTCATGAGCGCGCCGGGTACGGACGTGGAAAGGGTCACGCCCGCACGTTACTTCCGCGTAACACCGCCCGGAAGCCCCGCGTCCGCCGCGCTGGGCAAGCCCCCAGTGGCACCCGCCTCCGGATGTGCGCGAGCACAATCGCACGGCCGGGGCGGACGCGCGTCGTCCGTCGCCCGGACAGCAGGCGACGGACTACGCGCTGGATGCGACGGCGATTTAGGCGCAAGGGGCCTTCAACGTCACTACGCGTGCGGGCAGTTGCCCCGGTACTCCTCGATCGTGAGGCTCGGCCTCGGCAGCGGGCAGAGGAACTGCTCGTAGCGGGTGTCGTTGTCGATGAACCGCTTCAGCCACGAAATGCTGTACTTCGCGATCGTCGTGTTGGACGAGTTCGGCGTGAAGTGGCTGGCGTTGTTGAGCTCCAGGTACGCCTTGTCCAGGGAGCCCGGCAGCGACTCGTAGAACGGTTCGGAGTGGCTGGAGACCGGCGCCACGCTGTCACCGTCCGCGCCGACGACCAGTGTCGGGGTCCTCAGCTCGGGCCAGGTCTTGTCGGTGTTCCAGCCGGTCAGCGGGATCGCCGCCTTCAGCGACGTACGGCTCTTCGCCGCCTCCAGGCTGCCGCCGCCACCCATCGAGTGGCCCATCACGCCGAGCCGGGAGGCATCGACCCGGCCGCGCACCGAACTCGACTTCGTCAAGTAGTCGAGGGCGGAGAGGAGCTGGCGGCCCCGGCTGTCGGGCTGGTCGAGGGTGGTGAGGGTGTCGATCGTGAAGACCACGAAGCCCTGGGAGGCGAGCCGCGGACCGAGCCAGGCGATGCTCGACTGGTAGGCGGTGAAGCCCGGCGAGATGACGACGGCGCCGAACGTGCCGTCGGCGGTGGACGTCGGGTAGTAGATGGTGCCGCCGCCGAAGCCGGAGACGCCGAGCGAGGAGACGTCGGTCTGCGAGACGGCGTAGGAGCCGCGGGAGGCCTCGATGCTGGAGACGGTCGGTGCTGGTCCGCGTTCGTACGGGTTCTCCGCGGCGGCCTGGGCGGGGGCGAGGCCGGTGCCGAGGAGGCCGGCGGTGGCGACCGCGGCGGCCAGACAGGCGCGTACGACAGGGCGGGAGAAGACGTGCAGCTGCACGGAGGGGTCCTCTCGATCGTGGCGGAACCGGGCGGGGAGGGGAAGGTGCGCCCCGGCTCCCGGTGGGACCGCCGTGTTCGTTGGGGGTCTCACCGTGGCGCCGCCGACGGCGTACGACATCGGCGAAATCACCGGTGTCGCGGGCGGCTGAGGGTCCGCGACACGGGCCCACGGGACGGCTTCGCACCGATGGTTGCCCATTCCGCACGGTTACGGCCCAGAAAGTCCGCCGAAGCGCCCGGCCCGGCTGATGCAACCGGCCCATCCACACCGGCGGAGGGCACGCGGCACATTGACCCCCGCAATCGCACGGTGTTCGCTCGGCCTTCCCGGCCGGCACACGGAGACCGCTGTCGACACAGGAGGAACAGATGACCGTTCATCAGCGCGTGACGGCCGCGGGCACCGCGCTCACCGCCCTCTGCGCCGCGACCGCAGTGACCGCCGCGACCACCATGATCGTGCTCTCACCCGCGGGCGACGCATCCGCCGCCCAAGCCTCCGCGCCCCGCACCGAACGGGTGAGCGTCGGCCCGGGCGGCGCCCAGGGGAACGCCGCCTCCACCAACCCCGCCATCAGCGCGAACGGCCGCTACGTCGCCTTCGTCTCCGCGTCCCGCAACCTGGTCGGGAACGACACCAACGGCACGCCCGACGCCTTCGTCCGCGACCTGAGCACCGGCACGACGGAGCGTGTCAGCGTCAAGAGCAACGGAAAGGCGAGCCACGGCGTCGTACGGGAGGTCTCGATCAGCCCCGACGGGCGGTACGTGGCCTTCACCTCCACGGCCGACGATCTCGTACGCGGCGACCCCAACGACCTCGACGACGTCTTCCTGCACGACCGGAGCACCGGCAGGACCCAGCGGATCAGCCCCACGGGCGCGTCCTACGACGGGCTGCGCGGCCACCTGACGTACGACCCCGCCGTCAGCGGTGACGGCCGGTACGTCGCCTACGCGTCGGGTGCCGAGGACATAGCCCCCGGCGACGCCAACGAACGGGACGACGTCTTTCGCTACGACCGCAGGACGAAGACCACGGAGCTGGTACAGCTCACCGACGCGGGCAAGCACGGCGAGGGCGACGCGTTCGGCCCCGCGTTCGCGGGCGACTCCGGCGGCCGGTACCTCGCCTTCACCTCCAACACCTCCCACCTCGCCGAGGTGGAGGACCACTCCTCCGCGACGGACATCTTCCTGCGCGACCACGAGAAGAAGACGACGGAGCTCATCAGCGTTCCCCACGCCTACAACCGCAAGACCCCCTCCTGGGGCGCCGCCCTGAGCGGCGACGCCCGCCATGTGGCGTTCACCTCGGCCTCCAGGGTGCTCCGGCCCGAGGGCCCGGCCCCGGAAAGCCCGCACAACGTCTTCCTCTACGACCGCGAGACGAAGCGCATGCGCCTGGTCAGCGCCGCGCAGGACGGCACACCGGCCAACGGCAACAGCGACGGCGTCTCACTGAGCCCGGACGGGCGCTACGCGGCCTTCACCTCCGAGGCCTCCAACCTCACGCCCGACGACGGCGACAGCAGCGCGGACGTCTTCCTGCGGGACATGCTGACCGGGGAGGTACGCCTCGTCAGCGGCGAGAGCGAACCGGTCTCCGAGGACACCCAACCGGGACGACGGACCGGAGTCGCCGAAGGCGGCGGCTCAGTGGTGTTCGACTCCCCGGCCTCCAACCTGGTGCCCGACGACACGAACGGCGCGCCCGACGTCTTCCTGCGCCACGTGCGCTGAGACCGCCCGCGCGGAACCGGGGGCGGGCCGGCCTCACATCGCGCCCAACGCGTCGCGGAGCCGCCCGACGACCGGCGCCAGCCGACCCGCGTCGACCGGCACGGCCCGTCGCAGGTTCACCAAGTCCTCCAGCGCTTCCGCTACTTGGTGTCGTGAGGGGCGGTGCGACAGGAAGCGGTGCAGCTGCTCCTCGGCACGTCCCCAATCGGGCAGCGCGCACAGCACCACCAGCAGATTGCTGCGCGCCAGGTCCGTGCCGCCGGGGCCGTCCACCCCCTGCGCCTCGAACAGTTCCAGCGCACACCGCCACCGGTCGGCCTCGCCGGGAGCTCCGGTCACTCTCATGGTCAGAGCGCTCTGGTACGGGAACCAGCCGCAGGCAGGCCCGAGTTCGACGGCACGCTCGCCATCGGCCAAGGCCTCCTCGTAACGGCCCAGGTCGGCGAGGGGCTTTGCCGCCTCCGTCGCCGGTCGTGCGCTTCACCGGTCGAGCAGATCGCGCAGGGCTCCGCCGACCACCGCGGGGTCCTCCTCCGCCATGAAGTGGCCGCAGGAGACGGTCCGGTGATCCAGGTCGGGCGCCCAGGCGCGCCACAGGGCGGCGGCGTCGAAGCCGAGGGCCGACCCCCAGTCCTGCTGGAGTACGGACACCGGCATGGTGAGGCGGTTGCCCGCGTCCCGGTCCGCGCGGTCGTGCTCGACGTCGATGTGGGCGGAGGCGCGGTAGTCGGCGACGATGGACGGCACGGCCTCGCGGGACGCCTTGAGGTAGGCGGCGCGTACGTCGGCGGGGATCGCCGCGGTGTCGCGTGTCCAGATGTCGAGGAAGTGGCCGAAGAACGCGTCCGGGGCGGCGCCGATCAGCTGCTCGGGCAGACCGGGCGGCTGCGCCATCAGGTACAGGTGGAAACCCACGGCGGCGGTGGTGCCGTGCATGACGTCCCACATGTCGAGGGTCGGCAGCACGTCGAGGGACAGGAGGTGCGTGACCGCTCCCGGGTGGTCGAGCGCGGTCCGCAGGGCGACGAGGGCGCCTCGGTCGTGCCCGGCCAGGGCGAACCGGTCGTGGCCGAGGATCCGGGCGAGCTCGACGACGTCGGCCGCCATGGTGCGCTTCGCGTACGTCGATCCGTCGACGTCCTCGGCGGGCTTGTCACTGTCGCCATACCCGCGCAGGTCCGGGCAGATCACGGTGTGCCGCTCCGCGAGGCCGGCCGCGACGTGCCGCCACATGAGGTGCGTCTGCGGGAAGCCGTGCAGCAGCACGACGGGGCTGCCGGAACCGCCGACGGCCACGTGGAGGCGTACGCCGTCCGCGACAGGGACGCGGTGGTACTCGAAGCCGGGGATGGTCGGTGTCATGGGGTGCTCTCCGGGAAGATGGGGCGAGCGGTGTGCCCGCCCGGAAGTGGGTCGGGCCGCCGGGTGGCGGATGCCTTCAGCTTGCCGCCGGTGAATCAGCAAGTGATCAGTAGCGATCAGCAGCAGTCAGTACGGAGAGAGCACGGTGGTCCGCACATGTCGGGCATGACGGAGACGGGGGCGGAGAACGGGGCGGGGGCCGCGCAGGCCGTCGCATTCGAGGTGCTCGGCCCCGTGGGCGCCCGGAACGCGGCCGGACCGCTGGCCCTGCGAGGACCGCGCCAGCGAGCCGTCCTGGCCCGGCTGATCGTCGCCCGCCGCCACGTCGTGCCCGTCGGGCGCCTCATCGACGACCTGTGGGAAGACCCGCCGGAACGTGCCCTGGGGACGGTACGGACCTTCGTCGCCGCGCTGCGCAAGGCCCTGGAACCCGACCGCCCGCGCAGGGCCCCCGCCCGGCTGCTCGTCACCGAGGGCCCCGGCTACGCGCTGCGGGCCGCGCCGGACGCGGTGGACGCCTGGCGCTTCGAGACGGCCGTGGCCGAGGCCCGCCCGCTGCCGCCGCGGGACGCGCTGCGCCGGCTCGACGAGGCACTGGCCCTGTGGCGGGGCCCGGCCTACGCCGAGTTCACCGACGAGGACTGGGCGCGCACGGAACGGTCGCGCCTCGCCGAGCTGCGCGCACTGGCCGTCGAGCGCCGCGCCGAGGCGTCACTCGACCTCGGCCGGGCCGCCGACGCCGTGCCCGACCTCGACGCGCATGTGGCCCGCCACCCGTGGCGCGAGGACGCCTGGCGGCTGCTGGCCCTCGCGCTGTACCGCTCCGGCCGCCAGGGCGACGCCCTCGCGACCCTGCGCCGGGCCCGCGCCACGCTGGCGGAGGAACTGGGGCTCGACCCGGGCGCCGGCCTGCGCCGCCTGGAGGCGGACATGCTGGCGCAGGACGCGAGCCTGGATGTGGGGGAGGGGCGACGGTGGCCGAGTACGAGGGACGAACTGGACGGCACGTCGTCCGAGGCACCGGTTCCACCTGCGCGGCTCGGCCCACCTGGTCCGCCTGGTCCGTCTGGTCCGTCTGGTCCGCCTGGTCCGTCTGGTCCGTTCGAGCTGTCCGGCACGCCCGGCTCACCCCATCCCCCCGGCCCATCCGATCCCACGGTGACCGCATCCCGCCTCTGGAGCGAGGCGGCCGCATCGTACGACCGCACCGTCCAAGCCGGGGCCCGCGCCCGGCTCGAGTCGACGGTCGGGCTCATCCGCAGCCTCGCCGTGACCGGTGCCGGGGGACTGGAGGCGGCGCGGAGCCACCGCATGGGGACCGTCGAGGCGGCCGAGGAGTACGGCGACCCGGAGCTGACGGCCCGAGTGATCGGCGCCTTCGACGTACCCGCGATCTGGACCCGCGCCGACGACCCCGAGCTCGCCCGGCAGCTCGTCGGGGCCGCCGAACGGACCCTCGCGAGACTGCCGGATGACGCCTCGGAGGCGACGCGCTGCCGTCTGCTCGCCACCATCGCGGTGGAGACGCGCGGCGTCAGGACACCGCGCGGACCCGACGCCGCGCGGGAGGCGGAGCGCCTCGCGCGGCGCCTCGACGACCCGGCGCTGCTCGCGTTCGCGCTCAACGGCACGTTCATGCAGTCCTTCACCCGCGCGGGCCTCGCCCCACGGCGCGACGCCATCGGCGCCGAGCTCATCGAACTCGCCGCCCGGCACGGCCTGGTCACCTTCGAAGTGCTCGGCCACCTCATCCGGCTGCAGGCACGCGCCGCACTCGACGACTTTCCGGCCGCCGACGCGCACGCCGCCGCCGCGACGCGGCTGTCACGGCGTCACGAACTGCCGCTGGTGAGCGTCTTCACCCAGTGGTACGACGCCCTGCGCCTGGCCGCATCCGGTGACATGACCCGAGCCGAGTCCGCCTCCCGCGCCGCCGCCGCGAGCCTGGACGGGGCGGGCATGCCGGGCATGCGCACGGGCCTCCTGCCGCTGGCCCTGGTGTCCCTGCGCCTGGCCCACCTGCGGCCGCCCCACGTCGACCTCGCGGCGGACTGGGGCCCCCACCGCCCCTGGGCCGAGGCGCTCGCCCTCGCGGAGGCCGGCCGCCACGCCCAGGCCCGCGCGGCCCTGCGCGCACTGCCCGAACCGCCTCCGGACCTGCTGTACGAGGCGCTGTGCTGCGTGGAGGCGGAGGCGGCCCTGCGCTCCGGGGACCGGGCCGCGCTCGCCAGGGTCCGCTCACGCCTGCTGCCCGCCGCCGGCCAACTGGCCGGCGCGGGCAGCGGAGTACTCACCGCCGGTCCCGTCGACCGCTGGCTCCCCCGCCTCGCGGACGCGCTGGACTGAACTCCTCCTGCCGCGTACCTCGTTGCGCAACGTGCCACGCGCCGAACGCGAGCAGAACGGAGATCAGCGCGAGCACCACGGGCACCGCGGTGAGCCACCCGGGAAACTCACCGCTCGCGTACGTGGTGCCGTCGTCCAGGACGCACTCGAACCGGAGCGGCAGATGCGAAACCCGGTAGCCGGTGATGTTCTCGGCGGAGACGGGAGCGTCTGCCTGGCACGACGGCGAAGGAGAGGAAGAGGCTCCGTGGGAGGACTCGTTCACCGCCATCTCGATGCTGAAAAGGCCCTTGAAGTAGACGGCGGCGGCCGCGCAGCCGGCCAGCAGTGCCGACCGGTGCATGAGTGGCCCCGCCCACAAGGGCGGACGGCCTGGCAGTGCCATGGCCAGGACCCCGAAGAAGGCGATGAGCGCGCCGATGGCCGCAACCCCGGAAAGCCCACCAGCCAGTAGTACGAGCATTCGGCCCACCCCATCAGAAGAGACCACACCAGGCTGTGACGGCCGTCACCCCACCCGTCACAGAGGCGTCACAGCAACGGAGCGCCGAACACTTCGTCCTTGCCGAGCAGCGCCTTCGAACCGACACTGACTGCATGATCAGTGCAGCGCGCGAACCACTACCCGGAGGCGGGCTCGTCCTGACCGTCCCAGGAGGTGCGCAGGGCTGCTGCCGGCCCTCCTTGCGCTTCGAACGCGCGACAGACCGGAGCTGGTCCCTCCTCCAGGACGAACACCCGCTCATCCAGGCCCACTCCGAGGGCGACGGCTGCTGCCGCGACCTCCACCTGCGCCGACTGCCCGGCCACCGCTCCCCGCTGCCACCCGTGACCGCCGCGGCGATGCGCTCCGAGGTCAACTGGCCCCACCAATACGCGCGTTGGCTCGCCGAGGACACGGGGCGCGGCCCGCTCCACCACGGGCGCTGGCGGATGACCCGACGCGCCACCTTCGCTCCGGGCATCTGGAGCTGCGACCTCGTCCGGGACTGGCCCGACGCGACCCTCGAACTGCTCTGCGGGGGCGGCTGGCACGGCGTCCTGCCACTGCGCCCGCTCCCGGCACCGGACACCGCCCGCGTGAAGGCCTACCGCAAACACGTCCACGAGGGCACCCTCGCCCCCGTCCTGTTGTGGTGGGTGTCCTTCCTGGACGGCTGGCTGCTCCTGGACGGTCACGCCCGGGCCGCGGCCGCGCTGGCCGAGGGAACGGAACCGGTCTGCGTGGAACTGGCCCGCGTACCGGACGACACCGACTGGCGGACGACCGCCGACCGGATCACCGAGGCTCACGAGGCACAGATGGCGCGCCTGGCCGCGCTCCCCGCCGGCCCGCACATCGCACGCCAACGACAGGCGCTGGAACAGGGCTACGCCGACGCCCTCTCCACCCTCCCGTACGACGCCGCAGGCACCCCCATGTTCCAGCGTCATCAGCGCAGTCGTCATCCGCAGCCGTAACCGCAGTCGTCACTGTGCGAGGGGCCGATGCGTCGGCGGAACGGGTGTCAACCGGTAGGCGTCTCCGTGGGACACCACCCGGCCCGCCGTGGGCTCGGGGAAGTGCGTGCCCAGCACGAGGGTGTCGGTGTCGGCGACCGAGGCGAGGAGAGCGCGGCGCGACGCTTCGGCCTGGTCCGGGTCGATGTCGACGCAGCTTCCGATGTGGGGGTGGGGGAGCTGGACGGGATGGTGGATCAAGTCGCCGGTGATCAGCGCTGTTTCGTCGTGACTGGTCACTTGGACGGCGAGGTGGCCCGGGGTGTGACCGGGGGCGGACAACAGCCGTAGCCCGGGGGCGACTTCGGTGCCGCCGTCCGCGATGTCGACGAGGTCGAGCAGCCCGGCGTCCTCGACCGGGTGCACGGAGTCGCGGAACATCTGCCGCCGCGCCTCGTCCATGGCGTACCCCGCCCAGAACTCCCGCTCGGCGCGGGAGGTGACGTAGCGGGCGTTGGGGAAGGTCGGGACCCAGGCGCCGCCCGCCTGCCGGGTGTTCCAGCCGACGTGGTCGGTGTGCAGGTGGGTGAGGACGACCAGGTCGACGGAGTCCGGGGGGAACCCGGCGTCGGTGAGGCGCTGCAGGTAGTCGGTGTGGAGGTCGTGCCATGCCGGGTTCGCCCGCGTTTTGCCGTTGCCGATACCGGTGTCGACGAGCACCCGCAGCGACCCCACGACGAACGCGAAGCTGTGGCTGTCGAGGTGGAGCACACCTTCATGGCCGGCGAAGTCGGGGCGCAGCCAGGGCTGTTGCCCGACTACGTCGGCCGTGGCGTCGGGCAGCAGCCAGGGCCCGGTCTCGGGCGGCAGGGGGATTTCGTCGATGCGGTGGACGGTGATGTCGCCGACGGTCCAGTGGGGGAGTGCGGGGGCGGTCACGTCTGAAGTCATGTCTGGTCCGTTCCGTTTCCGAGTCGAGCGCACGCTAAAAGCTAACTGTTTGCGTTAAGTGAGCGTAGGCCCTACCGTGGCACTAACGCAAACGGTTTGCGTTTAGCGGGGCTCGCCCACGCAGCTCCGTCCCGACCCGACCCGACACGACACGGAAAAGGAATCTCGATGCCCACCCCTGAAGAACGCACCCCTGAAGACGGCACGCCTGAAGAACTCACCCCTGAAGAACTCACACCGTCCGAGGCCGCCCGGTGGGCGGCACGATCCGGACTCCCGCTCGCGGCGGACCGGCATGAGGCGGTCGCCGCCACGGCCGACCACATCCGCTCCGTCGTAGCCGTCCTGCGCGAACTGGACTTCGCGGACACCTCTCCCATGCCGCCCACCACGACGGCCCTGCCCGCCACCGCCCCCCTCCACCCCACACAGGAGAGCCACCATGCAGCCGTATGAACTGTCCCTCGCCGCTGCCGCCGACGAGATAGGGGCGCGTCGACTCTCGCCCGTGGAACTCGTCGACTCGGTGCTGGACCGGATCGAGCAGACGGAACCCGGCCTCCAGGCCTACGTCACCATCACGGCGGAGCGCGCACGTGACGCGGCGCGTGAGGCCGAACAGGCCGCCGCCACAGGCAACTTGAGGGGCCCGCTGCATGGCGTTCCCGTGGCGCTGAAGGACCTGATCGACGTCGCCGGTGTGGCGACCACGGCCAGCTCCCGGGTCCGGGCGGAGCACCGGGCGCACGCCGACAGCACGGTCGCGGAGCGCCTGGGCGCGGCCGGCACCGCCCTGGTCGGCAAGACCCACACCCACGAGTTCGCCTACGGGCTGACCACGCCGCAGACCAACAACGCCTGGGACCCGGAACGGGTGGCCGGCGGCTCCAGCGGCGGTTCCGCCGTCGCCGTGGCGGCGGGTGCGGCGACCTTCGCCCTGGGCACGGACACGGGCGGGTCGATCCGCGTGCCGGCCGCGTTGAACGGCGTCGTCGGCCTCAAGCCCACGTACGGCCTCGTTCCCCGGCACGGCGTGACGTCCCTGTCCTGGTCACTGGACCACGTCGGCCCCCTGACCCGTACCGTCGAGGACGCGGCCCTGGCGATGTCCGTACTCGCGGGACACGACCCGCGCGACCCCGCCAGCCTGTCCGCGCCTCCCGCGGACTACCGACCGGCACCCGGAACCGACCTCACGGGGCTGCGCGTCGGCGTCCCGCGGAACTACTACTTCGACCACGTCGACCCCGAGGTCGAGGCCGCGGTGCGAGCCGCCATCACCCAGCTGCACATCCTCGGCGCGACTCTCGTCGACGTCGAGATCCCGATGACCCGCTACATCCAGGCCACCCAATGGGGCCTGATGGTCCCGGAAGCCACCGCCTACCACGAGCAGACGCTGCGCTCGGCCCCGGAGCACTACGGAGCCGACGTCCGGATCCTCCTGGAAGCCGGCGCCCTCATGCCCGCCGTCGACTACCTGCGCGCCCGACGCGCCCGCACGCTCATGCGCCAGGCCTGGCTGCACACGCTGGACGAGGTCGACGTGATCGCCGCGCCAACCGTCCCCGCGACCGCGGTCCGCTCGGAACAGGAGACCATCACATGGGCCGACGGAACGACGGAGAGCGTCTCCGACGCCTATGTGCGCCTGTCGGCCCCCGCCGACATCACCGGCGTACCGGCACTGTCCGTACCGGTCGGCCGCGACCGCGCGGGCATGCCCATCGGCATGCAACTCCTGGGCCGCCCCCTCGCCGAGGCGGTACTCCTGCGGGTCGGGCACGCCTACGAGCGGACAGTCCCTGCCCACCCGTTCGCCCCGGCGGCCGTCGCCCCCTGAGGACTCACTTTAAAGTGATGACGTGGAGGTCATGACGTGAGCCGTAGACCAATGGCGCGCCCCGGCGGGCGCAGCGCCCGGGTACAGGAGGCGGTGCACACCGCCGTGCGCGAACTCGCGGCCGAGGTGGGGCGTGACGCACTGACGGTCCCGCAGATCGCCGCCCGCGCCGAGGTCACGCCCTCGACGATCTACCGTCGCTGGGGCGACCTGCAGGCGCTCCTGTCGGACGTGGCGGTCGAGCGCCTGCGCCCCGAGGCGCCGCCGGAGGACCGCGGGGACCTGCGATCCGACCTCCGGGCCTGGGCGGAACAGTTCCTCGACGAGATGTCGTCCCCGGGAGGCCGCGCCTACATCCGCGACGCCCTGCTCGGCGATCCGGACGGCAGCAACGCGGGCCAGTGCTCCGCCTACGCGGCCGAGCAGATCGACGTCATCCTGACCCGCGCGGCCGACCGCGGGGAGACCGCCCCCGACGTCGAGACCGTACTGGACCACGTCGTGGCCCCGATGATGTACCGCATCCTCTTCCGGCCGACCGGCCATGACGCCGCGTACGCCCGCCGACTGGTGGCCGGAGTGCTCGACACCCCTTCCTGACGACGGCGGCCCCGGCGGATCAGAGGAGCAGGCGGCCGAAGACGAAGGCGGCGTCGGTTACCCACACCGAGCGCCCGGCCCGTCACTCCGGGCGCAGGCTCAGGACGAGGTCGCGGGGCAGGCCGTGTGTGTCGTGGAGGTAGTGCAAGTGCTCCTCGGAGAGCGGCCCTTGGAAGCGCGGTTGGGACAGGATCCGCTGCCCGCGCTCCAGAAGCCGACGGAACCGGCGCTCCTCGTCGAGCAGGACGACGCGTACGGCGACGGGGTCCACGTGCTGGCGGAAGTGGTCCAGGGTGTGCTGGATCAGGTCGCCCGGCAGGTCGCCGAGTCCGCGCGTGGGGTCGTCGCGCCACAGCACGGTGAGCAGGCGCCGGACCAGCCGGCGCAGCACGTAGCCGCGACCGGAGTTGCCCGGGCGCACCCCGTCCCCGATCACCACCACGGCCGAACGCAGGTGATCGCAGACGATCCGCAGCGACGGTTCGTCGAGCCGCCACAGTTCCGGCACGAGCAGCCGCCAGGGGGCGAAGACGTCACACTCGTACACCGACGGCTTGCCCTGCAGCAGCGAGACCAGCCGCTCCAGGCCCAGTCCGGTGTCGACGTTCCGCTGGGGGAGCGGCACGAGTGAACCGTCGACGAGCCTGCGGTAGCGCATCGTGACGTGGTTCCACATCTCCACCCAACGGTCGTCGCGCGTGGGCGTCGACCGCGGTGGGGTGTCGCCGGTCCACAGGAAGATCTCGGAGTCGGGACCGCACGGGCCGGTCGGCCCGTTGGACCACCAGTTGTCCTCCACGGTCAGCTCCACCGGGATCCCGAGCTCCTCCCACACGTCCAGGGAGGCGGTGTCCGGGCCGGTCCGGTCGTCGCCGCCGAAGACCGTGGCGTGCATCATGCGGGGTTCGATACCGAGACCCTCAGTCAGCAACTCGTATCCCCAGCGCAGGCTTTGCGGCCCTTCGTAGTCACCGAGCGACCAGGTACCGAGCATCTCGAAGACGGTCAGGTGGCTGGCGTCGCCCACCTCTTCGAGATCCGTGGTACGCAGACAGCGCTGCACATTGACGAGCCGGCTGCCGAGCGGATGCGGGCACCCCTCCAGGTAGGGAGTGAGGGGATGCATGCCCGAAGTGGTGAACAGTACGGAATCGCCGGGCGGCGGCAGCAGGGTCGAACCGGTGATGAGCCGGTGACCGCGCTCCTGGAAGTAGTCGACGAACGTGCGGAGGACGGTGTCCGTGTTCATGAGGTGGCTCCTTCGCGTGTACGGGCGGGAGGCACCGGACAACGGGTCCGCGCGAAGGGTGGACTGAGGCGGGAGAGCCGGAGCCACGGGAACATCGGCGGTCCGTTTCCGGTCGCCGATGGGGAGAAGACAGACGTCAGGCGGCGGCAACCGGCGAGCTGGTCGCTCGCGCGGTCGCGGTGAGGCCGTGGCCGGTGACGTTCATGAAACCGACGATAACGCGGCCCGTCCGCCGGGTCACACAATTTTCTGCCGAGGCATGAGCTCGACGCCCGGTCGCTGTGTCGCTGCGCGTGGCCCAGGCGGTTCGGACCACCTGGACCACGCGCCACGCACATCCCGCATCCCGCATCCCGCATCCCGCACACAGCGCTCCAGCGGAGGGGCGACCGTGCGCGAGCCGTCCCCGCCTGACCGTCCTTACCTGACCAGTTCCGCCGGCTCGTCGAGACGCGTCAGCTTCCGCGGATTCGCCACCGCGTAGATCCGGGCGATCCGCCCGTTCTCCACGACGAAACTCACCGCGGCCACCCGCCCATCTACCTCGGTCCAGCCCGCGGGCGCACCGTTGAGCGTCACGGTCGACACCACCCGGTTCGGGCGCGCGAGCGCGGTCGCGACCAGCTCGGCCCCGCGGACCGGAACCAGGGCGGCGCCCGCCAGCCCACCGCCGTCGGCGACCAGCACCACGTCCGGAGCCATGACCTCCATCAGCTCCTGGACCTGTCCGGTCCGCAGTGCCGCGAGGAACCGCTCCACCACGGCCTGCTGCTCCGACCGGCTCACCGCCACCCGGGGCCGGCGGGCCGCCACATGCTCGCGGGCGCGCCGAGCGGTCTGCCGCACCGTCGCCGCGGACTTGCCGACAGCCTCGGCGATCTCCCCGTACGGCATGTCGAAGACCTCGCGGAGCACGAACACCGCCCGCTCCGTCGGCCCGAGCGTTTCGAGCACGGTGAGCATCGCGATGGAGACGCTCTCCGCGAGCTCGACGTCCTCGGCCACGTCGGGACTGGTCAGCAACGGCTCCGGCAGCCACTCGCCCACGTAGTCCTCGCGCCGGCGCGACAACGTACGCATGCGGTTGAGCGCCTGCCGCGTGACGATCCTGACGAGGTACGCCCGCGGCTCGCTCACCCGCTCTTGGTCGACGGCGGCCCACCGCAGCCAGGAATCCTGCAGCACGTCCTCCGCGTCGGCCGCGGAGCCGAGCATCTCGTAGGCGACGGTGAACAGCAGGCTGCGGTGGACGACGAACGGATCCCCGGCCCCGGTCATGCCGTCGCCGCTGCGCCGGCCCGTCCAGGGCGCGCGGCCAGCGGAATCTCGCAGGCGTCGGAGAAACCCTGCGACGTGATCCCGTGTGCCGTGTTGTTCCTGGTCGACATGTTGCTGAAGGCGATGTAGGCGGTGAGTTCGACCATCGCCGCCGCGCCGAGCCGGTCGAGCAGGCGCGCGTGCAGTTCGTCGGTGACGGTCGTCGGTGTGTCGGTCATGGCCTCGGTGTACTCCAGGACGTCCCGTTCCAGCGGTGTGAACGCGTCCGACTCCCTCCAGCGCGGCACCTGACTCGCCTTGGCCAGGTCCAGCTCGTGATTCTGCGCCATGAAGTAGTTGACGTCGAGGCACCAGCTGCAGCCGACCTGCGCCGCGACGGCCATGTGCACGAACGTCTTGAGGCTCGCGTCGACCGCGTCCCAAGCGCCCGCCTTGCCCGCGAACTCCAAGTTGTCCGCAGCCACGACCGGGCTGTGCCACACCACCTCGACGGGCTCGGGCACGGCACCGAGCTGCTCGATCATGTTGTTCTTGAGCTCGACGGGGAGCTCGGCCTTCGCGATGCGTAGCGCCATGGTGTTCTCAGTCTCCTTGTGCGGTTGCCTGTTCACCATGGAGACACCGCGCGGCCCGCGGGTGTGACACACCTGCGGCGCGACCGGCCGACGGGCGGCCCGACTCACCACCAGTAGGCGGGGTAGCGCGGTGCGCTGGGGCGGGCGCACGAGGCGGCCCAGCCCACGAGGACGAGGAGAGCGGCGGAACCCACGAGCAGGGGCACGAACGTCGAGGGCCGCGGCGTGTTCAGGACGATGACGACGGCGGTCGCGCACGCGGGGGAGTGCGGCGTACGAGCCACGGTCATCACGGCCAGGCCGATCCCGGCCGCCATGGCCGCTGCCCACGGTGAGCTGCCCGAGGCGGCGACGACCCCGTATCCGACGACGGCACACAGCAGATGACCGGCGATCACGCTGCGCGGCTGGGCCAGCGGCAGCCCCGGCGCGCCGTGGATGATCGCGGCGGACGCGGCCAGCGGGGGTATGAGCACGGGCTCGTGGATGAGGGAGCCGATGGCCACCAGGGCCAGCAGGACGGCAG
The DNA here is from genome assembly GCF_044903205.1 of Streptomyces sp. NPDC029674. NCBI lineage: Bacteria > Bacillati > Actinomycetota > Actinomycetes > Kitasatosporales > Streptomycetaceae > Streptomyces > Streptomyces sp. NPDC029674. Next base: position 190,694 of record NZ_JBJDPY010000013.1, read on the forward strand.
TGGCGACGCAGACGTTGTGCAGCGCGGTACCGGGCGACGGCGGGGCGGGCGCGCGTCCGGCGAGGCGCGTGCGGATACGGACGGGGACGCGGGGGCGGGAACCGGAGCGTGCTGCGGATACGGCGGGAGAAGGCCGGACGTCGACGACGTCTTCGATGATTTCTTCGGTGCTCAAGACAGTGGTGTTCCGGGGCTGGGCCGGCGGGAGACCCGGACGGCGGGACAGGAGGGCAGGAGTCGGCCCGGCTTCCCGATTCTACGCGGCGGCGTCTCGTCGCTGCAGGTCAGGGTCTTGTTGATCGCGAGATGCGGAACGTCGGCGACGCCTGGGACCGTGCTTCTCCCCACCGGAGCCGCCGACGCGCCGGCCTGATCGAGCTGTCCTTGAAGGGGACGCGGGATGTGTTCCCGCTGTCGGTTTACGTGGGTGTGGAAGCGGAGGTGGTGGTGTGGGTGAGGGTCGTGGTGTGTGTGGAGTGGTTGTTCTGGTGGCTGGTGACGGTGTGCGTAGTGGTGTGACCGGTGGCGGTGATGGTCGTGATGGGGGGAGTGGTGGTGATGTGGCAGGGGCTGCTGAGCTCGACGTAGTGGTGCCACTCGGTGTGGGAGTGCGTGAGGTGCGTGGCCGGGGGGTGGGGGTGAGTGGCCTGGCGGGACGCCTCGATGAGGACCATGCCGGGGATGTGGTCCCCGTCGTGGTCGAAGAGGATCGGATGGGCCGGGTCGGGGTTGAGCCGGTAGCGGTGGGGCTCGTGGGTGGGGGCGAGAACGAGGTCGCGGGCGTGGACGCGGCCGTAGGTGGCTGGGTTCTGCTGCGTGGGAATGTGCTCGAGAGTTTCGAGGGTGTGCGCAGTGGGGTTGGCGGGGCCGGAGTTGGTGGGGTTGGCGCTGCGCAGGCGCCGGTACGCGGCAGGAGAGATGCAGGTGAAGTGGCCGTAGCCGGTGGAGACGGTGTCGTGCTGCTGATTGGTGATGGTGAGGCTGATCGTGAAGTTGGCGCCGCGACGGGTGCGCGTCAGCGTGGTGTTGAGGATGAGATTGGTGGGGGCGGTGCCGATGGCGAGGTGCTCGGGATGGGTGGTCACGGTCATGTCCTGCATGACGAAGTGGTGGCCCAGGGGTATGCCGAACTCGGCGTGGGCGAGGTAGATACCGGTCTGGCGGAGGGTTTCGCAGGCTTGGAGATGATCGTGGTGGCGTCCGTCCGACGTATTGAAGAAGGTGTGGGCGCGGGGCCATTGGCCGGTGAGGACGAAGGTGTTCTCACCGGTTTTCTCGCAGTCGGTGAGGAAGACTTCGGCGAGGGCGGCCCGGTGGACGTATTCCGCGGGGACGGTCGTGGTGAGCCGGGGTAGCTGGGCCGGCGAACCGTCGGTGCGGGCGGTGTGGCTGCGGTTGCCCTGGCCGTCTTTGGACTCGGGCAGGACGAGACTACTGCTCATGAACCTCTCCCCCGGAGGTGAATGAAAGTGACGCCATAACATACATACTCACCGGTTTCCTTTTCAAGGACCGGTGGCGATTACACGGGCTCGGAGTGGGGAAAAAGAACCTTCTGGGATTCGGTTTTCTGTGACGCTGCGTAGCGCCGAAGAGTTTCCTTCCTGGTGAGAGGCGGGTTGCGGCTTTCCGGAAAAGGGGAATTCTTCCATCCGTTTATCGCGCGAAAACCGGCTGCCCGGTTCCCTTGTTATGCTCTCACGCTGATCGGCTCCGCTCGGGCCATCCCGAGCCCGCCCCTCCACCCGTTGTCGGATCTCCATCCTCCGGTTTTCCTGCCGTTTCGTCAGCTGGTTCATCGTTGGTTCACCGCTGGTTCGTCGGCTCGCGGAGACTGTGGGATTGTTCGGCTCCGGGCTGCTTGGGCCGGGCCGTGCAGGGTCGCGTCAACGCAGCCCGGGTGGCGGTCAGTTGGATCAGTCGGGACTGTTGTAGATCATCGGAACGTGGGGGTTGGCGTGGTGGGTCGCGAGGATTCGTCCGGGGCCGGTTCGGATTCGGACGTCCGTGAGGTAGGACGTCCGGAGGGGCTGGCGCACCTGAGGCTGGTGGCGGTAAATATCGACGGAGTATTGTTGAACGATAGTTTCGGCCCGGTGATCCGCCGCTTGGTGGAGTCGAGGGGCGGCCAGTACGGACCCGCGTTGGAGCAGGCGTTGTTGTCGCAGTCGCAGCTGGTGGCTGCCCAGGCAGCGGCAGACGTTTTGGGGGGAACGGCCGAGTCGTTGCTGACCTCGTATTTCCAGGAGCGCGAGCGCTATTTGCTCGAGCATCCGGTGAAGGTCTTGGACGGTGCGCACCGGTTGATGGAAAGGCTCCGCTCCACGGGGGTGCGTACGGTGTGTTACGGCGGGTTGGAGCGCGCGCACTTCGACCGTTATCTGGGTGATTTGGTCGAGTATTTCGACGAGCCGATATATGTGTGCACCAATGATTTCCGTCCGGGCATCCGGGAGATCACTGAGGAGGTCTTCGGGCTCCGTTTTGACCAGGTGCTTTTCATCGACGATGTGGCACGGGTGGCGCAGACGGCGCGCGAGCTGGGCGTCGCGTTCATCGGCCACCCCAGCGACTACGACGACGGCTTCCAGCGCCCGTTGATGGAGCAGGTCGGCGTGCGGCATGTGGTCCGCTCGCTGGACGACATCGATGAGGAGCTGCTGCGCAGGGTGGACGCGGAGGCGGCGGCCGGCGGCAACTGGCCGGACGGCGAGGGTACGCGGCAGGGCTGACGTCGACGTCGAATTTCTGAGCGCGAACCACGGGGCAGTTGCGGACGGACGGCTTCTGCGGTGGTGTGCGCGGTGTGTGCATGGGGTGGTGATGTGTGAGGGAAGTTGCTCTTGAGGGGTAGGGGCCTCGCCGGTTGGGGGTGGATTTGTCGGGCGGAGGGGGCTGAAGAGCAGGATGGGGGAAGATCCCTGCCCGGGTCCCCAGAGGGCGTTGTGGGTAAGGTACGTCCACGACGGTTTCTTTTTCGGGTCCGCTGCATACCCGAGGGGGCACGAGTGCAGGGGAGGTCACGTGGCGCAGCAGGAGCGTGCAGTTCGAACACGCCGCGCGGTACTTGAGGCGGCCGCGACGGTCTTTGCCGAGCACGGGTATTCGGCGGCCACGGTGTCGGACATCCTTCAGGCGGCCGGGGTCACCAAGGGCGCGTTGTATTTCCACTTCGACTCCAAGGAAGCCCTGGCGCGGGGAGTGCTGCAGGCGCAGGTCGCGTATGCGGGGCCGCCGCAGGACCTCAAGGTCCAGGAGTGGGTGGACGCGGGCCTGTTGCTGGCGCACCGGCTGCCGCGGGACCCGGTGGTACGAGCCGGTGCGGTGCTCTCATCCGACCCGCAGGGCCGGGAGCACTACGGGAGCGCCTGGCCGGCCTGGATCGAACTGTCCGCCCAGACGCTCGCCGAGGCCAAGGACCGCGGCGAGATCCTTTCCCACGTAGTTCCCCGCCAGACCGCGGAGCTCATCGTCAGCGCGTTTCACGGGGTGCAGCTCTTCTCCCAGCTCGAGTGCGGGTGGGCGGACGTCGAGCGGCGCATCTCGGTCCTCTACGACCACGTGATACCGGCGATCACGGTCCCCGCGGTGCTGTCCCGCCTCGACCTCGCCCCGGACCGGGGAGCGCGCCTGTACGCACAGGCGGTGTCCGTCCCCCAGCCCGTCCTGGTCCCCACGACCGGCTGACGCCGTCCCGCTCCGCGCACTACGACCTGGCCGTGGAGGGGACTTACCAGCTGGTGGCGCCGCCGTCCACGGGCACGGTGGCACCGGTGACGAAGGAGGCGCGGTCGCTGCACAACCAGGCGGCGGCCTCGGCGACTTCCTCGGGTTCGGCCATGCGGTTCTGCGGGGAGGAGGCTTTGCTCTTGGCCTCCTGCCCGGGGAAGCGGGCGAACCAGTCCTCGACCATCTCCGAGCGGGCAAGGCCCGGGGCGATGGCGTTGACCCGGATGTTGCTGGACGCGTACTCGACCGCGGCAACCTTGGTAAGGCCGACCACAGCATGCTTGGAGGCGATGTAAGGAGCCGCGACGGAGGTCGCGACCAGACCGGCCACGCTGCTCGTGTTCACGATCGAGCCGCCGCCGTTCTCGAGCATCGCGCCGATCTCGGGTCGCAGGCAGTTCCACACGCCGCGGACGTTGGTGTCCATGATGAGGTCGTAGGCCGCGTCGTCCATCAGGTGCAGCGGGCTCTTCTCCACGGCTGCGCCCGCGTTGTTGAACGCGACGTCCAGTCGCCCGTAGGTATCCACCGCGAAGGCGACGGCACGCCGCATGTCGGCGGACACCTGAACGTCCGCGGCACAGCAGGAAGCCTCTGCCCCCTCGGCACGCAACTCCTTGACCAGGGACTGGAGTCGGTCCTCGCGCCGGGATATGAGCACCACTTGCGCGCCCTCCCGCGTGAACACCCGGGCGGCCGCCGCGCCGATCCCACTGCTCGCCCCGGTGATGAGGGCGACCTTCCCTGCGAGCGAACCCTGACCCTGCGTCATCTGGCGCATTCCCTTTGCCTCGGGCGGCGCATGCCGCTGCAGTGCCATTCACGCCGAGGCGTGACGGCCTGCCGGTAGCGTAACGGGCCTGTTCGATAACGGAGGCGGCATTGCTGGATCTTGCGTCCTGACTGCCCGGACTGGTTGGAGAGGCGGGACGCGTCGGCCGGAGCGGTGACTGCCTTCTCCGGCCACCCGCAGCGGCGGCATGCTCCGCTCCCGTTCCCGGCTCCCGCGCCGACGCTTCCAACACTGCGAGGGACGTGGGGAGTTGTGGCCTGCCTTGCTCGCACTGTCCGGTGGTGGCTGCCGCTATGTGCCCGTGTCCTAAGTGGTCGCTGTGGGTGCGGGCGTGGGCGTGCCGTTGGGGTGGAGGGTGGGGAGTGCGTGGGGGTGGGTGATGGTCGGGAGGAGGAGCTGCCAGAAGTGGGTGAGAGGGCCGGGCGTGAGGGTGTGGGGATGGGTGTGGTGGAGGAGTTCGAGGCCGGTGGTGGTGGCGATGACGGTGCTGGCCAGGGCTTCAGGGGTGGTGCGGGGGGTGAGGGCGTCCTCTTGGGCGGCTTGAGCGGTGAGGCGGTGGACGTGGGTGTGCCACTGGTGGCGCAGGTCGTGAGCGTGGGGGCCGGGGTCGTGGGTGAGGCGGAACGCGGCGCGGGTGATGGGGTCGTGATGGAGGAGGTGGTTGAGGCGGTGCGTGAGGTTCATGAGGTGCTGGAGGGCGTTGACGTGATGGGGGATCGGGGGATGGGCGGTGTGGTGGAGGGTGTGGGCGGCGGCTTGTTCGATGGCGCGGGCGAGGTCTGTTTTCGTGGGGAAGTGGAAGTGCAGGGCGCCTCGGCTGACACCAGCGCGGGCACTGATCTGATCGAGGGTGGTGCGGGTGTAGCCGTGGCGGTCGAAGAGGGTGGCGGCGGCCTGGAGGAGGGCGTCGCGGGTGCGGGTGGCGCGTTCTTGCTTGCTCATAGCTGACTCCCGTCGGGGGCTGTTTCCCGTCGGCGTATAAAACCAGCGTGCTGGTTTTATCTCCAGGGTTTGGCGTGCCGGGTTCTGGGTGTCGCCAGGGGTGTGGCGCGTTCCGTTTGCTGGGAAGTGGGTCCGGGGTGCCGCGCGGGCGTCATCTTGGCGGCCGTAGGGATGCCTGCAGCGACCAGTGAACCTGGTGACAAGCGGCCCATCAGCAGCTTTGGATCCGGAGGCATGCCCTTCGCCGGACGCGGTCCCTCCACCTCCCGAAGGCGACCGAACCTTCGCTCACCGATGGTGAGTTGGCGTCACAGGCTTCCTGCGGTCGGGGAGAAGGCGCCGTTGTCCGCTGTGCGCTCTGCCGGCCCGCATCTGGTTGGGCCGGGTGCGGAGTCTGCCGGACCCGACGTGACGTGGCCGGATCTTCTGACCGCCAGGTGCAACTTGGAGCTTGATGGTCAGGCCGCCACGCGAGCGCCCGGGCCCGTGGTCCTCCGGCTCAGTGGTGACACAACGCCAGGCGGCTCTGCGGCTCGGTGCAGACCCGCTGCCCCATGTCGTCTCGCTGCCAGCGGCGGAACAGGTCGTACACCCGCCCCGAGGGCCCGTACCGCTCCGGAATATCCCGCCACGACGGCCCGGTGCGGTGCCTACCTGAGGCCTCGCGGGATCCGGTGCACCATCCTGGACAAGGCCGACCAGGCCCGCAACCGCAAGAGGCGCAGCTCACGCGGCGACTGCCCGCCGAGGTTCGACAAGACCGACTATCGGGAGCGGCGCGCGGTGTACTGCGGCACCAACCGTCTCCAAAAGCACTGGACGGTGGCCACACGCCACACGCCACACGCCACACGCCACACGCGACACGCCACTCGCTACGAGAAGCTCGCCGTCCGCTACGAAGCAACCGTCCTAGTCGCGGCCATCAACGAGTGGCTGGGGCCAGCAATCTCCAACGAGTGGCTGTGACCAGCCATTCCGCGATCGGCATGGCGGCCGTTTACTGACCCTCCGACCCGAACGCCTGGGCAACAGCAAGGCTGTCCTCATAGACGTGATGCCGGGTGACGAGGCCGGCTTCGATGGTGAGGTGCAGGGCGAACCGCGCGCGATACGCCCGTCCGGTGGGCCGGGCGGTCTGGCGGATCTCGCCGAGCACGACCGCCTCGTTTCCGTCGACGAGGATGCGCTCGACCTCGGTCGCCACGTGCTCCGGAATGTGCCATTCGGCAAGCTCGCGATAGTGGGCGGCCGCGTCGGCCCGGGTGGAGCGGTGACGGATCCACGGCGTGGCAGTGCGGCCGTGCTCGGCCTCCGGCCAGTCCAGCTTCCAATCGCTCCGCTCCGCATACAGCTCGGCGATGCGCTCGGGATCGCCCTCGCCGATCCTGCGCAGCAGTTCCTCAACCACGGTGCGTGTGCTCGTAGGCGCGGCTGTCGACATGGCAAACCTCTCCCCTCCTGGTCCGCGTCCTGTCGACGCGGAGGAGTCACCGACCTTGCCAGCGCAGGTTGGCCGAGGCGATTACCTCTGGGGTAAGGCAAGTCCATCCTCAAGATGCACTTTCGATACATGCCTAGGTTGGTCGTAGGCCCGCCCGCCCCAGCCCCCGGAAGGCCGACTGGCGGCCACCCCCGCAGCCCACGGCGGCGGCCGCTGACCCGGATCGCACCACCCGAACCCGCGGTTCCGCCTTCCCGGACAGCCGGAATACGAGAAGATAGGCGAAAGGCGTTTCCGGCAATGCCCGACGGGTGTCGCCCATGAGACGGCCCCGACAGGCGGAAGGGCGCTGGACCATGGGCAGCGAAGCGGGGGCATGGACTTTTTCGACGAACCACGCGCGGGTGCTGCTGGCCATCGCACGCGACCCGAGCGTGCGGCTGAGACGGGTGGCCGCCACCTGCCGGACCACCGCACGCACCGCCCGGGCCGTGGTGAGCGGCGACTTGGACGACGTGGCGTACCGGCACTGCCGACGCGCGGGACGGCGTAACCAGTACACACCCGAGTTCGATGGACCGTTCAGGCAACCGGCAGACGTCGTGCTCCCGGTGCGCGCTCTGTGGGGCATCTTCGCCGCCCGCCAAGCGGGCTCCGCCCCGCCCACGGGCTGAAAGAGGGAACCAGCCGCCATGGAGCAGGAACCCCAGCCCCGCCTGGTGATCCGACATGTCCCGGCAGGCCGGTCGGTGGTCCTGGTCTGCCTGGCCGGCGAGCTGGACGTCGATACGGTCACGTCGTTGCGCGAGGCGATCGTGCAGGCGGCATCGTGGCCGGAGGGCGACCGTCTCCTGCTGCTGGAGCTGTCCAACCTCACCTACTGTGACAACGCTGGCGTGTTCACCCTGCTGGGCATCTGCCAAGCCATGGACGCGGCCGCCGTCACGGTCGGCATCGAAGCCGGGATCGTCGCCAGCGCCGCGATCGACCGCGCGGGTCTGCAGGGCCAGTTGCCACTGCGCCCAGTCTGACCAGCAGCGCGCGCGTTGCCGCTGCGTGACGGGATGTCCCGCCCGCTGCTTCATGGCTACTGGCCCGGCGGCAGCTCGTCCAAGGCCTCGTCGGCGTGCGCGAAACCACCAACGGCAGCAATCTGACTATCGCTTACGGTGCCGGCCGCCATGCCGGAAGAAGAGACAGACCACAGCCTGGCGTGGCTCGTGCGTCACGTGGGCCCTCGCCTTCGCACGACGAGAGTTGCACAGCACAGGCGATCAGATCGGGGCATCGTCGGTCAGCGAAGGCACGGCGCACGGACGCAGGACCATGAGCGATCCTTCCAAGGTCGCCACCACGGCAAAGGGGAACCGGTCAACCTCAAGACAGAGCGCAACGTCATCAGGATGGACTCCTTGACGCACCCCCTCCGCCAGCTCCGCGGCGGCGCGCGACTTGCCGGCGCGGTGGAGGAACTCGGCAGCATCCGCCCCGGCCCCGGTGGCCCTGCCAGCGATGTACTGAGCACAGGCCAGATCTTCGTCGGCCCGGCCGTCCTCGCCAGTGACCACGAACGTGACCCTTTGACTCTTACGCGTCCGCAAGAGCCGAGCCGTTGCCTCCGCCACTACGAAGCTGGCGCACAGCACCAGCGACGCCTCCTTGACCGCGAGGGCGCCGACTGTCCCGGCCGTGGTCTTCTGCACAACGGTTCGTCCGTGAAGGTCAACAGACCGCAGCAGGCCCGGCGAGTTGACCATGTCGAACCCGGGCGCGGGCGGCCCGTCCTTGAGCGCCGCCCAATCCGGGTGGCGAGCCTTGAGCGCCAGGGCCTCGTCCAGCGACTCAGCAAGAACGATCTTCTCCGCCCCCCGGGCAAAGGCCCAGGGGGCCACCGTAAAAGCACGCATGACGTCGACTACGACTGCCACGGACGGGGCTTCGACCAGCTCAGCGATGCCAAGGAAACGAGAGTCCATGCCGATCATGATCGTGGATGGCCAACTCGAAGCACCCGAACAGTGATACGCATCACAACGACGGTCTCGGAAGGCAACACCTCCGGCTGCTTGCGTCGCGAAAGTGGTCAGCACTTGGGTTGCTGCCTACTCAGCGGCTGAGCCGTCCCCTATGATCTCGATCATGGGCAATTTCTCCTGAGCGGTCCGCGACGGTCCACAGGCATCCGCCCGGCAGGTGCCGGGCCCCGTCAGCGTGCCCGCACGCTCACCTCAGGAGACACGACCACACCATGTCCGTTCACTCTGCCCGTTCCGCCCTGGACGATCGCATCGCACGCCTGCGACAGCTCGCCCACGCCGACACCCGGCTGGAGGGCGTACTGCTCTACGGCTCGTGGACCATGGGCGAGGCCGACGCCCATTCCGACATCGAGGCGTACCTCTACATCCAGGAAGACCACCTCGCCGACTTCGACGGCCCCGCCTTCCTGGCACAGCTCGCCCCGCTCAAGCTCTCCTACACCAACATGTACGGCATCCTCGCCGTCGTCTTCGACGACCTGATGCGCGGCGAGTTCCACCTCACCCCGGCCGGTCCCGGCATCGACGAAGTGCCCACCTGGCAAGGGATGGTGCACCTACCCCGCCCCGACGACGCCGTCCTGCTCGACCGCACCGGCCGGCTCACCCAGGCCGCCCGACAACTGGCCACCTTCCAGCCGCCCGAGCCGGTGACCACCGCCCAGCAGCTCACCGACGAGCTGACCAACTGGACGCTCATGCTCGCCCACGTCCTGGCCCGCGGCGAGATCGCCCGCGCCCACGCCCTGTTGCACACCGTCATCGCACCCCAGCAACTTCAGCTCTGCCGCCTGTTGCGCAACAGCACAGCCCACTGGCTCACCCCCAGCCGCGCGCTCGAACAGGACCTGCCCGACACTGACCGCCATCGCTACACATCCACAACGGCTACCGCTCGCGAGCAGGACGTGCGCACGGCGGCACGCAACAGCTGGCGCTGGAGCCGTGACCTGGCCGCCGAGGCCGCCGACCGCTGGACCATCCACCTGCCGCATGAACTCCACGAACAGATCAGCAGCCGCCTGAACGACCCTCGCTGACCCCATCCGGCTGGGGCCACCGGACTCAGTCAGCGGCCCCAGCCGGTGCTTGTATGTTGCGTAGGCGTGACACCGGAAGGCACTGTCCGCGCAGAGGCGTGTTCTGCCCGAACTGCTGCGTAACCGCCAGGGGAGCATCAAGCGAGCGTAGGGACCATCCGGGCGTTCAAGGGCGGCCAGGACCGGACGAAGCCCCGACTGGGGCAGGACGGGCAGGACGGGCAGGACGGGCAGGACGGGCAGGACGGGCAGGACGGGCAGGACGGGCAGGACGGGCAGTAAAGACCACTTGATCACCGATGCCACGACCGGGGAATCCGGTTGCCTGGATTGCCGGCCCGTCCGCAGACTCACGATCATGATGCCTCACGCACGCCGTCTGGTCCTCGAACGCTTCCGGTGGATCGGCGGCCACGCTGACATCTGGCAGATCTTCCGTGACCCTGGGACGCTCGCCGCGGTGGTCCTGCGGATTGGCTGGGCCGTTCCGGGAAGGCGGCGTCACGGCCGTCTGCGGCATCGAGTCGCGGGGATTCCTGCTCGGCGCGGCAGCGGCCGTTGAGCTCGGGGTCGGTTTCGTCGCGGTACGCAAGGGCGAGGGGGTCTTCCCGGGGGAGAAGGTCACCCGACGCAGCGCCCCCGACTACCGGGGCACTCGCCAGGAGCTGCGTCTGCAGCGGGCGGCGGTGGGCCCCGGCGACCGGGTGCTGCTGGTCGACGACTGGATCGAGACGGGCAGCCAGGCATCGGCTGTGCGGTCGATGGTCGCGGAGTGCGGCGGGCAGTGGGCCGGTTGCTCCGTCGTCGTAGACCAGACGGTCCCGGCGCGGCGGGCGGACCTGGGCGTCCGCAGGATCGTCACCGCCGCCGAACTTCCGGCTTGGGATGAAAGGTCCTGAGACGTGTCCGTTTAGCCGATTGGTTTAGCCGATTGGCCAGTTGGCCAGTTGGCCGGGTGTGTCTCTCCGCCAGTGTGACTGAGCGTTTCGGTTGGCCCTGCGCGCTTTTCTTGGCCCGCTCGAGCATGGTGGCCGGCCTGGGGGATGGGCGCGCGGGTGGCGCCGGGTTCACGTTTCGGTGGCGGACGTCGCTGATGTCCGGTGGGAGGTCGCCGGAGCTGCCGGCAGCTTTCGCAGCGCACGGATGGGGGAGTAGAAGACCGGGAGGAAGGCGCCGGCCAGGCACGCCGCGCCTGCCCACACGACGATGCGTACGTTCGCGGCCTCACCAATGAGGCCGCCCAGGGCGGAGCCGATGGCCAGGGCGCCGGTGAGCAGGAAGCGGAAGGTGGCGTTCATGCGGCCGAGCAGCGGGTCCGGGGTCAGGTGCTGGCGCAAGGTGACGCCGAGGACGTTGTCGATGCCCGTCTTTGTCATGGCGGCCAGCCACCCGGCACCGGCCACCCACAGCCACGGGCCGGTGTCGACCAGTGCGATGGCCGGCGCGGCGGGTGCGAACCACAGTCCGGCCAGGGCCAGGGTGCGGCCGTGGCCGAGGCGGGCGGCGAGGGGGCGGGCGAGGCGGGCACCGAGCAGGATGCCCAGGCCGCCGGCTGCCCAGTACAGGCCGAGTGCTGCGGCGGGCAGGTGCAGTTCGCGGGTGAACAGCACCGGCAGCATGGCGTTGATCATCTGTGCGCCGAGGTTGCTGAGGGTCGCGGTGAGCGCCAGGGGCCGCAGTTCGCGCGTGCCGAGGACGTGGCGCAGCCCTTCTGTGATCTCGGTCCGTAGCCGTCGCTTGGCGGTCGAGGTTTTTGTGCGAGCGTGGTGACGGGCGATACCGGTGAGGCTGCAGGCGGAAGCGAGGTAGGCGAGGGCGCCGCCGAGAATCGCCAAGGGTGCCGTGAGGAGTTGGACCATGAAGCCGCCGGCGCCGCGGCCGGCGATGTTGGCGCCGGCCATCAGGCTGACGATGGCGGCGTTCGCCGGCACCAGGCGCTCGCGGCCGACCAGTTCGGGCAGGACGCTCTGAGAGCCGACGTCGAAGAACACGGTGGCACAGCCGGTCAGCAGCACCACTGCGTACAGCTGCGGCAGCGAGAGCACGCCCAGCCACCAGGCCAGCGGAATCGAGGCGAGCAACACCGCGCGAGCGGCGTCGGCGGCCACCAGCAGGCGGCGTCCGGACAGGCGGTCCACCCACACGCCCGCGGGCAGCCCGATGAGCAGGAAGGCGGCGGTGGACAGCGCAGCCAGCGCACCGGCCTGGCCGGGGCCGGCGTCGAGCGTGGTGACGGCGAGCAGCGGTATCGCCACATAACCGACGTTGCTGCCGAGGTGGCTGAGGGCACTTGCGGCAAAGAGCGTGCGGAAGGCGCCCACGCGCCACGGGGAATCTGGGGCTTCGGTCATGCGGCGTACGGTGCGCGACCCTGTGCGGCTCTCCATAAAGATTTACGCTGAGCTAAATGATCGAGATCGAATTCGCCATGGAGGACGTGGCCCGCACCCGCTTCGCGATCTCCCCGCTGTGGGAGGTGGTGGCAAGCGTCCGTGTCCTCAAGAGTGCGGACGCGCACGGCCTGCATCACGCCTGGGCAGACCAGGTACGCCCGCGGCTGGCGGCGGCCGGCCTCGACCTGAGCCCGCTGTTCGACCTCGTCCCGATGCCCGTTCGCTCGCCCTGGGCCGGCCGCATCCCGGGGTTCATCTGCCCGCCGCCCACGACGCCGCTGCCGTCGCTGGACATTGAGCTGGCCACGGTGCGGGCCATGCCGCCGGCCCTTCTGCACACCACGGCCGAGGTACCGGAATCACGGATGGCGGCTCTGCGCGGCAATCCGGCCGCCGAGCTCGCGCGGCTGGCAGAGGCGATCGAGGCGTACTGGGAGCTGGCGCTGGCCCCGTACTGGTCACGCATCCTCACCCTGCTGGAGGGCGACATCCGCTACCGCGCCGACCGCCTGGTCACCGGCGGCGCGCAGCACCTGTTCACCGACCTCGACCCGCAGGTCAACTGGGCTCAAGGCACCCTGCACCTGGAACACCGCACCGTGCGCGGAGCACGTCGGCTCGACGGCCGGGGCCTGCTGCTGGTGCCCTCCGCCTTCGTCTGGCCACGCGTCTTCTCCGTGCTCAACGAACCGTGGCAGCCCTCGCTGCGCTATCCACCCCGCGCCGTCGGCACGCTCTGGCACACCCGGCCCGCGACCGTCCCCAACGCCCTGACGGGGGTGCTGGGCCGCTCCCGCGCGGTGATCCTGACCGAGCTGACCGCCCCCGCGTCCACCACCGAACTCGCCCGCCGCACCGGCCTGACCCCCGGCGGCACCTCCCAGCACCTCACCGCCCTGCGGAACGCCGGGCTGGTCAGCGCCCACCGCGCAGGCAGGCAGGTCCTGTACGCACGCACCCAAGCCGGTCAGACAGTGACAGAGGCCGCCGAGTCGGGCTCACCTCCATCCGCTGCGGCCACGCCCCGGTCCCCACAGACTGCGAGCGCACCTCAAGGGGCCAACCGTGATGCTCAGCCGGGCCACCAACTCAACCGCTCAGTGGCCAACTGAAGGCCATAGAGGAAGAGAACCAGCTCAAACTGAACGAGGCGACGCAGGTGTTCCGCGAGGTGACCTCGAGGCCGGGCGTCACCCGATGGCTCCTGGACCGCCAGGAGGAGCTGTTCGGCAGGGACCTTGGCGTGCGGGACTACTCGGCTCTCGTGGCCGCCGTCGCTGGTGCTGTTGCGCCCGCTTCCGCCGCGCGCAACGCCCACTTCGGTACGGCGTGGCCGTGGCCTACTGACGAGCCTCCGGCGAGACCGCCGCCGACGACTTCGAACCGCGGCGCGACCTGATCGCTGATATCCGCGCGCTGCGGCTGACGGTGTATGACGTAGCCGCGGGTGATGATGGCCCATCTGCGCCGTCGACGTGCTTGCACAGCGGCGTGCAGCCCGTGGGCGGTGACCACGGAGTACACCTGTACGCGGGCGCAACCAGAAGTGACCGCTTGTAGGTTGACTGAATGTCTGATCAGAGCGAGATGAAGCAGATCACTGGGGTGTGGGACCGGCTTACTGGTTGGCTGGCCGAGTATGCGCCTGCCTCGTATGCTTCGCTGCTTCCCCCGGCGACCGCGGACACTGTCACTGCCGCGGAGGCCCGTCTGATGCATGTGCTCGACTTCGGCTTCCCGCCCGAGCTGAAAGCTCTGTGGCAGGTGTGTGGCGGTGTCCGGAAGGTCGATGTGCCGGGCAATGAGGACGGTGAGCTGTGGGCGGGCAAGTTCCTGCCCGGGGGGATCTTCCTCGGTCCCGAAGTCTCGCTCTGGCAGCGTCTGCGCTTCGGTCCGGGCGAGGACGATCCGTGGGAGGGGGCCGACTTCGTGTCGTTTCTCGATGCCGAGGAGCCAAGTGGCGCAGGCGAGTTCGGCATGTACGTCTCATGGTCGACGGATCCGACCCTGCAAGGTGTTGGGGAATGGTCGACCACGACGGGCCCGGCTCTGTCGCCCCCGGCCTGGCCGTCCGTGGCCGCCTATCTGGAGGCGGTCTGTGAGCTGCTTCAGACCGGCGGTGGGCCCCTGCTGGAAACGGCTGACCGGCAACAACCGGTGCTGTCACTGGGGTGCTTGGTATGGATCGATCCCGAGGATGGCCTGGAGGTTTCCTGGCGGCCTGTCCATCCGTGAGATGAGCCGGTGCGGGCCCGCCGGCATCGACAACATTCTCAAGCAGGTCGCGGCGGACGACGTATTCACCGACACTGACCTCGCCGACCTCCATCAGAAGATCGTCCGCGACGTCACCCAGACCCTCATGTTCGGAGCAGTTCCCAGCCCGGCCGGACGTCTGCCGACCGTCCACGAACAGACCGCGGCAGCATGCCTGGACAAGCTCTCCACCCAGGCTCTGCACCACCCGGACGCCGCCGGCCATTTCTCCCAGCTCGCCACCCGATGCCCCGACAACCCGACGGCGCCCTGTTCATCGCCTGCCTGCTCAGCCTGGCTGGGTGCTGCGACGGCACCGAATGGCTCGCTGCGGACCCGCAGGTGCCACAGCGCAGTCCCCTGCAGTGGCATGCCGCACTGCAATGCCTGACCGCCGGAGACGTGGACGGCGCCCGCCACCGGGCCGATACCGAACTCGTCCACAAGGACGTCGGCGCCCGCTCAGTGGTCAACACTTTCCAGCTCGCTCTGGCCCTTACCGTCGCTGGCGATGCCCCCACACTCGAATGCTCGGGGGATCGAAGGAGAGTCCGCGGCAGAGGGCTACCGATTGCCGTCCGCGGCCGTTCGGAAGTCGGCCACGAGCTGGTGCGCGTACTCATCCTCAGGACCTAGAAATTCAACCGCTTCATTGGCCTCTTGAAGCCGGCCGTTTCCGCACAGCAACTTCACGAGGTGATACAGGGCATGACTGTCGCCGGCCTCAGCACGGTGGCGCAACGCTGTGTCCATCCCACGCTCGTGAAGCGATCTGTTGAGACGCCGACGCGCGTGGACGTCTGTGTCCGCGAGCTTGGTGAGCTGGGCGAATCGCCCGGCACGGACGAGCAGATCCATGTGCCACAGATGATTGTCGTGCGCGTGGAAATCGGTGGAGGAGTAGCACTCGGCACGAGCGCTCACCAGCGAGATAGCTACATCCCAATCACTGATCTCTTCCGCCGCTCGTACCTGCTCGCGCCATTCCACAGGGCGAGTATCGCGTAACGCTTCCCTCAACGACACCGAGAATCTGCATCAGCGAGCATCCTCGGTCAGACTTTGGAGAAACGTCTCTGAACTCCCGTGGGTGTCCTCGCCGTTGATGAGTTGGGATCCTTGGCCTCCGGCCGGGTGGAGGAGGGCGCGTGAGTGTCGAGGAGTCGTGGGGCAAGATCGAACGCTGGATAGCCCAGCTGCGTCACAACGGCTCAGGCCTGACCGTGATTCTCCCGCCCGGGTTCACGCTCCTCAGCGTCGAGGACATCCTTGAGAAGCGTGCGACCTGGTTGAAGTACGCAGCACCGGATGACTGCAACCTGGCGGAAGGAGACAAACCCTTCCTCGTCCCGTTCGCGGCGTTGAGCGTTATCCAGCTTCTGGTCGACATCAGGACAGGTCGTATCGGCGAGTGGGACATCGAGCAGGGCTTCTTCTGGGAACGTGATCCCCTCTGGCGCTCCTTCATCAGTGCGCTGGGCTTCGTCGGGGATTTGCTGGCCTCGCCACCTCCTTGGATCGCGGTACTGCCGGGCGACGACGAGTGGGAAGTAACCGACAGGCACCCGGATCTCCCCGGGACGCTCGTATGGACCGAAGACCCCGTCGACTGACCCCCAACCGGCCTGGAGGCAGACCCCCGAGTACCGCTCTCATCGCCGCGAGATCCCTTGCCGGGGGACGAGCGGGTAGACGGCATGTGATCACACCGACGGCACTACCGAAGCGGGGCGGGGAAGGGCGGCTGTCAGGTGCAGGAACGCCTTCGCCCAGTCCACAATTGGCTGATTGCTAGCCTCATCGGGGTGTGCGGGGTCTGAGAACGTTGCGGGACCACACCCCCTGTGACACTGGATTGGAGCGGGTATGGCGGATCTCAGCTCTAGGCACACACCGCGTGTCTCCAAAATTCTTAGTGCGGCTGATTTACTGGCCCAAGGCATGGGGCACGATCACGTTGGTGCCGAGCACATCTTTCTAGCGATCCTGTCGGACACTGAAGCTATGCCAACCCAGATTCTCGCCGAACACCTTTCCCCTCAGCAAGTGATCGCTTCCCTTGAAGCGCAGATGAACTCGCCGGAGTACCTGGGAGCTACGGAGCCGACCGACGATATTGGTCCGCCGGAATAGGCCGCCGCCTAATGCCTGGTAGACCTGCATTTCATTCCTGCAGGCACGAACGGAATCGGCGGAGCAGTTCGAGTGCGGCCGAGCTCTCCGCGTCGAAGGTCTGGCCTTGTTGCTCGGCAGGAAGATCCGGCCCCCAAAGGCGGGCACCGTGACAGCGGAAGCAGAAGGCGATCTCGAAGAGCTGATCGGTGGAGTCGTGCGCCCGGACACCCCAGCCCGGGAGGAAGCAGCGGTACAGCTCACTGCCTGGTAGGTCGGTGATCAGAGACAGGGCCTGCTGGGCTTGGTCACCCTCCCAGATTGCGGCAGTGTCGCCCGCCAGGTCCTCCGAATTGAGGTGCCTGACGGGATCGGTGATGCGGACGACCTCTATGAGTTCGGTCTTCCCCTGAGCAGGCGGCAGCAACATGCCCCCAGAGTCTCCGATCACGATCTCGCTGACCAGGAGGGCCTGCAGGCAAAAGTTTCGGAGCCTCAGATGGGGAGGCGGCGGTAGCGGATGAGGGCTGCGGCGAT
The DNA here is from genome assembly GCF_044903205.1 of Streptomyces sp. NPDC029674. Lineage (NCBI taxonomy): Bacteria > Bacillati > Actinomycetota > Actinomycetes > Kitasatosporales > Streptomycetaceae > Streptomyces > Streptomyces sp. NPDC029674. The sequence goes on from NZ_JBJDPY010000013.1 coordinate 207,979, forward strand.
ACCCCGGCGAAGGTGAAAAATGCTTGGGCCTGCGTTCGCTGGTCCTCGACGGGCTCACCCCTGTCCCGGACTGGCGCAACCGCGCTGCCGGCGACACCAGCTGGTGGTCGACCACATCGACCTGGCCGGGTCACGCTGCGAGCTGCGATGGAGGCGGCCCAGAAGAACGGCAGCAGCCAGAAGGCGAAAGCCGGTCCGTACGGTGCGGCGCAACGGGTGCGCGCCGATGGGTCTCGGAGCGGCGATCGGCGCGCTGGTCACCGAGCGGGCCTGGGAGCTCCCGGCCGCCGGCGCCACGCTGCGGGACCGGTGGGCTGCCCTCGCCCGCAGTTCACCGGGTACGTCGTTGCCGTGTCCTACGCCCCGGGCTCCGGCCGACTCGCCGTGTGCCCGGAGTCGACGGCCTGGGCGACGAAAGCCCGGCTAGAGCAGCCCCGGATCATCGCGGCCGCCAACCAGGCGGCGGGCCGCACCGTTGTGAGCTCCCTGTGGATCCTGCCCCGGCGCCGTGCCTGCCCCCAGTCCGACCGATGCTGTCCCGGCAGACCCGGTCCCGGCAGCGCCCACCGGGCCCGCGAGGACCCGAAGACGGCGTGGGAGGGCTACCGCCGAGCACTCGCCGCCCACCAGGAGGTCGCGCCACCGCGCTGGGTGGACCCGGGCAGGGCGAAGGCGGTGGACGCCAGACTGTCGCGCTGCGGGAACGCAGACGCCGCACATTCTCTGAGACCGATGCTGGCGTTCCGGCGACGCGCTGACCCCGTTTGATGGCGCCCGTTCCGAGCATCGCTGCCGTGCTGAGGTGCCCCGCGCGGCCGCGCTGTGCGGGGCCTGGCAAGAGCGCGTTGGCCGGGAGCGGGACGAGGACCAGCGTCCGGAAAGCGGCTGTACTGCGGAGCACGGGCCGCTTGTCGTCCATATCGACCTTACCGGTGTCCACGGGCTGTTCAACCTCGTCCAAGACGGCCTCGATCGGGCCACGTTCTGGGGCACCAGGTCGGCTTCGCTCTCGTCGAACTGGCGGCCGCCCAGACCGGGAACGGTGCGGCCGGACGAAACGCTCATCCTGGCGCCAGCCGGGCCATGCCAATCTCAGCGGCACTTTCTGTACCGCAACTACACACGAAGGCGCTTCCACTGGCGGCTCCGCCGCCGAGCCGGCGCTCAGCCGAATCGCTGTGGAGACATGTATCGCAACCTCAAGGCAGCGAAAAGCCTGTGGGCCAGTCCGCGACGTCGACTGGCGGGGGCCGAGGCCGGAAAAGCGGAGGCGCGGTCCAAATAGATGAAGAACAACCTGAATGCGTCGCTCGCAGGCAACTACGTGCCGCAGACCTGGGACACACTGCGACGGACCTGTCATGCTCGCAGCCACCTGAGCAGAGTCGGCAAGAAGCCGCCGTGTCCTGAGAAATGACCGCTCATCGCAACCGTCCGTACTGCCTATCGCCGCGACCGGGTCCCGCAACACCGGCCCGACGCCGAAGGAGGCGAGACATTCCATGCCGCGTATCCAGACTCCCGCTTCCGTCGCGGAGTGACATCCGTAGAGACCCGCACAGCCACCCACAGACGGGATCTGCGGCGCTGGCTCAGGCGCCGGTTGCTCGTTCCGAGCGGGGTCGGGCGCGCAGGGCGGGCAGCCGGGCGCAGTCGTCCGCTCCGGCCAGGCTTTGGCCGAGGGCCAGGAGCGAGAGGAGCCGCACCGGCCGACCGGCCGTGGCAGCTGCCTCCAGCTTGTGGTGACCGTCGAGCAGGAAGTGGGTCAAGCCCCAGTGCACGGAGGGATCATCTCCCAGGTCCAGGGCGGGCTGGCACACGTCCAGCGTGGAGATCGCCACCGCGGTGGGGACCGATCCCTGTTCCATGAGCGCGACGTATTCCTCGATACGCTCCCGCTCGTTCCACGTCGGGGGAACCATGGGCACGACGAACTCGTAGAGGTGGGCGTCCGCGTCCACGGCGGTCTCGAAGGTTCGGTAGTACGGGGTGTGCGGGTACTCCGGCAGGCCCCAGAACTGATCGACCCCCCACGTCAGGACCTGTTCATGACTGAAGTAGTCGCCCTCCTGGCCCGGGACGACCAGCCGGGGTTCCACGTCCAGGAGCAGCGGAAGGTACTCATCCTCCGGCAGCAACGCACCGAACGCCTCAAGCACGCCGCCGCCGTCCGGATCGCCCAGTGGGCCGGTGAGCCGTTCCTGCATGCTCTCCAGGGACAACTTCTCCCGCGCGCCCTCCAGCCGGCGGAACAGCAACGGGCACGTTCCGCAGTAGAAGCTGAGCTCGAAGGCGGGCTCGTCATCGACCATGAGCAAGCGGCGCCGCGGCCCGCCGCCGATCTCCTGCAGTTCCGTGTCGAAGTGCAACCGCGCCTGGGAGGCGGGCAGGCCGAGGCGACGGGGATTCCCCGTTTTGATCATCACGGGCCGACCGTACGGGATGCCGTGGAGCGGCTCCACCGACTGCTGAGCGCGTATCGCTCAGCCGGACGGGCCAACTGAAGCGCCCAGTCACACACACGGCTATCGACCATGACAAGAGTCCGCTGCGGACGGCAGACCAGGCTGCCGTCCGCCGACGCATCGCCGACGCCCTACGCTGCAGCCCGTACATCTTCTTCGCCGCCCCGGCCGAGCCCGGCGACGAAGTGTGGTCTACCCCTGGGCTTCACCAGTACTGGATCATCACCTTGGTGAGGATGATGACTCCCACCCCGAGGATGCCGAGAGCCAGGACCGTCCCGAACATGTCCTTGCCCGGCTGGGGCTCGGAGGCGGTGGCCTTGTCCGGTTCAGCGTCCGCGTAGTACACACGTGTCTCGTCGCCCGCCTCGCGGCTTGACGGGCCACCCGACTCCTTGAATCGGACGGCCAGGCCGTCCGCCGTCGTGAAGTCGTATTCGTGCCACTGGATGCGCCGCGGAACGTTGTTGACCATTTGGGTGGTGATCCAGGCACGCACCACGCGCGCTTGCGCGGTGAGTCCGCTCTCCCAGGCAGTACGTCGTTCCCGTGTTCGGCGCACGATCGTGTAGGCGGCCCAACATGCCAGCACGATGAGCAGCGGGAAGAGTATGTGGAAGACGAAATCCATGTGGTACGTACCCCCGTACGTGAGGAAAGGGAACCACCGGCGCCGCGACGGCAGCTGATCACGGCACACGCGGACCCTATACGAGCGAGCCCGGAACATGACATCTGGACGTGGACCGGAAAGCCGGGCTGCACCGACGCAGTGGGGGTTCCGGGCCTGGAACGCCGATCAGTGGCTCGTCGAAGTGCCGTCGTTGACGAAGCCGGGCAGGTTCACGGGTTACGCAATCACCGAAAGGAGTGGGTGGGCGCGAAGGCGCGTTGCTCGTCGAACGGCTACTGGCCTGGAGACAGGGCCGACGCCGGCATCGTGCCAGTCGGCGTGTCCGCGTCGGCGGTGGTATCGGGCTTTCGCTCCAAATGAGGCGGCGTACGCAGCAGTTCAGAGTGCCCCTCAGGTAGTGGCCGCTGATCCACCCTTGGCCCGCCGTCGTGATGGGCGCTGACCGAGCTTTGGCTTTCGCGTCGGCCGCCGCAGCTCTCGTTTCTCGCCGGTCTGGTGACACCGCGAAACGATCTTTCGAAGCTGTCTCGCCGTTGTACAACACTCTTGAGACGAGGGGCTCACGCTCACCGCGATGGCGCCGCGGTGCGCCGGCCGGGCTTCGGCGGTCCGGAAGTCGCCTGCCGAGGCGTTCGGGACGATACGCATATAAGTGGCCAAGAGGGCGGAGAATGGTAAGGGCGGTTGGCGGCAGATCGCTCCGTGACGATTTATGAGGCCTGGCAAGAACCGCTGGGTGTAGCAGCGGAAGATCTCCAACAAGGTGTCCACCTGGCAGATGCTGACCGGTGAGGTGCACTGGGCCGGCTACAACTACCGGGACCTTGGCCACGTTCGCCTGCGGCGAGGGAGACGATGCAGGATGGCAGCTACCGTCAGAGGGGTCTTGCATGTAGTGGCCATACCTGGTCACCAAGTGTGCTCTGGCGGAGATGCTGTCAGTCAGCCGCTATGCCAGCGGCTCTCGTTGGGCCGAACCACCGGGCCATCTGCCAGATGCGCTCGGTACCCCTCGTCGACACGGGAGAGTTCGGCTGAGAGCCACGAGCACTCGGGCAGTCCAGCTTGGCAGGGCAGCCCTGGCTGGCCCGGGGGGACGCCGGAAGAAATGATCCTGAAGTAGCTCCGGGCATGGTCACTGAGCCGCTGGGGCCGTCGCAGGACATGGAGGTGTGTGCTGCGCTTCGGTGCCGGGTATATCTCTGGGCTCCGTGGAACTGGTAGTGGGCGACGGCGCGACACATCGCGTCGGCGATGTTGCCCCTGCCTCAGGCGACCTGAGTGTGGAGTGGCGTCCAGGAATCCGGAGCGGCGGACCTCGCATTCGTCGTAACCCAAGTCGGTGACGAGCCCCGGGACAAAGCAGAGGTTCGCTCCATGCTCCGGAACGCCGCCTCACTGGGGACCTTCTGGCTCTTCGTCGGATTCGGCCAAGGCAAGCTCGCCTTCTGCAGAGATCTCAACGCCGTGGGAGCCGGGCTTCGCCGTCCTTCGGCTCCCGCACCTGCTGTCGGAACAGTCTGGGCCCGGTCGGGGTCGCAGAGGCACGCGCTGTCCTCCGCGTCACCCTCGGAAAGATGAGGCCCCGATGAGGTCCCCGCAGTGGAGGGCACCTCCCTGGCCAGTGAGGATCGAAGCCATGGATATTCGGCAGTTGGAGTACTTCCTGGCCGTCGTCGACCGCGGCGGTTTCAACCGGGCCGCTTCGGCGCTGTACGTGTCGCAGCCGTCGTTGTCGCAGGCTGTGCGTGCGCTGGAGCGTGATCTGGGTACGGAGCTGTTCCATCGGATCGGGCGCCGCGCGGTGCTGACGGAGGCAGGCCGGGCGTTGATCGAACCGGCCCGTGCGGCGGTGCGGAGCCTGGAGGTCGCCCGGGCGAGCGTGGCGTCCGTGCACGAACTGCGGGAGGGGCGCCTCGATGTGGCGTCGATGCCGTCCCAGGCCGTCGAGCCCCTGACGTCGTTGATCCGCTCCTTCGCCCGGCGTCATCCGGGCGTGACGGTGGCGGTCAAGGCTGTCTTCACGGCTCGGGACGTCGTCGGCGCGGTACGGACAGGGGCCGCCGAGCTCGGCCTGCTGGCGACGGCCGGGAGGGTGCCGGACACGGAGGTCCGCGCGCATGTGCTGGGGGAGCAGCGGTTCGTGCTGGTGGTACCGCCGGGCGGGCCCTTCGCCGGCCGGAAAGCGGTGGCGTGCGAGGAACTGGCGGGCCAGCGGCTGATCGTGGGACAGCCCGGGACGGGGATGCGGGCGTACGTCGACTCCCTGCGCGACCAGGGCATCGACTTCAGTGTGGCGGCGGAGACGGAGCACCGGGTCGCGTTGCTGCCGCTGGTGCTGGCCGGGGTCGGGCTCGCGGTCGTGACGGAATCCTGGCGGGAGATCGCCCGGCGGACGGGGGCCGAGGTGCTGGACATCGAACCCGCGACCGCGCTGAATATTGCCCTGATCAGCCGCCGGGGCGTCCTGTCCCCGGCGGCCGCCGCCTTCCGCGCGATTGCCGTCCCCACCGGCACCGACTGATAGACGGCTACCGACTGATGGACGCCACTGAGCGATAGGCGACCACTGAACTGATAGGCGGCCGCTATAAGGGAGATCCGGTTTCGGTCTTGGACGTCTGCCCGGGCGCGTTGCTGGAATCGAAGGCATGACGAACCACCGCATCGCCCTCATCCCCGGTGACGGCATCGGCACCGAAGTACTGCCTCCCGCGCAGCAGGTACTCGACGTCCTCGGCCGCCGGCACGGCTTCACCCTCTCCTATACGTCCTACGACGACTGGTCGTGCGAGCGGTATCTGCGCGAGGGCGCCATGATGCCCGCCGACGGCCTCGCCCAGCTGCGCGACAAGGACGCCATCCTGCTGGGCGCGGTGGGCCATCCCGCGGTGCCCGACCACGTCTCGCTGTGGGGACTGCTGATCCCGATCCGCCGCGGCTTCCGCCAGTACGTCAACCTGCGGCCCATCCGAGTCTTCGAGGGCATCGACAGTCCGGTGCGAGGGGCGCGGGCCGGCGAGGTCGACTTCGTCGTCGTCAGGGAGAACGTGGAAGGCGAGTACAGCGAGGCCGGCGGGCGGCTCAACCGCGGGTTCCCGGACGAGATGGCCGTACAGGAGGCCGTGTTCACCCGGGCCGGCGTCACACGCGTGCTGGATTACGCCTTCAACCTCGCCGAGCAGCGCGAGGGCCGGCTGACCTCGGCCACCAAGTCGAACGGCATCGTGCACACCATGCCGTTCTGGGACGAGCTCGTCGCCGAGCGGGCCGCCTCGTTCCCGCAGGTCAGCTGGGACCAGGAGCACATCGACGCGCTCGCGGCCAAGTTCGTCCTCGAACCGGCCCGCTTCGACGTCGTGGTCGGCTCCAACCTCTTCGGTGACATCCTCAGTGACCTCGCCGCCGCGGTGGCCGGGTCCATCGGTGTCGCCCCGGCGGCCAACCTCAACCCCGAGCGGGAGTTCCCCTCGATGTTCGAGCCGGTGCACGGCTCCGCCCCCGACATCGCCGGCCAGGGCATCGCCAATCCGCTGGGCGCGATCTGGTCGGCCGCCATGATGCTCGATCACCTCGGCCATCCGGAAGCGGCCGGGGACATCACCGATGCGATGGCCGCGGTCCTGGCCAAGACAGACGTACGCACCCGGGACCTGGGCGGCACTGCCTCCACGGCCGAGTTCACCGACAAGCTCCTCGAACTCCTCTGAGCCCGCACGCTCTCTTGAGCCTGCACCCTCTCTTGAGCCTGCACACTCTCTTGATCCTGCGCCCTCGCCGCGGTCGGCACGGACGACGCCGCCCCCGCCCCCCCCAGGCGCCCCCGACCCTCCAAGCGCTCGCGCACCTTCTGTTCCCGAGCCGCGCTCGCCCACCGGCGCTCCCGTCCCCGAGCCGGCCCTCCCGTCCCCGAGCCGGCGCTCCCGTCCCCGAGCCGGCGCTCCCGTCCCCGAGCCGGCGCTCCCGTCCCCGAGCCGGCCCTCCCGTCCCCGAGCCGGCCCTCCCGTCCCCGAGCCGGCCCTCCCGCCCCCGAGGACCCTTCCGCGTCCCGGTTGCGCCCCGTTCCTCAACGAGGAGAAACGCCATGGCAGCATCCGCCCCGCCGCCCGCAGCCCCCGCTCCACCCCAGGCCGAAGCGGCCAGGAAGCCTTGGTACCGGCAGCTGTACTTCTGGGTCCTGACCGCCATCGTCACCGGTGTCCTCACCGGCTGGCTGTGGCCCTCGGTCGGCACCGCGATGGAACCCGTCGGCACCACCTTCGTCGCCGCGATCAAGATGCTGATCACGCCGATCGTGTTCGTGACCATCGTGGCCGGCATCGGCGGCGTCGACAGCCTCGGCCGGGTGGGCCGGGTCGGTCTGAAGTCCCTGCTGTACTTCCAGGCCGGCACCCTCGCCGCCCTGCTCATCGGCCTCGTCGCGGTCAACGTCTTCCAGCCCGGAGCCGGCGTCCACGCCCACCCCGGAGACCTCCAGCTGACAGGAGACGCCGGTCAGTACGTCAAAGACGGCGAAGGCCAGTCCTGGTGGCACTTCCTGACCGACCTCGTGCCCACCAGCGCCGTCGGCGCCTTCGCCGAGGGCAACATTCTCCAGGTCCTCTTCTTCTCGGTCCTCTTCGGCATCGCCCTCAAGGCCGTCGGCCCCGTCGGCGAGCCTCTCGTCGACGGCATCCAGCGCCTCAGCGCCGTCGTCTTCAAGATCCTGCACTACGTCATGCTGGCCGCGCCCGTGGGTGCCTTCGGCGCGATGGCCTTCACCATCGGCAAGTACGGCTTCTCCACCCTGACCAGCCTCGGCCGGCTCATCGGGCTCTTCTACGGCACCTCGGCGTTCTTCGTGATCGTCGTCCTCGGCGCGGTGACCGCCGCACTCAGGATCAGCATCTTCCGGCTACTGCGCTACCTGCGCGAGGAGTTCGTCCTCGTCCTGGGCACCTCGTCCTCCGAGAGCGCCCTGCCCCGGCTGATGCAGAAACTCGAAGGGCTCGGTATCCGTCGCGACATCGTCGGCCTAACCGTCCCCACCGGCTACTCCTTCAACCTCGACGGCAGCTCCATCTACCTCTCCCTGGCCGCCATCTACATCGCCCAGGCGACCGACACCCCCCTGAGCATCGGCCAGCAGCTGGGCCTGCTGGCCGTCATGATCCTCACCTCCAAGGGATCCGGCGGCATCACCGGCGCCGGGTTCATCGCCCTCGCCGCCACGCTCTCCACCGTCGGCACCATTCCCGCCGCCGGCATCATGCTCATCTTCGGCATCGACAAGTTCATGTCCGAATGCCGCGCCCTGACCAACCTCGCCGGCAACGCGGTCGCCACCCTCGTCGTCGCCCGCTGGGAAAACGCCCTCGACACCTCCCACGTCAACAAGGTGCTGCGCACCGGAAAACCCCAGCCCCCGCCGCCCACACAGGAACAGACAGCAGCCGACCTGTCGACACAACTGCCGACGCAAGCCTGACCACCAGCCTTCGACTTGTCACCCGCCACGACCTGCAGGACATCCTCACCGCAACTGGCCGAGCAACTGCGCGGCCCGGCGCGCGCACCTCCTCCCGGCTTCCGGGTGACGCTGCGGCTCTCACTCACGCAAGGGGGAGTGGGGTAGGACTGTCGCGACTGGGAGTACGGCCAGTCGGCTGCTGGTCCGTGAGCGAGAGGGCGCCGCGGGCTACGGAGGGGAGTTCGACACGGCCGGAACTTCCTACCCCCTACCGTTCTCCCCGGCAGGGGGCAGAAGAGGCCGGGACAGCACATTTCCCCTACGCCGGGCACGCATACGCCGGTGTTCCCTTCCCCGTGGCATGTCGGCTCTTCATCAGCAGCTTCTAAGTCTCAGAAGGGGCCTACCCCACCTCTGAGTGAGAACGGGTTCTGCGAACGAACCCGGGCTCGGCGGAATCCAAAGACCCAGCGTGCCCACAGCCAGCCTCACGTGGGTGAGGAACGTGGTGCGTGCGCGACCAGATTGGAGGGGCCGGTGGTATGGGCAATGAAGGCGAGTTCGTCGTGGCGGTACAGCGTGAGAGCGACCTCGTCGAGATGGGCCGGAGTGACCGCCATCCACAGCAGGACTCCGGTACTGCCTCCCAGTAGTGCGGAGTCGATCTCGACGTCTTAGAAGATTGCTCCGCAGTCGCGGAGACTGTCCAAGCGCCGCGACACCGTGGCAGCAAGAGGTGGACGGAGACTGCGGTGAGGCCGATGCTGGGCGGCAGCTCATGCAGGAGCAGGGAGTGACTAGTGACCATGCGCCTTCTTCGGCGTCGCGTACACGATCCCCTGACCGCCAGCTCTGAACCAGCAAGAGCCTGTCAGTTGGCTCCGAGGCCTGCTCACACCCTCACCGGCTGCCTGCGCTTGACGGAACGTCGCTCCGGAGGAAGATCCCCGAGCTCTAAGTGGACGTTGAGTCCGTCTCTGGTAGGGCCTCGTCCGGGTTGGGAGAAAGTCTTGGCGACTGGCCGGGCGCCCGTGCATGCCCCTCAGCAGCCGGAGTGAGGTCATGCTGGGACAAGGCCATCGCGCACCTCTCATCCTTCCAGGAGAGTGACGCGATGGCCCCCAGCAACAGGGCCTACGTCAAGATCCCTGCTCCATCACCCGGCGGGACGGCATCGGGCCTGCCGGCAGTCCGGGGTCGATCACCACCAGGAACCGCACCTGCCGGCGCGGCTGTCGCAGATCCGGAAGTACACCTTGTCACGGTCGTTGTAGCTGCCTGAGTACGAGGAGTTGTAGACCGTGCCGTCCTCATACCGTTGCAGGTAGCTGTACGAGGGCAGGGTTGACGGGCCGTTCGTCCGCCATTTGCCGTCGTAGTCATTGCCGTCCCAGACCCAGGTCTTGCACAGCGGCAGGTTGCCACCGGACGGTCCCGGCAGTTTGGTGCACGCCTCCGCCGCCGACGCCGACGACGCAAACCCCACCGATGTTGCCGCAATGACAGTGGCCGTGAGACCGATTTGCGCAATTATTCGCTTCAAGTCGCATCCCCTTGTCTTCTCGTCAGGGCTCCGAAGTCCCTGATCCAATTCAACGACCGGGAGCATCTCCGACGTCCGATTTCGGCGAGAAGGGTGAGCATCGTTGGCGTGTGTTCGCAAAGATACTCAATCCGCTCGCGAGTGCACTCGACATCGTACGTCGGCAGTCCGCGCGATTCCTTTCGCCGGCGGATCCGCTCAATGGACTTAACGCCCTCTGAATGAATCGCCAGCCAACAGAGGAGTCGCGCGAGTACTGAGCGCAGCAATGGAACGAACTCGCATCGATTCCCCCGCGATGGTCGGTTGCGACTCACAGGCTACGAAGACCGAGCCTTGGGCGCGTCCCACAAGGGGTTGACCCGGAAGTACCACGCTGGTTTGCTCCCACGGGAGCTACAACCAGTGCAGTACAGCGGAAGCGGTGCAGTTCCTGTCGAGGGCTGTCTGAACTGGGGTAATGCCGACGCAACCGCGACGATCAGAGCGAACGGCCTTATCCAGAAGCTGGAAAGGTGGATCAAGGAGCAGGTCAACGGCACGTTGATGTTGCACCGGTGCCTGGCCCGCAAGTACGAGCATCGAACCCAAGACATACGCCCGCGTGTCTACGGAGTCTCCATCGCGCATATGGCCCGCCGCCTCACCGCACCCGCACTGGCTGCCGGGCGCGGCACCAACTCCAGTTGGCCGCGTGAACATCGCCAACGTTCCGGCCAGCCTCCAGGCCCGGCACGACGAGACCACAGCCCGGGCAGGCGAACGACGCCAACACGATGCGCACTTGACTCCCGCCTGCCGAGACCGAACTGCGACTCGCGGACCTGGTCACCGTGTTCCAAGGAGGAGCCAGAGTGGAAAACGGTCGAGCGACAGTCGAACCCATCGAGCAGGCCAGGTCGAGGGTGCCGTTCGCCACGTAGAAAGCGAAGAGTCGGGAACGGTCCGCCCCGTGCAGCGCTCCCTTTCCAACGTCAAGCACTCATCGGATGATCGGTCCCATGATGCTCTGTTCTTCCTCTGTCCGGCTGTGGTTGCTTCCCAACGCTGTCCTGCTCGTCGTGTTGTCGATTTGGGGTGCGCTCCGCTACCCACACCTGCCGGGGCGGATACCGAAGCACATCGGGGTCGACGGAGTGGACGCCTGGACGGACAAGTCGATCGGCGGCGCGTTCGTGCTGGTCTTCTTGTACGCGGGAATGACAGTTCTGATGGCCGGCTGTGCGGAGCTGACGCTGCGGCTGACACCACGCGACGAGTTGTCGGACGCCAACGCCGCACCCTTCCCTTCAGCACGGGCGACATCGTCCCTGCTGAACAGGCCCGGCAGCCGGGCCTCAGCGTGCCGGATCGCACGTGCCCTGTTGCTGTTCAACACCTGCATCGGCATTTCCTTCCTCGTGGGCTGCGGAATGCTCTGGCGTTCGACGCCGGACCCGAACGTGCCCGCATGGCTCCTTGTGGCGATGATTCTGCCGCTCCTCGCCGGCACTGTGGTGACGGTCGTTGCGGCCATGAGCGACAGGAAGAAGTGAGCCCCCCTCGGGTCCCGGCTTCGTCCAGCGGATCGGGGCCCCGCACCTGAGCTTTAGGCACGCCTACAAGCCGACCCTGCCCGAGCAGAAGACCGTCCGCACCGCTGCACACACCGGCGCGCTCCTCTCCAACATGCGCAAGCACGGCCTCTTCGAGAACGGTGGCTCCACCGAGAGGGAGGGACAAGCTATGCAACCTGCCCCTCAAGGACCTTCAGGCTGCTTCCTACGAGCTGGGGCGCTCGGCGGGGGAGGGGGATGGAGCTCCACCGCACGCGGCGCGGGCTCCAGCGACGCCTCCCACCCGATGACCGCCAACGAAACCGTCATCGCCATGCTGCGCCCGAAGCCGAACATGGCCAGACTCGCCGACGACCCACCGCAAGGCCGCAGAGGTGAGTGTGCTGAACCACAATGCCCGCCGCGAGGCGTTCGACTTCACGTCACACTTGTGGGAGGACCTGTACGCGTGCCTGACCCGACGCGGTGGCACCCTGTTCGAGCTGACGGACGCGATGCTCTGTGAGGACAGGCCAGTGACTTCGCCGGTGGACCTGACGCTGCTGGCGCTGGCCGAACATCGACGCGGGCACGGCCGTTGTACGACGCCCTGAACTGCGGCCGCGTTGACGTGGAGCGGACGCGGACGCGCTTCGCTACGCCCTGGCGGTGCTGCCGCAGCCCAAGACGGCCGACAACCGGCTTGTCCTGGCGGTCGACGTAACCAACTGGCTGCGTCCAGATGCTCCGTGCAGCCCGGAGTGGCTGTTCTGCCATGCTTGCGGACGCAGCGGGCGGCCGCCGAAGCACGGCAAGGAGTTCCGCTTCGCCAGGTCCGGGACCTGGGACGAGCGCGACGCGGAGACGGTGCAGGGCACCGACCGCTACGGCACAGCCCAGGCCATAGCCTGGAACCGCATCCGCCCCCAGGCTCACCACCCGCTCGGCCTGAATCGACCACGACGGCGAACTCCCCATCATCGAGGCAACCCTCACCCGCCTCCAGGTGGACCAGATGCGAACGACCAGACGGTCGAGACCATCACCGAACGTAATCGCCTTAAAGGCCGTAAAGATCAGTAACAAGCTGAGCGCCTCCGCCGGGGCTATTGGAATAGGAGCTCTCGATGCCGGCTGACCGGCGTGCCACCAGGGCTCAGACGGTAGTTGTCAGTGCCCGTTGCTACGTTCAAGCCGTCTGAATCACTCACGCCAAGGAGCATCAGGTGGGATCTCAGCTCAACCCGTGCCTTGCCTTCAATGGGAACGCACGTCAGGCGATCGAGTTCTATCAGGACGTCCTGGGCGGCCAGCTGGAAATGGGCACCTACGCCGAATACGGCTCGCCGGACGTGCCTCACCCCGACAAGATCATGCACGCCACGCTCCGCACCTCGGACGGCTACACGCTGATGGCGTGGGACGTTCGGGAAGGGATGCCCCACACTCCAGGCAACAACGTCGCGGTCTTCCTCGGCGGTGACGACGCCAGACTCCGCGATTACTTCGAGAAGCTGTCCAACGGCGGCACCGTGACGCTGTCCCTGGAGAAGCAGTCATGGGGTGACGAGGCCGGCTCGCTCGTCGACCAGTTCGGGATCACCTGGATGGTCAACATCATCCAGCAGCCCGCTGCCCGGATAGATCACAGGGCAGCATCAACGTCCGATTCCGGGGTCAAAGGGCAAGCTGAGCAAGCTGAGTAAGACCCGCACGCATCGGAAACCCATCGCAGGCAGCAGCCGCTTCCTCGCCGCTGCCCGGCCCGTCCCTGGTTCAGCGGCGAGCCGGACGGGCGCAGCGCACGTTCCCGGAGGTGATCGCGTCCCGGGGCAAAGCGAGGCCGAAGGCCCGTTCCAGGCCTTCGAAGAACAGCGCGATGTTGTCCGTCCAGTTGCCTGCCTTCTCCGCGATGCGGAGGTGCAGGTTGAGGAAGGACAGCGGCGCTTCCGGGGCGAACGGCGCCTCCCCCGGGGTGTACCAGATGAGCTCGTACATGTCCCGCTGGTCTTCGTCGTCGTCCTCGATGGGGAAGGGATTCTGGTACACCCCGTCCTTGAAGTAGTCGAAGGTGTAAATGGCCTTGGCCATGGTCGCGCCGAGCGTGATCTGCTGCTCGGGAGGCGGGTCGAGGGAGCGCGAGAAGGCATGGTCGAAGTCGTGGTAGCCCAGCCACGTCCAGCCGTTCTCCTCCCCGAAGGCCAGCACGCGGGTGAGGTCGTCGGTGCCTTCCCGCGCGTCTTGCTCCTCGACCTGGTGGAGCAGCAGCCCGTCGGCGATGTCCTGCGCGTCGGCCCCGTAGGCGAGGGCGACGTCCTCGGCGGTCGGCCCCTTGATGAACACGAGTTTCGTGAAGGGCTGTTGGTCCCGCCAACTGTCGGCGATCCACGCCACGCCGTCGCCCACCGGCCCCTGGCGGGCGAGGAACTCCTCGAACGCGGCCACCTGCTTCGGGGGCATGTAGCCCTGGCGGGCCGTGCGCGCCCTGTCCTCCAGCCAGTCGAGCTCCGCCACGGACCTCAGCTCGGCCACGACCACCCGGTCCCGCACGAAGGTCATCCGCCCCCCGTCAGCGTGCACGTACCGGATGTACGGGCCCTGCGGGTCCGGGCCGAACGGGTGCCCCTGCCCCGATCCGGACCTGGGCCGGAATCGCGCTCCGCCCTGGGCCCGTTGGGCGAAGTGTTCCAGCTCGGCGAGTTCCGCCGCGGGCAGGAGCACACTCGTCGGCTCGCCACCGTCGACGACACACACCCGCTCGCCGGTCTCCTCGACGCGACCGACGAGACCCGCGAAGTCCGCTATGGCGTCGCTCAGTTCAACGTTGTCCATACGAGGGGACATTACTAGCGGCGATGCGGCGGCGCTCGACTCTCAAGCTCTTCACTTTTTGAGCGCCTTCATTCGCGCCAGTGCGTAAGTGCCCCCGCAGCCGAGTGAAAGGACATGGAATGAGCCAGTATTCGAAGCGTCTCAGTATTTACCTTGGCGGTTTGGTGATTCTAGGACTTATCTTCTGGCCGATCATGGTGTGGATGTCAGGTCTGGGGAAAGGGACCAGGTGGGTCGTAGGCGTACCCATGCTCATCGTTCTTTTCGGATACATGTTAATGGGTGGGGTATGGGCCAACCAAGGAAGTCGGCGGCCCTGACGATATGGCCGACTTGACGGGCTGGCAGGTAATGCGCCGTCGACATCAGGGAGTCGATGAGCAGGACTGCGAGCGCGCCAGGTAGATCCGAATGGGCAGGGTCTTGTGCCCGGCCCGGACCGGCTCTCCCCATCGCGTTGGCCGGGCGCCGCCGAGTGCGGCCTTCAGCTTGCGCACGAGCGTGGACTTGCCGATGCCGCCCACGCCATGGAAGACGACCAGAGGGGTACAAGGGGGGGGAATGCACCTGGTAGAAGAATGTGGAGGTGGTGATGGCGGAGCTAGCAGCTCCGGGTGGGGGGCCCGACCGTCCCGTCTGGGCTCAAGTAGCGTTCCTCGTTGCAGTGGTTGTTCCGGGGGTTATCTTCCTGTTGCGTCTGCGGCGCGGTCGAGGCAAGTGAAAGGTGCGCAGCTCAGTGCGGCGACCGAGGACGCCGATGGGTGACGCAGTCAGAGGTGCGCGGAACCTCTCGGCAATAGTGCTCGTGGGAGGGATCTGCGCATGCATTGCAGGGGCCATTTCCGGTGATGCGGTCCCGATCGCACTCGGGGCGATAGCCGTGGCGAGTGGAATGGTTCTCGCAATTCTTGCTCTCCTCGCCCACCGGAAGACCCGTTCCTGAACGGTCGCCCGCCCTCCACCCGAGCCATGAGAGGTGGCGGGCAAGCCCGCGTTCTGGGCCACCCGACCGACCCCGCGATCCGGTGGCCGGTGAACCGCCCGCCTGCCCACGGTCGTGGGCGCTGCCCGGGAAGACTGGTGCCGCTCACCAGAGTGGGGGGCAGCGCTCTGCGGGCCTACCGGCCGTATGCCTTTCACGGGCAGCCTGGACCGGGGAGGGCAGTGGGCTCCCGGGCAGAACGACCGCCATGGTGACGACACGGACCGTCTGGGCGTGGCGGGGAAGGCAGTCAATGAGCGTCGTGGAGCCGGCCGCGCCTGCCCCCCCAACGCGGTCAGGCCATTTCGACGTAGCGGTGGACCCTGTCGAAGCGCCGGGCCGCCACATCCCGGCGGCGGACCACCCAGTGGGCCATGCCGGAGTCCAGTTCCGTGACGTCCTCGCCGCACCTCCAACTGGCCAGGAGAGCCCAGTCGTCGGCGTCCTCTCCGTGAGCCGTACCGCCCTGCGCGGAGGGACCGGCATCTTCGGGGTCACGGGCGTCGTGGACGGGGTCGTTCTGGGGCGAGACCGGGTGGCCGCCGACCTGCAAGGCCCAGGCAGGACGGTGGCCGCCCACGTGTGCCCAGGCGTCGCTGAGTTCGTCGGCGAGTTCGAACTGCTCGTCCTCGGGGAAGCCGCCCCATCTGTCGAGGGCGAAGCTCTCCGGCATCTGCGCGCTCGGCTGGTGCCAGACCGTGCGGAGCTCGCGCGGCCGGTACGGTTCGCGCCAGCTGTGTTCGAGAGGGCTCCGGGTTGTCGGGGTCCCGGCGGGGACGTACAGCACCGCATCGGACACCTGTCCACCGATGCCAGGCATATCGGTGCCGGCGAAAAGGAGCAGGTGGCCGTCGGCGGGGAGCGGGAGGCCGGTGGCGTCCGGCGGCAGAGCCGCGAGGTCGACGGAGGCCACGAAGTGCTCGGACGGCCTCGGCAGGCCGTGCGGCAGCATGGGGTCGCCGCCGATCCGGGCCACGAGGGGACCGTCACCGCCCTCCGCCAAGTACGCTGCCGGACGGGCGACACGTATCCATTCCTCCACCTCCTCCGATGGCAGACCCTGGGATGCCGCCTCGGCCCGGAATCGGTTCGTTCTGTCCATACTCGCATCGGTCACCGGGCCACCCTAACGGGATCATGAGCGGGCAGCAGCGGGGCCGAACTCGCTTGAGGGCAAAGCTATTTGGCGCTACTGGCCTGTGAAGTGCGATGTCGGCAGGGGCTGAATGGGTGGTCGGCGCGATGGCTTTGTTCACGAGTTACGGTTCTGGCTCAGCTTCCATGCAGTGGCCACGGTGAGTGACGGCTGAGCGTCTCCGGACGTAGGTGAAGTCGCCCGAACATGGACGGTGGTCGGTGCCGCTTGGCAGACAATCCGGGCCGTGCAAGACGTTCCACGTTGCACTCCGGCTGAAGGCGCTGTTGTTCCCGGTGATCGCGGACATCACGGTGCTGTCGGTGGCCGTGGCTATCGAGAAGGTGCGCCTTGACGCCGCGCAGTGCACCACGGCGGCGCCGCCTGCCCGGGCTGCGGAGTCTGCTCGACCCGAGTTCACAGCGCCTACCTGCGGTTTCTCACTGATATCCCGAGCGCGGGACGAAGCGTCGCAGTCCAGCTGCGGGTCCGGTGGTTCCGGTGCGGGAGCAGGAACGCCAAGTGCCCACGTCAGACGTTCGTGGAGCAGATATCCGGTCTCGCCTGCAGGCATGGCCAGCGCACCGAGCGACTGCGTTCCATCCTGACCGCAGTCGGCCTCGCCCTGGCTTATCGAGCCGGTGCCCGCCTGGCTGCCGTGCTCGGCACGCCCATCAGCCGGAGTACGGTCCTGCGCCTGGTCGAGGCGCTGCCGAACCGGAGGTGCCGACGCCGCGGGTGGTCGGCCTCGACGAGTACGCCACCCGCAAGGGCCGTCGCTACGGCACTGTCCTGGTGGACGTCGAGACCAGCCGGCCGACTGATCTCCTGCCTGATCGGGAAGCATCGAGCCTGGCCGCCTGGCTCGCCCAGCGGCCAGGTATTGAGGTCGTCTGCCGGGACTGCGCGCCGTTCTCCGCGGAAGGCGCCACTGCCGGTGCGCCCCAGACGACGCAGGTCGCCGACCGCTGGCACTGGCGCAACCTCGGGGAAGCCGCTGAGCGGGCTGTTGCCCGCCGCCTCGACGACGAGGACAAGCCCTACCTGGATGAGCGCTGGGACGAGGGCCGCACCAACGCCTGGAAGCTCTGGGAGGGGATCGTTCCCTTGGGCTATCGAGGCGGCTACGGCCCGCGTCAGCGCCTACCTGCGAGAGAAGCGCACTTCGCCTCGGCCAGTCGAGGCGCAGCCGCCGGCGCCTCGCGCGGTGACGAGGTGGATCCTCCCCCGACCCGACCCGACCCGACCCGACCCGACCCGACCCGAGACGCTGACCGAGATCGAACAGCTCCGGCGCCAAGGCGAACGACTCCCACAATGGCTCGACGCAGTCCGCCAGGACGACCTGCCCAGCCTCCACACTCGTGCGGCAGGAATCGACCGAGACCGCGATGCGGTCGTCGCCGGACTCACCTTGCATGGAATTCTGGCGTCGTCGAAGGGCACGTCAACAGGATCAAGATGCTTAAGCGCCACATGTCCGGACGCGTCGGCTTCCAACTTCTACGCAAACGGGGCCTGCTCGCCCCGTAGCCATGTTGTCAGTCTCTGATGCGAAGATCCGGGCGACCTTACGTAAGGGAGATCAACATGGGTACCTGGGGTACCGGTCCCTTCGACAACGACACAGCCGCAGACTTCGCCAACGCTCTCGACGACGCCGAGCCCGAGGCGCGCGAAGCCCTGATCCGACACGTCCTCATCCGGACGATCGACGCCACCGGCTATCTCACGGAAGCGGAAGAGGCGGTCGCCGCCGCTGCGCTCATCGCGGCGCAATGCCCGGAAGGCGATCCCGACGACATGTCCTACGGTCCGGAAACACCTATGCCCGTGTTCTCTTCCGACCTTCGGGCACTCGCCGACGAGGCCCTCGCCCGTATCGCCAGCGACGAGGATGGCCCGGCCTCAAACTGGGTCGACCCGGAGGACTGGAAGCAGTGGCAAGCTGTACTTACCCGCCTGCGCGCAGTGCTTGCCCCGCCACCCCCTTCCATCGCTCTCTTCGATGTCCAGCCGTAACGGAGCGTCACTCGGCGCGAAAGCTGAGCCAGAACCCGAGTCACAACAGCGGACGTTCGCGACGTTGAGCAGCGTCCTTGTGATGTCGTGTTCGATGTTCGTGAGAAACGACAGCATCAGTACCCGGACGCCTCCGTGACCGGCGGCCGGTACATCCGCTCCATCATCCCCGCCGTCCGGGCGTCCATGGTCTGCTGCACACCGCCGTCGCTGATCGTCACACTTCCGTCGTCATGCCGGGCCACCTCCGACGAGCCGTCCGGTGGTACCAACTCCTGCGTCAGTAGCTGCAGCGGCGTACCGTCCGGCATCCGGCTGCCCACGACCGTCACCTCCGCGTGCAAGGCCTTCAAGGCCTTCAAGGCCTTCCACATCTGTATGGCGTGCTGATCGGCAGGCCCGTGAAGAATCGCGCCCCGCGGGTCGGCCACCGCGATCACTTCGCCCGGCTTCAGCACGGTGAAACCCGCCTGTCGGTAGTACCGCGCCAGGGACAGGACAGTGGTAGTCCCGAGCGTCAGCCGGTAGCCGAAACCTGCCTAGTGCGCGGCAGCCTTCTCGATCAGGCGATGCCCCGGGTGGCGCCCGCGGACCTGCGGCGCGATCGACAGAGCTTCCACCTCCACGATGTGCTGGGCAACGCACGACCGGTGCTCCTGGCTCATCATGTGGAAGCCCTTTTGATCGAACCGATCCACCCCAGCGGCGGTGCCGCGGTCAGCGCACCCACCACCTCGCCACGCCGCCGCTCGGCCACCCATGACGCCCGCACACCGCAGGTCGGCTCGAGCCGGTGCCGGAACGCGATGGCATGAGCCATTTCCGCGTACGCCGCGTACGCCCCGCCCTGCCCCGCCGCCCGCACCCGCGACGCTCGTTCCATGTCCTCCCAACGAACTGTTCCAGCATTTCGCCCCGCCAACGGCCCGAGATGCTCCCTTGGACGGAAGACCGTCACCAGCAACGGCCCGCCGTCGGCGGCGATACGGTGTGCGCACCGAGGGCACCGAGGGCACCGCAGACAGGGCGTGCCCTCTGACACTGAAGTTGGATCGGCTGCCCTTGAAGTCGGACCGCCTGGCCTTTACTGCTCAGGCGTGGCGGGCGAGCTTGACCGCAGAGACGAGCAGAATCACGGCCAAGGCGGGGATGAGTACCAGGTCCGGGAAGACGCCGAGGAGTAGTCCGCCCAGGACGGCCCCGGCGACCGAGCCGGCGGCCATGGTCGCGGTGAAGCGGAGGTTGGCGCCGAGGACGGCGAAGCTGCCGTCGCGGCTGTAGCGGGCGAACGCGACGAGCATGGTCGGCAGGGAGACCAGAAGAGAGAGGCTTCCGGCGGTCCTGATGTCCTCGCCGAAGAGCAGCACGATTGTGGGGATCAGCAGCTCACCGCCGGCCACTCCCATGATTGCGGCGATGACGCCGATGCCGAATCCGGCCGCGACGCCGGCGGGGATCTGGGCCCAGAGCGGCAGCGCGAGGGTGTCCAGGGTGGTGGCGTGGGTGACCACGAGCGCGGCGGCCATGAGGACCATGAGGGCGGCCAGCACCTTATAGAGGGTGGCGGTGCGCATGCGCACCGCCCAGGACGCGCCGGCCCAGGCTCCGAGGGGACTGCCGGCCAGCAGGTTGACCGCCACGGGCCAGCGGGCGGCGACTTCGGTGGCCGGGACCGCGGCGAGGCGGGCGGGCAGCGCGATCAGGACCACGACCAGGCTCATCGCCTTGTTCAGGATGACCGCCGAGAGCGCGGCGAACCCGAAGAGGCCGATCAGCAGTGGCAGGCGGAACTCGGCGCCGCCCAACCCGATCATCCCGCCCAGTACACCGATCGCGGCACCCGCTCCAAAGACGACGGGTGCCGAGTGCGGCGTCTGGAGAGGGTGAAGGTAATGGAGGGTCCGGTTGCTCATGAGGGGCATCCTCGCCAGTGGGCCATCTCTGCTGCTACGGCGCGGGCCCACCTTCGGTGCAAGGCACCGGGCGTCCGCTCCTGATTCGTTCGGACCTCCCAAGAATGTCCCGTCTCATCGAACTTGGATCGTTTGCCGTCGTAGTTGGACGACCGCCAGTCGGAGTTGAGTACTCCAGGTGACGTCACTCATCAGCTCTCCCCGTCCATGACCTGCCACCGATCCGATTCCGGGGCGATCACATGGATCCGCCGGAACCGGAGTAGGACCCCTGGCCGGACTCCATCAGCTCCTTGAGGCGGGCCAGGTCGGCAGCGACCATGCCGACGTCTCGCTCGAACTCGGTGTCGCTCATCCCCGGCCCCCGACGGAGGGTGAACACCACTTCGCTCCCTGCGCCGCTGGCGATCACGCGGACCGGGTTGTAGACGGTCTCTCCAGAGGGCAGCGTGACGTCGTGGTCGAGCACACCCAGCTCGTTGTGCGGCGCGAAGGTGACCACGACCCGTCCCATGGGGGAAGACTCCGCGACCCAATGGTCTTCGATCTTTTCGATGGATTCCCCCAGGCCACGGGCCCATGCGGGCAGGTTGGCCGGGTCCGATGCGTAGGCGTAGACATCGTTGACGGTGCGGTCAATATAGGTACTGAGATGGCGTGAGCCCTTACCGCTGTTGTTCATGGTGGTGACGGTAATGGACCGTGGTCACCGTCCTCTTGAACGAATCGGACATGCATGATGCGCCGGACAGTCCCTTGGCGTAGCGGCCGCGTGGGCTCTCAGCTGGCCTGGCCCAATTCCACTGTCACGGCATCACCGGTCATCCAACTTCCGCGACTCAAAGGGCAAGGCGGGCCCTGCGCTCATTGTGCCGGCCGACGCACCGGTCTTTATCTGTCAGCCTTCTACCGGGCGAGGAAGTCGACAACGCCGCCCACCGCACGGTGCGGGCCCGGGTGGAACACGTCATTGGCCGGATGAAGGACTACAAGACTCTCCGCGACTGCCGGCAGCACGGCAACGGCCTCCATCACGCCGTCCAGGCCGTCGCGCACATGCACAACCTCGCCCTGGCCTCATGACCAGACAACCCCTGTCACGGACCCTGACCTGCCCGAACGCAGCCTTGTGCGACACGCTTCAGGGGAGGGCGCTGTGTCCGAGGTGACGGGCACTGTTGCGGGCGAGCGGTTGAAGGCTCTGGTGGATCGGTCGGTGAGCTGGCCAGAGATGAAGCGCGGCTGGTCACGATGTGCCGGCCACTCGCAGCGCGTAGGACCTTGCGATGAGCTCCTCCACCAGAGCACTCTTGGAGGCCGAGTAGGCCGCCCTGCCCTCGCTGTCGGCTGTACACCGCTGGGCCAAGGCCATCTTCAAGGCACTGTAGCGCTGGACCTCGGCGGGCCGCTGCCGCAGGTAGTCACGGAGTAGCACGTGATCAAGGTGGGGCTTCGTGCCCGCGACCACGCCGTACAGATGGTGTTCGGCAGCTGCAGGCGGGGCCCGGAATGCCGCCCGTCCCTGAATACCGAGGTCGCCTTCGTGCCGGTAGCCCTGACCTGCGAGTCGCGAGATCAACTCGGGCATGGCCGCCTCCTCGGCCACCACGACATCGAGGTCAATGATCGGCTTGGCCGCACACCCGGGTACGGCCGTACTGCCGACGTGCTCGATGGACAAAGCCAGATCCGCGACGTGAGGGGCCAGCCACTGAAACGCAGATCCTCGAACCGCTCGGGCCGCTGGGGGGGCGTAGGCGCTGACCACGATCCTGTCCGTCATGTCGGCAGTCTCTCAGGGGCGCCGGAGCCCATCGCATTCCTCAGAGATCTGCGGCTGGCATTTACGTGTCCGTGTACGTGTACCGGGTCGCTGGTCACTCCATGCGGTGGGCGCTGAGTGCTGTCACCAGCGGGCGACAAGAGTCTCCTTCGTACCCCGATTCCGGTAAAGCCACGTTGCGCCCGGCGCGACGGCCCCGGTCAGATAGCTGACGATCGGCTCCCGCTGTGTCGCGCTGTCCAGTTCGCCGAGCAGCTCCAGGGCATCAGGCAGGAGGAAGAAGGCGGATTGTTCGATGTCGTCGTCCTGCGGCGCGAGGTCCCCCGACCAATGTTCGACCTCGAAGGCTGCGGCCAATGCCGAGGGGTGCTGCTCGGAGTCGACGTGCACGAGGAAAGCCGTCCGCGCCGGATCGCCGATCAGCAGCCCGGCCTCCTCCTGCACCTCGCGCCGGAGAGCTTCGTGCAGGAGTCCGCCTTGCCGGGCCCAGCACTGTTCGCGAGAGATGCCGTGTCATCGCAGACCGGCCATCAGGTGGATGACAGGTTTCCGAGCCAGCGATGTCCTGGGTGGACGCGGGTGAGGAGCTCGGCCAGTGCCGTGCGCTGAGCTGAAGTCATGTGCGGGAGGGTGGCGTTGAAGTCTTCCTGGTCCTTGGGGCGTGCGTGTTTGGCCTTGAACAGCAGGACCAGTTCCGGCGCCAGGTAGGGGATGCCCTCTGGGGTACGGTGGATGATCTTGCTGTAGGGAAGCCGGATCGTCTGGTCGTGTCGGCAGATCCACATCTTGCCGGCGTGGGGTTCGCGGAACACATCGAGCAGGTAGTCGCCGGTGGCCGGCTCGCGCAGCCAGGTCTGGTGTGTGGCGGCCAGTACGTCCGGTGTGGCGTTCTCCCAGATCCGGCCGCTGCTGACCGCGTCGAAGGCATATCCGGGAAAGCGGCTGCGAACCTCGGGGAACTCTGCGGCGGGGACCGCGATCTCGATGTCCCCGTGCTCGCGCGTCTGCGTACCGCGAAATAGATCCAGCGCCCAGCCGGCGGCGACGCACCACGGCGCGGCGACCCCGGCCAGGCGCTGTGCAACCTCCTCCGGGGTCCAGCAGGACGACCACCTGGCGTCCAGGGCATCGATTTCGGCGGGCGACAGCTCGATGCCACCGCTGGGGAGTTGCTCGCTCACCAGAAGGAATCTAGCAGCAGGACAGAAGCGACCCCGCGGGGCTTCTTCCGGGCACGCAGGGCACGGTTCTGGTACTCCAACACCAACTACCTATTGCTCGACCTGATCGTCGAACGGGTCACCGGCCGCGACCTGCGCAGCAACCTCGAATGCCGCATCTTCGCCCCCCCCTCGGGCTGCGCGACACCTCGTACCCGCTGGCACAGACCGCCATCGACGGAGCCCATGTACACGGCTACGCGGACGTCTCGCTCCTGCTGTCGAACGCACCGGGCCCAACCCGGTTCGGCGTCGGCCCGCAGTTCATCTGACACGATCCACGGCTGCCACTGACGGGTCCCCATACCCAGACCTATGAGGAAAAGGACCGACCGTCTCATGATCAGCAGCTTTTGTTGGAGCCAGTAAGCACTCTTCTACGCGCACATGGCCCGCGTCTTCGCCTCACTGCTTCTGCTGCCGGAGGTCATGTGGCACCAAGCGGCCCCCACCTTGGAGGGCCAGTACGTCCTGAAGAACCTGGTCCTGGTCGCCGCCGGCCTCACCGTCACCGTGGACGAACTCGACCGGTGAAGGACCTGTCCCACCCACGAGTCACCGCACGGAACCTCAGGAGAACAACCGTGGGCAGCACCATCACCCTGCACCACCTCACCAAGACCTACCCCAGCGGCCACCGGGCCGTGCACGACGTCTCCCTGCACCTGGACGCAGGCGAGTTTCTCGCCCTCCTCGGCCCTCCGGCTGCGGGAAATCCACCCTGCTTCGCATGATTGCCGGACCCGAGAGCATCACCAGCGGCCGACTCCTCCTCGATCAGCAGCCGGCCGACGACCTGCCTGCCGGCGAACGCGACGTGGCCATGGTCTTGCAGAACTTCGCCCTCCACCCCGCCATGACCGCAGCCGAAAACATCGCCTTTCCCCTTACCGCCCGCGGCGACGACCAGCACACCACCACCCAGGCCGTGAACGCCGTCGCCGACCTGCTCGGCATCCGCTCCCTGCTCACCCGCACCGCCGCCCAGCTGTCCGGCGGAGAACGCCAACGCGTCGCCATGGACCGCGCCGTCATCCGCCGCCCTTCCGTCTTCCTCATGGACGAACCGCTCTCCAGCCTCGACGCACGCCTGCGCGTGCGACTGCGCACCGAGATCCCCCTGGTGGTGCGCCGCACCGGCGCCACCACCGTCTACGTCACCCAGGGCCATGCCGAAGCCATGGCCCTGGGCGACCGCGTCGCCGTCCTGCGCGACGGCGCCCTACAGCAGATCGGCACCCCGAACGAACTCTGCGAACTGCCGGCCAACGCCTTTGTGGACACCCCTCACATCAACACGACCCCCACCCCGTACGAACGCCCCCTGACCGCCCTCGTGCACCACGTCGAATACCAGGGCCACGAAGACCTGCTCCACGTCACAGTCGGCGCCCGACCGACAGATGTGCCCCGCCCAGAGGCCGCACCTGATGAACCTCAGACCACCAACTCCCTGGCCCGAGCGCTCCACAGCACGATCGGAGGACTCCGCCGCGCCCTCCCACGCAGGCCCGTGCCCGCCTCCCCACCGCGCCTCTTCTGCCCGAGCACTACGGGGCCGGCGAACTCGTCCTGCGCGCCCGGCAAGAAGCCAACTACCAACGCGGTGACCGCATACTCCTCCTCGTCGACATCCGGGCCCTGATGCTCTTCGACGCACAAGGCCACCGCATCTTCCCCCACCCCACACACCGGCAGGAACTCTGAACAGGCACGCAGGCGCCGTAGCTCGTCGATCACGAGCATGTCCGGCCTGGGCACCATCCTCGGCGCCGAGCTACTGCCCGCGCGACTGCACCGGCCATGCCGCCTGTTCCCGGACGAGTACTCAACCGGGCTTGCCCATACCAGCACTTGGGCCTGCACCCTCAGTTACTCGATTCGCTCAGCCAGAATCCGTAACGTGAATCGTGTCGCCTGCGCCACCGCTCAGCACGGCACGCGCGGCGGCCTCCGCGTCAGCTCGATCCGACTTGCTCCCTCGACGGCGGGCCGGCCGCGCTCGGCGCGGGCAAGTGGTCGAGCAGTCGTCGCCTGGTGAGCCGGGCGCTCGGGGAGGGGCGGGGATC
Organism: Streptomyces sp. NPDC029674; assembly: GCF_044903205.1. NCBI lineage: Bacteria > Bacillati > Actinomycetota > Actinomycetes > Kitasatosporales > Streptomycetaceae > Streptomyces > Streptomyces sp. NPDC029674. The sequence continues at coordinate 233,561 of NZ_JBJDPY010000013.1, forward strand.
CCTCGCCGGTTCGTCTTCTTCGACGTCCCCGAGGGATACCCGCCCCTGCCCGGCTGCCCATCCGGTCCCGGTGAATGGGAGTGGAAGCCAGCATCCACAGGATCAGTGGGCGCCGCTGAGGCCCTGCGCGAAGCCGCCGTCGACCGGGAACTCGACGTTGGTGCTGAAGGTGGCGTCCGCGGCGAGGAACAAGGCGGCCGCGGCGACCTCTTCGACCGTGCCGTTGCGCTTGAGCGGGGTGGTCTGGCTGCCCTGCTCCTCGAACTCGCGGCGTTCCTTCTCGGTCAGCCCGACGACGCCCATGGTGGGAGTCTTGATGTAGCCGGGAGCCACGAGGTTCACGCGGATCTGGCGGGGCAGGAACTCGGCCGCGAGGACATGGGCGACCGCGCGTACTGCCTCCTTCGAACCGGAGTAGGCGCTGAGACCGGGGAAGATCAGGTCGTTGGCGACCGTGGTGAAGACGATCGCGCCGCCGTCGTTGAGGAGCGGCGACAGGCTCTGCACGGTGAAGAAGGCTCCCTTGGTGTTCACCGCGAAGGCCCGGTCCCAGACTTCCTCGGTGACCTCGTCGAGGGTCTGTACCTCCGCGATGCCGTGATTGACGAAGAGGTAGTCGACCTGGCCGAGCTTCTCTTGAACCGTGTCCGCGAGGGCCCGGATGTCGGCCATGCTCGCGGCGTCGGAGCGGACGACGTGCGCGGAGTCCGACTTCAGCTCCGTCCGTGCCTCCTCGATGTTCTTCTCGTTGCGACCTGTGAGGACTATCTCCGCCCCGCCGTCCAGGAGCGCCTTGACGATGGCCAGGCCCATACCGTGGGTGCCGCCGGTGACGACGGCCTTCTTGCCTGCGAACTTGCTCATGATGACTCCCTGTCAAGACTGCGTGGAAGGTGCTTGTCACGCCGGTTTTCCCCGGTGCAAGCAGAGTGCGGGCAACGGCTTGCGGTCGACTGTCGGTCCGCTTGCGGTGCACTGACACACCCCGCGACGACCACGGGGCGGCTACCTTGATCCCATGCGCTTCGGGGTACTGGGTCCGCCGGCCATCTGGTCGGCGGACGGTGAACTGGTAGGGGTGCCGGAGGCCAAGGTGCGCTCGTTGCTCGCGGCCCTGCTGACGGCACCGGGGCAGGTGGTCTCCGCCGACCGCCTGATCGACGAGCTGTGGGGTGACGCGCCGCCCGCCAACGCCACGGGCGCACTGCAGACCCTGGTGTCGCGATTACGGAAGGTGCTCACCCGGGCCGGAGGCCCCGGCCTCCTGACGTACCGGGCCCGCGGGTACGTCCTGGAGGTGGCGGACGACGCGGTGGACGCCGGCCGCTTCACCGCACTCACCGCCCGGGCGCGTACGGTCGCGGACCCCCGGGAGCGGGCCGAGCTGTTCACCGAGGCACTCGGGCTGTGGCGCGGCCCCGCCTTCGCCGGCTTCCAGGATGAACAGTTCGCCCGCGAAGCCCTCACCCGGCTCGAGGAACAGCGGCTGCTCGCCCTGGAGGAACAGGCGGAAGCCCGCCTCGAATTGGGTGAGCACAGCCAACTGGCGCCCGAGCTGGGCGAACTGACGAGACGTCACCCTCTGCGAGAACGACTGCGCGGCGCCCATATGCGCGCCCTGTACGGGGCGGGCCGCGCCAGCGAGGCCCTGGACAGCTACCAGGACCTGCGCCGCCGCCTCGACGAGGACCTGGGCCTCGAACCGGCGCCCGAACTGGCCGCCCTGCAACAGGAGATCCTGCGGCAGGACCCCGCCCTGCGGGCCGCACCCGCGCCCTCGGCCACACCGCGGCCACGCACCAACCTGCCCACCCCGGTCACCGACCTGATCGGCCGCTCCCACTCCGTGGACGCGGTGCGCGACCTGGTGGACTCCGGCCGCCTGGTGACCTTGACCGGGCCCGGCGGGGTCGGCAAGTCCCGCCTCGCGGTGGAGGTGGCGACCCGTCTGTCCGAGACGTACGCGGACGGCGTCTGGCTGGTGGAACTGGCCTCACAGACCTTGCCCGCCGCATCCGGGGCGGCCGCGGGCGACGACCTCGCCGAGATCGTGGCCGCGACGCTCGGAATCCGGGACGACACCGGCCCCGGTCCGCTGCCGAGCGGCCTGCCGCGTACGCTGCTCGACCGCCTCACCGACGCCCTGCGCGGCCGTCGCCTGCTCCTGGTCCTCGACAACTGCGAGCACGTCATCGAGGCGGCCGCGGGGCTCGTGCAGGCGGTGCTGCGCGGCGCACCGGGCGTCCGCGTCCTCGCCACCAGCCAGGAGCCCCTCGACATCGCGGGCGAGCAGCTGTGGCCGGTGCGGCCGCTCGACCTGCCCGAGGATTCGGCCGACCCGGCGGTGCTGCGGCGCTCCAGCGCGGTACGGCTGTTCCTCGACCGGGCCGCGGCCGCCTCGCCCGATTTCGAGCTGACCGACGCCAACGCCCGGGCGGTGGCCTCGATCTGCCGCCGTCTCGACGGAATCCCGCTCGCCCTGGAACTGGCGTCCGCACGGGTACGCGTCCTCGGAGTGCGCGAGCTCGCGGAGCGCCTGGACGACCGGTTCAAGCTCCTCACCGGCGGCCACCGGGGCACACCCGCACGGCAGCAGACACTGCGGGCGATGATCGACTGGAGCTGGGAGCTGCTCACCGCGGCCGAGCAGACGGTCCTGCGCCGGCTCGCCATCCACTCCGACGGCTGCACGCTGGACGCCGCCGAGGCCGTCTGCACAGGCGACGGAGTGAAGCCCGCCGAGGTCCTGGATCTGCTGACCTGCCTGGTGGACCGCTCCCTCGTCCTGGCCGACCACGAAGCCGACGGGCTTCGGTACCGGCTCCTCGAATCGGTCTCCGCGTACTGCCTCGAACGGCTGCGCGCCACCGAGTACGAGCGGGTGCGGCGCACCCACGCGCACTACTACGCAGCCTTCGCCGAGCGGGCCGACTCCTTCCTGCGCGGCGGTGACCAGCGGCAGTGGCTGCGGCGCCTGGACGCGGAGACCGCCAACATCCGCAGCGCGCTCGACGCGGCCGCCACGGACGGCGACGGCGGCCTGATGCGGGGCCTGGCGCACGCCATGGTCTGGTACTGGTTCCTGCGCGGCCGTCTCACCGAGGCCCAGCGCCGGCTGACCGTGGCCCTCGACCTGCCGGGCGAGGCGCAGCCGACGGCTGAAGGCGACCCGGGCCGCGCGGTGACCGCGGCCTGGCGGGCCGGGACGGGCCTGCTGTCCGGCGCCCCGGACGACTCCGCGCGCCGCAGCGGGGCGGTTCTCGAACTGTACGAGGACATCCGCGACCCGCACGAGCGGACCAGGGCCGGCTGGTTCCTCGGGTTGGCGGTCACCCGGTTCGGGGACTTCGCGGTGAGCGAGGAACTCGTCAACCGGGTGCTCACGGAGTCCCGTGCTCTGGGTGACCCCTGGGGCATCGCCGCGGGACTGAGCACACGAGGCATGCAGACGTACGTGTGCGGGGACCTGACGGCTTCCCGCAGCGCCGGCGAGGAGAGCCTCGCGCTGTTCCACGAGACCGGCGACGGGTGGGGCGGGCTGCAGGCGATGGCGGTGCTCGGGCGGCTCGCGGAGATCGAGGGCGACTACCAGGAAGCCGCCCGGCTGCACGAGCGAGGGCTGCGCGTCGCCGAGGAGCTGGGGCTGTGGACCGACGCGTCGATGCGCTGGTCCGACCTCGGCCGGATCGCCCTGCTGACCGGGGATTACGCCCGCGCCGACGAGTTCCACGAGCGCGGCAGGCGGCTCGCGGTCGAACAGGGCGACAAGCCCGCCGAGGAGTTCGCCGAGCTCGGCCTCGCCCTCGCCGCGCGGCGGCAGGGACGGCTCGACGCCGCCGAGTCGTACCTGCGCCCCTGGCTGGCGTGGAACAGGCAGTTCGACGCGGAGTACGGGGCGGCCCTGATTCTGGCCGAACTCGGCTTCGTCGCCGAGCTGCGCGGGGACGCCGTGGCCGCGCTGTCCCTGCATCTGGAGGGCCTCGCCGCGGCCCGCGACACCGGCGATCCGCGGGCCGTCGCCCTGGCGGCGGAGGGACTCGCGGGGGCGCAGGCACTGGCCGGGCACGCCGGCCGGGCCGCACGGCTGCTCGGGGCGGCGGCCGCGGCCCGCGCCTCGGTGGGCGCACCGCTGCCGGCGGAGGAGCGCGGCGACGTGGACCGGGTGACGGCCGCCGTGCGCGCGGTACTTGAGGAGGCGGACTTCACGGAGGCGTTCGAGCGGGGCGCGGCATCGGACCCGGTCCGGGAGGCGGAGTCGCTGCGGGTCTGACGCGCCATGGCGCCACGGGTCATGGCCCCGCGGAGGGGGGGCACGGCAGGCAGCACGGGGTGCGGAGGGCCTGGTGGTGGTACGAGTACGCGCCTCCCCGCACGCGCCCGGCGACACTCTGCCCGGCGCGTAGCAGTGCCAGGCGAGGCGGGAAGAGAGCGAGCCGCGGGCCGGGACGATCTCCCTGGGCGAGGCCGCGCCGTCCACGACCACCTCGGTGCCCGTGGTGAAAGTCGCCTCGAAGGCCAGGAACAGCAGCGGCATCAGCTCGGCTCCTGGCCGCACGCCGCGCCGACGCCATGGAGCGCCTCAAGGAATTCATCCATGCCTACCCCCTTCACCCCCGATGTCCCCGCAGCTTTACCGGCAGCGCAGATCTCCGAGCCGGGACGCATCCGGTGAGAGCCCGCCTCTGAACCTCGTCCTCCGCGGAATGCGCGGGCGCAGCGGTGGCCGTTGGGGCGCAAGGCAGGGGCAAAGGCAGGCTGCTGAAGCGGGCGCCCCCGCGGCTGTAGAGGGTGCGGGGGCGGGACGAGACGGCGGGCCAGGACGGTGAGGAAGGTCAGGACGCTGTTCGAGACGAAGTGGACGTCGGTGAGATCGAGAACGATCTCGTCGGTCCGTGCGGCTTCTTCGGTCAGAGCCATGACCACGGGGCCGCGATGGGTGCTGAAGACCTCGCCCCACAGAGCACACCAGAAGGGAAGTCAGGCCCACCAGTTATACATCTCCGTGGGATTGGAACGGGGATACTGCGTGATGTAGTAAACCGGGACAACTCCGCTAGTCTTACTGCGGAAAGCGGTTCGCATCATAGGAAGGCAGGAGCTGCAGGGTTCGCGATTAGTGGTCGGCGAGTTGAAAAACTTCGGGGATGACGTGCTGGGGGCGCCTGGCCGCCTGGAACGACCCGAGCGCGGCGTTCGGACTCCTCGCCACGGTGGAACCAGATGCTCACCACGCCACTGGCCAGGACGATCAGCACGAACGACAGCACTGTCAGCAGCGCCGTGCGGGTGCGGTTACGGCTGCTCACAGTCCCAGCCGTTACCTTGCACTCGGCCTCATTGCGCACGTCGTGCCGCGGGTCGGTCCGGTGGGCCGTGCGGGGCCACATCGGCGGTGCCGCTCCTGGACAGGAATGCGCCCGCCATGAACCAGCTGAAGACCGCCGCGCCGGCGACGCCCACCGCGATCCCTCACCTGGCCCCCAGCGCGAGACGGTGTCCAACCGTTCGGACTCGTCCACTTCTTCCCGACCTCCCCGCCGTCCACCCCGTCAGGATTCCGGCACAGGCAACCCCTGGGCCGATAGGGAATCTTGGAAGACAGCCGATCGCCCACGGCCGGGTACACCGGACCTCGGTGTGCCCGGCCCTCGGTCTCTCGGCCTACCAGTTCCGCGCCCAGTGGGCCGCATTCATCGCGACGCGGGCCGGAGCCGCACCGTCCGCGTCGTAGTGCCACAGCCCGTCGCCGGGCTCATTCCGGTACTGCATCTCGTAAGTGCCGGTGGTCTTCTCGTTGATGTCGGCGTGCTTCCAGCCGTTGCCCCGGTAATACATCACCCGGTGATCCGCTCCCTCCATGCCGATGGCGGACCCGAGGACGGCGAGGTCGTCGGCCGAGCCGATCAGGGTCCAGTCAGTTCCTTGCGTCGACTGAGGGTTGTCGCCCGTCCAGTCGAGGAAGTCGGACCCCGGCCGCATGTCCCGGCACTGCTGAGTGCGCTCGACCGGCCAGCAGAGGTACGCGAGCCTCAGGCCGTCGTGCGGAGTGACGATGGTGACCGCGTCCTCGACGTAGAGGTAGGGCGGCCAGTCGGCCAGCTTCTGCTCGACTCCGGTGAGGGCCGCTCGGGCGACCAGACCGCCCATGGAGTGGCCGATGAGGTCGACGGACTGGCCGTTCTTGGAGTAGCGGTTGTAGATGTCCCAGGCGAGCCGCTTCCCCAGTTCCTTGATGGGGAGGTTCTTGTCGCCCGTGGCGATCCTGACGTCGCAGTTCACGTCGCCCTGGTAGTAGCCGACCATGTGCAGGGGCCCTGACCAGCCCTCGCTCTTGAAGAGGTCGCGAGCCGGACGCCAGCCGTCCAGGCAGTCGCTGCCGGGCGCGTCCGAGGAGACACCCAGGTAGCCCTTGAGGAAATAGACCGGCTCATTGACCGTGTCATCCCGGGGCGGGATCGCGGCGGCGCTTGCCGCGGCCTCGTCCGCGGAGACGCTGCCGGACGACGCCGAAGCGGCCGCCGCCCCGCCCGCCGCCAGCATGGCCACCACGACCACCAGCACAGCCACGAGGTGTGCCAAGAGGCGCGATGTTCTGTGTACAGGCATAGCTCCACGTACAGGCATGGTTCCTCCTTCATCAGGTCGATAGAGGTACTGCGCCGGACGCTAACAAGGGGGCGGCGCCCGCGAATCCAGCAACGGGTTGACCTCACGCCTACCGCCTGCGTTGACGCGAAGGCCACGTACAACCGGCGCCGTAGCGCGCCCCGGAGACGGGGTGTTGATGCGGTGCACGCGACAGGGGGCGCTGTCCGTATCCGGACGCCGCCCCCTATGTGACCGGGCGGGGAGGTTACGTGACGTTGACGCCGGTCCAGGCGGCGGCCACGCGCTCGCCCCAGTGACCGCGACCGCGTAGGCGAAGACCCTGTGATGCCTGATCGTGATCCACGGGTGCACAACCCCGTACGGACCTTGGCTGTCTGAAAGGCGCCGGAGGAGGGCTCTCCGGCGCCTTTCGGCACAGAGACACAGAGACACAGAAATACAGAGATGACAGAGATCGGAGATCAGGTGGGCAAGAAAGTCTGGAGAGCTGTCGTGGCCGGTGGCGCGGCGGCGGTGTTCACGGGCGTGGCCGCGGTGCCGGCCGGGGCGGCCGAGGGCGGGGTCTCCTTCACCCGCGTCCAGGTGAACGGCGGCAAGCCGATCGTGATCGGGGTGGACAAGGAGGTCGCGGTGCCCACCTCCTTCCGTATGGCGACCACTCACAAGTGGAAGTGGCCGGCGGTGTTCTTGTACCGCGGCAATACGGGTGACCGGCTGTGGCACGCGATCGAAACGAGCGACTGCCACGAGGTGAGCTCGGGCGTCTGCGACTTCAACGAGACGATGTACTTCGACCCCAGCGTGTGGGACATGCGTAACAGCGAGGCCGGAGCCTGGAAGATCGCGGCCGAGGTGTCCTTCAAGGGCGGCGGCGGTGACACGGACGACAAGGGCATGACCGCCTACGTCAAGCGCAACTCCCGTCTGAGTGTGAACGCCGCGCCCGAGCCGGTGGCCGAGGGCCGGACCATCACCGTGACCGGCAAGGTGACGCGGGCCAACTGGGAGACGAAGAAGTACGCCTCCTACGGAAGCCGCCTGGTGAGCCTGCAGTTCAAGGCCAGCGGAGCCACCTCCTACACCACGGTGAAGAAGGTGCACGCCAATGACTCGGGTGCTCTCAAGACGACCGTGAAGGTATCCAAGACGGGCGCGTGGCGCTGGGCGTACTACGGCAACACCACCACAGGACCGTCGACTTCGGCTGCGGACAACGTCGTGGTGCGGTGAGAACCCGTCCTGCCTTCTGAGACGGGCCTGAGCAGGCCCCCTCGTACGATCGGAGGCCGGGCCCACCGACGGTCAGTGCGCAGACGACTCTGCGCGGCCATCGTCGACCGGCCCGCCTTCAACGGCGCCATCATCGAGACCGGCACCGGCTCCTACCGCCTCGCCCACACCAAAGCTCAGGCTGAACGAGCCGGAGCCGGCTGAACACGATCCGTCGCAGTAAATCCCGTTGCGTCATGCCAGCGGCGACCGGACTGTGTCTCTACGGCTGCAGCAGCAGCCTGAATGGTCGTTGGCTATCGAGAAGGACCTCATGTCAGCCGTTGTTGTTGTCGGTGCGGGAATCGTCGGCTCCTCAGTGGCCTACCACCTGGCACGTCGGGGCGCCCCGGTCACCTTGCTCGAGCAAGGACCTGCACCGGCCACCGGGGTGACGGGAAGCTCCTTCGCCTGGATCGGCAGCTGGGGACGCCACTGGCCGGGTGGAGCGCAGGACCTTCGTGAGTACGTCCTGGCGGACTACCGACGCCTGGAGAACGAACTGCCCCATATCGCCGTCCGCCGGACCGGCTCACTGTCCTGGGCCGGCACACCGGCGCAGGACTCACGGCCAGGGCCAGGCCAGTTCCGCATCGGACGAAGTGACATCGCAGCCCTGGAGCCCAACCTCCGACACCCACCCGACCAGGCCATCCATACCCCCAGCGACGCAGGCGTCGACCCAACAGCCCTGGCCCACGCACTCGTGGCAGCCGCCGCGGCCCACGGAGCAACCGTCCTCCACAACACCGCGGTCACCTCCTTGCAGATGACCAACGGACGCGTCCAGGGAGTACTGACGCCGACCGGATTCCACGCCGCCGCAACCGTCGTACTCACTGCCGGAACAAACATTCCCAAGCTCTGCGAGCCGCTGACGGCCGACCTGGCCATTGCCGCCTCACCGGCCACCCTCGCGCGGGTCACGGCACCGCCCGGCCTGGTCAAGACCATCGTGGCCAGACCTGACTTCGAGGTCCGAGAAGTTCGGGACGGCGACCTCTTGTTGGTCGTGCCGCATGTTGAAGGCACAGCAGCACTTGAGCAGGCCGCTCAAGACGCGTTCCGACACCTGAAGGCGGCCTTCCAAGGAAGCGACCAGTGCCGCCTGCTGGGCTACGGCACCGGCCAACGCCCCATGCCCGCGCACGGCCCCATCATCGGCTACGCGACACACGATCGATCCGTCTACGTCGCCGTCATGCACTCCGCCATCAGCCTGGCACCCACCGTCGGACGGCTCACCGCAGACGAACTCCTGACCGGCAGGCCAGCCCCCGAACTACGCCACTGCCGCCCCAGCGTTCGCTGACGTCACTTCTCGACGACATTGATCAGGAAGAACCGAGCTCAACGACTCCCCGAACTCATCGCGAAACGGCATCCGCAGACACTGACACAGCCAAGCGGGGGGGGGCTAGCACTTCTACGCGAATTTGCGCGCGCGGCGGGTCAGGACCCGGGTGCGCCAGCGCCGCGGACGGTGTCGGTGCTGTGCCGCCGGGTGGGGCAAGGAGATGGTGGAGTACGAGCTCGCAGGCTGAGCAGCCCGCCTGTGTCCCGTCGTCCTGCTGGTGACGGGACAGAGACGTTCCCCATGACCTGGTGGATCCAATCCGGCAGGACGGTCACGTCGGCGCGGCGCGGCGCGGAGCAGGACGGGTTCCACCGCTTGGATTGGGATTGGCGGCACGACTCCGGCTACAGCGTCTACTGCTCTGACCGGGAAGGCCTGCCGGGCCTGGGGGAGGCCAAACTCCGCACGGACGCCTCTGTTGGGCTATAGCGTCATGTTCACGACGAAGGGAGATTCGTGATCATGGCAGAGCGTGTGGTCCCGCCTCGCGTGGTGGCTGCGGAGCGTGTGGCCTCCGAGGCGGGTTTCAAGAAGAGCTGCATCGCCGAGGTGGGCAGGTTTCTCAGGCTGGCCGCCGCTGCGAAACCCGACGGAGTCATCGCGGAGAGCGGCACCGGTTCGGGCGTGGGTACCGCCTGGTTGCACAGCGGGCTGGGCGCTGGTGCTCGCCTGGTCACCGTAGAGCGTGACGAGGAGTTGGCCCGTCGAGCGGCTGATGTCTTCGCGGACGACGACCGCGTCAGCGTGCTCAGCGGCGACTGGCGGCTGCTTGAGCGGCATGCCCCCTTCGATGTCTTCTTCTGCGACGGCGGAGGCAAGCGTGACGACCCCGAAGGCGTCGTCGAGCTGCTTGCTCCCGGGGGCCTTCTCATCCTGGACGACTTCACCCCATCGCCCCACTGGCCGCCTCGTTTCGGCGGCGAAGTGGATGAGCTCCGCCTGTTCTACCTCACTCATCCCGCCCTGGAGGCCACTGAAGTACTCACAACACCAGCCAGTTCAGCGGTTGTCGCGGCACGACGCCTTTAGCGAGGAAGGCGTGAACCGTTCTTGATCGTGCCGCGAGAGCTGGTCTGCCGCCCCAGCGGCTGCCCTTCTCGCCGCGGATGCCGGCGCGTTCCTTGCGTTGTGCGGCGAGGACATTGAGGTGCGGACGTTGGCGTTGCGCCGACGCAGGTGACGGCGCAGGTCCCGGGTCTCGACGGGCACTGCGACGCCCGCTTCGAAGGCGTCCGGGCCGCTTTTGCGGACAACTTCCGCGAGCGCGGTGAACTGGGAGCCGCCGTAACCGTCCTGCTCGACGGGGAGCCCGTCGTCGACCTGTGGGGCGGCTGGGCCGACGCCGCGCGCAGCCGCCTGTGGGAGCGGGAGACCCTCGTCAACGTGTGGTCGACGACCAAGGGGGCCACGGCGCTGTGCGCGCATTTGCTGGTCGACCGGGGTCTGCTCGACCTGGACGCGCCGGTCGCCGCCTACTGGCCCGAATTCGCCGCAGCAGGCAAGGAGAACATTCGCGTACATCATCTGCTCTCGCGCCGCGCGGGCCTGGCCGGGCTGCGAGAACCGCATACGTTGGCCGAGCTGTACGACTGGGAGTTGACCACTGCACGCCTCGCGGCCACCGAACCCTGGTGGCAGCCGGGCACCCGCTCCGGCTACCACGCACTGACCTACGGCTTCCTGGTTGGCGAGGTCGTACGGCGCATCACCGGACAGCTTCCGTCCACGTTCCTGCACCAGGAGGTCACTGGACCGCTCGGCATCGACTTCTCCATTCGCCTTCCGGAGAACGAAGGCCGGCGCGCCGCCGAGCTGGTCCACCCGCCGGCCACGGTCGGCAGTGAACAGGATGCCGCCTTCAGCCAGTTGCAGCCGGTTGCTCTCGCCGCCCTGGCCAACCCACTCACCGGAGCCGCCGACGCGAACACTCCCGAGTGGCGTGCTGCCGAGATTCCCGCCGCGGCTGGCCATGGGACGGCCCGAGGAGTCGCCGCGCTGTACGCGCTCTTCACCGGCCAGGGACGCTCGGACGGCCCGCAGGTGTTGTCGGCGCAGGCCGTGGAACGCGTACGCGAAGGCCAGGGCAGCTGCCGGGACCTGGTTCTGGGCGCCGCTTTCAAGCACGACACCGAGATCGGTCTCGGTCTCTGGCTGAGCGGCCGGAACGGCTCGTACGGCCCCAACCCGCGGGCCGCCGGCCACGACGGCTTCGGCGGTTCCTTCGGGCTGGCCGACCCCGAAGCGGGCATCAGCATCGGCTATGTCATGAACCGCATGGGTACGCACATCGCGGATGCCCCCCGGAAGATGGCGCTGATCGACGCTGTATACAAGGCAGGCGTGCCTTCCGCCTGCGGGCCGCCCCGTTGCGGCGTGAGCTATCCGGTCAGGGCGAGGTTGCGCAGACGGACGACGCCGAGCATCGCCCGGTGGACACCGTCGCCCTTGAGCCGACAGTCCCGCAGAACTTTCCAGTTCTTCAGCCGGTACCGCGCGCGCTCAACCCTCGCACGGACTTTGCGGTGAAACTTGCTCTCCGTACGACTGCCGGGCGCTCACGGAGTCCGGCATCGACCGGGCCTGCCGTGAGGCTCGGGCCATCGCCGACGGAAGTTATCGGGGCACCGGCGCTCACATCTCGCACCGGGCAGGCGGCGTGCGCAGCAGCGCCTGAGCCCGCAGCAAAAGGCTTGCGGCTGCCAGGCAGCGGGAGAACAACTGATTGACGGTCAGACGTTGAAAAGATGTGGGCTACCAGGTCGACCGCGGCACCGACGCCGAGGGTGATCGGACCCCGGTAGCTTTCTCAGATGGACTGCCGAGAAGCACTGATGTACGAGCGCAGCTTCGCAAACTGGTCGTCGGTGGTCTGATCGGCAGCCTTCGGGGCGCCTTGGAACTGCTCCGTCAGACGCGCCGCACCTTGTTCTCGCGTCCACCGAGTTCAGCTCGCAACCCGCGCCGCCACGTCTCCAAATCCTCCATACGCTGCTCAAGTCTCGGCACGCCCACCGTCCCCTCAGCAGTCGCTGTCACCGGACCGAGGACGCAATGAGCCGAGCCGTACACGGTCCGCGGAAACTCCAGGTATGACGCCGGATTTCGCCGTGCGGTGCGGATGTCCTTCACGGTTCACCTGAGCCCCCACAGCTCCAGTACCCGCGCCCGCGGGGAGGTCCTCGCACGCGGAAGCTGATCATGCTCACCGTAGAGAGTTCCCGGACAAGTGGGAGTGCTGGTACTAACGGGGCCGTCGCTCTCGGGTCTCGGAGGCTGGCTCATCAAGTATCTTCCGCCCGGGTCAGTGTCAAGTCTCCCTGCTGCGGTTGCTCTCTACATCCCTCCCGCTGACCGCTGCCAGGCAGACCGGAGCTGTCGTGTTTCCCGCAGTAACCGGCGCACACCCAGGCCGCTAGCATCGGCGGGTCGGGTACTGCTTCGGCCCGGGACTGGTGGGGGACTTCGCAATGACCTTCGGACTGATTCTTGCCATCATCCTGGCGGTCGTGTTCGTCGCCCTCGGCCTGGCTGATCAGCGCAAGTTGTGGCGGCGGTTCACCGCGAGGTGGTTCCGCAACCGGGCGGCCCGTGAGCTCTCTGACGCCGCGGTGACGGGGTTACGCGTGTTTTTCTTCGCGTGGGCTGCGCTACTGCTCTTCGCGGGGTGTCAGGCGCAGGAGGCCGAGGACAGGATGGACCGGATCGAGCAGGAGATGGATTCCCCGTACGGGTCGTGATGCGCTCTCCGATACGCCGCCGAGAGAGGCCGGGTCTGCGCTTGTGGCCGGTCGGCCTGGTCCTGGCCCCGGCCTTTGTCTTCGCGGTCATGGTGGCCGCCGCCGTGTTCTTGGCCGCGTGGGATCTGCTCGGCGCCCGGGAGCTGAAGCCGGAGCGGCGCATCGAGTCCAAGACGCTCTTCGCCCTGGTCAAGCTCTCCTCTGCGGGAGCTGAGAAGGGCTCGTGGTACGAGCCGGAGACAGGGATGATCACCTCATGATGCGAGGTGCCTACGACGTCCCTTTGACCGGACTCTTTCCTCTCCTGACGCCTGCGGATGCGGACTCCTTGAATCAGGAGGCCGCACGGTTAACACGGCTCGTGCAGGTAGAACTACGTCGGATTGGGAGTGGGCCCTGGAGCATGCCGCCTTCCCCGGCACACAGATACAGAGGGGGACGCCGATCGTGCTTGGGCTGGATGTCATCGAGCACGCCGAGGGAGGCGACCAGATGGAGTTTTTGCTTCAAGTGGTGTGGACCGACCTGGGCCAGCTCGCGGTCGATGCGGCGGTGAATGTGGCCTGCTGGTGCGAGACCGACCACGCCTCCCATGACGTCGACGCCCTGAGGATCGTGGTCGGCGAGGAGGCTTCGTTGCCTGATGCATTCCGTGCCGGCGCTGAACGCCTGACCGGCTGGCTGGCCGATCCTCACAACGCCGACCACTGGCGTGCCAAAGCGGGATTACCTCCCAGGCGGATCAACTGGGAGTCCGGTGCCGGGTAGGTTCCTAGGACGGCGCCCCGACCTACGTGATCTTGGAGAACCCGTCCGCCTACATGGGCGAGGAGATCCGGGCCTGGGCGAAGAAGCACCGGGTCGAACTGTGTTTCACCCCGACCTACGCGTCTTGGGCCAACCCGATCGAGGCGCGCTGCGGACCGCTGCGGCAGTTCACCATCGCCAACTCGAACCGACCGAACCACGCCGTGCAGACCCGAGCCCTGCACGCCTACCTGCGCTGGCGCAACGCCAATGCCCGCCATCCCGACGTCCTGGCCGCTCAGCGCAAGGAACGTGCCAGCATCCGAAGCGAGAAGGGTATCCGCTGGGGTGGACACCCCCTTCTCGCAGTCGCTTGACCACCGCGGCGAACCCCACGCGGTCACGGCGTTAGAAGTCTCCGTCCTTCCTGACTCTGACGAAAATGCCGGTTCGTCGCGTTTCGATGACCACTCGTATGCGGAACTCCTGCTTCAGATCTTCAGGGAGCTTTTGCGCTTGCCACTCGCGTTCCGCGGCCACGACAGTTTCGGCATGCTCGCGATCTGACGCGGCAAGAGCTTTGAGTGCGTAGTAGGAACCACCGAACGCATGTTGTGGCACGTGCGCCGTCGCCACCGCTTGCCCTGCTGCACGAGCGGCGAAGCAGGCCCCGTCATCGTCCGCCTTCGCGGTCCGCGCCGCTGCGTGAGCGTCGAGGGAGGCTCGGCGGATGTCCGCCATCCTGAAGACGCCCGTTTCACCCCATTCACGGCAGGCTTGGATGGCATGTCGGGGCCGTCCATCCTCCGGGCGTGCACGCTCGAAGAGCGGGAGCACGCGCTCGGCACAATTTGCGGCCCACAGGGCCATGATGCGCTGATCTTCCCTGCTGTAGCTCTTCACCACACGACCCTACGACGACGGTCGTCACCGAAGCCCCGCGCTGTGGACAGACCAAACCGGCGAACCACCCCGGTCAAAGCACTAGCGGGGGGTGCTCGGCCCAGCGGGGCACGATGAACCAGTGTGTGAGCCACTGCTCGTGTTCCGCTTTCGGCGGGGCGGTCAGGAGGCCGCCTCGTCGCACAGCGCGATGCGCGGGCCGGTTGCAGGAACTCCGAGCGGTCATCGGCTGACGTTGCCGGGCAGTTGACGCGAACGCGTCTGCTCTCGGCCGGAACACCGCGGGGGCCGGACTCTGTATCGGGCGGAGACCTGCGCCCGGCTGCCGTTGTGAGTGATCCTGCGGTGTGACCCCCAATCTGATATGCCGCCGGGAGCGGCGCGGGCTGCGTCTGTGGAACGTCGGCCTCGTCCTGGCCCTGGCCTTCGCCGCCGCGCTGGCGGTCGCCGCCGCGGTGTTCTTCGCCGGGTGGGACCTGCTCGGCGCCCGCGGGTTGCAGACCCAGCACCGCCTGGACTCCAAGACGCTGTTCGACCTGGTGAAGCTGTCCTTCGGGGTGGTGGCCGGTGCCGGTGCGCTGGTCGCCCTGGTGGTGGCCTACCGCCGCCAGCGGGTGGATGAGGACGGTGCGCCGCGCGAGGCGACCCGGCTGCACACCGAACGCTTCACCACCGGCGTCTCCCAGCTCGGCGAGGAGTCCGCCGCAGTGCGCCTGGGCGGGGTGCACGCGCTGGCCGGGCTCGCCGACGACGCCCCTACCACCCTGCTGCGCCAGACGTGCACGTGCTGTGCGCGTATCTGCGTCTGCCCTACACCGCCGAGACCGACCTGCCGCCGGACGACATGGCCGCCCGGCACGCCTACCTGGCGCTGCGCGAGGTGCGGCACACCGTCATCCGCCTCATCCGGGACCGCACCGCGGTCGGTCCCGAGGAGACGCACGTCTCCTGGCGCGGCCACGACTTTGACTTCACCGGGGTCGTCTTCGACGGCGGCGACTTCTCCGGCGCGGCGTTCACTGACGGCACGGTCCACTTCGTCGATGTGGTGTTCGCCGACGGCCGGGTCGACTTCAGCGGCACGCGGTTCTCCGGCGGCACGGTCGACTACACCGCCGCGGGTGTTCTCCACCAGCGGCACGGTCTCCTTCTCCAGCGCGCACTTCTGCGGCGGCCTCGTAGACGCCGGTGGTCTCCGGGGTCAACCCGGCCCCGCTGACGGTGTGCCAGATCGAGTGCAGGCGGCGGAAGAGGAAGCCGTCGGTGTCGGGGCCGTCCAGCCCGGCCGCCCTGGAGCCAGGCCCGCACGGTGCGCACCGGGCAGGTGGAGGGGCGCTGGCCGTACTTGACCTTCACGCTCATGACCCGTCGGACTACCCGACCGCCCATTCACCCAACAGCCGCACTTCCCCGCCCCGCTTCGGTAGTGCAGGCGGTGTGATCACAAGCCGTCTGCGCGCTCGTCCCCGGTAAGAGGGGGCCGTGGCGACTCGAGGCAGCGGA
Source organism: Streptomyces sp. NPDC029674 (assembly GCF_044903205.1). Taxonomy (NCBI): domain Bacteria; kingdom Bacillati; phylum Actinomycetota; class Actinomycetes; order Kitasatosporales; family Streptomycetaceae; genus Streptomyces; species Streptomyces sp. NPDC029674. Next base: position 249,686 of record NZ_JBJDPY010000013.1, read on the forward strand.
TCTTCTTCCGGGGCGTGCTGGGCTATCCGTCAGGCCGCAGCAGACGCTGGGAGATCACCCGCTCGGTTGCACGTTCGGACCAGCCGTCAGGTCTTGGAGGACCTTATCCCCCTCTGGCAGGTCGGCACCGCCACACTGGTTGGCCGGACTTCCGATGGGAAGTCCGGCAACGTTGCCGTTGGCCGCTCCAGTGCCGTGCGTCGTGGCCCCGCTGGCATGGGTCTCGTGGTGATTGATGCAGCCATTGCCGATAGCCGGGGGACATGAAGGCGCCGATCCCGCCAGCCGATGCAGGTGCGGCTGCTCCCAGTACCGCTACCGCCGTGAACGAGCACATCGTGACTGTCTTATGCAGGGCCCTACCCGTCGAACGACCATGGCTACGTAAGGTCACTGCGTCGATCCATGCAGCGTTCTCACCACGCACCGGGGCGCAGCCGCAAGACGGTAAGGCATGACCTGAGCACGGATCGTTGAGGTTTGAAGACGGGCTCTGAGATGGCACGCGCTGGCTTCTGTTCACGTCGTGACTCCTGCCCGGAGTCGTCGGTGTGGGCGACGAAGGCCCGCCTGGAGCAGATCCGCCTCATCAAGGCCACCAACAAGGCAGCGGCCCCACCGTCGTGCGTGTCCTGCGGAGATGCTGGCACCTGGCGCCGTACCCGCGCCCGCTCCGGCCGCGCCCACCGGTCCGGCGCGACCAGGGACACGGCGTGCGAGGACTTCCGCCGTGCGCTCGCCGCGCACCAGGAGGCAGCGCGACCGCCTCGGCGAGCAGGGCGTCTCCATGCTTCCGGCGTCGCCGCCCCGGGCGAAGTGACCAGCCTGCTTGCGTCTAGCAGCAATGAACAGCGCTGATGTCCGGTCCCAGTAGATGCGACGGAGGCGCTGGTTCTGACCAGGGAGCCCGTCAGTTTGGAGTGGGACCTCGTGACTCCTTGGCGTCCCAGCGCAGGTGGCTGTGGAAATCGGGCTGATCGGCAGCCTCACAGCTTTCCAGTAGGACTGGCAAGCGCGAGGGATCAGGCCGAGGCTTCGGGGATGTCGACAGGCAGGCGATGCCACGCGTGGCCGCAACCGTCGGAGCAGAAGCGCTCTCGTCGGCGTTCGTCGGCGACGGCCAGCACTGCGATCAGCAGCCGGAATGACTTGAGGCGTTCGTCGTGCGGGGTGAGACTGGCGATCTTTCCGAGTTGCTGGTCGATCCGCCCTCGTGTGATCAGAACTGCCGGTGTGTGCGTGGCGCGAAGTCCGGCGCGTCGGATACTTTCCGGGCCGTCCTCGGCGGTGGCGCGGGCCTGAGTGCAGAAGTGTGACAGAAGACGCAGGGTGTTGGACTGCTCCTCAGTCGAGAGGCCCTCGAACCACTCGATTCCCTGTGGCATCGGCCGAAGGGCCTGGGCGAGTTCGTTGAGAATGATGTACGGTTCGGCCATTCTCACACCCCCGTTGCGCTCGACTCACAGGCTTTCCAAGTCATCCAAGCAGACCCTCGGGTGCTAGAAAGGCAGTTCGTCGGCTTCCAATGGCTCTGAGTACCCACGTACCCAGTGGCCAGGGAGGGCGGCGCAGAGCGACTCCAGGTCGGCGAACGTGCTTCCCCGAACATGTAGCCAGCTGTGATCGCTCAGTCCGTCGAGCCGCAAGAGCTTCCCCGGGGCGGAAAACCAGCACACGGGTGACTCTTCCTTCCCCGTCCACATCGGGTACTCAGGAAATTCCACCGGCGCAAACCGACTCGGCAGCTCTCGAATCAGGCTGGCGGGAAGTTCGCAGGCGTTGTAGAGCCGTCCTTCGCCGCCGAGCAGCGTCTCGCTGAGTACGAGCTCGACACAGGCCAGGGAGACCCGCTCCAGGAAGCGGACCCAACCATCCTGTGACTGGACGAACACCGCCGGATCGTCCTGACCGAGGTCCCGCAGCCGCACTCCCCAGAAAGCGCATCCCTGGTTCTCGCTGCGGACGACGAGCACTCCATCGAACTCGTCGTGCACGAACAGCTCGGAAGGGCGCAGCAGCGGGTCCTGGTTGCCGGTGAGGTCGTGACGCGTACCGAGAAGCGAGTACGCCTCGCGCAACGCGGTCGGCAGCGTAAGCCCCAGCATCTCCTCGGCTCGCTCCAGCTCCTTCGTTCGCGTACCCGCGCCGTCGGCGAGCGGCTCCGCCCACGCTGCGGCAAAGTCCCGAACGAAGGCCCAGGCTCGCGCCCTGTCGGGTATCCCACCGCGCAGAGCTTGAGCCACATCGAACTCGTCAACCATGCGGTGGACCGTACAGGCCGGCCAGCTTCTCAGGGACTCCGCCAGGTCGTTTGCCAGAAGCACTGGGACTCGCCACATCTACTGAGAACGGACAAGGGGCGTCAACAAGGGATGACGCGGGGAGGTGGCCTGGCCCACGCCTCGGGCGACTGTCCGGCCTCGCTGAAGGTGAGGCAGTGCGGCGCTTTGACTTGGGGTGCCTCTGGTTGAGCGAGACGCCAAGTGTTCGTCTATCTCGCTCAACCTGGAGCAGCTGGTCACGATGCGTTGGGCTTGTGGGCGAGGAAGAAGGCTTGCTGGCCTGACCGAGGTCTCTCGCTCTCGTCAGGTTCGCGGATCAACTGAGCGTCCACGACGAGGTCGGCTTTGCTCATCAGGTAGGCCATGTGATCAGGCGACATCCAATAGACGTCGAGCGACAGCTCGTGGCCGTATCCCTTGTGCAGATGCCGACGCTGGTTTCCGGCCTTGCATGCCAGGATTACGTGGCCACCTGGAGCCAACACCCGGTGGCATTCCGCGAACACGGTGGGCAGGAGCTCCGGCGGGGTGTGGACGGTTGAGTACCAGGCGACGGCGCCGCCGAGTGCCCCGTCCGCCAGGTCTAGAGCAGTCATCGATCCCTCTTCAAACCGAAGGTGCGGATGGGTCTGGCGGGCCACTGCGATCATCTCGGGGGAGAGGTCGATGCCGAATGTGTTCACTCCAAGTGAGTGGAGGTGGGCCGTGATGCGGCCGGGGCCGCAGCCGAGGTCGGCGACAGGCCCGGTGTCCGGTGCCTGCACGAGCTCGGAGAACGGGGCCAGCATGGCCCGGTCCAACGGCTTAGAGGCCCTAACAAAGGCGTCGGACGTGGCGATGGGTGATCAGGCAGACGGCGAGGCCAAGGAATGCTTCGTGGATGTCGTCGCGTCGTTCCCAGCGGATGCGCAGGCGGCGGAAGCCGTGGAGCCAGGCGATCGTGCGCTCGACGACGTAGCGGAAGACGCCCAGGCCAGTGCCGTGTGGCTCGCCTCGCTTCGCGATCACGGGGCGGATGCCTTGCTGCCAGAGCAGACGGCGGTACTTGTCGTGGTCGTAGCCGCGGTCGGCCAGCAGGGCGTCGGGGCGTCGGCGGGGTCTGCCGACTTGGCCCGCGACGGCGGGAATCTTGTCGAGCAGCGGCTCGAGTTGGGTGACGTCGTTGCGGTTTGTGCCGGTCAGCGACCGCGAGCGGGATGCCCTGGCCGTCGACGATGAGGTGGTGCTTGCTGCCCGGCCGTGCGCGGTCGACCGGGCTGGGCCCGCTTTTGGGCCCCGTCGGGCGGCCCGCATGTGCGAGGAGTCGATCACCGCCCGCTCCCAGTCCAGCTGGTTCTTGGACCGCAGCTTCTCCAGCAGCAACGCGTGCAGCTGGTCCCACACACCGGCCTCGCTCCAGGCTGCCAGGCGCCGCCAGCAGGTCATGCCCGAGCCGAAGCCGAGTTCCTGGGGCAGGTACTCCCACTGGATGCCGGTGTGCAGGACGAAGAGGATCCCGCACAGCGCCTGCCGGTCCGGCACCCGCGGTCTGCCCTCGACCTTCTTCGGCCCCGGCGTCGGCAGCAACGGCTCGATCAGCGACCACAGTTCACCCGACACGATCCACGGCCGCGACTGACGGTTTCCCATACCCAGACCTACGAGGAAAAGGACCGACCGTCTCATGATCAGCAGCTTTTGTTAGAGCCAGTTAGTGTCTAGCTCGTCGCGCAGAAGCTTCTCGTAGTTCACGGCAACGGTGTCGTAGGCCGTCCGAGTGGCGTGGAGGTAGGTCGCTTCGGCCATGGCCCATGACCGTAACGCTGTCCCTTCCCTTGCTCATAGACCACTTCGACTAGTGGTTCCGGTCTCGCTGATGCCCTCACGCGGAGTGCCCCAGATTCAGCGAGACGGCCCAGCAACGTCCGGCTCCCGGTGCCGAGTTGAAAGAGGAGGCCTCTTGCCCGTGTACGGGCAGCCGGAGGACCTGCTTCCTACTCGCGTAAGAGAACGCCCTGTCTGTCGGCGATGCCGGAACCGCATAACCGCGCCGATGATGCTCTTGAGGTGTCTTGTGGCGTGAAAACGCTCGGGGCGGGCCTGCCCGGTGATGGCTCGGGGGTGGGGCCCGCTCGATGCTCCGACAGGGTGACCTGCCAGTTTCTGCAAGGGTGTTCGGGCGTAACACGTGACTGGTTGCCGGGTGGTGAGCGGTCCGTTCGCCTTCCGCTGCTTGGCGAGCGCGAGGGCGAGCATTTCCTCGGTCACGTCGAGGCCGTACGTCTTGCCGTTGGGGGCCGACGCGTCTGGCGGAGAAGGTCGATGCCGCCTCCGGAGCCGAGGTCGAGGACGCTTGCCGAGCCCAGTGAAGTGATCCGTCTCACGTCCTGTCACAGCGGCCGATGTCGCGGTGACTTATGGCCGAGCACCTGGAATCGGAGGAGGCACCATGACTGGGGAGACGCAGGTGATCGGTGGTGGGTACGCGGGTGTGATGGCCGCGAATCGGCTGACGCAGCGCGCCGACGTGGCCGTGACGCTGAGCAACCCGCGCTCGGACCTTGTCCACGGGGTCCGCCTGCACCAGCTGGTGGGCGGGTCCGACGACGCGGTCGTCGCTTACCAGGACGTCCTGGCCGAGCACGTCCGGCTGAAGGTTGACACCGCGACGCGCATCGACGCGGCTACGGGCAGCGTGGCTCTGGCGGCCGGCGGCACGCTCGACCACCACTACTTGATCTACGCCGTGGGCAGTGGCAGCGCGGAGCCGGGCGTGCTCGGGGCCGCTGAGTTCGCGTACTCGATCGCCGCCCTGGAGGAGGAGCGGCGACTGCGTGCGGTCCTCGACGCCACACCCGCGACAGCCCCGGTGACGGTGGTCGGCGCCAGTCCGACCGGCATTGAGAGCGCCGCCGAGCTCGCGGATGCCGACTGTGCGGTGACGCTGGTCTGCGGCGGCGTTCTCGCCCCGTACCTGCACAGCCGGGGCCGGCGCTCGGTCGCGAAGCGGCTGGCCAAGCTCGGTGTGACGGTCGTCGACGGCTCCGACGCGAAGGTCACGGCGGTGACATGGGACGCCGTGTGGCTCGCCGACGGCCGTGAGCTGCCGAGCGACGTCACCGTGTGGACCGTCGGCTCCGGCGTTCCCGACCTGGCCGTCCGCAGCGGGCTGAGCACCGACGCCGTGGGGCGCCTGCTCACGGACGAGACGCTGACGAGCGTGGACGACGCGCGCATCCTCGCGGCCGGAAACTCGGCGGCACCCTCCGGCCTGCCGCTGCGAAAGAGCTGCCTGAACGCGGAGCCGCTGGGCCTCGGGCCGCCGATACCGTGCTCAGCCGACTCGCTGGTGAGGAGTCGGAGAACCTCCACCAGTCGATGTACGCACAGTGCATCAACCTGGGTCGGAGCGCGGGCATTTACCAGTTCACCAACAGGTCAGACGTCGCGGTGTGGCTGCACTTGGACGACGGCCTGGATGCCAGGATCAAGGCAGTGTTCTGCAAGGGCATCCCCAAGGACCTGGTCGGCAAGGCGCACGAGCCTGGTTCATTCAGGCTGCACCGCATGGCGGCGGTGTCGCGAAGCGTCGGCAGATGCTGGGCGCCCACCGCGCCGAGGCACCGGCCGCCGACCGGGCAGCCTGACTGGTGCCTGCTGTGAGGATCCAGCTGTGGACGCATGCGAACACGGTCGGCCGCCAGGGCCGAGACATGAGCGATCAGTCCACCGACCCGGCGACCGAGGCGTTCATCGCCCACCGCAATCTGCTCTTCACCGTCGCCTACGAGATGCTTGGATCGGCCGCCGACGCCGAGGACGTCCTCCAGGAGACCTGGCTGCAATGGGTCAAGGCCGATCAGGGGTCGGTACGCGACCAGCGCGCCTTCCTCGTCCGGATCACCACTCGTCAGGCGCTCAACCGGCTCCGTACCGTGAAGCGCCGCCGGGAGGCGTACGTCGGCTCCTGGCTGCCCGAGCCGTTGCTCACCACGCCTGATGTGGCCGAGAACGTCGAGCTCGCCGAGAGCGTCTCGATGGCGCTCATGCTCGTCCTCGAGACGCTGTCGCCGACCGAGCGCGCCGTCTTCGTGCTGCGCGAGGTCTTCGACATCGGGTACGACGAGATCGCCGAGGCCGTCGACAAGAGCCCTGCGGCCGTCCGCCAGATCGCCCACCGCGCCCGTCGGCACATCGACGCCCGCCGCCCCCGCCGGGTGGTCTCCTCGAATGAGGGCCGGGCGGTCCTGGAGTCGTTTCACCGCGCGGTCGAAACCGCGGACCCGCAGGCCCTCCTTGAGGTGCTCGCCCCTGATGTCGTCCTGATGAGCGACGGCGGCGGCATCAAGCACGCCGCGCTGCGTCCGGTCACGGGCGTTGAGCAGGTGGCCCGTATGTTCGCCGGCGGCATCGGCAAGTTCGAAGACCGGCTCACCGCCGAACCGACCGTGGTCAACGGCAACCCGGCACTCCTGGTCCACCTGGACGGTGAGATCGACGGCGTCATGGCGATCCGCGTCCAGGACGCCCGCATCACCGGCCTCTACTACGTCCGCAACCCGGAGAAGTTGTCCCGCCTCACCTCCGCGACCCCGCTCACCCTGCGCTGAACACCAACGGTCCCCAACGTCAGAGCCGGGGCCGTCACGGTCATCACGCGCCTGCGCCGTCTGAAACAGCGATCGCGGCGACCTGGCCCACCCCGTCCTGGACGCCTTCGTGGTGTGGGGCCGCTTCGGCCACGAGTCTTTCACCAGCTGACCCGCCAGGGAGATACCCGATGGGCCACGCAAGCAAGCGAAGAGGAGAAAACATGAAGGCAGTGCGTTACCACTCCTACGGTGGCAGCGACGTCCTCGTCTACGAGGAGGCGGACCGGCCGGTGCCAGGTGCGGGCCAAGTAGTGGTGCGGGTGGCCGGCACCTCGTACAACGACGCGGACTCCGGCCTCCGCTCGGGATTGCGACAGGACCTGCTCCCACTGGCCTTCCCGCACATTCCCGGCCTCGACCTGGCCGGAGTCATCGCCGAGGTCGGCGAGGGCGTGTCCAACTGGAGTGTGGGGGACGCGGTGGTCGCGCTTCTGCCGGTGGACGTGCCCGGCGCGGCCGCCGAATACGTCGCGGTTTCCGCCGAAGCGTTGGCCGCCGCTCCCCGCACCGTCGACCTTGCCGACGCCGCGGCCCTGCCTCTCGTCGGGCTGACGGCATGGCAGGCCCTGTTCGAACACGCCGGCCTCAAGTCCGGGCAGAGCATCCTGATCAACGGCGCGGGCAGCGCGGTGGGCGGGTACGCCGTCCAGCTCGCCGTGCAGGCCGGTGCGGGCGTGACCGCGACCGCCGGTGCGCGCAGCCGCGACCGTGTCCGCCGCTACGGCGCGGACCGGATCGTTGACTACGCCGTGACCGCCGTCGCGCGGGCGCTGGCCGGCCAGCACTTCGACGTGGTGCTGCAGCTGGCTCCCGCCGGTCCCGAGGAGAACGCGCAGCTGGTGGATCTGGTCGCCGACGGCGGAGCCTTCGTCAGCGTCACCACTCCCGGCCCGCGGGATGCCCGGCGCGGGGTGCGCACGGTGCACGTGTTCGTGCGAGGTGACGTCACCCAGCTCGCCGAGCTGGTCGCCCGCGTCGACGCCGGAAATCTGGCGATCGAAGTGGCCCAGCGGCTGCCACTGGCCGACCTGGCCACGGTCCACGCCCGCGCCGCCGGCCGGTTTGCCCAGATCGCCGAGCTGGCCGCCCAGGCCGAAGGCGGAGACCTGGCCGAGCGGCTGCGTGGTGATCAGACCGCCGCGGTCCGCTCCCCGGCGGCCGCCGGAGAGCTGGCAGGCAAGACCGTCCTGACCCCCTGACCGAGCGACACCGGCACCGGCCCAGTGTGTGGTGGCCGGCGTCCAGGAACTGGGTGATCATGCGGGTGGCCAGTTTCGGCATGGTCGACTGCATAATTTTCAGTGTTCACACACCGATGATCAACGGCGGCCGTACCCGTCCCACAGCGCGGCAGCGGCGCGCGGAGTCCGCCTGCCGGTCCTGTGTCAGGAGGACATGTGCGTCGTGGCGAAGTCTGGTGGGCCGAGTTCGACGAGCGGCGGCTGGTCGTACTGCTGTCGGGCGATGACGCGTCCGGGATCCGGGTGATGCAGGTCGTCGCTCCGGCGGGCACCGACATCAGCGGTCTGGGCATCGAAGTGGCAGTGGGAGTCGTGGAAGGTCTGCCCTTCGAAGGCGTGCTGCGGTTCGCGTTCCGCCGTCCGGGCTTTACCCCTTGTACGTGGCTGACCACCGTGTCCCGAGACGACCTGATCGAGTGCGCGGGCGCCCTGTCCTCCGCGAAGCTCAGCGAGATCGAGGATGCCCTCCGACTCTCAGAACAGGAGAAGGAGTGGACCTCGGCGACGACCGCTAAGCTCAGCGAGATGAGGGATGCCCTGCATCTCGGCGGACCGGGGGAACGACCGTAAGGCAGGCCGTTGGTGTCGTACCAGCATGAGCCTGAAAGCTGCGCCGCCATCCCCGATAGCCCCCAGGACTCCCAACCCTCACTGGAGTAGAACGTCACGACACGACAGTTGTGCGTAAATAACCCTGCGCGGGCAGCTGGTCGAACCACACGAGCGCGGTGCCGTGGTCGTCGGTCGGGAGAACGGCCTGGAGCGGCGGCTGTACTCCTCCGAGGACGTCGAGAAGGGCCCCGCCCGCCGCTCGATGTACAGCCGGGCGCGCAGGTGCTGGCCGACGAGCGTGAGGCAGTCGAAGGCGGCGGGGTTGCGGTGGAGCAGGTCGGCCGGGCGGCGGCCGCGGGCCGAGGCGCGCGAGCGGACCGCACCGCAGTCGATGCGGCCCTCGCGCCCTCGCGTCGGATGACGGCCTCGCGGTCGAGGACGGTGTCGGCGGGGAGGTTCATGGCGGCGGTGGCGAGGTCGAGCCAGTGCTCGGTGGCGTCCCGGCCGGAGCGGGTCTGTATACGGACGGTATCTCGACGCCACAGCACGGTGCGGTCGCCAGGCGAACTTGGGCTCGTACTACCAGCCCTCGCCCTGGGGCAGGCGGGCGGTGTTCTCGGCGAGTGCGACAGCGACGGGGTACTCCACCTCGCCACCGTCCGGCCGTTCACGGAGACGTGCGTGGCGGACTGTTCTGGTCGGTCACGTCGTCCAGTCCTCCGGACTGCGCCCGCGTTCAGTTGTGCCCGAACCGCCGCTCCCGGTGCTTTCGGGCAACGTCACCCGGGTTTGTCTCTGCCGCGGATTTGGCCTGGGCCTCCATGGCAGACTGCTGGGCCTGCTCCTGGCCGCGCTCCGCCTGGGCGGCAGCCTTCTGATTACGGTCCCGATCCTTGTTCTTGGCCATGACCGTCACTCCTCGTACTTGGGATCCGGCCCCCCAGCGAACATCGCACACGGGTTCCCGCCCCGCCACCGCACCGCTCACCGGGGCGCGCGGCTGGCTGCTCCCGTCGGTCACATCGTCCAGACGTCCGGCCCGCTGCCCTGCCACTCGCTCAGCGGCGAGCGTACGACGTCCATCTCGTCGTAGTCCTGGAGCCCGGCATCCTGCATGAACGCGGCCACGTCCTGCACGGAGAAGGCGCAGCCGGAGACTGTTCCGTCGATCCGGACGCGCCGACTGCCCTCCTTGTTGGGTGGATAGATCACAACGGGCGTGCTGGTGGCCATGACGCCGACTGAACGGCTGCGGCGTGGGACGCACGCCGCCGCGCTTGCCGTCCCCGCAAGCTTGTGGCGGGGCTCTTCGGCAGGTGGTGCGGCGTCCACCTTGGGTCACGCGCATGGTCATGAGGAACCGCCAGGTGACTACTTGAAAGCGAACGGCGCCGCTGTGCAGTAACTGCGGCTGCGCTCAACATGCAGCCCCCTGGCCGCCGCTCGGGTGCCAGGCAGAGGCCGATCCCGCTGTAGAGCGAGCCTGCGGCCGCAAGAGACGCCGGGTCGCTGCCACTCCTGAGGCAAAGCGGTGGGTCACGTCGCCTGCCCGGTTTCGTCTGCGTTCGGTGGCCGATGCCGGCCTCGTAGGCGGCGGAGGCTGGGAATTGCCGCTGCCCCTAGCAACAGGCCAGCGGTGAGTGTGGCCGCGGGCCACCGCCAGTGCGTGGCCAAACTCCGCTCGGGTGCCGGTGTCGCGTCGGCGTGGGTGGCGGCGGGGCGGGGCTGGGCCGCCCCGTCGTACAGGCCCAGCCGGTCCAGCAATGGCAGCAAGGCCGGGTCTGCCCGATACCAGTTGTCGCGGAATCGGCCGCCCAGGAGGTTGTCTTCCTTGCGCACCCAGGCCCGGCCACCGTCGTAGGCGGGTAGTACCGAGTCCACGGAGAAGACCGTGTCGTTCCCGCCCCGCCGCAGCACCGTTATCTGTCGGCCGGTGTCCGGCCGCGTCCCTGCCTCCACCCGCGGTGGCGAGGGTTCGACGGCATCCTCCCGGTACGGTGGCAGCAGTTGGGCCAGGGTGTGCACCTCCGGGTCGTCTTCTGTGAGGACCACCGTCCTGTCCGTCGCCGCCGAGATCAGTACCACGCTCTGCGGACCCTTCGCCGCAGCGGGCTCCGCCGTCCACAGTCCGATGCCGAGCATTGTTGCCCATGCCGGCACAAGGACCGCGAGCAGCTTCGCGAGCCGTCGAACCGATCGCATACTTCCCCCAGATGACGCCCGCACGGGCCGTCCGTACCGCGTCATCTCTGGTACACCGCCCGAGCCTCGCAGGTTCCCAGTCGGGTCATTCAATCTCGGGAGACGGGCTGACCGGGCAGACGCTGACCGGCGTGCGGGATGACCGCGCAGGCCGCTGTGGGCCCAGCGCCTGTACGGCGAAGGCCGCGCTGGCGCAGGCCACCGCGGCCGGAGCCGACGACCACAGCCCCACCGCACTCGCCCGCACGGTGCCCGGCGACAAGGCCGACGAACACGCCGACCGGCTAGGCTTCGACGGCGACGAACTGTGGACTCGCTTCGGCCCGACCAACTGCAAGCTCTACCGGGTCACCGCCCACGCCGCCCTCGCCGACCTCCCGCGCGAGCGCCGGTCTGAGCCGCCTTGAGGGTGCGTGACGCGAGCCGATCAGATGCTGAATAGGGTTGTGGTCATGACCAAGGGGATGGGGCGGCGGCTCGAGGTGGACCTGGACAGCGGCGTCGAGGACGTGACGCTGTCCATCCTGGAGTGGCTTGGCGAGCAGGGAGTCGGTGCCATGATCCGGGTCGACGCGGAGCGCATGCGTGACGGTCAGCCTGCGTGGACATTCGCCGCTTCAGGTGGGCCGCTGGACGGTGGGATGAGGGCCGACGGGGCCTCGGTCGCCGAGTGTATGGGCGTGGCACTGTTTCGATTGCGCGAGGCCGGCCTGGCCGTTCCATTCTGATGGTGACACTGCCCGGCGCAGGGGCCCAGCAGCTGCAGCATGGGCGCGTCCGCGCCGGCCCGGCGCCGGCCGCCGGTGAGGGCGTAGGTGACGTGCACCGGCAGGTGCAGACCATGACCTCATCCAGGCCGCCCCTGACCACGCTCGCCCTCACCGTCACAGCAGCCAGCACCGGAATCGTCAGCCAGTACCAGAATCGTCAGCCAGCACCGGAATCGTCACACCTTTTCCGCCGCAGCCGACGGGGCTGGGATGTCCTGCCCCGGCATTCGGCGGGCCGACGGGGATTCCTGCTCGCCGAGGCCGCGGCGTTCCTGGTGCTCGAACGGCTGGACCACCAACCGATCAGGCCCATCCACGGGACATCGGCCGGGCTGATGCCCGAGATCGGTGACGCACACGGGCGTCCCGCAGTTCGCCGGCTACGCCGCGACGCCTGTCTTCACCCGTCATCTGAATTAGCGCCGGGCCGTACAAGCCGCCTGGAGCTGTATACCCGCTTCCGGTGACAATGGTGACAACAACTCCCTTGGGGGCGCTCAACTGACGTATTGAGCACAGGCGTTAGTGAGCCCTTTCCAACCTCAGGTTGAGGCGTGACGAAGGGCGGGGATGGTCTTCACGATGGCAGTGGCTCGGGTGGTGCTACAGCGGAGTTTCCGCGGGAGGCGCCAGCCCTTCAGGGCTGCCATGGCTTGGTCGCCGAGGCAACGGATTCCGGCCTGGCTGCTGTTGTGCCGACGTCGCCGCAGCTTGAGATGCCGCCCGCGGACGGGCGCCCGGGTGGTGCCGCCGGCGCCTCGATACACCTTCTCCGGCCAGCACTTCACCTCCGCGTCGCGGGGGGGGGAGAGAGAGAGTCACTGGCAGCACCCGTGTCGTGGCGAGCGCCCGGAACGGTGGGTGAGGCCGCCAGCAGCCGACCTGCCGCATCGGCGATGGCCTGCCACGCCGGGCTCGTCGGGCATGGCGGCGCCGACACGGCTGAGAGCTGCCGCGGAGCTGCGCACCGACCGGTGAGTGGTCGGTGCGGGCCCGGTCTACCGGTTCGCGGCTTCGCGAGAGGCGATCCGGTTCGTGCGACCGACCGCGCGGCCCACCGCGTTGCGCACCGCGAGGCCCGGCCGGGTGCGGGGCACCATGAGCCTGGAGAGCAGACCGACACGACGCTGCCGCGGGCCTACCTCACCGCGGAGCCGCGACTCGTAGGCGGCGAAGGCGCGGGCGTGATCACCGGGATGGGCGGCGAGCTCTTCTGCGAGGGCGTACGCGCCCGCCATCGCCATGCTGGACCCGTCACCCAGCAGGGCTGTCGCCGCCGCCGCGTCCCCGAGCAGTACGACCCGTCCACGGGACCACGAGGGCACCCGGACGGTGGTCAGGGGGTCGAAGAACGGAGCCGGGTGGTCGAGGAACGCCGCCACGAGTTCCGGTGCCCGCCACCGCACGTCGGCGTAGGCGTCGGCCACGGTCTGCTTGTGAAGGGCGATGTTCTTGCGGTCGTGGGGCGCCGGCTGTGCGGCCCGGAAGGTGAAGATCGCGAGCGGAGTGGTCCGCGAAGGGTGGAGGACCAGCATCCGGTTCGGCACGGTCAGCATCGTCATCTCGGTCGGGTCCTCGATGGCGTCGGGTTCCAGCGGGACGGTCGCGCCGTACAGGCCCAGGTCGCTCGCGAACTGCCGCTCGGGTCCGAACACCAGGCGCCGTACGGTGGAGTGCATCCCGTCGGCACCGACTACCAAGTCGAAGCGCCGTGGCGCGGACCGCCGGAAGGTGACGTCCACCCCGCCTTCGTCCTGGTCGAGAGCGGTGACCGTGTCGTCGAACAAGAACTCGGTCTCGGTCTGCGCCGACTGGTGGAGCACCTCGGACAGGTCGGCTCGGGTCACCTCGACCGTCGGCGCCTTGTCCGAGGTGAGCGGGAGTTGCAGGATCCGCCTGCCGCCGGGGTCGAGCAGGGTCAGCGACCGATTGCGGGTGGCGAGCTCGCGGAGCTGCGGGAGGATGCCCATGCGCTCGGCGACCGGGACCGCAGGCCCCTTCACGACGATCGCGCTACCACCGGAGCGCAGCTGCCGGGCATGTTCGACGACCGTCGGCCGGTATCCATTCCGGGAGAGCCAGTAGGCGAGTGCGGGCCCTGCGATTCCGGCACCGACTATCAGCACCTCGGGCTTCTTCATGACGAATGACCTCTCGGAGTGTCGATGACCAGGTCCCCGGCGAGTGCCGGTCCTGGTCTCAGGGGGCGGCGGCACGGGCAGCACAACCGGACCAAGGTACGAAAATTTTCGTACCTCAGTGGAGCACGTCCTTCAGGTACGATGCAAGTCGTACTTGAAGGAGGTGCGGCGTGGCCGGGAGGAACCTGGTCGGCCCGGAGGCCGATGCGCTCGATCTGGGTGCGGTGTTCCGCGCCCTCGCCGACGAGCACCGTCGTTCGGTGATGATGGAGTTGGCCGCCGACCGCAGCGACAGCGAGCGGGGCTGCAACTCGTTCGATCTTCCGATCTCGAAGCAGACCCAGACCCACCACTTCCGGGTCCTGCGCGAGGCAGGTCTCATTGACGAGATCAACTACGGCAACCGCAAGGGCATCCGACTACGACGCGCGGACATCGAGAAGAGATTCCCCGGGCTGCTCACGCTCCTGGGCGCAGAGTCCCCGGGCGGTACTGCTCCTCGCTGAACACAGCTGAGCACACCGGAAGGAGTCCGAGTCGGCCCTGAGCCGCAAGCTTGACCGGATCCAGCTCGCGCCCGGCTCGCAGGTAGCCGAGCACGATGCGGACACGAATGGATCGGTGTCGCTCCGACCACCGTCCCGCGCTCGTGATCGGCGCCGAGCACTTCCGCGCGCGCTCCCTCATGCCAACACCCACCGAGGTGTCCTCAACCTGCGTGCGGAGCAGGGCCACTGGGGGTAAGGGCGGGGTCTGGGCGTAGAGAAGCTCCTGGTAGACGGGTACGTGTCGAGTACAAGCCATCCTGCCAGGAGCTTTCCGTATGCTTGTCTACCCAGCCGGGGTGGATCTTTCCACCTCCGCTCTGCGCTTCCTCGCCCGTGAGTTGACCGCACGTCGTCTTGCGCAAGGGACACGATGTCTTGCGCAAGAAACACGATGGCGCCGGCTGGCCGCCGGACGGCAGGCACTGCTCGACCTGGACGCACCGTGCAGGAAATCATGGACGAGTGACGTCGACCGAAGCAGCAGCAATCGCTCTACAGGACCATGCCGCTCTCTAAAGCATGGGGGAAATCCGCGCGAGCGACGTGGTGAATGCTGCCGACGTGGTGAATGCCGCCTGTGACGCGCTCGTTGCCGGACTCGACACCCCCGGCCTTCGAATGCTCGCCGCCTGCACGTGCGCCGAGGCGGACTACGACGTCCACGACCTGCTACCCGCAGCACTCGACGAACTCGGCCTCGCCCTCTATCCGGTCGGCAGTGAGGCCGGTCAGGAAGCCGTCGCCCGAGCCCTCGCACGCCGCATGCTCGCCGGAGAGCTCACGCCTCGGGAGTTCACCCTCCGGATTCATCAGCGTTACGGACATGAGCTGCCCCTGACCGCGCGCCTCGCTGAACTCGACGACGAATACGACATCCTCGAATACGGCGACAGAACCGTGGACCAGGTCGATGCCGAGGTCACCGCCGAAGCCCGCCGCCTCACAGCCCACCCCACGGTTCCCGCCGAACCCACGGATTCGCCCAGCTGACGCAATCGAACCGAGCCGCGAGTTCCCGCTGAACAGACTTCGGTTTCTTTCCCTGAACCCACGGTGAACCCACGGGCCTTCGCCGCCTCGAAGAACCAATCCTGCGGACGACGACGAGCAGGCGGTGGCCCGGCTCGTCCACTCACTGGCCGACGCCGCCGGGGACGGGCTCCCCGCTGCCGTAGTGGTGGAGACCGTGCAGGGCGAGGGCGGGTCAACCTCGACATCCTGGCCTGGCTGAGCGCGCCGGACTCCTGGGCCCGGGAGCGTGGCACTCTGCTGGTGGTGGACCACATTCAGATGGGCTGCGGTCGCACGGGACCGTTCTTCTCCTTCGAACCGGCCGGAATCGTCCCCGACATCGTCTGCCTGTCCAAGTCCATCAGCGGGTACGGGATGCCCATGGATCTCATGCTGATGCGTCCCAAGTGCGACGTGTGGAAGTCCGGCGAGCACGACGGCACCTTCCGTGGGTACACGGACGAGCAACTCGAATTGGGCCTGGGAATACTCGAGGAGTACGTCGCCTCGACGGTCGGCAGGCGGGCCGTCGCGGCCTGAGTGCGCCCGAGCATCCCACCTCTTGGATGAACTCGGATGAACGACCCTCGCGCGGCGGACCGGCCTTGGGGTCGGCGAAGAACCGGCCGCGGGGCCAACGAAAGGGAGAACGCATGTCGGTCGACCTCATCGGCTTCCTCGGCGTAGTCATGGTGGCCTATGTGGTACCCGGCCCGGACTTCCTCGTAGTGGTGAGAGCGGCCGCCGACCATCCCGCCAAGGGCCGGGCCGCCGGACTGGGCGCCCAGACCGGCCTGTGCGTGCACATGCTCGCCGCCGCGGTCGGGCTCTCGGTGATCGCCGCCCGCTCCCCGATGGTCTATGACGCCATCAAGCTGCTGGGCGCGGCGTACCTCGTGTACCTGGGCGTCCGGGCCGTGTTGGCCGCGCGACGAGCCGCACACGAGCGGGCCGCCGGAAGGGAGGCGGTCGGTGGCCTGGCCGGCGGCAATGATTCACGAACCCCTCAGAAGGAAGGGTCGGCCCACGGCAGGTGGAGGTCCGGCTTCACCCAGGGCTTCCTCACCAATGTGCTCAACCCCAAGGCTGCACTGTTCTTCCTCAGTATCCTGCCGCAATTCGTCAACGGTGGCGGCTCAGCCACTCGGCAGATCTTCTTCCTCGGCACCCTGGACATCGTCATCGGTGTCGCCTACTGGTTCGCCCTTGTCGCCGTCGCCGCGCGGCTACGGGCATTGCTCGCCCGCCCGAAAGTCCGCCACCGCTGGGAGTTGACGACCGGCTGGCTGTTCATCGGCATCGGCATCGGTATCGCCGCTGCGGCCTGACAGGGTGTTCGAGAACCGATCCGGACCGTTAGGTTTGGTCGGCTGGTCATGTGACTGTGCCGAGTGGGTCCGGCGCCTAGAGCCAACCGGCCCTCATGCTGGTCACCGTCCCTGAATCCATATCGTTCGGTTGGCCGAGTTCGCCAGCCCATACCCGCTCCAGCATCCGGCGAACGCAGCCCAGGATTTCAGGCGTTGCTGTGCGCAGGCTGTCTGCATCCGCCGCAGAGATCTCGTCCGGAGAGATGCCGGCTTCGTCCAGCATGCTGGAGATGTTGGTGAACCTCTCAGCCAGCCATGCCAGCGGCTCGTCCGACAGCTCTTCGTCGAAAGTCCGCGGGCCGGGTTCCCAACCAACGATGTTGGGGTGGTGGTGCGTCCGATCAAAGGTGTTCGGAGCGGCCCCCGCATCCTGAAGGAGGTCCACCCGCCAGAGCGGGCGACTGATCGTGATGGGGCGCGCAGAGTAGATGGAGCTGGGCAACTCGCCGCTTTCGAAGACTCGTAGTTCCAGCCGTACACCGCACTCGGGGGACTCCTGTCCGTGGAGCGGGTTCGGGTTCAGGAAGTAGAGGTCGCTCACCACGACGCCGACCCGCTCAAAGGCGAATGCGTACAACACGCCAACCCCCTGGCTCCTCGTGAAACAGGCGAGTCCTGCCTTGCCGAGCCTACGGAAGCCCGCTCCTGCCTGACGATGCAGAACCGGCCAACGATACGCGGGCACTTACAGGTCATCTCAGTTGGACAGTCTGCGGTGGCCTATGAGGGGCACGGCGATGGCGGTGAAGGAGAGGAAGTGTTCTGGCTTTCTCCGGAAATGTGAGCACAGTTGTCGTGCTGATCCTGGACTCCCGTCACGGAGCACAGGATCAGCACGAAGCGGCGAGCGTTCCTGTCCGAGGGGCCCTCCGACGGAGACCGCCGGGCTGAGACCCTCATCCCGCCCGAGGTCACCCAACCCTCGCCGGCTGGGGTATGACGCCACCGATGGCGGTGACCGATGCCACCTATGGCCCCAACGCCACCTGCGGGTCGCGGTGAGTGACGATTAACTCGCCTTTCGGATGCTGGCCCCAGCCCCGCTACCGCGACCCTGGTCTCTCTCAGTGGGACACCTGCCGCGGGACTCGAGGCCTTCTCCCTATGCCGTTCGGTATGCCAGACGCGAGTAGCGAAGTGGTCCATCACAGCAAGCGGTCGACCAGTCCGTCGATGTAGTCCGGGGTGAGCGGGCCCATGCCGAACAGGACGCGGATATACATCGGGGCCAGGATGTGGTCCAGCACGTCGAACGCGTCGGGTGCGTCCTCGCCACGTTCGCGGGCGCGGTCGAGCATGGACTGCAGCTGCCGCATGCGTTCGGCGCGAAGGTCGGCACCCGCCTTCAGGCCCTGGTGACCGTTGCTGGACAGGGCGACGGCCAGGTGCAGCACCGCTGGGCCGTCGGGCCCGGTGATCTCGCGGGCCACGTTGGCAGCGTAAGTGCGCAGGTCGCCGGCGAGGCTCCCGGTGTCGGGCATCGGCGACTGCGCGTTGAGGCGAGTGAGCGCCACGTCGGTGAGCAGGGTTTCCAGGTTGCCCCACCGGCGGTAGATGCTGCTGTCGGCTACGCCCGCACGGGCCGCGACATCGCCGACGGTGAAGTTGCCGTAACCGCGCTCGCTGATCAGGTCGGTGACGGCCTGGTGCACCTCCGCGCCGACGCGGGCGCTACGCCCGCCGGGCCGCCGGGCTCGTTGTCGCTCGTTCATGCTCCCACCTTAACGCAGGTGAGACTTGCGTTTATGGGCGGCCGTCCCTATGGTCGCTTAATGCAGTCGCAGACTGCTTTAAAGCGCTCAGGTGCATCGCGCCACCCGCGGCGACCTGGGCCGGGCGCAACCAACGATTGAACGATTGAGAGGAATCCCCATGGCTGCATCGCATGTGGCCGTAGGCGGTCGATCAAACCGGGCCGTGCTGCTCACGGTGACCTGCCTAGGCCAGTTCATGGTCCTGCTCGACAACACGATTGTTGGAGCGGCGCTGCCCGATATGCAGCAACGGCTGCACACTCAGTTGACCGGCCTGCAATGGATCGTCGATGCATACGTACTGCTGGTTGCCATGCTGCTGCTGTCCGGCGGCATCTTCGCCGACCGGTTCGGCCGCAAGCGCGTGTACCTGACCGGCGTGGTGGTGTTCACCGTCGCGTCGGTGCTGTGCAGCCTCGCGCCCTCGGTCGGCTGGCTGGTCGCCGGCCGGGTGCTGCAGGGCATCGGGGCCGCGGCGCTGAGCCCTGCCTCACTGGCCCTGCTCGCCGCCGCCCATCCCGTGCCGCAAGAACGAATCAAGGCGATCGGGCTGTGGGCCGGATTCAGTGGAATCGGTCTGGCCGCAGGCCCCGTGGCCGGCGGCGTGCTGACAGATGCCTTCGGCTGGCCGGCCATCTTCCTGGTCAATCTGCCCATCGGCGTGGTTCTTCTGCTGGTCGGTCTGCGCACCCTTGAAGAGACTCGCAATCCGAGCGCCCCCGCGATCGACATCCCGGGGACGGTGCTGTCCGTTCTGGGGGTGGGGACGCTGACCTACGGGTTGATCGAGGGGGGTGCCCGCGGCTGGACGTCGCCGGTGATCCTGGGCAGTTTCACCGCCGCGATGATCCTCCTCGCCGCCTTCATCGCCGTCGAAGCGCGTCGTTCCGCTCCGATGCTGCCGCTGCGGTTGTTCCGGCAGCGGCTGTTCACGGTGTCCAACACGGCGATGGTCGTGGTGGGGTTCGCGCTCATGGGTTCGTCGTTCTTCTTCTCCCAGTTCTTCGTGTACGTCCAGGGCAGCTCGATCCTGCGCGCCGGTGTGCAGACCCTGCCGCTGTCCCTTGCCATGGTGATCGTCAGTCCGTACGCGGGCCGGCTCGCCGCGCGGTACGGCTTCCGGATCGTGGTTACCGTCGGCTTGGCCCTGGCCGGCCTGGGACTGCTGGCGCTGGGCATGGTGCACGCCGACACCGGCTACGGGAACGTGTGGTGGCGGCTGGGACTCGTCGGCATCGGCTTCGGCCTGACCATGTCCCCACTGACGGGGGCCGCCATCCAAGCGGTGAGCCCGCAGGAGGGCGGCCTTGCGTCAGGTATCAGCAGCACCACCCGGCAAATCGGCGCGGTGCTCGGCGTGGCGGTACTGGGGGCCATCGTCCGCACCCGGCAAGCCGACGGCGCCTCCTTCGAGTCGGGCCTCAACAGCGCGTTCGTAGCGGCCGGTGCCATCACGTTGGCCGCTGCCGTGTTCACCGGTTTGTGGCTGGCGGGGTCCAAGCGGGCGGAAGGCGCTGCGGCGGCGCGGCGTTCCACCGGCCTTGAGGCGGTCACCGCCTCGAAGGAGGCGCCCGCGAACAGCCGTTGATGACCGCGAGCGTCTCGGCCGGGCGGGAGGGTCCCGAGGGAGGCTCCTTCAGGGGGCACCCTCCCGGCGCGCAACGGGATGGCGCGACGCCCTGCGTCTTTGGCGCAAGGCCAGACGATTGCTGCTTTGCCCGCTCGGCAGAGGCGTCCCGTGTGCGGTGTGGTTGGTGGGGATGGGGCGTTGGTGTTGGCCTGGGCGGTGGTTAGGGCGGGCTATGGGTTCTGTTGCGGTGGTCGGGTGTAAGGGCGCAGGTGGCGAGCGTCCTCAAACCGGACAGGCGGTTTATATGGGGTCCGGGCGCTGTTGGTAAGCCCAGGACTAGTTAGGGAGCGTCGTCTCATTCTGTGCTGAGTGCTGAGTGCTGAGTGCTGAGTGCTAACTGCTGGGTGCTGAGCGCTGGGTGCTGAGTGCTGGGTGCGGGGTGCTGGGTGCGGGGAGGGCTACCAGGTCCGCTGCGCGTTCGTTCTCGAAGTTTCTGCATGGGGCTAGGGCTTATCCGGTGGATCATGGGCTGGGCAGGGTCAGGGCCTGGGTGAGGCGAGGGGTGGCCAGAGCCCTAATCGTGTTGACCGGCCCCGGCGGGCAGTGCTGGAGTCGGCACGTGGACAGCATCCCCGCCAACCGGCGGCTCTGGAACAAGATAAGCAGTGCCTACCAGAACGAGCACGACCCGCAAATTGGCGCAGCACCCCGGCTGTGGGGCATGTATTCCATTCCCGACGCGCACCTGCGCGCCCTGGGCGATGTCGCCGGCAAGCGCGTCCTCGAACTCGGCTGCGGTGCCGGCCAGTGGTCCAGGGCGCTTGCCGCCGAGGGCGCCGTGGTAGTTGGGCTCGATCTGTCCGAAGCCCAACTCGCCGCAGCGGCCGGTGCGATGGGGGCGGCCCGCTATTCGCTGGTGCATGGCGCCGCCGAACAACTTCCCTTCGCTGCCGACAGTTTCGACCTGGTGTTCTGCGACTTCGGTGGGCTCAGCTGGGCGTCCCCGCACCTGGCCGTCCCGCAGGCCGCACGTGTCTTGGGCCGAGGCGGGCGCCTGGTGTTCAACGTCGCCAGCCCGTGGTTCGAAGCCTGCTACGACGAAGCCGCCGACCGCGTGACCACAACGCTGCAGCGGGACTACTTCGGGCTGAACGCCATCGCCGAAGGCGACGGTGCGACCAGCTATCAGCTCACCTACGGCGACTGGGTCAAGGTCCTGTGCGGCGCGGGTCTCATCATCGACGACCTCATCGAGCCGCGGCCCGAACCCGGGACGCCCAACGGCTACAACGAAACCGACCCACCCGACTGGGCACACCGCTGGCCGGCGGAACTGCTCTGGGTAACTCACAAACCGTAAGTTCCGCCGCGCCTAGACGTGAAGGCATCCCCTCACTGGACGGGCCCTCGTCGAGGTCGCCGATGAGAAGCGGCTCTGGGTGTTCTGGTTGTGGTGTGGGTGTGGGTTGGGTTGTGGTGGTGGGGTGGTGGGGGCTGGGTAGAAACCAGCTATGCGGTTTTGTATTGACAGGGGTGGGGGGATCTATTTG
>NZ_JBJDPY010000014.1:0-54131 GCF_044903205.1 Streptomyces sp. NPDC029674
CTATCAGACTCTTTCGTGTCCGATTTCCTCGGTGCCTTTCCGGTTCCCGCTCCGGCCTTTCGGCTTTCGCGTTTCCCTTTCCGGCGGTTCCGACTTTATCAGGTCTCATTCGTCTCTCTGACCACGGTCACCGCGAACATGCGGAACCGATCCCAGGGATAGGATCTGATGTGAAGGATGCCGCCGCGGCCGGACGCTTGCGTCCCACGGCCTCGGGCAGGAGTACGACTCTACATCGGTCATCCGGCGGGCGCAAATCGTTTGAGCGCCGCCGCTACGTCTGCCAACCGGGACCACTCATGCGGAACCGGGACTTCTTATGACTTACCCTTCTGAACAGCGCGTCGTCCCGGACAGGTAGTGACGACGGCTATGAATCTCCACCCCCTGGGAGGCTTGCCATGACCAGCGTTTCGTCCCCGCTTGCAGGACGCGCCATTGGGCTCTCTGCTGTACCGGATCCCGTGTTCTCAGGCGCCATGGTCGGGCCCGGCACGGCTATCGATCCCGCGCGCGAGCCTTCTGAGGCCGTCTCTCCCGTGGACGGCATCGTCGTCTCTCTCCACCCCCACGCCTTCGTGGTGGTCGACGACCAGGGTCACGGTGTGCTGACGCACCTGGGCATCGACACTGTCCAGCTCAATGGCGAGGGCTTCGAGCTGCTCGTCAACAAGGGCGACACCGTACAGCGCGGCCAGGCCGTGGTCCGCTGGAACCCGTCCGCCGTCGAGGCGGCCGGCAAGTCCCCGGTGTGCCCGATCGTGGCGCTCGAAGCCACGGCCGAGTCCCTCTCCGGCCTCGTCGAGGACGGCGAAGTGAAGGCCGGCGACGCGCTCTTCAGCTGGAAGTGACGTCAGCGCCGTCGCTGACGTAACGCAGGACAACCACCGCGGCGGCTGGGCCCGTCGCACTACCGGAGACGGGTGAAATGGAGACAACGCTGCGAGGCGTCGGTGTCAGCCACGGTGTGGCGATCGGCGAGGTTCGGCACATGGGTACGGCTGTGCTCGAGCCGCCGGCCAAGCAGATTCCCGCGGAGGAGGCCGAGCGCGAACAGGGGCGCGCTCGCCAGGCCGTGGAAGCTGTGGCGGCCGACCTGAATGCGCGCGGCAACCTGGCGGGCGGCGAGGCCCAGGCGGTGCTCGAGGCCCAGGCCATGATCGCCCAGGACCCGGAGCTCATGTCCGACGTCGACCGGCGCATCACCGTCGGCAGCACGGCCGAGCGCGCTGTCTACGACGCGTTCTCCCACTACCGCGAACTGCTGGCCGGTGCCGGTGAGTACATGGCCGGTCGCGTGGCGGACCTCGACGACGTGCGGAATCGTATCGTCGCCCGGCTGCTGGGCGTTCCGATGCCCGGCGTTCCGGACAGCGACCAGCCGTACGTACTGATCGCGCGTGACCTCGCGCCCGCGGACACCGCGCTGCTGGATCCGGCGCTGGTGCTCGGCTTCGTCACGGAAGAGGGCGGGCCGACGAGTCACAGCGCGATTCTCGCGCGTGCGCTCGGGGTGCCGGCGATCGTGGCGCTGCCCGGTGCCGGTGAGCTCGTCGAGGGCACGGTCGTCGCCGTGGACGGCAGCACCGGTGAGATCTTCGTGGACCCGAGCGAGGAGAAGCGTGCGCAGCTCACGGCTGCCGCTGCCGAGCGCAGGGCCGCGCTGGCCGCTTCAACCGGTCCGGGTGCGACGTCCGACGGGCACAAGGTGCCGCTGCTCGCCAACGTCGGCGGTCCCGCCGACGTGCCGGCCGCGGTCGAGGCGGGTGCCGAGGGTGTCGGCCTGTTCCGTACCGAGTTCCTCTTCCTCGACGACAGCACGAAGGCGCCGTCCGAGGAGAAGCAGGTCGAGGCGTACCGCAAGGTGCTGGAGGCCTTTCCCGAGGGCCGTGTGGTCGTGCGTGTGCTGGATGCCGGCGCGGACAAACCGCTCGACTTCCTGACGCCGGGCGACGAGCCGAACCCGGCGCTCGGTGTGCGCGGTCTGCGGACGCTGCTCGACCACCCCGAGGTGCTGCGTACACAGCTGACCGCGCTGGCCAAGGCTGCCGAGGGGCTGCCCGTCTACCTCGAGGTCATGGCCCCGATGGTGGCGGACCGCACCGATGCCAAGGCCTTCGCGGACGCGTGCCGTGAGGCCGGGCTGCGGGCGAAGTTCGGCGCGATGGTCGAGATTCCGTCGGCTGCGCTGCGGGCACGCTCGATTCTTCAGGAGGTCGAGTTCCTGTCGCTGGGCACCAACGACCTCGCGCAGTACGCCTTCGCCGCCGACCGGCAGGTGGGTGCGGTGTCCCGGCTGCAGGACCCGTGGCAGCCCGCGCTGCTCGACCTGGTCTCGATGTCCGCCGAGGCGGCGAGTGCCGAGGGCAAGAGCTGTGGCGTGTGTGGTGAGGCGGCTTCCGACCCGCTGCTCGCGTGTGTGCTGACCGGTCTGGGTGTCACCTCTCTGTCGATGGGTGCGGCGTCCATTCCTTACGTGCGTGCGACGCTGGCCAAGTACACGCTGGCGCAGTGCGAGCGTGCCGCTTCGGCTGCGCGTGCCGCTGACAGTGCCGAAGAGGCGCGCAAGGCCGCGCAGGCGGTGCTGTCGGGCGAATAGCCCGAGAGCGTTCAGTTCGATCGCGATCCCGAGGGGCGCTCCACCGGTTCGGTGGGGCGCCCCTCGGGCGTTCAGTGCGTGTGTCCCCCTTCGGGAGCGTCTGGTTCCAGGTCGGGTGCGGCGCAGTAGTCGACGCCGGATTCGGGGGCGACGAGTTCGCCGGAGATGGCGTCGGTGCAGTAGGCGTCGAAGACCTCGGCCGCGTTGAGGGGCTGGAGCCGGCCGCCGCGCATGCGCCAGCCGTGGACGCGGTCGCGGGTGCCTTCGGCGCTGGAGCGCAGCACCATGCCGACGGCGCGGTGGGTGGCGATGCCGACGGCCAGGACGGTGGTGAACTCCAGGGCTTCCTGGTCGTCGAGCAGGGCGCGGCCGTCGGCTTCGATCTCGATGTGCAGTGCGGCGAGGAGGGTCTCGGGGTGGGAGGGCACGCTGCACACCAGGTGGCGGGTGCCCGGGCGGGACGGGTCGAGGGCCCTCGTGATCAGTTCGGAGGCTCGGGCGAAGGCGGCTCGTCCGATGTCCTCGCCGCAGGTGGCGCAGGTGCCGGCGCGGGCGAGCGCCACTGTCGCGTACTCCCAGGTGGCCCGGCGGACCGCTTCGTCGACGAGGTCGGGGACGAGGTCGGCGAGAGGCTGGCCCTCGTAGGGCACGGTAGGGCCGCCGGAGGCCAGTTCGGCGGTGAAGCGGGTGCGGCTGTCCGGGGTGTCCGGGTTCAGGCCGGTCGCGGCGCAGTACTCCTCGTACTCCTCGGGGTCGAAGAGGGCGATGGTGGTGTGGCTGCCCTGCGATGCGAGGGTCCTGAGGAGGGCTTCGACCTGCTGGAGGTAGGTCTCGTGGTCGTCGAAGGTGAAGGTGCGGTAGCGGCGCATGGCCGCGAAGTCCTCCTCGTCGGCCAGCAGGCCGATGGTTCCGGCGACTTCGCGGCGCAGTGCGCGTCGCATCGTGTCGTGTCGGGTGTGCGCCATGATTTCCCCCTGCGTACGGTCGATCAATGCTCACTCACAGTAACGAGGGGCACTGACAATCGTCGCTGAGCTGCGGGAAGGCGCGGTTCTCAGGCGCGTTTGCGGGCCAGGTCCGCGTAGAAGTCGAGGAGTTCGAGGCGGTCGACGGAGCCCGGATTGACCGCCTTGTCCAGAGGTGTGCCTTGGAGGAGTCGTTTGACCGGGACTTCGATGCGCTTGCCGGTGAGGGTGTGCGGGATGCCGGGGACCTCGATGACCTCGTCGGGCACGTGGCGCGGTGAGAGCTGCTCGCGGATGATCCGCTTGATGCGGTCGCGCAGGGCGTCGTCGAGGGCGGCGCCTTCGGCGAGGTGGACGAAGAGGGGCATCCAGTAGCCGCCGTCGGGCTGTTCGACGCCGATGACGAGGGATTCGCGGATTTCCGGGAGGCGTTCGACGGCTTCGTAGATGTCGGCCGATCCCATGCGGACGCCCTGGCGGTTGAGTGTGGAGTCGGAGCGGCCGTGGATGACGACCGAGCCGCGTGCGGTGAGGGTGATCCAGTCGCCGTGCCGCCAGACGCCGGGGTAGGTGTCGAAGTAGCTGTCGTGGTAGCGGGTGCCGTCCGGGTCGTTCCAGAAGTGGATGGGCATGGACGGCATGGGGTTGGTGACGACCAGTTCGCCGACCTCGTCGGTCAGGGGCTTGCCCTGGGGGTCCCAGGACTGCAGGTCCGTGCCGAGGCAGGGCGCCTGGAGCTCTCCGATGTGGACGGGGAGGGTGGGGACGGCGCCGGCGAAGCAGGAGCAGACGTCCGTGCCGCCGCTGACCGATGCCGTCCACAGGCCGCCGGGGGTGTCGGCGAACTCGTCGCGCAGCCAGCGGAAGCCGTCGGGGGGCAGCGGGGAGCCGGTCGTCGCGACGCACTTGACGCGGGAGAGGTCGAAGTCGCGGGCGGGGTGGACGTCCGCTTTGCGGCAGGCCATGACGTACGCGGCGGAGGTGCCGAAGAGGGTGGCTCCGGTGCGTTCGGCGATGCGCCACTGGGCGCCGGTGTCGGGGTGGCCGGGGCTGCCGTCGTAGAGGACGATCGTGGTGCCCGCGAGGAGGCCGGAGACGAGGAAGTTCCACATCATCCAGCCGGTGGACGTGTACCAGAAGAAGCGGTCGTCGGGGCCGAGGTCGCAGTGCAGGCCGAGTTGTTTGAGGTGTTCGACGAGGATGCCGCCCTGGGACTGGACGATCGCCTTGGGCAGGCCGGTGGTGCCGGAGGAGTAGAGCACCCACAGGGGGTGGTCGAAGGGCACCGGTTCGAAGGTGGGTGCCGTGTCCCCCGAAGTGAGGGCCGACCATTCCAGGGCGCCTTCGGGGGCTTCGGTGCCGAGCAGCGGGATGTGGACGACCGCGCGGAGGCTGGGCAGTTCGGAGCGGAGTTCGGCGACGGTGTCGCGGCGGTCGTGCTCCTTGCCGCCGTAGCGGTAGCCGTCGACGGTGAAGAGGACGACCGGTTCGACCTGCTGGAAGCGGTCGAGGACGCTGCGGGCGCCGAAGTCGGGGGCGCAGGAGGTCCAGACGGCGCCGACGGCGGCGGTGGCCAGGAGGGCGACGACGGCCTGCGGGATGTTCGGCAGGTAGCCGCTGACGCGGTCTCCGGGGCGTACGCCCAGGTTGCGCAGTTCCGCGGTGAGGGAGCCTACTTGGCTGCGGAGTTCGGCCCAGGTGACGGGCCGCGGGTCGTGGCTCTCGTCGACGTACAGGAGGGCGCAGGTGTCCGCGCGCGTGGGGTCCTCGGCGGCGCGCAGGGCGTGCTCGGCGTAGTTGAGGGTCGCTCCGGGGAACCACTCGGCGCCGGGCATGGCGCGGTCGCCCAGCACGCGCGCGTAGGGGGTGGTGAAGCGGACGTCGAACCACTCCGTGACGGCTTTCCAGAACGTCTCCAGCTCGGTCACCGACCAGCGGTGCAGCGCTTCGTAGCCCCCGTCGGCCGGGGCTCCGTAGTGCTCGGCCGCCCAGGCCTGGAAGTGGGTGACCTGCGCTTCGGCGATCCTCTCCGGGCTCGGCTGCCAGAGCGGCGCGGGGTTCGCTGAGGACGTCATGGGGCGGCTCCCGGACTGTACGCGTCGTATGCGTGTGGGGTGCGCACGTGCTGTGTGTGCGCGTGAACACGGCTGCAAGGACGATGCCACGTGATCGACTTCCGCACCAGGGTCTGCCTCACACGGTCGGCACGGCGGATATGTGTCGTAGCACCAGGTGAACGGGAGTTGAACGCGGCCCGCACACGGCTTCTTCGGTGGCAGGGTGAGCAGCATGAACGGTCGTGACCTGGTGCGTTCGGTGAAGGCGGTCGGCATGGTCGGCACGGCGCAGGGGTTGCGCACGGTGCGCTCCTCGTGGCGCAGGTGGCGGGCCGACGCGACGGGGCTGGCGCCCCGGGGTGTGGAGCGCGCGCGGGTGCCGGGGGCCGTGACGGGGATGGAGCCGGAGCCCGGCGGTGGGGTGGTGCGGTTCGCCCGCTCCGAGCTGCGGGTGCGGGTGACCGTCGGCGGGGCGGTCTTCCTGGGGTGGGACGGGGCGGGGCCCGAGCCGTCGTACGCGTTGCCGTGCCGGAGTCCGGAGCCGGACCCGCGAGCCGTTCTGGAGCCCGACAAGGAGGGTGGCTGGCGGGTCGTGTCGGAGCGGGCGACGGTCGTCGTCTCGCGGCACGGGGCGGTGGAGCTGCGCACGCCGGGCGGGGTGATGCTGCGGCGTGATCTCCCTCCGCGGTGGTGGGAGCCGGCCGAGGGGGGCGCGGCGCGCTGGGTGCAGCGGTCGGAGGTGGCGGCGGACGCGCGGTTCTTCGGTCTCGGCGGGCGGTCCCGGGGGCCACGGCTGCGGAACGGGACGTACCGGCTGTGGAACACCGATCCGGGTGGCTCTTTCGGGCCGGGCGACGATCCGCTGTACATCACCATGCCGGTGCAGATGGTGGTGGCCGACGCCGCCACGCACCTGGTCTTCCACGACAACACGTGGGAGGGCGACGTCTCGGTGCACGAGGGGGTGGAGGGCGACGGGTCAGGTCACGACCGGGCCGGTTCGTGCGAGGTGCGGATGAGTGGCGGGCCGCTGCGGTGCTGGGTGATGGTCGGTACTCCCGCGCGTGTGATGCACACCTGGGCGTCGCTCACCGGTCCTCCCGCGCTGCCGCCCTCGTGGGCGCTCGGGCACCATCACGCGCGGTGGGGCTTCGGCAGTGAACAGGAGGTACGGCGGATCGTCGCCGGCTACCAGGAGCGCGGGCTGCCGCTGGACGCCGTCCATCTGGACATCGACCACTACGAGGCGCACCAGGTGTTCACCGTCGACAAGGAGCGCTTCCCCAAACTGCCGCAGCTGGCCGGCGAGTTGCGCAGGGACGGGATCCGTCTCGTCTCGATCGTCGATCCGGCGGTGAAGTCGGAGCCGGGCGTCGAGGTGTACGACAGTGGGGTGGCGGCCGATGCCTTCGTGCGGGATGCCGCGGGGCGGCCGGTGCGTGGTGTCGTGTGGCCCGGAGAGGCGGTGTATCCGGACTTCACCGACCCACGCGCGCGTGAGTGGTGGGGGACGCTCTATGGAGAGCGCCTCGGCCAGGGGTTCGCGGGTTTCTGGCACGACATGAACGAGCCGGTGTCGTTCGCGGCGTTCGGCGAGACGACGCTGCCCAGGTCGGCGCGGCACTCCCTGGAGGGGCGCGGTGGTGACCACCGGGAGGCTCACAACGTGTACGGCCTGGCGATGGCTCGCGCCGGGTACGAGGCGCTCTGTGCGCTGCACCCCGAGGAGCGGCCCTTCTTGTTCTCGCGTTCCGGGTGGGCAGGAATGCAGCGCTACGGAGGCACGTGGTCCGGTGATGTGTCCTCGGACTGGCCGGGGCTGCGCGCCTCATTGGCGCTGGTGCTGGGGCTCGGGTTGTGCGGTGTGCCGTACTCGGGGCCCGATGTGGGCGGGTTCGGCGGCAGTCCGTCGCCGGAGCTGTATCTGCGGTGGTTCCAGTTGGGGGCGTATCTGCCGCTGTTCCGTACGCACGCGGCGATCGGGGCCGGTCGGCGCGAGCCGTGGGAGTTCGGTGCCGAGGTGCTGGAGCACGCGCGTGGGGTGCTCCAGGAGCGCGGGCGGCTGTTGCCGTACTTCGTGACGCTCGCCCATCTCGCGCGGCGTACGGGTGCTCCCTATGTGCGGCCCTTGTGGTGGGGGAATCCCGAGGACAGGGCGTTGCGGGACTGTGAGGACGCCTTCCTGCTCGGGGATTCCTTGCTGGTGGCGCCGGTCCTGGAGCAGGGCGTGGCGCGGCGGGCGGTGCGGTTGCCGCCGGGGCGCTGGTACGACACGGCGACGGGCAGGGCGTACGAGGGGCCCGGGAAGGTGTGGGTGGAGGCTCCGTTGGCGCGGATTCCGGTGTTCGCGCGCGCGGGCACCGTACTGCCCGTGCGGGGGTGTGACGGGGGCCTGGAGTTGGAGGCGTGGGCGCCCGCCGAGGGGCGTACCGGTGGTGGCGTCGTGGTCGTCGACGTGGGTGACGGGTGGGCAGAGGCGGAGCTGGAGCGGTTCACGACGCGGTGGAGCGCGGGGCGGGTGGTCGTCGAGCGGGAGGGCGGCGAGGGCGGTCCCGCACCGGGGCGTCCGGTGCGGGTGCGGGGGCTCGATGGCTGAGCGTAGGGCGGGGCTCGACGGCTGAGCGCGGTGCGGGCCTCGACGGCTGGGCGTGAGTGGTGGCCGGCGAGGGTCAGTAGCGGCCCTCGAACCACGCGCGTGCCACCAGTGTGTGCAGCGGGAAGGCGAGCTCTTCAGGGCGGCGCAGCAGGTGCCAGCCCTCGGTCTCGTCGGTCGGTGCGGGCGCCGGCAGGTCGGAGGCGGGCCGTGCGGGGAGGAGGCCGAAGAGCAGGAGGTATCCGTCGGGGGCGCTCATCGCGTCGGCCAGGCGGACGTCGCGGCTCTCGGCGGCGATGCCGGTCTCTTCTTTCAGCTCGCGCACGACCGCGTCGCGCCAGTCCTCCCTGTCGTCGATGAACCCGCCGGGCAGGGCGATGCCTCCGAGCGCGGGAGCGATGGTGCGGGTGACGACGACCAGGCCGGTGCCCTGTGTGTCGTACGCGGGTTGGACGGCGACGGCCACGGGCAGCGGATTGCGGTAGGCCACTGTGCCGCAGGCGGCGCAGGTGCGGGGCCAGCCGGAGGGCTGGTCTTCGTAGGACGCTCCACAGCTCGAACAGTGGGAGCCCGGAACGGAGTTGGTGGGGTGTGGGGATGCGGACACGCCGCGGACTGTATCCGATCCCCGATGCGTCGGTCTTTCGCGGGTGGCGGTGACCCTGATAGACGCAGGGGCATGACACGAATTGTCCCCGCTCTGCGGAATCTCGCCGTCGGTGCCGCCGCTCTGCTGGCCGTGGCCGCCACTCCCTCCCCCGCGCAGGCGAAGCCTGAACCGAAGGCTCCGAAGGAGTTCGTCGCGCTGCGCGACGTCGACCCGACGATCATCCAGGAGATGCGCTACTTCACCCCGCACAATTTCGTCGGGGAGCACATCGACGGGTACCGGAAGCCGATGTGCATCCTCACCGAGCCCGCGGCGAAGGCACTGCACAAGGCGCAGCGCACGCTCCTTCGCAAGGGCTACTCCCTGAAGGTCTACGACTGTTACCGGCCGCAGCGGGCAGTCGACCACTTCGTGCGCTGGGCCGAGGATCTCGCCGATGAGCGCATGAAGGCGGAGTTCTATCCCCATGTCGACAAGTCGCGGCTGTTCGCGGACGGTTACATCGCAAAGAAGTCCGGGCACAGCCGTGGCTCCACGGTGGATCTGACGGTGGTGAAACTGCCTGCCCTGCCGACTCGTCCGTACGTCCCCGGGGAGCCCCTGACGCCGTGCTTCGGGCCTCGCAGCGAGCGCTTCCCCGACAACTCGGTGGACATGGGGACGGGGTTCGACTGCTTCGACACGCTGTCGCACACGGACGACCCGCGGATCAAGGGGAAGCAGCGGGCCAA
This sequence comes from Streptomyces sp. NPDC029674, assembly GCF_044903205.1. NCBI lineage: Bacteria > Bacillati > Actinomycetota > Actinomycetes > Kitasatosporales > Streptomycetaceae > Streptomyces > Streptomyces sp. NPDC029674. Next base: position 9,556 of record NZ_JBJDPY010000014.1, read on the forward strand.
CCGTGACCTGCTGCGGAACACGCTGGGCAAGGAGGGGTTCGTCAACCTCCCGGAGGAGTGGTGGCACTTCACTTACAAGCCCGAGTCGTTCCCCGACACCTACTTCGACTTCCCCGTCTCGCGCCGGTCGCTGCAGGGGAAGTAGCGCCGAAGGGGACGTAGCGCCCGCGGGTACCCCGTGGCACACTTCTGACGTTCCGTCAGATCCAGTGCCTGGAGGAGCCTTGTCGCGTACGCGCACACCCGTAGTGGCCCACTGGTTCTCCGGGGAGGGTGAGGACTTCCGCCTTCTGGGCACGCGCTGTTCGGCGTGCTCCTGTGTCTTCTTCCCGCGTGAGGACGGGTTCTGCCGCAATCCCGGCTGCGCGGGCGGAGAGCTGGCCGAGGTGCCGCTGTCGCGGCGCGGGCGCGTCTGGTCGTACACCGACGGCCGCTACCGGCCGCCCGCCCCCTACGTATCCGATCCGGAACTTCCGTGGCAGCCCTACACGTTGATCGCTGTGGAGCTGGAGGCGGAGCGCATGGTGGTGCTCGGGCAGTCGGTTCCGGGGGTGTCCGTCGCCGACCTGGAGGTCGGTATGGAGGTCGAGGCCGTCCCCGGGGTGCTGAACGAGGACGATGCGACGACGTGGACGACATGGCACTGGCGGCCCGTAGGGGTGGGCGCATGACCGGAGAGGTGGCGGTGCTCGGCGCGGGCATGCATCCCTGGGGCAAATGGGGGCGCGGATTCGTCGAGTACGGAGTGGCGGCGGCGCGTGCCGCGCTCGCGGACGCCGGGGTCGACTGGCGGGACGTGGGCTCCATCGTCGGCGCCGACACGGTGCGCGGCGGCTATCCCGGTTACGTGGCCGGGGCCACGTTCGCCAAGGCGCTCGGCTGGCAGGGCGCGCGCGTGGCGAGTGTCTACGCGGCGTGCGCGTCCGGCGCCCAGGCCATCCACGCGGCGCGTACGCAGATCCTCGCGGGCCTGGCCGACGTCGTCCTGGTGGTCGGCGCCGACGCGGCTCCCAAGGGGTTCTTCCGGCCCGCCGGCGGGGACCGGCCGGACGACCCCGACTGGCTGCGGTTCCGCGTTCTCGGGGCGACGAACCCGGCGTACTTCGGTCTGTACGCGCGCCGCCGGATGGCCGTGCACGGCGACACCCTGGAGGACTTCGCGCAGGTCAAGGTGAAGAACGCGGCGGCGGGCGCGCTCAACGCGAACGCGCGCTACCGGAAGGCGGTGACCGCCGACGAGGTCGCCGCCTCCGCCGTGGTGGCCGACCCGCTGCGGCTGCTCGACATCTGTGCCACCTCGGACGGCGCCGCGGCCCTGGTGCTCTCCAGCATGGCGTTCGCGCGGCGGCACGGAGTGGCGGATCCGGTCCGCATCCGCGCGGTGTCCACGGTCACACCGACGTACCCGACGACGGTGCTCGACCTGCCGGACATCGCCACGGACTCGGCGGCGGTCGTGGACCCCGCCGACGGGACGTTCCGCGCGTCCATCGCGCGGGCCGCGTACGAAGAAGCGGGCATAGGCCCCGAGGACATATCGCTGGCGGAGGTCTACGACCTGTCGACCGCCCTGGAACTGCAGTGGTACGAGGACCTGGGGCTGTGCGGCGAGGGTGAGGGCGCCAAGCTGCTGCGCGACGGAGTGACGGCGCCGGGCGGGCGCGTGCCCGTCAACACCAGTGGAGGACTCGCGTCCTTCGGAGAGGCGGTGCCCGCCCAGGCCATCGCCCAAGTCTGCGAAGTGACCTGGCAGTTGCGCGGGGCCGCGGGGGCGCGACAGGTTGAGGGGGCGCGGGTGGGAGTGACCGCGAACCAGGGGCTGTTCGGGCACGGATCCTCGGTCGTCGCGGTGCGCTGAGCCCCGCCGCGGGGCCGCTCACCGCCCTCCACGCGCGCGTGTACGGGCACGCCGTGGAGGAAGCCCACGCGCCGGTTAACCGTTGCCGTCCGCGACCTTGACGCTCCATCACCATCGGTGAACACTTCCGGGTGTCAGTCGGCGTCGCCGCACTTCGGCTCCACGCGCTCAGAGCCTCTGCGCGCGCGAAGGGTTGCACAAAGGGCCTGTTCAACGGGTCATCCCCCATCGGCGATCCGGCTGCGACGGCACGCTCGCCATGGGCGCCGGGCGGGGTTCGGGAGGCCTCTGCCGCCGGCTGCGTCAGCCGGGCGTATCCAGGCAGTGGTCGTGGCAACGCACCCTGCACGGAGGACGACCGGGGCGTACCGCCCCGGGCGAGGGCCTAGGAGCCGCCATGTACTCGAACGGGGACATCTTCGTCGGTGAGGTCATCGGCACCGCGATTCTGATTCTTCTCGGCGCCGGCGTCTGCGCCGCCGTCACGCTCAGCCATTCGAAGGCGAAGGCCTCCGGATGGGTCGTCATCGCCTTCGGATGGGGCTTCGGCGTGCTCGCCGGCGCGTACACCGCGGGCCCGCTCTCCGGTGGTCACCTCAATCCCGCCGTCACGCTCGGCATCGCGATCGACACCGACAAGTGGGACAAGGTCTGGATCTACGTCCTCGGGCAGATGGTGGGCGCGATGCTCGGCGCCGTCCTCGCCTATCTGGTGTACCTCGCGCAGTTCAACGCCAACGTCACGCGCGGCGTCAAGGACAAGGTGACGAGCGCGCACGAACCGACGCCGACGCTCGGCATCTTCTCCACCATCCCGGAGATCCGGAACCCCGTCGCCAACATCATCACCGAGGTCATCGCGACCGTCGCCCTGGTCCTGCCCATCCTGGCCTTCGGGCTCACCGAGGGGCTCGGTGAATCCGGTACGCAGACGCTGATCGTGGCCTTCCTGGTCGTCGGCATCGGCCTCTCCCTCGGTGGCCCCACGGGGTACGCCATCAACCCGGCGCGCGACCTCGGACCACGCATCGTGCACACCTTCCTGCCGATCCCCAACAAGGGCACCTCCGACTGGAGCTACGCCTGGGTTCCAGTGGCCGGGCCGCTGATCGGCGGAGCCCTCGCGGGCCTCATCTACAACGCAGCCTTCTGAGTCTTCTCATCAAGGGGTAGCCATGCCGGACAGCTCCGGGAAATTCGTCGCCGCCATCGACCAGGGCACCACTTCGAGCCGCTGCATCATCTTCGACCAGGACGGCGCGATCGTCGCCGTGGACCAGCGCGAGCACCGCCAGATCTTCCCCAAGCCCGGCTGGGTGGAGCACGACGCCACCGAGATCTGGTCCAAGGTGCAGGCGGTGGTCGCGGGAGCGATCGCCAAGGCGGGGCTCCGCGCCGACCAGCTGAGCGCGCTCGGCATCACCAACCAGCGCGAGACGACGGTCCTGTGGGACCGCGCCACCGGCAAACCCGTGCACAACGCGATCGTCTGGCAGGACACCCGCACCTCCGGGCTCTGCAACGACCTGGGCGGCGCGGACGGCCAGGACCGCTTCCGCGAGCAGACGGGGCTGCCCCTTGCGAGCTACTTCTCCGGGCCGAAGGCAGCCTGGCTGCTCGACAACGTGCCGGGGCTCCGGGCCCGCGCCGAGCGCGGCGAGATCGCCTTCGGCACCATCGACTCCTGGCTGATCTGGAACCTCACGGGCGGCACCGACGGCGGCAAGCACGTCACCGACGTCACCAACGCGGGCCGCACCATGCTGATGAACCTGGAGACGCTCCAGTGGGACCAGTCGATCCTGTCCGCGATGAACATCCCCGAAGCGGTCCTGCCGGAGATCAGGTCGTCCGCCGAGGTGTACGGCACGGCCGTGGGCCAGCTCTCCGGAGTGCCCGTCGCCTCCGCACTCGGCGACCAGCAGGCAGCCGTGTTCGGACAGGCCTGCTACGACACGGGGACCGCCAAGAACACGTACGGGACGGGCAGTTTCCTGCTGCTCAACACCGGCAACCGGCCCGTTCCCTCGAAGAACGGGCTGCTCACGACCATGGGCTACAGAATCGGCTCCGAGGCGCCCGTGTACTGCCTGGAGGGGTCCATCGCGATCACCGGCGCGCTGGTGCAGTGGTTCCGGGACCAGCTGGGCATCATCCGCAGTGCGGATGAGATCGAGCCCCTCGCGGCGAGCGTGGACGACAACGGCGGGGCGTACATCGTGCCGGCGTTCTCCGGCCTGTACGCGCCCTACTGGCGCTCGGACGCGCGCGGGGTCGTCACCGGGCTCACCCGGTACGTCACCAAGGCGCACCTGGCGCGCGCGGTCCTGGAGGCGACCAGCTGGCAGACCCGCGAGGTCGTGGACGCCATGTACCAGGACTCCGGAGTGCGCATCACCACCCTCAAGGTGGACGGCGGCATGACCAAGAACAACCTGCTGATGCAGCACCAGGCGGACGTCCTCGGCGTGCCCGTGATCCGTCCCAAGGTCTCCGAGACCACCTGTCTGGGGGCGGCGTACGCGGCCGGGCTCGCGACCGGCGTGTGGAACGACCTCGACGAGCTCAAGGCGCACTGGCAGCAGGACGTGGAGTGGGCACCGCGGATGGACGCCGCGTCGCGGGACCGCGAGTTCGCCAACTGGCACAAGGCGGTGGAGCGGAGCTTCGGCTGGCTGGAGGACGGGGAGGGCTGAGCCGGCCACAGCTGCGGCCCGTACCCCGGTCGGCGGGGGTACGGGCCGCTGTATATGCCGCCGGTGTGCCGCTACGTAGTGGCGTGCTCGCGGGACGCCGCGGCGGCCGCCATCGCGTGTTCGACGACGTCGATGAGGACCTCCTTGACGGACTCGCGGTCGCGCGCGTCACAGAGCACTACGGGCACTTCGGGGTCGAGGTCCAGCGCCTGGCGCACGGTCTCCGTGGGGTAGCGCGAGGCGCCCTCGAAGCAGTTGACGCCGACGACGAACGGTATCGAGCGCCGTTCGAAGTAGTCGATGGCGGCGAAGCAGTCCTCCAGGCGGCGGGTGTCGGCGAGGACCACGGCGCCCAGCGCCCCGGTGGCCAGCTCGTCCCAGAGGAACCAGAAGCGGTCCTGGCCCGGGGTGCCGAAGAGGTACAGGACCAGGTCCTCGCGGAGCGTGATGCGGCCGAAGTCCATGGCCACCGTGGTGGTGTTCTTGCCCGCGACGCCTCGCGTGTCGTCGACGGGGCGGCCGGCCTCGCTGAGGGTCTCCTCGGTGCGCAGCGGCCTGATCTCGCTGACCGCGCCGACCAGGGTCGTCTTGCCGACGCCGAAGCCGCCCGCCACCAGGATCTTCAGTGTGACCGGCTCGACGGGGGCCTTGCCGCGCTCAGTGCGCCTGAAGATCATCGCTCACTTCTCCTGCATCGGTGGTGTCGCGCGGGGCCGGTCCGTATCCGCCGCCGCCGGGGGTTTCGATCACGAGTACGTCGCCGGGGCCGAGGTCGGCCGAGTCGCTGCCCGCGAGCTCCACGACGGTGCCGTCCGCGCGTTCCACGCGGTTGGCGCCGAGCGCGCCGGTGGCACCGCCCGCCATGCCGTACGGCGCGACCCTGCGGTGCTGCGACAGGGTGGAGACCGTCATCGGCTCCCGGAAGCGGATGCGTCGCACGGCTCCGTCCCCGCCGCGCCATTTCCCGCTGCCGCCGCTGCCCCGTCGTACGGCGAACTCCTCGAGGAAGACGGGCAGCCGCCACTCCAGGACCTCGGGGTCGGTGAGCCGGGAGTTGGTCATGTGGGTCTGGACGACGGGCGCACCGTCGAAGCCGTCGCCCGCTCCGGAGCCGGAGGCCACCGTCTCGTAGTACTGGTGCTGGTCGTTGCCGAACGTCACGTTGTTCATCGTCCCGGAGCCCTCGGCCTGTACACCCAGGGCTCCGTAGAGCGCGCCCGTGATGGCCTGCGAGGTTTCCACGTTCCCCGCGACGACGGCCGCGGGCGGCTCGGGGGCGAGCAGTGAGCCGGGGGGCACGATGATGCGCAGGGGACGCAGACAGCCGTCGTTGAGCGGGATGTCGTCGGCGACGAGGGTGCGGAAGACGTACAGGACGGCGGCGTTGACCACCGCGAAGGGGGCGTTGAAGTTCGTGGGGAGCTGTGGTGACGTACCGCTGAAGTCGATGGTCGCCGAGCGCTCCGCACGGTCCACGGTGACGCGGACGTGGATCGTGGCGCCCGAGTCGGTTTGATAGGCGAACTCGCCCTCTTCAAGGACGTCGATGACGCGGCGTACGGATTCCTCGGCGTTGTCCTGGACGTGCTTCATGTACGCCTGGACCACGTCGAGGCCGAAGTCGTCGATCATCCGGGAGACTTCGTCGACGCCCTTCTGATTGGCGGCGATCTGGGCGCGCAGGTCGGCAAGGTTCGTGTCCGGATTGCGTGAGGGATAGGGCGCTTCGGTGAGCAGGGCGCGGGTCTCGGCCTCGCGGAAACGGCCCTCTTCTACAAGAAGCCAGTTGTCGAAGAGGATGCCCTCCTCGTCGATGGTGCGGCTGCCGGCCGGCATGGATCCGGGGGCGATGCCGCCGATCTCGGCGTGGTGGCCGCGCGAGGCGACGTAGAAGAGGATCCGCCCCTCCGGAGTGCCGCGCTCCCCCGGCCTGTCGGGCACCGGCCTGTCGAACACCGGCGTGATGACCGTGACGTCGGGGAGGTGCGTGCCGCCGTGGTAGGGGTCATTGACGGCGTAGGTGTCCCCGGGGCGCATGGTGCTGCCGCGGCGCTCGATCACCTCCTTCACGCTGGTGCCCATCGAACCCAGATGGACGGGGATGTGCGGGGCGTTGGCGACGAGGTTCCCGTCGGGGTCGAAGAGCGCGCAGGAGAAGTCGAGGCGCTCCTTGATGTTCACCGACTGGGATGTGGACTCCAGGCGGGCGCCCATCTGTTCGGCGATGGACATGAAGAGGTTGTTGAACACTTCGAGGAGCACGGGGTCGGCCGCGGTGCTCGCGGTGGAACTCTCCGGCGCGGCGACGCGTTCCATGAGCAGGTGGCCCGCTTCGGTGGTCGACGCCCGCCAGCCGTCGTCCACGACCGTGGTGGCACCGGACTCCGTGATGATCGCCGGTCCGGTGACCGTCTCGCCGGGCGGCAGCTCCTCGCGGCGGTGCAGGAGTACGTCGCGCCGGCTGCCTCCGGTGTGCAGGCTGACGCGCCGCGGGGTGCCCGGGGTGACCGTGCCGGCGAGGGCCGACAGGTCGGGCGGTTCGGTGACTCCGGTGGCCTCCACGGAGAGGGCCTCCACGACGACGGGCCGGTCCAGGGTGAAGGAGTAGGTGGCGCGGTGGCGGTCCTCGAAGTCCCGGGTCATGGTGTCCGGGTCCGTGAGCTCCACGGTGAGGGCGGTGTCCGTGCCGTCGTAGCGGAGTTGGACGCGGCGGGTGACGCGGATGCGGTCGGACGGCACGGCCTCCGCGAGGAGTTCGCCGCGGGCGGCGCTCTCCAGGTCGTCCGCCGTCTTGTGCACGTGAGGCATCGAGGACGCCTCCAGGGGCAGCTCCACGGACTGTTCGCGCATCGCCGTGGTGTCGGCGAGGCCGATGCCGAGGGCGGAGAGCACACCGGCCATCGGCGGTACGAGGACGGTGCGGATGCCGAGTGAGTCGGCGACCATGCACGCGTGCTGGCCGCCGGCGCCGCCGAACGTGGTCAGGGCGTAGCGCGTGACGTCGTGGCCCTTCTGGACCGAGATGCGCTTGACGGCGCCCGCGATGTTGGCCACCGCGATCCGCAGATAGCCTTCCGCGACCTGTTCGGGCGTGCGGTCGTCGCCCGTCGCCGCGCGGATCTCCGCGGCCAGGGCCGTGAAGCGGTCGCGTACGAGTTCGCCGTCGAGGGGCTGGTCCCCGTCGGGGCCGAACACCGCCGGGAAGTGGGCGGGTTGGATGCGGCCGAGGGCGATGTTGGCGTCGGTGACGGTGAGCGGGCCGCCGCCGCGGTAGCTCGCCGGGCCGGGGTCGGCGCCCGCGGAGTCGGGGCCGACGCGGTAGCGGCTGCCGTCGAAGTGGAGCACGGACCCACCGCCCGCGGCGACGGTGTGGATGTCGAGCATGGGGGCGCGCAGCCGGACCCCGGCGATCTGCGTGGTGAAGACCCGCTCGTACTCGCCCGCGTAGTGCGACACGTCCGTCGAGGTGCCGCCCATGTCGAAGCCGATGACGCGGTCGAAGCCGGCGAGGCGGGACATGCGGGCCATGCCGACGATGCCGCCCGCGGGGCCGGACAGGATCGCGTCCTTGCCGCGGAACTGGCCCGCTTCGGTGAGGCCGCCGTTGGACTGCATGAACATCAGCCGTACGCCGTGGAGTTCGTCGGCGACGTGCTGGACGTAGCGGCGCAGGACCGGTGACAGATATGCGTCGACGACCGCGGTGTCGCCGCGCGGCACGAGCTTCATGAGGGGGCTGACCTCGCTGGAGAGCGAGACCTGCGGGAAGCCGGTGCGGACGGCGAGGTCACCGATGGCCTGTTCGTGGGCGGGGTACAGGTGGCTGTGCAGGCAGACCACCGCCACCGAGCGGATTCCGTCGTCGTACGCCTTCCGAAGAGGGCCCGCCAGACCCGCCAGGTCGGGTGGGCGCAGCACGTCGCCGTCGGCGGTGACGCGCTCGTCGACCTCGATGACGCGGTCATACAGGAGTTCGGGCAGGACGATCTCACGGGCGAAGATCAGCGGGCGGTTCTGGTAGGCGATGCGGAGGGCGTCGCGGAAGCCGCGGGTGATGACCAGGGCGGTGGGCTCGCCCTTGCGTTCCAGGAGGGCGTTGGTCGCGACGGTGGTGCCCATGCGGACGACGTCGACGGACGTGGCGTCGCCGCCGCTGTCGTCGATGTGGGCCTTTGCGTCGTCGAGCAGCTCGCGGATGCCCGCGACCGCCGCGTCCCGGTAGCGGGCGGGGTTGTCGGAGAGGAGCTTGTGCGTGCGGAGGCCGCCGTCCGGGTGCCTCGCGACGATGTCGGTGAAGGTGCCGCCCCTGTCGACCCAGAACTGCCAGCCAGTCACGTTCCCACTCCCGCTTCCGCGCTGTTCAGAGCGCCCGGAGGCCGCTGATCACGTCGCGCAGAATACTCTCGTCCGGGAGTTCGGCCGGGGGTACCGGGCGGGTCACGTGCACCAGTTCGTCCTCTACGAGGTCGCCGATGAGGACACGGACGACACCGATGGGCAGGTCGAGTTCGGCCGCCAGTTCGGCGACCGACTGGGGCGTGTCACGGCAGAGCTCGACGATGTCCACATGCTCCGGAGACAGCGTCTGGTCGGCCTCGTGGACGCCGGACGCCCGGGCCTCGGTGATGACGACCGCGATCAGGTCGAGCCGGTGCTGCCCGGAGCTCGTCGTACGGCCGCGTGTCATGGCATACGGGCGCACTACAGGACCGGCGTCGTCGTCGAACCAGCGGGGCGCCTCCTGCGCCTTCGGTAATTTCCGCGTGGCCTCTGTTGTTCTCTGCGTCCCTCGACCGTCTTCGCTCATGACCTCCCACTACCCCCCGGCGGGCGGATCCGTGCGCGGCGCCGTACCCAGATGCGCGCCGACCCGCTTGACCAGCAGCGTCATCTCGTATGCCACCAGGCCGACGTCGGAGTCCGCGTCCGAGAGCACGGCGAGGCAGCTGCCGTCGCCCGCGGCGGTGACGAAGAGGAAGGCGTCGTCGAGCTCGACCACGGTCTGCCGGACCCTGCCCGCCTCGAAGTGCCGGCCGACGCCCTTGGCGAGGCTGTGGAACCCGGAGGCGACGGCGGCGAGGTGCTCGCTGTCCTCGCGGGTCAGGTTCTTCGACACACCGGTCGGCAGGCCGTCTCCGGAGAGCACGAGCGCCTTGCGGATGCTGGCGACGCGCTGCACCAGGTCGTCGAGGAGCCAGTTCAGCTCCCCCCTCCCGCCGGTCGTGGTGGTGCGTGCGTCGGCATTCGGTGCGGTCATCGACCGTCTCCCTCGGATGTCGTTCCTGGTGCTGTGCCGTTCGTGGCGTCGTCGCCCGCGGCGTTCTCGTCGCGGCCGCGCTGCCAGCCCCGCTGGAGCGAGGCCATGCGGCTGCGTACCTCGTCCGCGTCGCGCTCCTCGGGCCGGGTCTCGGCGCTTGGCGGGCGGCGGTCGGGGCCGTCCTTCAACTGCGGGGCGAGGCTGGCCTGCCGGACGCGGCGGGGCAGTCCGCCCGGGGCGGTCGTGTCGGTGCCGGGCGCCGCGGTCGGCCGGAGCCCCGTCCCGTCCCACGGGGCGCGGTCGGGTGTGACGCGGTCCTGCGTGGCGCGATCCTGGGTGGCGCGGTCCGGTACGGCGGTGCGGCGGCCGCGTCGGGGAAGGTCCGGTGTCTCGTCGTCGACGGCTGTGACGTCGTGGTGCGGGGGTGACAGGTCCGGCCAGGCGGGCTGCGGCTGCGGGCGCCGCGGGCTCTCGTCCTCGGCGGCCGGGGCCAGGGGCCTGCTCTCCGGAGACCTTCCTCCTGGGAACCGGCTGTCCTGCGGCCTGTCGTCGGGGAAGCGACTGTCCTGCGGCCGTGTATGCGTCACCGGCCGGCCGTTCGAGCGGACCAGCTTCGGGGTCCGTCGGCGCGGCAGCGGGACGGGCCCTCCGGAGTGGGCGTCCTCGGCGGAATCGTCCTCGGCTCCGATGGGCGCGGTGTCCCTGCGGGTCGGCTCCGCGCGGCTCGCCTCGCGGTCGTCGCGGGCCTGCTGGTGCTGTTCTCCGGGCGTGCCCGCCACCCGGCGGCGCGGCCGGAAGAGGCCGCCGCGCTCGCTCTCCTCGTCGCCGAGGGCGCCGGGGAAGGCGTCGAGGTCGGCCAGGCCGACGGGCGCCTCCAGTTCGACGGGGCCGTCGAGGACGGAGGCGGGCAGGCCGGGCAGCTGCACGGGCACCTGGGCGAGCGCCGCCGCGCGGTCGGCGCCCTTGTCGGCGCCGGTCGTCGCCTGCCTGGTCCGGTCCCGGTCGAGCCGGAAGCCGGCACCATCGGTGTCGGGCACGTCGTCGGTGAGCAGCGACTCGGGGATGAAGACGACAGCGGTCGTGCCGCCGTACGGAGAGGGCTGCAGCGACACACGGACGCGCTGGCGCTGCGCGAGCCTGCTGACCACGAACAGGCCGAGCCTGTCGGTGTCCGAGAGCTCGAACTCGGGGGTCTCCGCGAGCCGCAGGTTGGCGTCCAGGAGCGCGTCGGCCGTCATGCCGAGGCCCCGGTCGTGGATCTCCAGGGTGAAGCCGTTGGCGACGTGCTCACCGAGCACCTGCACCGCGGTGTGCGGGGGCGAGAACACCGTGGCGTTCTCCAGGAGTTCGGCCATGAGGTGGGTGAGGTCGGCGACCGCGGGCCCGGTGACCGCGATGCGGGGCAGGCGGCGCACCTCGATGCGTTCGTAGTCCTCGACCTCGGCGACGGCGGCGCGGACGACGTCCATGAGCTGGACGGGCTTGCGCCACTGACGTGACGGGGCGGCGCCGGAGAGGATCACGAGGCCCTCGGCGTGCCGCCGCATGCGGGTGGTCAGGTGGTCGAGGCGGAACAGGTCGGCGAGTTCGTCGGTGTCCTCGGTCCTGCGCTCCATGGCGTCCAGGAGGGTGAGCTGCTTGTGCAGGAGGACCTGGCTGCGGCGGGCGAGGTTGACGAAGACCTCGGAGACGCCGCGGCGCAGGTCGGCCTGTTTGACGGTGGCCTCGACGGCGGCGCGCTGCAGTGTGTTGAGGGCCTGCCCGACCTGCCCGATCTCGTCCTTGCCGTACGTCAGCCGGGGCGCCTCGGTCTCCACGTCGACCTGCTCGCCGGCCGCCAGCCGGCGCAGCACGCCCGGCAGCCGGACGCCGGACGCCTCGTGGGCCTCCAGCCGCAGCCGGCGCAGGTCACGGATGAGGCCGCGGCCGATGCGCACGGAGAGGAAGAGCGAGACCAGCAGCGCCAGCAGGCCGATCACACCGGCCGCGATGACCCGCACGATCACGCCGACGACCGCCGGTTCGACGCGGTCCCGGAAGCGGTCGTTCGCCTCGATGTTGCTCTCGGCGAGCTGTTTGAGGACGCGGCCCGCGGCCTGGTCCCAGTGTTTGGCGGTCACCGCGCGCTGCTTGTCGGGCCCGGCCTCGATGATGTCCCGTTCGGCCTTGCGCAGCTGGTCGATCTCGGTGCCGTTCCAGTAGCGCCCGTAACGCGCGCGGTCCTCCTCCGGCATCTGCGCGAAGTTCACCTCGAAGAGGAGGGAGCGCTGGGCCCGCAGCTCGGTGGCCTGCCGGACCTCGGACTCGGTGACCTTGCCGGCGACGAGTGCCGAGCCGATCAGCGCGTCCTCGCGGGACAGCAGGTCACGCGCGCGTGTGGCGCCGACGAGCGCCCGGCCCTGCTGGTCGTACTTCATGTCGTCGAGACCGGAGAAGCCGTTCAGCGTGTTGAGCAGGTCGAAGTAGGGGTCGATCAGCTTCGTGTACATCTTCAGGGCGTCGGCCCGGGTGATCGTGCCCTCTTCGACGCTTCTGCGGAGCGGCTCGATGCTGTCGAAGGCTTCCACGAGCTCGTCGAGCCGTTTCCGCGAGTCCCCGCTGACTCCGTCACGGACGTCGGGGTCCTGGGCGTTGGCCCGGACCTTGTCGACCATGTCGTCGGTCGCGGTGCGGCTGCGGCGCAGCGCGGCCAGTGCGTCCGAGGCCCGGGGGTCGGCGAGGTAGACGAGGCTCTGGCGGCGCTCCTGCTGGATCACGCGCGCCGTGTCCTCGACCGGATAGGCGATCTTGTCGACGACGTTCACCGTGTCGATGAGGCTCAGTGCCTGGCGACCGGTGACGACGGTGGCAAAGCCCCAGATCGCGGTGAGGGAGAGCAGCGGCACGATCAGCAGCGCCACGATCTTCCGGCGGATGGACTTCCCGCGAAAGCGCATGGCCTCCCCCAGATCGGCCCCCTGAGGCCGTTGCACGGGCCAGGGGCACACATGTGCGTCAACAAACGGCGCGAGCCTACTACTGACTCACGGGCAACTCGAAGGCGCATCCGAACGCTTTTCGGCCGTGACGCGAAAGGGACGTCCCTAGTTGTCCCTCCATTACGGGAGATTGCGTCCCAGCATGCGGCACCTGCCCGCGGGCCTCATCCGCCGTACCGCGTACGCCAGTTGGCCGGAACTCTTCGCTGCACGGAAGCGGAGCGGGAATCTTTCGGATCTCCCGTTCGTCCATGAGGGAGAGAGCCGCGGATCGAGGGCAGGGCACCGGCGCGCCGCCGGTACGGCACGGGGCAGGCGACATAAAGCGCGGCAAAACGGGCAGCCAGTGGTGAGTTGGACCGGATTCGGAGTCCAGAGCCAGAGGTGTCCCGTGAACGACCGCGAGCAGCGGGGGGAGTGACGAGATGATGGGAACGGCAGAGCGCCACAGGGAGTCCGGGGCCGGCGCGGCCGAACTCACGGATGCAGAGGCGGAGTTCGGGGGCGGTGCGGATGGGGCCGCCGTGTCCGGTGGGGATGAGGCCGTCGCGTCCGGTGCGGGTGACACCGTCGTGTTCAGTGCGGACGAGGCCGCCGCGGTGGGTGCGGACGGGCCGGTGAGTGCGAGTCGTACGGCGGAAGCCGGTGCTCAAGAGTACGAGTACTCGGCACGGCGGCCACCGCTGTGGGTCGAGGAGCCCGCCCGCAGAAGGCGGCTGCCCGATCCGGTGCGGACGGCCGCGGTGCGGGCCGTGATCATAGTGGCGGTCACCCTCGTGCAGGCGATGGTGGCCGTCCTCGCCGCCCTCGCGGGCTCCTGGCTCTCCTTCCCCATGGTGCTGAGCAGCGTGGCCAGCACGGTCGTGGCCACCTGGGGCGTGCTCGACGTGTGGGTGACCCGCCAGGTGTGGAACCAACGGCACGGAGTCGTGTCGATGCCGAGCAGCACGGCGCGGCGACTACGGCGCGAGCGGCGCCGGGCCCGCCGTCAGGCACGGGCCGCGGAGCGCGGGAAGGGGCGCATACGGGGGCGGGAAGGCATACAAGGGCGCGGTGGGTCGGGGCAGTTGTCCCACTCCTGAGGAGTGGTGTGGTGGACATCGCCCGTAGGGCCTGAGTGGTCGTCGCCGCCTCAGACCTCTGCGAGCCGCGCCGCCTGCTCGGCCGCCAGGGCACGTCGCGCCTTCATGAACGGGCGGGCGCGGTCCACCGCGAGGACAGCCGTGGTCCGGCCCATCCGTTCGTAGACGGCGAGGAACCCGTTTCCGCCGCCAACGGCCCCGCTCCCGCCTACGTCAGGCCCGTCCTGCACCCCGTCGGCCGAGCCCTCCACGATGCGCACGCTGTCGCCCTCACCCCGCCGCCCGGCGAACTGGATGCGGGAGCCGTACTGGTCCGACCAGAAGTACGGCAGAGCGCGTACCGACTCGACCGTGCGCCCGGCGAGCAAGTTACGTACCGCGACCCGGGGTTGCTCCGTCGCGCTCGTCCAGTGCTCGGCGCGGATCCCACCCGCCCTGGCGACATCCCCCACCGCGACGACCTGGGGCAGCGCGGTGGCGCAGCCGTCGTCGCACAGGACGCCATCGTCCAGGGCGAGGGGGGAGCCCGCGAGCCAGTCGGTGTTGGGGACCGCCCCGATGCCGACGACGACCACGTCGGCGGGCAGCAGCCGACCGTCCGACAGTTCCACAGCGGTGACAGCGGTACCGGCGCCCACGGCACCCCGCAGCGCCACCACCCCCACCCCCGTCAGCAGTCCGACTCCCCCGCGCGCGTGCAGCCGCGCGCACACCGATGCCATCTCCGGCCCGAGTTGGGGCACGAGTGGCAACGGAGCGGCCTCGACGACGGTGACGTCATGGCCGAGGGCCGCGCACGACGACGCGGTCTCGGCGCCGATGAAGCCGCCGCCGATCACCACCACGCGTCGCGGCCCATGGTCCAGTTCGGCTCTCAATTCGCGGGCGTCGTCGAGGGTACGGAGGGTGTGGACTCCTGCGAGAGGGGGCCCGGGGAGGCACCGCGCCGAGGCCCCCGTGGCGATGACGATGCCGTCGCCCGCCAGGACGCGGCCGTCGTCGAGGACGACCGTGCGGCCCCGCGTGTCGAGGGCCCGGGCGCGCGTGCCGAGGACCCACTCGGCGGCGAGCTCCGCGGTCTCCTCCCTTTCGGAGAGGGCGAGTTGGCCCTGGTCCGCGTCGCCGGTGAGGAATCCCTTGGACAAGGGCGGCCGGTCGTACGGAAGGTGCGGTTCGTCCCCGACGACGACCACGCGGCCGTCGTACCCCTGGGCGCGCAGTTCCCGCACGGCGTACAGGCCGGCGAGCGAGGCGCCCACCACGATGACGGTCCTCATGCCGCGGACCCCTCCTCGGCGGCCGCGAGACGCACGTGGACGACGCCGTCCTCGACGTACACCCGATGGGTGCGCACGGGGCGGCGTGCGGGCAGGCACGTGGGCTTGCCGGTGCGAAGATCGAATGACGCGGCGTGCAGCGGGCATTCGACCTGACAGCCCTCCAGCCAGCCCTCCGACAGGGACGCGTCCTGGTGGCTGCACGTGTCGTCGATGGCGAAGAGCTCACCGTCGGCGTTGAACACCGCCACGGGCGGCGTCGTATCGAGGCGGACGGACTCGCCCGCGGGGAGGTCTTCAAGGCGGCATACGGGGATCATGGGCCTCCCTCTGGCGTTCGGTAACATCACGTTTCGCATGGCGCACGAGAGAGCGCTATGCGCAACAGAATCCGGGTGGGTCGCCCATCGCGTCAAGGGTGTCCCGTGGACGCGGCTTCAAGAAGCCGCCAGGTGGTGAGGGTTCAGGTATGACGGGTGACCGGAAACAGGCTGATCAGGGCAGCGCGCCGGGCGGTGAGCCGCGGGAGAGGCAGGCGAAGGGGGCGGCCGGATCCGTCCAGTCCGTGGACCGCGCGGTGAGCGTCCTGGAGATCCTCGCGCGGCTCGGGGAGGCCGGAGTCACCGAGATCGCCGACGAGTTGGGCGTCCACAAGTCGACGGCCTTCCGGCTCCTCGGCGTCCTGGAGAACCGCGGTCTGGTCGGTCAGGCCAAGGACCGCGGGAAGTACTTCCTGGGCGCCGGCGTACTCCGCCTCGCGGGGGCGGCGGCAGTGCGCATGGACATCTCGCAGGAGGGCGGCCCGGTCTGCCGCGAGCTCGCGGACGAGCTGGGCGAGACGGTGAACATCGCCGTCCTGGACGACGACGCCGCGGTCAACATCATGCAGGCCAGGGGCCCTGCCTCGGTGACCGCGCAGAACTGGCTCGGCCGGCGCACCCCGCTGCACGCCACGTCCAGCGGAAAGGTGCTCCTCGCCCATCTGCCGACGACGCTGCGCGAGGGCCTGATGGCGCGCACCCTGCCCCGGCTCACCGAGCACACGGTGACCGGCACGGTGGCGCTGCGCCGGGAGCTCGAAGCCGTGGTCGCGCAGGGATTCGCCGTCGCCGTCGAGGAGTTGGAGGTGGGCCTCGCCGCGGTCGCCGCGCCGGTGCGCGCGCACGACGGCAAGGTGATCGGGGCGCTCAGCGCGTCGGGGCCGGTCTACCGGCTGACCGAGGACCGGCTGACCGAGCTCGCCAAGCGCACCGTCTCGGCCGCCGTCGAGCTTTCCCGGCGCATGGGGTACGGCTTCTGAGCGTAAGGCTTGACTCCACCCTCTTGACGGCCTGTTGTCGGCGTTCTCACTATGTCTCCCATAGCGCAACTGAACGTGCAGTACGCAACAACTCCGCCACGCCGTGCGCAACAGCAGAGGAGTCTGGCCGTGCCCCACGAGGTCCGTGCCGTCGTCGCCCCGAAGAAGGGCGCACCCGTCGAGGTGCAGACGATCGTCGTGCCAGATCCCGGCCCCGGAGAGGTCCTCGTCTCCGTACAGGCCTGCGGGGTCTGCCACACGGATCTGCACTACCGGGAAGGCGCGATCAACGACGACTTCCCGTTCCTGCTCGGCCACGAGGCGGCCGGCACCGTGGAGGCGGTCGGCGCCGACGTCGCCGACCTCGTGCCCGGCGACTGCGTCGTCATCGCCTGGCGGGCGCCCTGCGGGGCCTGCCGGTCCTGTCTGCGCGGCCGCCCCTGGTACTGCTTCGACTCGCGCAACGCCGCGCGGCCCATGACACTCCTGGACGGCACCCCGCTGAGCCCCGCCCTCGGCATCGGCGCCTTCGCCGAGAAGACGCTGGTCGCCGCCGGGCAGGCCGTGAAGGTCGATCCGGCGGCCCGCCCCGAGGCCGTGGCCCTGATCGGCTGCGGAGTGATGGCGGGGTACGGGGCCGCCGTGAACACCGGCGGGGTGGGCCGCGGCGACACCGTCGCCGTGATCGGCTGCGGCGGCGTCGGGAACGCCGCGGTCGCCGGGGCGTCCCTGGCCGGCGCGCGCCGCGTCATCGCCATCGACATCGACGAGGCCAAGCTGGACGGGGCGACGCGGTTCGGCGCCACGCACACCGTCAACTCACGCGGCACGGACCCGGTCGCGGCGGTGCGGGAGCTGACCGGCGGCCACGGCGTCGACGTCGCGATCGACGCGGTCGGCACCCCGTCGACGTACAAACAGGCCTTCTACATGCGTGACCACGCGGGCGTGCTCGTGCAGGTCGGCGTGCCCGAACCGGAGATGGCCGTCGAGCTGCCGCTGATCGACCTGTTCTCGCGCGGCGGCGCCCTCAAGTCGTCCTGGTACGGCGACTGCCTGCCCACGCGGGACTTTCCGATCCTCGTCGACCAGTACCTCAGCCGCCGTCTCGACCTGCGCGGGTTCGTCTCCGAGACGATCGCCCTCGATCAGGTGGAGGAGGCGTTCGCGAGGATGCGCGGGGGCGAGGTGCTGCGATCGGTGGTGGTCCTGTGAGCGCCGCCCGGGCCCGCGGGCCCCGCGTGGTCGTCATCGGGGCCGGCATCGTCGGCTGCTCGCTCGCCGACGAACTGACCGCCCGCGGCTGGACCGACGTCACCGTCCTCGACCAGGGACCGCTGCCCGCTCCGGGCGGCTCCACCTCGCACGCGCCGGGCCTGGTCTTCCAGACGGGTCCTTCGAAGACGCTGACCGCGTTCGCCGCGTACACCGTCGAGAAGTTCAACTCCCTTGAGGCGGACGGGCTTCCCTGCTTCGACCCGGTCGGCGGCCTGGAGCTCGCCACCACGCCCGAGCGCTGGGCCGACCTGCACCGCAGGGCCGGGTTCGCCGCGTCCTGGGGCGTGCGTGCCGAGCTCGTCGGCTCCGCCCGCTGCAAGGAGCTGTGGCCGCTCGTCGACGAAGCGCGGGTGTACGGCGGGCTGTACACCCCCGACGACGGTCTGGCCCGCGCCGTGCCCGCCTGCCGGGCGCAGCTGGAACGGGCACGCGCGCGTGGAGCACGTTTTCTGGGCCGGCACACCGTGACGGGCATCGAACGGGACGGCGGCCGCGTCACCGGCGTCGTGACCGACCGCGGCACGTTCCCCGCGGACCACGTCGTCTCCGCGGCCGGATTCTGGGGGCCGGTGATCGGACGGATGGCCGGTGTCGACGTACCCCTGCTGCCGCTCGCCCACCAGTACGTGAAGACCGCACCCCTGCCCGAGCTCGCGAGGCACGCCGACCCGCGCGACGAGGCCTCGCGGCCGATCCTCCGTCACCAGGACCGGGACCTGTACTTCCGTGAGCACGGCGACCGCATCGGCATCGGGTCGTACGCCCACCGGCCGCTGCCCGTCGACCCGTTCACGGTCCCGGCGTACGACGACGCCGAGGACATGCCGTCCTCGTACCCCTTCACCGAGGAGGACTTCGCGCCCAGCTGGGAGGAGTGCCGCCGGCTGCTGCCCGCCCTGAAGGGGGCGGAGATCGCGGAGGGCTTCAACGGTGTCTTCTCCTTCACGCCCGACGGCATGCCGGTGCTCGGCGAGTCCCGCGCGCTGCGCGGTTTCTGGCTGGCCGAGGCCGTCTGGGTCACGCACTCCGCGGGCGTCGCCAGGGCGCTCGCCGAGTGGATGGTCGACGGACGGCCCTCGCTCGACCTGCACGACTGCGAGCTGACGCGCTTCGAGGACGCGCAGCGCTCCCCCGCGTACGTGGCCGAGCGCGGCGCGCGGCAGTTCGTCGAGGTCTACGACGTCATCCACCCGCTCCAGCCGATGGACCGGCCGCGTCCCCTACGGGTCAGCCCTTTCTACGCCCGCCAGCAGGAGCTGGGCGCGGTCTTCCTGGAGGGCGGCGGCTGGGAGCGCCCGCACTGGTACGAGGCCAACTCCGCGCTCGCCGAGGGCATCGAGGTGCCCGCGCGTGATGCCTGGTCGGCCCGGCACTGGTCCCCGATCGCGGCGGCCGAGGCCCGCGCCACCCGCGAAAGGGTCGCCCTCTACGACATGACGCCGCTGCGCCGTCTGGAGGTCACGGGCCCGGGCTCCCTCGCCTTCCTCCAGCGCATGACGACCAACAACCTCGCCAAGCGGCCCGGTTCGGTCACGTACACCCTCCTCCTCGACGAGGCCGGCGGCATCCGCTCCGATCTGACCGTGGCACGGCTCGCCCCCGACCGCTTCCAGGTGGGCGCCAACTCCCCCGCCGACCTCGACCGGCTGCTCCGCCACGCGCCCGACGACGTGCACCTCAGGGACATCACCTCGGGGACGTGCTGCGTGGGTGTCTGGGGCCCGCTGGCCCGCGCGCTCATCCAGCCGCTCACCGGTGACGACTTCTCGCACGAGGCGTTCGGCTACTTCAAGGCCAAGGAGACGTACATCGGGTACGTGCCGGTGACCGCCATGCGCCTGTCGTACGTGGGTGAGCTGGGCTGGGAGCTGTACACCGGCGCGGATCTGGGACTGCGCCTCTGGGACACGCTGTGGGAGGCCGGGCGCGCGCACGGCGTGATCGCGGCCGGGCGGTCCGCCTTCAACAGCCTGCGCCTGGAGAAGGGGTACCGCGCGTGGGGACAGGACATGACCACCGAACACAACCCCTACGAGGCGGGCCTCGGCTTCGCGGTCCGGATGAACAAGGGCGACTTCGTGGGGCGTTCGGCGCTCGAAGGGCTCGGCCCGCCCGCGCGCAAGCTCACCGCCCTCCTCCTCGACGACCCCGCCGCGGTCATCCTGGGCAAGGAGCCCGTCTACGTAGACGGCACCCCGGCCGGATACGTCACCAGCGCCTCCTACGGGTACACCCTGGGCCGCTGCGTCGCCTACGCCTGGCTGCCGCCCCTGGAGACGGGCACCGGCATCCACGTCGAGTACTTCGGCGAGAAGATTCCCGCGACGGTCGCCGAGGAGCCCTTGTTCGACCCGGAGATGACCCGCATCCGCCGCTGATCCATCCGCCGCCGACCCATCCGCCGCCGACCGCCAGGAGGCACCGGTGTCCCCCACCCATGACGTGATCGTGATCGGCCTCGGCGGCATGGGCAGCGCCGCCGCCCACCACCTGTCCGCGCGCGGCGCCCGCGTCCTCGGCCTTGAGAAGTTCGGCCCGGTGCACCGCCGCGGCTCCAGCCACGGCGGTTCGCGCATCACCCGCCAGTCCTACTTCGAGGACCCCGCGTACGTACCGCTGCTGCTGCGCGCCTACGAGCTCTACGACCGCCTCGAACGCGACACCGGCCGCGACATCGCCACCCTGTGCGGCGGCGTGATGCTCGGCCGCCCCGACAGCCGCACGGTGGCCGGATCGCTGCGCTCCGCCGAACAGTGGGGCCTGCCGCACGAGATGCTCGACGCGAAGGAGATCCGCCGCCGCTTCCCGACGCTGACCCCGCACGACGACGACGTGGCGCTGTACGAGGCACGGGCCGGCCTGGTCCGCCCCGAGAACACCGTCGCCGCGCACCTCCAGCTGGCCACGCGGCACGGCGCCGACCTGCACTTCGAGGAGCCGATGACGCGGTGGGAGCCGTACAGGGACGGAGTGCGCGTCCACACCGCGGAGGACACCTACACCGCCGGTCATCTGGTGATCTGTCCCGGCGCATGGGCGCCTGAGCTGCTGACCGACCTGGGCGTGCCGTTCACCATCGAGCGGCAGGTCATGTACTGGTTCCAGCCCTCCGGAGGAGTCGGCCCCTTCCTCCCCGAGAACCACCCGATCTACATCTGGGAGGACGTGGACGGCGTCCAGGTCTACGGATTCCCCGCCATCGACGGACCCGCACTGGGAGCGAAAGTGGCCTTCTTCCGCAAGGGCACGCCCTGCACTCCGGAGACCATAGAACGGTCGGTCCACGACAGCGAGATCCTCGCCATGGCCGGACAGGTCGGGCGCCTGATCCCGGACCTCCCCGGCGGCTTCGTCAAGGCCGCCACCTGCATGTACTCCAACACCCCCGACGAGCACTTCGTGATCGCCCGCCATCCGGCGCACCCGCGGTCGGTGACCGTCGCGGCCGGCTTCTCCGGGCACGGCTTCAAGTTCGTGCCCGTGGTCGGCGAGATCGTCGCCGACCTGACCCTCGACGGCGCCACCGGGCACCCCATCGGTCTCTTCGACCCCAGCCGTCTCGCCGCCACACCTGTCTGAGGAACACCGTTGAGGAGTACGAGAACCGTGACGACGACCCCCTTGCCGCCGAGTCTCATCGCGACCCTCCCCGGCCACTACTACACCGACCCGGAGATCTTCCGGCAGGAGCAGGAACGCGTCTTCGAAGCGCTCTGGTTCTGCGCGGTGCGCGCCACCGACCTCGACGGTCCCGGCGCCTTCCGCACGGTGCGGGTGGGGCGCGAGAGCGTCCTGGTCACCCGCTCCCGCACCGGTGAGCTGCGGGCCTTCCTCAACGTCTGCCGCCACCGCGGCGCCCGGCTGTGCACGGCGGAGTCCGGACAGGTCCGCCGCGCCCTCCAATGCCCGTACCACGCCTGGACGTACGACCTGGACGGCCGGCTGATCGCCGCGCCCAGCCTGGTGAAGATGCCCGACGTGGACCGCACCGCGTACGGCCTGGTGAAGGTCGCCCTGCGCGAGTGGCTCGGCTACGCGTGGGTGTGCCTGGCCGACGAGCCGCCCTCCTTCGAGGAGACCGTCATCGGCGCGGCCGTCGAACGCCTCGGCGACGCGGCGTCCATCGAGCGCTACGGCACCGAACGGCTCGCGCTCGGCAAACGTGTCACCTACGACGTGCGCGCCAACTGGAAGCTGATCGTCGAGAACTTCATGGAGTGCTACCACTGCGCGACGATCCACCCCGAACTCACCGACGTACTGCCGGAGTTCACGGACGGCTTCGCCGCGCAGTACTACGTGGGGCACGGTGCCGCGTTCGGCGACGAGGTGGGCGGCTTCACGGTCGACGGCAGCGCGGGCTTCGGCCGGCTCCCCGAGGTGCCGGAGGACCAGGACCGCCGCTACTACGCGATCACCGTGAAACCGACCGTGTTCGTCAACCTCGTCCCCGACCACGTCATCCTGCACCGCATGTTCCCGCTGGCCGAGGACCGCACGGTCGTCGAGTGCGACTGGCTGTACGCACCCGACGTCGTCGCGTCCGGCGCCGACCTGACGCGCTCCGTGGAGCTCTTCCACCGGGTCAACACACAGGACTTCGCGGCCTGCGAGCGCACCCAGCCCGCGATGGCGTCACGCGCCTACCGCGAGGGCGGGGTGCTGGTGCCGACCGAGCACCACATCGGCCTCTTCCACGAGTGGCTGACGAAACAGCTCGCTACGGAGTGACCGGTTCGGGCTGTGCGGCCGGCCGCTTGTACATGCGGGTCGCGGTGATCTGCCCGTGCACCGTCTCACCGTCCGGGTCGTCGGGGTCCCGCTGCGGCAGACCCGGCCGCAGGTGCTCCTCGACGCTGATGTACTTCAGGCCCGCGCGCAGGTCCGCGTCGTTCCGCAACCGGATGACCAGCGGGAACTCCGCGAGCGCGGTCGTGTCGAACAGCCCTGTCGTGTAGAGCAGCTGCACGCCGAGCGCGTCGGAGACGGCCCGCTGGAGCTCCAGGAGGTACGTCGCGTTGGCGCGGCCGATGGGGTTGTCCAGGAACAGCGTGCCGGCGTGCCGGTGCTTGTCGCGGCCCCGGTCGTTGCTGCGCAGCGCGGCCATCGTGCAGTACAAGGCGATGGCGGCGGTCAGCAGCTGCCCTCCGGAGAACACGTCGCCCATCTGCCCGACGGGGACGCGCTCGGCGCGCAGCACGGCGTCCGGCTTGAGGATCTCGACGGCGACACCGCGCGGCTCCAAGGCGGCCTGGACACCGCGCAGAAGCAGGGACATGCCGTCGCGCCGCATGTCCGAGTTCTTCTTCACGGCGGCACGCGTGGCCTCGTCGATGACCTCGCCCAGCCGCTCCACGAGCGTGGCCTGGTCGGGCTCCTCGAAGCGGACCCGCAGGAACTCCTGCCCCGACCACTCCCCCAGGCCCTCGGGCAGGCGGGAGAGGCGCTGGGCGGAGCGCAGGGTCGCGAGCGCGGACTCGACGAGGCCGCGCAGGCGGTCGACGATGCTGTCGCGGTTGCGCTCCAGCTGCTCCAGCTCGTCGGTGAGGACGCGGAGCCTGGGCGCGAAGGCGTCGGCCCACTTCTTGGCGTGCTCGGGCAGCGCCGACGCGGGCAGTTCGCGGATCTGCTGGCGCGCGGGGGTGCGCACCTGCTCGTACCGCGTCGAGTTCGCGTGCCGCACGAGGATGTCGCTCGCCTCGCGGACCGCGGACTCGGCCGTCGAGAGGTCGGCGGCGCAGCCGCGCAGGGAGCGGCGGGCCTCCGCGGCGGCCTGGCGGGCCTCTTCGAGGGAGCCGGGGTAGGCCTCGGGGGTTTCCTCGGCCTCTTCTTCGTGGTGTTCGCGGAGGAGGTCCCGGAGCAGGGCCGCGGTCTCGTCGAAGCCGCCGGCCGCGTCCTCGGTGACGCGGTGGGTGTGCAGCAGGGCGGCGTGGGCCTCCTTGGCGCGGCTCAGCGCCTCGGTGCGCGCGGCCAGTTCGCCGGTGGCGGCGCGCAGGAGCGTCTGGGCCTGCTCGGCGTCGGCGGGGACGAGCTCTTCGGGGAGCTCGGTGTGGGCGTCGCCGTCCTCGGGGGCGTGCCGCTCGGCCTCGCCGCGCAGCCGGCCGAGCTGCTCGCTCGCGGTGGCGGCGCGGGCCTCGATGAGCTGGACCTGGGCCTCGGCGCGCGCGGCGGCGGCCTGCCGGGACGGGCCGTCGGAGCCGTCGGTGCCTTCGAGGAGCAGGGCGGCGCGGGTGCGGACCTTGTTGCTGAGCCGGTCGAGCTCGGCGAGCGCGGCGCTCTCGTCACTCTCGGCGCGGGCCTGCTCGGCCCGGAGGTCGGCGCCGACACCCACCTTTTCGTAGAGCTGGGACGCCGCGCGGTAGGCCTCGCGCAGGGCGGGCAGCGACGCCTTCGGGGCCTCGCTCTCCGCGGGTACGTCCTCGGGTGCGCCGGCGATCTCGGCGCGCTCGGCGCGCAGCGCGCGGGCGGTGCGGCGGGCGTCGTCGGCGGCGCGCTGAGCGGCACGGCGGTCCTCGTCGGCGGCGCGGGCGCGGTCCAGGCAGGTCTGGGCGCGGGCCTCGAACTCGACGGCGTCGTCGGCCAGTTCACGCAGCTTGGCCTGCCAGCCGGCCCGCTCGCGGAGCCGGAAGGCGAGGCCCGCGAGGGCGTCGGCGGAGCGCCGGGCACGCTGGGCGGCTTCCTGGCGCTCGTCACGCACGCGTGCCGCCTCGCTCGCGGCCTCGTCGGCCTCGGCGCGCGCGGTACGGGCCTCGGTGAGCTCGGCCTCCGCCTCCTCGGCGAAGGCGCGCGCCTGCGCGGCGGCGGTGGCGAGCTCGGTGAGCCGGCCGCTGGGGCAGCCGGTGCGCCAGGAGGCGAGGCGGGCAGCGAGCTCGCGGTCCCTGGCGAGGCGGGCGGCGAGCGCCCGGATCTCCTCGTCCCGCCGTGCGGCCCGCGCGCGGAGCGCCTGCCGCTCCTCGTCGGCGGCGTGCTCGTCGTGCATGGCCGGGTTCGGCGGTACGAGGAAGACGCCGGTGTCCGAGGCCTGCTCGCCCGGCGTGGGGGCGAGGAGGGCGGCGGCGGTGCCGACGGCGACGGCGGAGCGGGGCAGCAGCGCGGCGTCGGCGAGGGCTTCGCGGGCGCGTGCGTGCGTGTCGGGGTCGGTGATGACCACGCCGTCGACCAGCTCGGGCCGGGCGGCGAGCACGCGCGCGTGGTCGGCGGGGTCGACGGCCTGTGCGAGGTAGCGCCAGCCGGGCAGTGCGGGGATGCCGTGCTCGCCGAGGAACTCGACGGTGGCGAGGACGTCGGGACCGGGCGGCAGCAGGCCGCCGTCGCCGAGCGCGCCGAGGATGCGGGAGTCGTCGGCGGCCGCGGTGCGCAGCTCGAACAGCTGCCGCTCGGCGGAGGCGACGCCTTCATCGAGGAGGGCGCGCAGGTCGTCGGCGGAGCGGTCGAGCTCCTCTACGGTCAGCGCACTTTCGGAGAGGGCGCCGTCCACGCCGGAGTCGGCTCCCTGGCGGGGCTGCGGCACCGCGGCGGACCCGGCCGGCAGGCTCAGCAGTTCGGCGAGGCGCGGGTCCCGTGCGATGGACTCGGCGGCGCGGCGCTCGGCGTCGTGGGCGGCCTCGGCGGCGGCCGCGGCGTCCGAGGCGCGGGCGGCGGTCAGCTCGGCGCGGGCCTCGGCGGCGGCGGTCTCCTTGGCGTGGTCGGCGGCGCGGCGGGCGGCCTCGCGGGCGGTGTCCCAGGCGGCGACGGTGGTCTTCTCGGCGTCGCTCGCGGCGAGGGCGGCGCGGGCCGGGTCGGCGTCGGGGGCGGTGTCGTCGAGCCAGCCCGCGCGGACGGCCTCGGCGGTCTCCTGCTCGACCTCGGCGAGGCGCTGCTTCAGGTGGCCCGCCTCGCTGCGGGCACGCTGGGCGTCGGTGGCGGCGGCGGTGGCGTCGCGGTGCGCGGCCTCGCCGGTCTCCTGGAGGGCGGCGGAGCGCTCCTCCTCCTCGTTCGCCACGTTCTCCGCGCCTTCGGCGGCGGTGTGCAGGGCGCGGACGAGGTCGGACGCGGCTTTCGCGCGGGCGGCGAGCGCGGGCGCCGCGTCGCGCTCGGCCTCGCGGATCGCGACGGCCACGCGCGCGGAGCGGTCGGCGGCCGCGCGGTGCCGCAGGACGGCTTCGGCGGCCTGCCAGGCGGCGTGCAGGGTGCGCGCGTCGGCGAGCTCGCGACGCTGGGCCGCGGCGGCCTTCTCGGCGACGGTGAGCGCCAAGGAGGCGTGCCGGTAGGCCAGTTCGGCGGAGATCAGGGCGCTCTTGCCGCGGGCCTGCTCGGCCTCGGTGACGGTGTGGGCGGCGGCGGTGACCTGCTCGGCCAGTTCGGCGGCGCGGCCCCGCTCCTCGGTGGCGCGCGCAGAGAGCCTGCGTGCCAGCGTCCGGGTGCGGCGCTCGGCGCCCGCGTGCACGTCACGCGCGCGTGCCCGGGTGTCGGCGGCGTCGACGATGCGGCCGAGGAGGTCGACGGAGCCCGCGGTGAAGTCCCGCTCGGCCATGAGTTCGGCACGGCGGCCGAGCTTGTTGCCGAAGCCGTGCACGAGGTCGGCGAGGCCGTCGGTGTCGCGCGTGTCGGTGACGGCGCGCAGCAGCAGGTCGGTGAAGTCGGAGTCCTTCTTGACGGCGAAGAGGCCTGCGGCCTCACCTTCGTCGGCGTTCATCTCCCGCTGGTAGCGGAAGAGTTCGGGGTCGAGGCCGAGGTCGCCGAGGTGTTCGTTCCAGCGGTCGTGGATCTCTTCCCAGTGCACTTCGAGGTGCGGGTACGCCTTGCCGGCCTCGGTGAGCGCGTCGCGGAAGCCCTTCATGGTGCGGCGCCGCCCCTGTGCTCCGGAGACGCCCTCCACCGACGGCCGGACGGCGGTGGACTCGGCGACGGGCAGCGAGTCGAGGCTCATGCCGGGTCCGGGCCGGAAGGAGTACCAGGCCTCGGCGAACTTCCGCGGGTCGTTGGAGACCTGCCGTCCCCGCCACTCGCTGACCTTGCCGACGACCACGCACTCGCCGGTCAGGGTGTGCTGCCACTCCAGGGCGACGTGCCCGCAGTCGTCGGCGAGCAGGAACTTGCGCAGCACGCCGGAGCTGGCGCCGCCGAGGGTGTTGCGGTGGCCCGGCAGCATCACCGAGAAGATCAGCTTGAGCAGGACGGACTTGCCGCCGCCGTTCTCCAGGAAGAGCACGCCGGCGGGCGCGGGGCGGCGCGGCGGGCCGACCGGCTCGTCCTCGAAGAACTCCGCCTGGGCGGGCGCGGGGTCGGGCACCTCGGCGCCGACTCCGCGCAGGTCGAGCACGGTGTCGGCGTAGCGCGCACCGGCCGGACCGATGGAGTAGAGGCGGACCCGGGACAGCTCGTACATGGCGGCGGACTCTCGTGGTAAGTCGTGCGGAACGGCAGGAAGGCGGAGGCGGAGGGCGCGGGGTGCGCGGCGTGACTCAGGAGTGGAACGGCAGCCCCGCGTCGGCGGCCAGCTCCAGGTCGTCGGTGTCTTCGGGCGGCAGGAGCGTCGCCGAGCCGTCCGTGACCGGTACGACACCGAGCTCCAGGAGCTCCGCCATGGCCGCGCTGCCCGCCATGTCGCGGACCTGGAGCTGGTAGCGGGCCGTGGTGCGGTACGTCCCTCCGGAGTCGTCTCCCGTGCGCTGTAGGAAGCCGGAGTCGGTGAGGAAGGCGACGGCCTTGCCGATGATGCCGGTGGTGGAGCCGGCGAGCCGACGGGCGTCCTTGGTGGCGCCCGTCGAGCTGCGGCGCGCCCAGATCCGCCAGGCGGCTTCGAGGCCCGGGGCGTCGGTGGCGGGGTCGGTGTTCTCGCCGTGTTCCTCGGCGCGCTCCTCCAGGCGGCGGCAGGCCTGGCGGACGAACGCGTCGACGCCGTTGACCGTGACGCGGCCGATGTAGCCGTCGTCGGCGAGGTCCTCGGGGCGCGGGAACGCCATGGCGGCGACGGCGAGGTGGGCGAGGCCGTGCAGGAAGCGGTCGGAGGCGTCGGTGGCCGCGCGGCGGGCGTAGTCGCCCATGCGGACGGCGAAGACGGAGTCCTCCGCGGCGGTCACGGCCATGCCCGCGCGCGGGGACACCTCGAGGACGACGAGTCCGAGGCCGGTGGCGACGGCGTCGGCGAGCCGGGCGAAGGGCGGGTCCTCCCGGTAGCGGCGGAGCAGTTCGGCGTACTCCTGGTCGCGGGCGGGCTGGAGCTTGGGCTGCAGGCCGAAGGCGACGAGTCGCGCGGCGTCGGCGGCGTCGGCCGGGGTGACGGGCGCGGGGGCGGCGGGCGCCGCCGTGGGGTCCGGCTCGCCCCACGCGGCGTGCTCTGCGGGGTGGTCGGTCACGGCGTGTGCTCCTTGTGGGCGAGGGGGGTCTGGGGGTCGGTCATGGTCAGGCCGCTTCCGTCCGGTCGGCCGCCATGCCGGCGGCGTCGAGGAGGGCCGTGCCGACGACGAGGTCGGCGCCGCCGAACTCCTCGTCGTCGAGTTCGGTGCCGTCGTCCACGGCGAAGAGGAGCTTCTCCTCGCCCTGGCGGTAGGCGGTGCCGACCGGCGGGCTGGCCGCGTGCACGGCCAACAGGGCGACGAGGTACGGCAGTTCGGGGTCGCGGCGGCGGGCGTCGGCGAGCAGTCCGGAGAGCCGTCGCGGCGCGTCGGCGGGCAGGTCGAGCAGTTCCATGGCGGCGGCGAGCTGCTCTTCGCTGAAGCGGCTGTCGTCGGGGGTGGCGATGAGGTCCGGCTCGGGCATCTCCGCGCCGAGGTGCTCACGCTCCATGGGGGGCGTCAGCAGTATGTCGACGAGGTCGCCGACGCGGACGGACACGGGGGTGCGGAGTCCGGTGCCGCGCGCGAAGAAGGCGTCCGTGACGCGGGTGGCCTGTTCCGCCGGGAGCGGCAGGAGGGGGGCGACCAGCTGTCCGTACAGGTCGAGGCCCGAGCGCGCGGTGGGGGTGGCGAAGGCCTGCCGGTCCTGCTCGGCGCGGAACAGCGGGCCGGCCTCCAGGAGGCGGGACTGGAGCTGGGTGTGGCGGCGGATGCAGTCCTTGACGATGTCGACGAGCTCGGCGGCGCGGCGCTTCTGCTCGGGGTCCTCGGACTCGTCGCGGGCCTTGCGGATGTTGGTCAGGATGGCGTTCTCGTGGCGGTAGCGGTCGGCCACGTGGTCGAGCGCCTCCGCGATCATGTCGGGGACGGCGCGGAGCCAGTCCACCGCGCGGACGTTGCGCCGGGTCGCGTCGAGGGCCTTGCGCAGGGTTTCCGAGTACTGCACGGTCCGGTAGCGGGCCTGTTCGGCGGCGAGCTGGGCGTCGGCGAGCCTGCCGCGGCTGATCAGGACCTCCAGCTTCACCTCGGCGGCGATCTGGGCGCTGGTGACGTCGGTGTCGAGGGCGCCGACCAGGACGTTGACCGCTTCGTCGGTCGTACGCAGGTAGACACTGCCGCCGTAGCCGGGGACCTCTTCGAGGAGCTTGAAGTCGTAGTCCCTGCGGACATATGTGCCGTCGGGGGCGAAAGTGCCGTACACCGCGCGGAAGCCGCGGTCGACACTGCCGACGTTGATCAGGTTCTCCAGGACCCAGCGGGCGACGCGCTCGTGCTCGGCGGCCGGGCGCCGCGGGGCCTGGGCGGCGACGCGCGGGAGCAGCCTGGCGACGATCTGCTCGTGGTCGGCGCCGGTGTCGAAGTCCATGTTCAACGTGACGAGGTCGATGGCGGACAGGGCCACTTCCGCCATCGCGTACACCGAGTACTCGCCCGCGAGGTTGGCCTTGCGCACGTCGAGGTCGTGCAGCGGAGCCGTGCAGGCGAGAGCGCGCAGGCGGCGCGCCAGGCCTTCGTCGGCGGCCGGGCCCGGAGCGGGCCGCGGCCCCGCGCTGAGCTGGGGCGGAGCAGTGTCCGTAACGGCAGGCGAAGTCACGGTGCACAGACTAGGTCCTCGGTCTGACAACGGTCGAAACGGCGCAGACCCGGCGGCGCTCAGCCGTGGTCCCGCCCGCTCCGTCCACCGTCGGCGCCGCGCCGCCCGTACGCGTCGACGAGCCGTCTGCGCGAGTCGTCGAGGTACTCGGCGAGCAGCGTCTCGGCGTCGTCCCGACGGCCTTCCTGGAGCGCTTCCAGGATCTGCCGGTTGCGTGCGATGTAGGGCTCGTGGAGCCGCCGCGGGTCGCCCATCACATGGAAGGCGAGGCGCAGTTCGGCGAAGACGCTCCGCATGAGTTCGTCGGTACGGGCGCTGCCGGCGAGGGCGACGAGCTCCCGGTGGAAGTCGATGTTGGCGGTGGAGACGCCTTTCCAGTCACCCGCGCGCGCGGCCCGCCGGCCCTCCGTCACGGCGGCGGCGAGCCCGTCCACGGCGTACGGCGGCTCACCGAGTCCGCGTACGACCGCGCATTCGACGAGCGAGCGGGTGCGGTAGATGTCCAGCACGTCCTCGTCGGTCAGTACGCGTACGAAGACGCCGCGGTTGAGCTGGTGCTCCAGCAGACGTTCGTGGGTGAGCAGCCGGAAGGCCTCGCGCAGCGTGTTGCGGGAGACGCCGAGCGCGCCGCCGATGCTGTCCTCGGAGAGCCGCGTGCCGGGTGGGAAGAAACCCGCGGCGATGCGACTCCTGAGGATGTCCGAGACCCGCTCGGCCGTGCTGGTGCGCCCCAGGAGCGCGCGGTCGCCGGCCAGTCCGTTCACTTCAGCCACCCCCTACCACCCCCTCAGCCATGCCCGGATTCAATCGCAGACAGCAGAACGAAACAACATGGGTATTGAGGGATCGTTCAACGATCCTCTACCTTGTCGGGCACCGCTCCCTTCGAGCGCACCGAAGGACCGCACGCTCCAGCACCCTCCGTCCCTCTTCTGCGAGGTGCCCATGAGCACGACCCCACCACCCAAGACCGCCCCGGCCGACATACTCCTCGGCAAGGAGGAACTCCCCGACGACAGCGGCCCGTTCGGCTGGCTGCGTGCCCTCGGCCCGCGCGGCCGCCGGGCCTTCGGCGGCGCCTTCGGGGGCTACGCCCTCGACTCGTACGACTACTTCACGCTGCCGCTGAGCATGGTGGCCCTCGCCGCGTACTTCGGCCTGGACAGCGGCCAGACCGGGCTCTTCACCACCGTCACGCTCGTCGTCTCCGCCGTCGGTGGCGCCATCGCGGGGGTGATCGCCGACCGGATCGGCCGCGTCAAGGCGCTGATGATCACCGTCATCACGTACGCGGTCTTCACCGTCGCCTGCGGTTTCGCGCCCAACTACGAGACGCTGCTGGTCTTCCGCGCCCTCCAGGGGCTCGGTTTCGGCGGCGAGTGGGCGGTCGGCGCGATCCTCGTCGCGGAGTACACCACCGCCAAGCACCGCGGTCGCACGCTGGGCGCGATCCAGAGCTCCTGGGCCGTCGGCTGGGGGCTCGCGGTGATCGTCTACACCCTGGTGTTCCAGTTCCTGGACGACGACGTCGCCTGGCGCGTGATGTTCTGGACCGGCGCCCTGCCCGCGCTGCTCGTGATCTACGTGCGCCGCAATGTGCACGACGCCCCGGAGGCCGCCGAGGAGCGGCGCAAGAGCGCCGACAAGGGGTCGTTCACGGCCATCTTCAAGCCGGGACTGCTGCGCACCACGTGCTTCGCGGTGCTCCTGTCCACGGGCGTGCAGGGCGGCTACTACACGCTGGCCACCTGGGTGCCCACGTACCTGAAGAGCGACCGGGGTCTCACCGTCGTCGGCACCGGCGGCTATCTGACCTTCCTGATCTCCGGCGCCTTCCTCGGCTATCTGACCGGCGGGTACCTCACCGACAAGCTCGGCCGGAAACGGAACATCACGCTCTTCGCGTTCCTCTCCGCGGCCTGCATCCTCGCCTACACGAACATCCCCGACGGCGCCAACGGCCTTGTCCTTGTGCTCGGTTTCCCGCTGGGCTTCTGCATGTCGGCGATCTTCAGCGGCTTCGGTTCGTTCCTCAGCGAGCTCTACCCGGCCGCCGTGCGCGGTACGGGGCAGGGCTTCACGTACAACACCGGGCGCGCGGTCGGCGCCGTCTTCCCGACCACGGTCGGCTTCCTCGCCGACAGCTGGGGTGTCGGCGGAGCGCTGGTCTTCGGAGCGGTGGGTTACGGCCTCGCCGTCGTCGCGCTGCTCGGCCTCCCGGAGACGCGGGGGAGGGAGCTGCTGTGAACAGCGACACGCGCGTGATCCGCGGTGCCAGGGAGGCCCGCGCGGCGTTCCGCTCGGGCGAGACCCGTCCCACCGCCGGCTGGGCGGCGGGCTTCACCCAGGCCAACCTCATCTCCGTCCCCGCCGACTGGGCGTACGAGATGCTGCTGTTCTGCCAGCGCAACCCGAAGCCCTGCCCGGTGCTCGACGTCACGGACGCGGGCTCCTGGACCACTCCGCTCGCCCCCGGCGCCGATCTCCGCACCGACCTGCCGCTCTACCGGGTGTGGGAGCACGGCGAGCTCTCCGATGAGCCCACGGACGTCGTCGGGCGCTGGCGCGACGACCTGGTGACGTTCCTCATCGGCTGCAGCTTCACCTTCGAGTGGGCGCTCGCCGACTCCGGAGTGCCGCTGCGCCACATCGAGCAGGGCCGCAACGTCCCGATGTACGTGACCTCGCGCCCCTGTCGCCCCGCCGGGCGCCTGCACGGCCCCATGGTGGTGTCGATGCGTCCGGTGCCGCCCCGGCGGCTGGCCGACGCCATCAGGGAGAGCGCCCTGATGCCCGCGGTGCACGGCAGTCCGGTGCACTGCGGCGATCCCGGCGGCCTCGGCATCGCGCGCCTGGACCGGCCCGACTTCGGCGACGCGGTGACCGCCGAGCCGGACGACATCCCGGTGTTCTGGGCGTGCGGGGTGACTCCGCAGGCCGCCGTGATGGCGTCCCGGCCGCCCTTCGCGATCACGCACGCGCCGGGCCGGATGTTCATCACCGACGCCAGGGACGAGCAGTACCGCGTGGTCTGACCGCCGCGGACAGCGGCCTTCGGAGACGCGGACAGCACCCTTCGACCACTACGGGAGACCCACGAGGATGAGCACGGCCCCCATCGATCTCAACGCGGACCTCGGCGAGGGCTTCGGCCGCTGGCGCCTCACCGACGACGAGGAGCTGCTGTCCGTCGTCACGAGCGCCAACGTGGCCTGCGGCTTCCACGCCGGGGACGCGGTCACCATGCGCCGGGTGTGCGACCGCGCCGCCGAGCGCGGGGTGCGGATCGGCGCGCAGGTGTCCTACCGGGACCTGGCGGGCTTCGGGCGCCGCGCCATGGACGTGCCCGCCGAGGAGCTGGCGGCCGAAGTGGCGTACCAGATCGGCGCCTTGGAGGTGTTCGCGCGCGCGGCGGGCACGCGCGTGTCGTACGTGAAGCCGCACGGGGCGCTCTACAACCGCGTCGTCCACGACGAGGAGCAGGCCCGCGCGGTCGTCGACGGCGTACTGCTCGCGGACGCCTCGCTGCCCCTTCTGGGGCTGCCCGGATCACGCCTCCTGGAGAGGGCGGAAAAGGCCGGACTGCCGGTCGTCACCGAGGCGTTCGCGGACCGCGCCTACACCGATGAGGGCACGCTGGTGCCACGCACTGGTGAAGGAGCGGTCATCACTGAGGAGGACACCGTCGTCGCACGGTCCGTCGGCATGGCACGGCTGGGCGTCGTCACGTCCCAGGGGGGCCGCGAGATCGCGGTCCGCGCGCGTTCGCTGTGCCTGCACGGCGACACCCCGGGCGCGGTGGGCCTGGCCCGCCGGGTGAGAGCCGCACTGGAGGCGGCGGGCGTGCGGGTGGAGGCCTTCGCGTGAGGGTCCTGCCGGTCGGCGACCGGGCCCTGCTCGTCGAACTCTCCGACGGCGCCGGGGCCCAGGCCCTCCACGCCGAGCTGCTGCGCCGCCGTGCGGCAGGCTCCCTGCGGGTACGGGAGATCGTCCCCGCGGCCCGCACGGTGCTCCTCGACGGTCTCGACGAGCCCGGCCGTGTCACGGCGGAGCTGCCCGGCTGGGAGGTCCCGCCGCTGCCCGCGCGCGCGGGGGACATCCTGGAGATCCCGGTGCGCTACGACGGGCCGGATCTCGCGGACGTGGCGGCGCACTGGGGGGTGCCCGTGGCCGAGGTGGCGCGGATCCACTCGGCCGCCGAGTTCCGCGTCGCCTTCTGCGGTTTCGCCCCCGGCTTCGGCTATCTGACCGGGCTGCCGGAGCGCTACGAAGTGCCGCGCCGGGCCACGCCCCGCACCTCCGTCCCGCGGGGCAGTGTCGCCCTTGCGGGTCCGTACACGGGCGTCTACCCCCGGGCCTCGCCCGGCGGCTGGCAGCTGATCGGCTCGACGGACGCCGTGCTGTGGGACCACGCGCGCGTGCCCGCCGCACTGCTCTCCCCCGGCGTACGCGTCCGCTTCGTGACGGGCACCTCTCCGAGGGAGCCCTCGACCACCGCCACGGCAGCGGGGGCGTGATGACCGACCGTGCCTTCGCCGTCGTGCGGGCCGGGGCGCTGACCACCGTGCAGGACCTCGGACGCCCCGGCCACGCCCACCTGGGGGTGCCCCGTTCCGGGGTCCTTGATCCGCCGGCGGCCGCCCTGGTCAACCGCCTGGTGGGCAATCCGCTCGACGCCGCCGTCCTGGAGACCACCCTCAACGGCTGTGCCGTGCGCCCCCGCCGGCCCGTGACGGTCGCCGTCGGCGGGGCGCCGTGCCCGGTGACCGTGGACGGCCGCCCCGCGCCCTGGGGAGCGCCGGTGCGGGTGCCCGCGGGGGCACTCCTGGACGTCGGGACCGCTGCCTCCGGAGTACGTAGCTATGTCGCGTTCGACGGTGGCGTGGCCGTCGACCCGGTGCTCGGAAGCCGCTCCACCGACCTGCTCTCCGGACTCGGCCCGCCCCCGCTCGCGGACGGAACCGTGCTGCCACTGGGGCGCCCCGGCACCGTCCACGCGCGCGTGGACGTCGCCCCGCTGCCCGCGCCGCCCCGGGAGCTGGTGCTCCGGGTGACGCTCGGCCCGCGCGCCGACTGGTTCACGGCGGCGGCGCTGAACACCCTGACCACGCGCGCGTACCGGGTGTCGTCCGCGAGCAACCGCATCGGGCTGCGCACCGAGGGCCCCGTACTGGAGCGGGCGCTCCCGGGTGAACTGCCCAGCGAGGGCATGGTGCTCGGCGCGGTCCAAGTGCCGCCGGACGGCGGGCCGGTCGTCTTCCTCGCCGACCACCCGACCACCGGGGGCTACCCGGTGGTCGCGGTCGTCCGGGAGGCCGACCTCCCGGCGGCGGCCCAGGCGCGGCCGGGAACGCCGGTACGTTTCGTCGGAGCCGGCCGGACCTGACCCGGCGCGCGCCCCGGAACTACACCGCGGGCGCGTCGGGCCCGATCCTGCTCCGTACCGCGCTCTGTACGTCGTCCTCCTCGGCGGGGTCGGAGGCGAGCCTCCGGAGTCTGTTGACCACACGGGCGTCACCGGTCTCGGCGTGCCGCGCGGCGACTTCCCGGGTGGACTCCTCGCAGTCCCACAGGCACTCGACGGCGAATCCGGCCGCGAAGGTGGGGTCGGTGGCGGCCAGCGCGCGGGCGGCGCGGCCGCGGAGGTGGGAGGAGGCGGTCTCTCTGTAGACGTGCCTCAGCACGGGGGCGGCACAGGCGATGCCGAGGCGTCCCGCGCCGTCGACGAGGGTCCACAGCGTGGGGGCGTCCGGGCCCTCGCCGCGGACCGCCTCGCGCAGTGCGGCCAGGACCGGCTTGCTGTCCTGCGCGCCGCCCCGGCAGGCGAGCATCCGTCCTGCGGCGGCTCCGAGGTCGTCGGGCCGGTAGGCCCAGCGCCGGGCGCGCTCGACGGCGGCGACGCTCCGCATCCGTTCGAAGGCGCCGGTCGCGGCGTCCACCACGACCTGGGAGGAATCCTCCGCGGCGTACTCGATGAGGTCGAGCGCGGCGGGATCGTGGGCGTCGGCGAGGTAGCGCAGGGCGGTGCCGCGCGCTCCGTCCGAGCCGTTGCGGGCGGCGTCGATGATCTCGGGCCGGTCCTCGGGGCCGGCGACGGCGGCCAGGCAGCGGGCCGCGGGGACGTAGAGCACGGAGCCGCGCTCCAGGCCCTCCTGCGCCCAGTCGAAGATGGCCCGGACGCTCCACTCTGGGCGTGGCCCCGAGGGCCGCATCTGGCGCTGCCAGCGGTCGAAGGAGCCCTGTTCCCGCGCGGCGCGCACGCGGGCGCCGATGTCGGCGCGGGGGTCCTCCTCCCAGAGGCGCCAGGGCCGTGGTTCGTAGGCGTCGCGGACGGCGGCGGACAGCTCGGCCTCGCCCTCGGCGTCGGGGGCGAACCGGGCGAGCACGGGGGCCGCGAGGGCGCGCAGGCCCGCGTCGTCGTCCCGCAGCGCCAGCTCGTCCAGGGCCCAGGCCCAGTTGGAGCCGGAGGCCGCGTACCTCCGCAGCAGGTCGAGGGCGTCCTGCCTGCCGTACGAGGCGAGGTGCCCGAGGACGGCCAGGGCGAGGCCCGTGCGTGAGTCGTCCGTGTCCAGGACGTCCTCGGCATCGAAGAGGTGGCGCTCGATCTCGCCGAGCCCGCCGTGCAGGTCGAGGTAGAGCCGGGCGTAGTACAGCGAACGGTTCTCCACCTGCCAGTCGTGGCGTGGATCGTTCAGCACGCAGTGGTCGAGGGCGGCGAGCGCCTCGGAGCGTGGGGCGGTGAGCGCGTGCAGAGTGCCGTCGCCGCGGCCCCTCTGCAACAGGCCGAGCAGCGTACCGCTGGGCGCTATGACCGGATCGAACATGGGAAACAGCCTCACATCAAGCGTCGACGCAACCGGGAATCACGCATTACCTGGCCGTGCGCCAACACGTCGGGCCGCCCGCCGTCTTTTGCTTGTCGAAGACCATCTTCCTCTGCCTCTCATCCATGGCCCAGGGGTCCCGGACGGGAGGTCCGGGGGCGGGCCGCTCACGGACCACGCGGTGCGGCACCTGCTGCCCCGCCGTCGCGTCCGTGCATCACGTCGTCATGATGACCCGGCGGTAAGCTCCGCCGCGACCACATTTCCAGCGCCCCCGTTGTTGCTGGTCAGGTACCCCGCTCAGGCGGCCCCGAACAGCTGAAGCAGTTCCGTCTTGCCGAACATGCGGGCCGTGTCGACGGCCGACGGCGTTCCGGCGGCCGGATCGGCGCCACCGTCCAGAAGGGCCCGGATCACGGCGTCCTCGCCCTTGAAGACGGCCCCGGCGAGCGGCGTCTGTCCCCGGTCGTTGGCGCGGTTGGTGTCGGCGCCGCGCTCCACGAGGGCCCGGACCGCCTCGGCGTGGCCGTGGTAGGCCGCCAGCATCACGAGGGTGTCGCCGCTGTCGTTCGTGAGGTTCGCCGGGACGCCCGCGTCGACATAGGCGGCGAGCGCCGCGGCATCGCCCTTGCGGGCCAGATCGAAGATCTTGGTCGCCAGCTCCACGACCTCGGGGTCGGGGGCTTCGCTCATGGGGGCGTCCGCCTTTCTGGGTGTGCTGCTGGTGCAGCCGTACGAGTGAACCGACAGGGTACTGCCCCGGCGGGCACATGGCCCGGCCCGCCCGAGGCAAAGATCACGGCAGAGAGGGAGCCTGCGGGGCACGCTTCCGCAACGCCCGGCCGGGCTCCTCCATTCAGGGGAAATCCCTGAAAAATAACCCATTTGCACCTTTTGTCGCATGGATACATGCTGTGAACCTGGAAGAACTCATGGTGACTGTCCCCACGAAACCAGGAGAACCGTCATGATCCTTTCCATCTCGGGCGTCGTGCTGCTCGGCATCATCGTGTTCCTCTTCTTCCGCAAGGACGGACT
Source organism: Streptomyces sp. NPDC029674 (assembly GCF_044903205.1). Lineage (NCBI taxonomy): Bacteria > Bacillati > Actinomycetota > Actinomycetes > Kitasatosporales > Streptomycetaceae > Streptomyces > Streptomyces sp. NPDC029674. Next base: position 47,054 of record NZ_JBJDPY010000014.1, read on the forward strand.
GAAGGCGTCCCACGCGCTGGTCTGCGCCCTCTTCGGCTTCTTCCTGGCAGGCACCGCCATCGCACCGAGCATCAAGGCCGGCAGCGCGAGCCTGGCGAGCCTCCTCGGCGGGATCAAGTTCTGACGTCCCCGCCGTTCACCCGCACCTTCAGGAGACAGACGTGGCCAGGCGCCCACTCCCCCGCATTCTGAGCAACGGCACCGCGTCCATCGCCCGGAGCCGGGAGCTGGCACGGTCGGCGGCCGACAGCGCCACCGACGTACTCCACCCGCTGATCACGATCACCCGCGGACTGCGCCGGCTGGCTGCCGCCGGACGGCGCAAGTGGGCCGACACCCCCAAGGACAAGCGCGGGCCGCTGCTGTTCCTGGTGGCCTCCGTGGTCCTGGTCGTGGCGCTCGTGCCCTACGGGCCGCTGCTCGCCCTCATCTCCCTGATGGCGGCCTCCGCGTGGACGGGCCGCGAGCGCACCGCGCCGGCGCCGGCCGGCCCGGACGAGGCACAGGTGCAGCGGCTGCAGTCCCTCTACGAAGCACTCGTCCCGTACTTCTCGGTCCCCGAAGACCCCGCCCCGGTCTTCGCGCACGGCGGTGAATGGGACAAGGCCTTCACCGAGTACGACTTCGACGGCACCGGGCGGATCTCCCGGCTCGTCGTGCACTACCCCGCCTACTTCACGGACGGCGAGGCCGAGTCCCGCGCGCGCATCGAGCAACTGCTGCACGCCAAGGCCGGCCGCGGCCGGGAGTACCACTTCGCATGGGACGAGGAGGCCAACCAGCTCGTCCTCACGGTCCTGCCCCCGCTGCCCACCGACATCGCCGCCCAGCGCTTCGTCACCGCCCCCGGAGAGACCGTCCTCGGCTTCACCGACGAGACCGGCGTCCAGCGCACCCTGCCGCTGGCCGAGACCGAGGGACAGCGCGACGTACCCCCCGTCGTGTGGCGCACCGGCATCCGCTCCACGGAGCCCCATCTCCTGGTCGCGGGCCAGCCGGGCAGCGGCACGACGACGCTGTTGCGCTCCATCGCGCTCCAAGCACTCCGGTACGGCGATGTCCTCATCGTCGAAGGCAGCGGCACCGGCGACTACGCCTGCCTGACGGGCCGTACCGGAGTTCTCGCCATCGAATGCGGTCTCTCCGGAGCGCTCGCCAGCCTCGAATGGGCGGCGCACGAGACCGAGCGCAGGCTCATCGCCGCCAACCGCGCCCGGCAGGCGGGGCACCCGCCGCCGGAGGACACCAAGCGCCCCCTGTGGATCCTCCTCGACCACCCGAGCGCGCTCGGGCACCTCGCGGCGGCCGACGGGCGCACCGACCCCCAGTCACTGCTGCAGGTCCCCCTGCGGCACGGCAGGGCGGCCAACGTGACGGTCGTGGTGGCGGACCAGCTGGACAGCCTGGACGCGCTGAGCGACGCCGTGCACCAGCACACGCGCGCGCGTGTAGTGCTCGGATACGCCACGCCCGACCAAGTGGAGGACGTCCTCGGGGCGCCGCCCCACACGACACCCACGTCGGACGTGCCGCCGGGCCGTGGCTACGCCCGGCTCGGTACGGGGCAGGTGCACCGTCTCCAGGTGCCCGCGACCCCCGACCCGTACGACGACGCGACCAGCGAGGCGCACCGCCGGGCGGTCATGGAGCTGCTGCCGGAGCGCAACACTCCGCCGGACCGGCCGGACGCCGTCACACCCGCCCCCGCCCCCGCGCCCGCCCCCGAGGTCCCCGAGGCCACCAAGCCCACCGGGGTACAGCCGGTCCCCGCCGAGGGCTGACTCCGTAGAACGGCGTCAGCCTCAGGCCACGAGGGGAAACAGCCTCGGACTCAGGCCACGAAGGGATGAGCGGCCTGCGCGCCCGCGCCCGCGCCCGTCTCCACGAGCCGGGCCGCCGCCGCGAGCCGCGCCGCCGCCTCGTCCGCCACCGCGCCCCCCACGGTGAACGGCAGCCGCACATACCCCTCGAAGGCCCCGTCCACTCCGAAGCGCGGCCCCGACGGGACCCGTACGCCCACGCGCTCGCCCACCTCGGCGAGGCGCGACCCCGAGATGCCTCCGGTGCGCACCCACAGGGTGAGCCCGCCGCTCGGCACCTCGAACTCCCAGCCGGGCAGCTCGCGCCGCACGGCGGTGACCAGCGCGTCCCGGTTCTCCCTGGCCTGCTCCCTGCGTACGTCCACGGCGGACTGCCAGCCGCCGGTGTTCAGGAGCCAGTTCACGGCGAGCTGTTCGAGGACGGGGGTGCCGAGGTCGGCGTAGGCGCGGGCCGCGACGAGGCTGCGGATCACGTCGGGGGCGGCCCGCACCCAGCCGATGCGCATGCCCGCCCAGAACGCCTTGCTGGCCGAGCCGACGGTGATGACGGTGGAACCCGCCGGGTCGAAGCCGCAGACGGGACGCGGCATGGCGAGGTCCGGGTCGAGGCCGAGCTCGCTCATCGTCTCGTCGACGACGAGGACCGTGCCGGCCGAGCGGGCAGCCTCCACGAGCTGCCTGCGCTGGTCCTCGCCGGCGAGCGCGCCGGTGGGGTTGTGGAAGTCGGCGACGACGTACGCGAGCCGGGGCGCCGCGTCCCGCAGGACCTGCCGCCAGCGGTCCATGTCCCAGCCCTGGAGGCCCTCGGCCATGGCGACGGGGACGAGGCGGGCACCGGCCTCGCGCATCAGCTGGAGGATGTTGGCGTACGACGGGGACTCCACGGCGATGCGTTCGCCGCGGCCCGCGAAGAGGTGGCAGATGGCGTCGATGGCGCCCATGGCGCCGGTGGTCACCATGATCTGTTCGGGCATGGTGGGGATCCCGCGCGCGGTGTAGCGCTCGGCGAGCATCTCGCGCAGGGCGGGCAGTCCCGCGGGGTAGTCGCCGTGCGTGTGGGCGTACGGCGGGAGGGCTTCGAGGGCGCCCTGGACGGCCCGGGTGAGCCAGGGTTCGGGCGCGGGCAGCGCGGCGCAGCCCAGGTCGATCATGGAGCCGAGCGCCTCGGGCGGCAGCGGTTCGAGGCCGCGCGCGGGGAGCGGGTTTCCGGCCGGGACGGCGGTCCAGCTGCCCGCTCCCCTGCGGGACTCGAGGAACCCCTCGGTGCGCAGCGCTTCGTAGGCGGCGGCGACCGTGGTGCGGCTGACGGCGAGTGCGACGGCGAGTTCGCGCTCGGCGGGCAGGCGCGCGGCGACGGGCACGCGCCCTTCGAGGACGAGCAGCCTGATGCCGTCGGCGAGGGCGCGGTAGGCGGGCGGGCGGCGCGAGCCGGTGCCCGTGGGGCGGTCCTGCTGGGAGGCGAGAAGGCGGGCGAGCTGTGTCGACCCCATCGCCGAAGTCCACTGAGCCATGATTTTCAGTCCACCTTCCCCGGATTGGCCATGGTTTTGGTCCGGTTCCAAGCCACAGGGTGTCATGCGTCGGGCCACCAGCACTACAGGGGGAGCGTTCCTTGTCCGGTACGAAGCCACATCCGCGGTCGCGGCTGACGCCACGCCTCACGAGGCGGCTGGTCAAGCTGTACGCGGGGCTCTCCCTGTACGGCGCGAGCTCCGCGCTGATGGTCTCGGCGGGCCTGGGTCCTGAGCCCTGGAACGTGCTCAACCAGGGCCTGTCCGAACGGACCGGACTGACCATCGGCGTGGTGTCGATCGTCGTGGGCGCCGCGGTGCTCCTGCTGTGGATCCCGCTGCGGCAGCGGCCCGGTTTGGGCACGGTGTCGAACGTGTTCGTCTGCGGTCTGGCGATGGACGCCACCCTGGCGCTCCTGCCGGACGTGCACACGCTCGCCGTCCGCGTTCCGCTGCTCGCGGTCGGCACCGTCCTCAACGGGGTGGCGACCGGGCTCTACATCACGGCGGCCTTCGGCCCCGGCCCCCGGGACGGCCTGATGACAGGCCTGCACGCACGCACCGGCCGCTCCATCCGGCTGATCCGGACCTCGATCGAGGTGGCGGTCGTCGCCACGGGCTTCGCGCTCGGCGGCACGGTCGGCGTGGGCACCGTCCTGTACGCGCTGTCGATCGGCCCGCTCGCCCAGTTCTTCCTGCGCCGCTTCGCCGCCCCCGCGCCGGCGCCCGCAACGTCGGCCGTCGTAGCCTCCGGCGGCCCCTCGGAGCAGGCGATACTGCACCCGTGACCACGCGCGTACGCCATCCCTACCTCGATCACCCGGGCCCGCTCGCCCTCGCCCACCGCGGCGGCGCGGCGGACGGCCTGGAGAACACCGCGGCGGCCTTCCGGCGCGCCGTCGACCTCGGCTACCGCTACATAGAGACCGATGTGCACGCCACCGCCGACGGCCGGCTCGTCGCCTTCCACGACACGACGCTGGACCGGGTGACGGACGCGACGGGGCGCATCATCGACCTCCCCTGGAGCGAGGTGCGCCACGCGCGCGTGGCGGGCAGCGAGCCGGTGCCCCTCTTCGAGGAGCTCCTGGAGTCGTTCCCCGAGGTGCGCTGGAACGTGGACGTGAAGGCGGAGCCCGCGCTGCTCCCCCTGCTCGACCTGATCCGCCGCACCGGCTCCTGGGACCGCGTCTGCGTCGGCTCGTTCTCCGAGGCGCGCGTGGCCAGGGCCCAGCGCCTGGCGGGCCCGCGCCTCGCCACCTCGCTGGGCACGCGGGGCGTGGCGGCGCTGCGGATGGTGTCCTACGGAGTGCCCGCCGCCCTGCGCCGCTCCGCGGTCTGCGCCCAGGTGCCCGAGACGCACGGCAGGATCCGGGTCGTCGACCACCGCTTCGTGCGCACCGCCCACGCGCGTGGGCTGCAGGTCCACGTGTGGACCGTCAACGACGCCGAGCGGATGACGGCCCTGCTCGACCTCGGCGTGGATGGCATAGTTTCCGATCACATCGAGACGCTGCGCGGGGTGTTGAAGGACCGGGGGGCCTGGGTCTGACCTCCCCGGATCCCGGGAAGCGGCGTCGCACCACGGGGAACAGCGAGGTCACGGGTGGGCACCGACACCGTGAAGACAGCGGCAGCGGCTGACGACACCGCCGAGCGACGGCGCGAGCAGCGGGGCTGGTACTTCTACGACTGGGCGTGCTCGGTCTATTCGACGAGCGTCCTGACCGTATTCCTGGGGCCCTATCTCACGGAGATCGCCAAGGCTGCCGCCGACCCGGACGGGTACGTGCACCCGCTCGGCATCCCGGTCCGCGCCGGCTCCTTCTTCGCGTACACGGTGTCCGCGTCCGTGCTCGTATCGGTATTCGTCATGCCGATGGCGGGCGCGGCCGCCGACCGCACGGGCCGCAAGAAGCCCCTCCTCGCCGTGGCCGCGTACCTGGGAGCGGCCGCCACGGCGTGCATGTTCTTCCTGGACGGCGAGCGCTACCTGCTCGGCGGCTTCCTGCTGATCGTCGCCAACGCCTCGCTCGCCGTCTCGATGGTGCTCTACAACTCCTACCTGCCGCAGATCGCGCCCCCCGAGGAGCGCGACGCGGTCTCCTCGCGCGGCTGGGCCTTCGGTTACGCGGCGGGCGCCCTCGTCCTGGTGGCGAACCTCGTCCTGTTCCTCGCCCACGACAGCTTCGGCGTCTCCGAGTCGACCGCGGTCCGCATCTGTCTGGCGTCGGCGGGCGTGTGGTGGGGCGCCTTCACCCTCGTACCCCTGAAGCGGCTGCGGGACCGGCGGGCGGCGCCGCCCGAGGCGGGAGCGCCGTCCAGGGGCGGCTGGCGGCAGCTGCGCTCGACGGTGCGCGACATGCGCCGTCACCCCCACACGCTCGCCTTCCTGCTCGCCTACCTCGTCTACAACGACGGGGTCCAGACGGTGATCTCGCAGGCCTCCGTCTTCGGCTCGGAGGAGCTGGGCCTCGACCAGTCGACACTGATCGTCGCGGTGCTGCTCGTGCAGCTGCTCGCCGTCGCCGGGGCGCTCGCCATGGGGCGGCTCGCCCGGACGTACGGCGCCAAGCGCACGATCCTCGGTTCGCTGGTGGCGTGGACGGTCACGATCGGGGCGGGCTACTTCCTGCCCGCCGGCGCGCCCGTGTGGTTCTTCGTGCTCGCGGCGGGGATCGGCCTGGTTCTGGGCGGCACGCAGGCGCTGTCCCGTTCGCTCTTCTCGCACCTGGTCCCGCGTGGGAAGGAGGCCGAGTACTTCTCCGCGTACGAGATCAGTGACCGCGGCATGGCGTGGCTGGGACCGTTGATCTTCGGCCTCACGTATCAGCTCACGGGGAGCTACCGGGATGCGATCGGCTCGCTCGTGGCGTTCTTTTTGCTCGGTTTCGTCCTGCTCGTACGGGTACCCGTACGGCGTGCGGTACACGACGCGGGCAATCCCGTACCCCGGCGGATTTAGCAACTGGAGGCAAAGGGCGGTAGTGTACGCCTTTGGCCTGCCAGGCGGACCGTTACTGCGAGCTGAAGAATCAGAAACGCTGGGTGACATCTGCTACTAGATGTGACAAACCGGGCGCTGGTGGGTACAACAAGGGGCGGCATACGACGGCGACGCATGACCCAGAACGGGAATCTTTACCGCCGACCGGACGTTGACCGGATGACGACGACAGCGACACCTGTCCTGTGGGCGACAAGCCCGGGAGGCACGATTCATGAGTGAGCGAGCTCTTCGCGGCACGCGCCTCGTGGTGACAAGCTACGAGACCGACCGCGGCATCGACCTGGCTCCGCGCCAGGCCGTGGAGTACGCATGCCAGAACGGACATCGTTTCGAGATGCCGTTCTCGGTCGAGGCGGAGATCCCGCCGGAGTGGGAGTGCAAGGTCTGCGGGGCCCAGGCACTCCTCGTGGACGGCGACGGACCTGAGGAGAAGAAGGGCAAGCCGGCGCGTACGCACTGGGACATGCTCATGGAGCGCCGCACCCGAGAGGAGCTCGAAGAGGTCCTCGAGGAGCGACTCGCGGTTCTCCGGTCCGGCGCCATGAACATCGCGGTGCACCCGCGAGACAGCCGCAAGTCCGCCTGAGAGGGCGAACGGCGCGGTAGCACCGCATCAGCACAAAGCGCATAAAAGGGCCGGGGGGCCGGGGGGGGGGGGCCCCCCCCCCGGTGGGGGGGGGGGGGGGGGGGGGGGGGGGGGCGGCGGGGGGGGCGGGGGGGGGGGGCGCGGGGGCGCG
>NZ_JBJDPY010000014.1:54139-245417 GCF_044903205.1 Streptomyces sp. NPDC029674
CCAACCCCCCTCACCCCCCCGGCCCCGCCCCCCGCGCCCCCCCCCCCCCCACCCCCCCGCCCGCCCCCCCGCCCCCGCCCCCCGCGCGCCCCCCCCCCCCCGGCCCTTTGTGTGTTCATGGTGCGATCAGTGCGGCAGCTGCGGGTCGTCCGGGCGCGGGCTCCGCGTCGGCGGCTCGTCGTCCCTGATGACCTCGCCCTGGACCACCTTGCCGTCGGGCCGGTGCATCCGGGCCTGCTGGAAGGCGTCGCCCAGGCCACCGGGCGTCGCCTCGCGCACCTTGCGCTCGAAGGTCCGCTCCGCATACCGCCCGAGGGCCTTCTGGACCGGCGGGACCAGCAGGATCAGCCCCAGGGCGTCCGAGACGAGCCCCGGCAGGATGATCAGGAGGCCGCCCAGCATCGTCAGGGCGCTGCCGCCCCCGGTCTCCGGAGCGGGCGTCACGCCGCTCTGCTGCTGTTGCACCGCCTCGCTGAGCTTGCGGAAGGCCCTGCGGCCCGCGCGCTTGATCACCGCGGAGCCCAGCACGAGGCCGCCCACCAGGAGCAGGAAGACCACGAACCCGCTGGTGGCTCCCGCCACCACGGTGAGCAGCCAGATCTCGAGGACCAGCCACGCGGCGATGCCGAGCGGCAGGAACCTCAGGGGCCCGGAGCGCCGGGGCCGGGCGGGTCGGATGGGAGGCGGTGCGCCAGTCGTCATGCTCCCAGTGTGCCTGGGCCCGCCTCAGTCCGGCATAAGGGGATGATCAAGAAGCCCCGCCCACGCTGGGGGCTCAGGGCTGCTTGCGGCCGATGACCTTGCCGACGCGCTCGCCCACACCCCAGGCGGTGACCCGCCACAGCGCCTCGACGACGATGTTCTGGCTCATCTTGCTGTCCCCGAGCTCACGCTCGACGAAGGTGATGGGCACCTCGACGACGTGGTAGCCCGCCTTGACCGCGCGGCGCGCCAGGTCGACCTGGAAGCAGTACCCCTGCGACTCGACCTCGCCGAGGCCGAGCCCTTCGAGGGTCTCGCGGCGGAAGGCGCGGTAGCCGCCGGTCACGTCGCGGATGGGCACGTCGAGCAGGAGGCGCGAGTAGGTGCTGCCGCCGCGCGAGATGAACTCGCGGTGCTTGGGCCAGTTGACGACCCGACCGCCCGGCACCCAGCGCGAGCCGAGCACGAGGTCGGCGTTCTTCAGCGCGGTGAGCAGGCGGGGCAGTTCCTCGGGCTGGTGGGAGCCGTCGGCGTCCATCTCGACGAGGACTCCGTAGTCGTTGTCGAGGCCCCAGCGGAAGCCCGCGAGGTAGGCCGCGCCGAGCCCTTCCTTGCCCTTGCGGTGCAGCACGTGGACCTGCTCGTCGTCGGCCGCGACCTCGTCGGCGATCTTGCCGGTGCCGTCGGGGCTGTTGTCGTCGGCGACCAGGATGTGCGCGTCCGGTACGGAGGCCCGCACCCGGTCGACGATGGACTTGATGTTCTCCGCCTCGTTGTAGGTCGGAATGATCACCAAGGCCGTGCCGAGCGAGCCGAACCGCCTCCCCTGGTCCCCCGCTTCGGAGACCCCGCCGCCGTCGTTCACTACTGCCCCTTCGTTCGTACGCAGAGGACCACCATAGTGGCCGCGGCCTGCGACGCAGCGACGGCACGGGACGTACTGCGGATCGGGGCCCGGCGCCCTTCGGGCCGGCCTGGGACCCGCTGGCTGCGGATCGACCGAGAGCCGTTGTCTACTGAGCGTCCGGGCCCCACCCGGGTCACACCTGCCGGCCGGCTGTTGCGTTCCCTCGCCTCCGCGTCGCGGACGCTGGACCTGGCTCCCAGTGATGGTGCGCCGGTGCGGCACACCACCTGTGATCCAGCGGCGTTCGACGACTGCGTGGAGGGTCGCCGGTCGGACGTCCTGTGGTGGACCCGGCCGAACCTACCGGCCCACGGCGGCTCTCTGTCAATACCCCGCTGATCTGCGGTGACTTCACAGACCGCCAGGTCAGCGCCGAGGATGCCCAGGTCGTGCGAGGCGGTGCCGGGCCGCGACCCGCGGCGCGCACCGCCGGGACATCACTCTTCCGGCCGCACGAACACGGGCCGTCCGGCCACCACCGTGCGCAGGCACACGGGGAGTTGGGCGCCCGGCGACAGATCGGGCAGGCCGGGCGTGCCGGAGCGGGGGTCGGTCGACCAGCGGGCCACCCGGTCGTCCGGGGCCTGCACCACCAGATCGGAGGTACGCCACACGGCGTAGTCCGCGGGTGCGCCCGGCACCAGGGTGCCCGCGTCGTCGCGGCCGACGGCCCGCCAGCCGCCGCGGGTGTGCGCGGTGAAGGCGGCACGCACGGAGATCCGGTGCTCGGGCGTGCGGTGGAAGGCGGCGGCGCGGACGGTCCCCCACGGGTCGAGCGGTGTGACGGGGCTGTCGGAGCCGAACGCCAGCGGCACACCGGTGCGCAGCAGCGCCGCGAACGGGTTGAGGGTGCGGGCCCGGTCGGCGCCGAGGCGCTGGACGTACATGCCGTCCTCGCCGCCCCACAGCGCGTCGAAGGCGGGCTGGACGGAGGCGGTGAGGCCGAACTCGGCGAAGCCCGCGATCGTCTCGGGCGTGAGCATCTCGGCGTGCTCGACACGGTGCCTGGCGGCGCGCACGCGCGCGAGACCGACCTTCTCGGCGGCCGCGCGCATGCCGTCGACCACGGAGGTCACCGCGGCGTCCCCGATGGCGTGGAAGCCCGCCTGGAGGCCCGCCTCGGTGCAGGCCACTACGTGGGCGGCGACGTCGGCGGCGTCCAGGTAGGGGATGCCGGTATGGGCGGCACCCCGGTCGGTGTCTGCGTACGGCTCGTGCAGGCAGGCGGTGTGCGAGCCGAGGGCGCCGTCGACGAACAGGTCACCGGCGGCGCCGGCCGCGCCGAGCTCCCGGGCGCGCCGGACGTCCCGCTCGGCCCAGTAGCCGACGACGCGCGGCCCCGGCTCCTCGGCGGCGAGCCGCAGCAGTCCGGTGAAGTCGTCCTCGTCGGAGATCTCGGGGCCCGCGCACTCGTGCACGGAGCCGATGCCGAGGGACGCGGCGTGCCGGAGCGCGGCGCGCTGGGCCTCCGTGCGCTGCCGCGCGGTGATCGCGCCGAGCGCCGCGGCGCGCACGCCGTGGTGGGCGTCGGCGGTCAGCGGGGCGTCCGGGTGGTAGCCGGCACGCTCGGTGACGCCGGGCACCAGGTCGAGCAGCGCGGTGGTGACCACGGCCGAGTGGACGTCGATGCGGGAGAGGTAGAGCGGCCTGCCGCCGGTCGCCTCGTCGAGCTCCGCGCGCGTGGGCGGGCGGCCGCCGGGCCACCGGGCGGCGTCCCAGCCGTGGCCGAGGAGGACGGTGTCGTGCGGCCGCGCGGCGGCGTGTTCGCGTACGAGAACGAGTGCGTCGGCGAGCGAGCGGGCCCCGGTCAGGTCCAGTCCCGTCAGCGCGAGGCCGGTGGCCGTGGTGTGTACGTGGGCGTCCGTGAAGGCCGGGGTGACCAGGGCGCCTTCGAGATCGACGACCTCGTCGACGCCGTCGGCGAAGGAATCGGCGGCGCCCTCGGAGCCGACCCAGGCGACGTGCCCCCGCTCGACGACCATCGCGGTGGCGAACGGGTCGGCGGGACTGTGGACGTCACCGCCGCGCAGCAGCACGGTGCGGTGGTTCTGCGAATCCTGGGGGGTGGTGCTCTCGCTCATGGGACCAGTCTCGCCCCTGCCGGCGGGGGGCCCGCGCGGGGGTCACACCTGGGGCGGGCGCGCCTCGTAGGGAGTGGAGAGGACGACCGTGGTGCGCGTGGAGACGCCCGCGAGGGCGCGCAGGCGGCTGAGCAGGTGCTCAAGCTCAAGCGGGGTGGCGACGCGGACCTTGAGGATGTAGTTCTCGTCGCCGGCGACGCTGTGGCACGCCTCGATCTCCGGGACGCCCGCGAGCCGGTCGGCGATGTCGTCGGGGGCGCTGGGGTCGAACGGCTTCACCGAGATGAACGCGGTGAGCGGCAGCCCGACGGCCTCGGGGTCGACGACCGCCGCGTAGCCGCGGATGACGCCCCGCTGCTCCAGCCGGCGCACCCGCTGGTGCACGGCCGACGTGGACAGGCCCGTGGCCTTGCCCAGGTCGGTGTAGCTCATCCGCCCGTCCTTGACGAGCAGCTGCACGATCTGTCGGTCCAGCTCCTCCATGCGCCGAACCTACAGGGCTCTTGATCTCGGCGGATACCTGAGGGGCCGACTTTGCGGGGCGGGCAACTCCATTTGGCATGTGACGAACGACACACTCTCGTGACCGTGTCCGAAGGGATGCAACGATTACCTCTACGACGGGACGGGAAGTGCTTGCTGTGGTCGAGGCCGCAGCGCCTTGTCGGCCCACCCGAGGGGGAGATTCCCATGCAGAATTTGAAGCGCCCCGGCAGGTCTGCCCGCGCAAAGCAGCAGCCGGCCGTCGAGCCCGAGCCGGAGGGCGTCGAACCGGCAGACGCCTTCCTGGACGCCTACGACACCTTTGAGATGTACCGGGTGAACTGCCCCGACTGCGAGCAGCCCATCGCGCTGCTCGCGGACGAGGACGTGCTGCCGGAGCACGCGCTGTGCCCGACTCCGTGGAACCCGTTCGGTCTCACGGTCTGCGCCGGCACCGGCCGGGCAGCCACCGACGCCACGCCCGCCGACGAGTCGATGGAGGTTCAGGAGCAGGACACCGCCCTGCTGTTGACGCTCCCTCAGGGACTCGACTGGCGGACGCAGCCCTTCTCGCACGTGCACGGACCGGGCTCGCGCCCGATCCGCGTGCCGCGGCAGGACCGGCCCGCCGCCTGATTCACCAGTAGGTGCCCCGCACCATGGCGGCCAGGCTGCCGTGGTGCAGGATCAATGTGTCCGCGACCGCCGCGCTCCCGGGTGCGGCGGCCTCGCCGAAGTGGACCTGCCGGTAGGCGACGCGCAGCATGACGATCGCGTGCCGCAGGGCCGCGTACAGCGTGTAGAAGTCCATGTCGCGCGGCGTGTGCCCGGTGAGCCGGGCGTACGTCTCCTCGATACGGTCGCGGCGCAGGAAGTCCGGCAGCCCGGGCTGCCCGAAGCTCACCGTCAGGTCCTGGAAGAACCGGTGCAGATAGACCGCCCAGCCGAGGTCGACCTCGCGCGGGGCGAGCGACGCCATCTCCCAGTCGAGGATCGCGGCGGGCTCGAAGCCGTCGTAGATGATGTTTCCGATGCGTGCGTCACCCCAGTTGAGAACGGCCTCACCCTCGTCGCGGGGCCACAGTTTCTCGAGACGGTCGAAAGCGCTCTCTATGACGGGTGAGCGGGGCAGCCCGCTCACCACCCAGGCGTAGTAGGCGCGTTGGGCCGCGACGTGGCGGTGCAGCGGAGTGCCCACGCCCGGCGGCACGAGGAACTCCGCCGCGCCGGGCGGCACTTGGTCGTGCAGGTGGGCGATGACGCGGACCGAGGCCTCTTCGAGGTGCGCGCGTTCGGCGTCAGTGGCGGCGTGCAGCCAATTGCCCTCGTACGTATAGGGCATGACGTCGGGCGGGACGCGGCCCTCGACGCGCTCCATGGCGAAGAAGGGCGCGCCGAGCGGGCCCGGATCCTCCTCCAGCCACAGCACGCGCGGCACCGGCAGGTCGGTGTGTTCGGCGACGAGCCGCATCGTGCGGTACTGGCGCGGCATGTCGTAGACGGGGAAGACCGTGTACGCCACCGGGTCGGCCGCCACCCGCAACGCGCAGCCGGTGATGGGCGGTTCGGGGTGTTCGACGGTGAAGAGCAGGGTCTCGCTGGACATGCCGTTGGACTCGGGGGCTGTCACATCGACCGCCTTGGCGCCGGGCAGCCGGGTGTCGAGCCAGGCGCCGAGGCGTCGGGCGAGGTCTTCCGGGTCGCGGGTGGTGGTGCGGGGTCGGGGTGCCGTTGCCATGTCCGTACTCCTTCCTCCGGCCCGTGCCCTCAGGGCGCCACGGAGTCGAATCCGGTGAAACCGCTCGGGTCGTGGCGGCCGAAGCTGCCGTGCTCGAAAATGCCGTATCCGGTCTGCCCGTTGAGGGTGAAGCGCGCGGCGTGGTCGATGACGCCGTACGCGGCGAGGGGGTGGGCGGCGGGGTCCGACAGGTCGTAGGTGCGGCGGTCGGTCCAGTCGCGGCCGTGCCAGGTGCCGTGCTGCCAGTCGTCGGCGGGCGGGTATCCGGCACCCACGGCCAGGGGCAGTGAGGCGAGCACCCGCACGTCGACTTCCAGCGGCTTGCGGTCGTCGGGGTCGGTGAGGTGGATGACCGCGCTTTCGGGGTGGCGGGTGCCGGAGCGGTAGGCGATGTCGGTACGCGGCCAGCCGAGTTGGCGGTCGCGCAGGCCCGGACGGACGAGGGTGGCGTCGTTGAGGGTGCGGTAGCCGTCCGCGTCCTCCTGGGCGATGACCATGAGGAAGCGGTCCTCGAAGCGCACCGGGCACCAGATCCAGTGGAAGCCCTCGGTGGCGAACTCCTCCTCCAGGCGCCCGCGTTCCTCGCCGGGAATGGGCCGCACGCCCCAGCTGCGGTCACGGGTCGCGGTCCACTCCCCCGCCGTGACGGCGATCTCCTCGCCGCCCACGCGGATCATCCCGGCGGGCCGGCCCGCCTGCACGAAGCGGCGCCCTTCGAGGGTGAGCCGGTCGCCGCGGCGCTGGACGTGGTGCGGCTCCCACAGGGCGGGAAAGTCGGCGGTCCAGGTGACGTCGTAGGAGAGGGACGCGGGGTCGTCGGGGTCGGGGGCGCACCGCAGACGGAGGCGGTGCAGCGGTTCGTCGACGGTGATGCTCAGCGGCCCGACGCGGAGGTCCATGCGGTCCTCGCCCAGGGCGTCACCGGCGCGTACGGCATGGAGCGTGTCGCCGATGCGCAGGGTGGCGTACGCGTCGATGACACCGGTGTTCGGGTAGACGCCGAGCCCGAGGATGAGCAGGGCGCGGCCCTGGTGGTCGAAGAGATGGAAGATGCACCGGTCGTAGGCGTTGCGGTCGCCCGTCGCGACGTGCTTCATCGACAGGGGGACCTGGTGCACGGGGTACTCGTCGAGCGGGACCGGACGGTCGTCTGCCACGGCAAACCTCCCTGGTCGCACGGCAGTTCAGGGTGGCGGAGGCGGTGGGCCCTCCGGCGTGGAGTTGACGCTACGTCAGTTCATAGGCCGGAGCCAGACACGTGCCGGACCGTTCGCGGGACACGCATCGCACACCCGCCCGAACCTTCACCGCCTCCACGGGCACGCCGTGAACAGACGCCCTATTCGCCTGGCCGGTGACTTCGTCGCGACAGTGCGCGTTGCCCTGGTATGACCCCCATGGAAACGGGTGCGGACGCGGGCCCGGCGCACCTTCCCACCGGTCGGCGGCGGCGCACCCTGGTGACGCTGCCCGTCGCAGAATCGGTTCCCCGGCACCCTCCGGATCCCCCGCAGCACCAGTCGCCGCACCAGTCACCCCACACTCAGGGGCCGCCCCCACCGCAGCAGCACGTGTACCAGCAGCCACCACAGCACGTACACCAACAGCCGCATCAGCAGTACGGGCAGACGTACCAGCCCTACCAGCCGCCCTACTTCCAGGACCCACCGATCTACCGCGCTCTGCTCCGCCACTGGGCCGACCGCGGCCGGACGCTGCCCGGACACCACGATCCGGAGTGGGCCCGGCTCTCGGCCCCGCCCGTGCGCCGCGGCCAGTTCAGCGCGAGTCGGGACCCGCGAGGTGACGTGCGATGACCATGCGCTGGATCTGATTGGTGCCCTCGACGATCTGCAGCACCTTGGCCTCGCGCATGAGGCGCTCCACGGGGAAGTCCGCGGTGTAGCCGTATCCCCCCAGTACCTGCACGGCGTCCGTCGTCACCTTCATCGCGGCGTCCGTGCACAGCAGTTTGGCCATGGCCGCCTGCTTGGCGAACGGCCGACCCGTGTCGCGGAGCCTGGCCGCGGCCAGATAGAGCGCCCGGCCCGCCTCGATCTGCGTCGCCATGTCCGCGAGCATGAAGCGCAGGCCCTGGAAGTCCGCGATGGGCCTGCCGAACTGCTTCCGCTCCGTCGCGTACGTGACGGCCTCGTCGAGCGCCGCCTGGGCGACGCCGATCGCACAGGCCGCGATGCCGAGCCGCCCCGAGTCGAGCGCGGAGAGCGCGATGGCGAAGCCCTGGCCCTCCTCGCCGATGCGGCGGGAGTCGGGGACGCGCACCCCGTCGAAGTGGATCTGGGCGGTGGGCGAGCCCTTCATGCCCATCTTCTTCTCGGGCGCCGCGGCGCTCAGCCCCTCGGCGTCGCCCGGCACCAGGAAGGCCGTGACACCTCGGGGGCCCTCGCCGCCCGTGCGGGCGAGCACCGTGTAGAAGTCGGCGACGCCGCCGTGCGTGATCCAGGCCTTGGTGCCGGTGACGACCCATTCGTCGCCGTCCCGCACCGCCTTCGTGCGCAGGGACGCGGCGTCCGAGCCCGAGGCGGGCTCCGAGAGGCAGTACGCGCCGAGGAGGCCGCCGCCGAGCATCGCGGGCAGGTGTTCGGCCTGCTGCTCCTTGGTGCCGTAGTTGGCGAGCGCGTGGCAGGACAGGGAGTGGACGCTGACGCCGAGGCCGACGGTCAGGCGCGCGGCGGCGAGCTCCTCCAGGACCTGGAGGTAGACCTCGTAGGGCTGGTCGCCGCCGCCGAACTCGGAGTCGTACGCCAGGCCGAGCAGGCCGGATTCGGAGAGCAGGGTGAAGACCTCGCGGGGGAAGTGCCCGGCGTCCTCTTCCTCGGCCGCCCTCGGGGCGATCTCGCGCTGGGCGATGTCCCGGACCAGCGAGAGCAGATCCCTGGCCTCATCCGTGGGCAGCTGACGCTCCACCGACTGCGTGATGTGGTCGGGCATGACGCTCTCCTCCCTGTGGGGCTGCGGCGGACGCCCGCGCTGGGTGGGGCGGCGCCGCCGGGAAACGTGCCGAGCCGGGGTCTCCTTCCGGGTCTCGGAAGCAGCTGACCAGCGGCTGTGGCGCGTTGAGTATGCCCGATCGGCGGCAGCCCGTCACTAGTTAACGACCGCTTACTCGAAAGATAGCCGAAGATCGGTGCCGCGGCCCGGATTGGTACGAACCATTGACGCACTGGTCTAGTCCTCCTACTGTTCCCCCGAAACGGCTTACCGCGTTCATGCCAAGTCGCTCGCGCAGGTCCTCAGCAGCAGCACTTCCCCCCTCCCGGTCCCCCCACGAGGAGACACGATGCCCAGACCGCACTCCCCCCGCGCCTCCTTCCGGGCGCTCATCGCCACCACCTGTTGCGCCGTCCTCGGCGCGGGCCTGCTGGCCGGCGCGGGCAGCGCCGCCGCCGACCCGGACAAGGGCGCGGCCGCGAAGACCGCCACCGCGCAGGAGGCCGCCGCAGGCTCCAAGGTCGTCGGATACTTCACCGAGTGGGGCGTCTACGGCCGGAATTACCACGTCAAGAACATCGAGACGTCCGGCTCCGCCAACAAGCTGACGCACATCAACTACTCCTTCGGCAACGTCCAGGGCGGCAAGTGCACGATGGGCGACGCCTACGCGGCGACGGACAAGGCCTACACCGCCGACCAGTCCGTGGACGGCGTCGCCGACACCTGGGACCAGCCGCTGCGCGGCAACTTCAACCAGCTGCGCAAGCTGAAGAAGAAGCACCCGAACCTCAAGGTCCTCTGGTCGTTCGGCGGCTGGACCTGGTCGGGCGGCTTCACCGAGGCGGCGAAGAACCCCGCGGCCTTCGCCCAGTCCTGCTACGACCTCGTCGAGAACTCCAAGTGGGCCGATGTCTTCGACGGCATCGACATCGACTGGGAGTACCCCAACGCCTGCGGTCTGACCTGTGACACGAGCGGGCGCGCCGCGTACAAGAACCTGATGTCGGCGGTCCGTTCGAAGTTCGGCAGCAACAACCTGGTCACCGCGGCCATCCCCGCGGACGCCTCGACGGGCGGCAAGATCGACGCGGCCGACTACGCGGGCGCGGCCCAGTACGTCGACTGGTACAACCCCATGACGTACGACTACTTCGGCGCCTGGGACGCGAAGGGCCCGACCGCCCCGCACTCGCCGCTGACCTCGTACACCGGCATCCCGAAGGCCGGCTACAACTCCGACGCCACCATCAAGAAGCTGAAGGCGCTCGGGGTTCCGTCCCAGAAGCTGCTGCTCGGCCTCGGCTTCTACGGCCGCGGCTGGACGGGCGTCACGCAGAAGGCACCCGGCGGCACCGCGACGGGACCGGCCGCGGGCAAGTACGAGCAGGGCATCGACGACTACAAGGAACTGAAGACCAAGTGCCCGGCCAACGGCACGGTCGGCGGGACCGCGTACGCGCACTGCGGGAACAACTGGTGGAGCTACGACACCCCGGCGACCATCGCGGGCAAGATGAACTACAAGAACCAGCAGGGCCTCGGCGGCACCTTCTTCTGGGAGCTCAGCGGGGACACGGCCAACGGTGAGCTGATCAAGGCCATCAACTGACCTTGTTCGACAGGTCTGTTGAGGGGCGGGAGCCGGTCGGCTCCCGCCCCTTTCGCGTGCGCCCGCTCAGGGGCGTGCCGGGGCCGGGTACGACGGCTCGAAGTCCTCGATCACCCGCAGCGTGTCCCCGAGGGTCCGCACCAGGAGCGCGCCGACCGTCTCGCGCGACAGGCCCCGGCGGCCGATCCAGTCGAGCGTGACGCCCTCCACGCTGCACAGCCAGCCGAGCAGGGCCGTGCGCACCAGCTGCGGGACGTCCTTGCGGCCGTACGCCCCCTCGGCGATCGTCCCGATCAGCGCCTCGCGCACGCCGTCGCGTATCGCCTGCACCTCGGCGTCGAAGCCGACGCCACCGCTGATGATCGTGCGGTACGCCGCCTGATGGTGCTCGGCATAGCGCAGATAGCCGTCGACGGTGCGCTGCACCCGCTCCACGGGCGGGAGGTCGTCGTGGCGTCCCGCGCGCGCGACCAGGTCCGTGACGGAGTCCTCGATGATCGCCAGGTAGTAGCCGCGCTTCGACTTGAAGTAGTAGTAGATCAGCCCCTTGGCGACGCCCGCCTGCTTCGCGATGTCGTCCATCGACAGGGCGTCGTAGGACGTGTCGGCGAACAACTTCCGTCCGATGACGATGAGTTCGGCACGACGTGCCGCCGAGCGGTCCGTTCCGCGCTGTTGACTATTATTCAATTTCGGCCCTAGTCTCCAACTGCCTCGGGATCGTCCGCAGTATGGCAGACCACTGCCGGCTGCCGGTCCGGCTCCCGACGGCCCCACGCACTCCCCTTACGCACGCCTACGGACGCGGAACGACGTACGGGAGGAACGACAGTGAACGCAAGCCGCACCGCGTTACGCGAGGGCAGAACATCCTGGAAGAAGACGGCCGTGGTGGCCCTGCCGGCCGTCCTGGCCGTCGGTGTGATGGCCTCCGTGATGGCCGAGGGCGCGCTCGCCGCGTCCTTCGCCGTCTCCGGCACCAGCTTCCAGGTGTCGTCCGGCAAGCTGACCAGCCAGGGCCTGTCCTCGTACGTACAGACGGACCGGGACATCGACGGGAAGGGGCACCCGGTGGCGCTCCTCGGGATCGGTGACGCGACCCTCTCCGACATCTGCCAGGCCGCCGAGGTCAAGACTCCGCTCGGGACCGTCGTGTTCAAGCTGACGGCGGGCGGCGACGCGGGCAACGTCACCGCGAGCAACCTCATCATCGACGGCGAGGACCTGACCGGCGACGCCCGCTTCGGCACCGCACAGATCGGCCGGGACGCCTCGACGCTCGACGAGGTCCCCGGAATCAAGGGCGAGAGGGGCAAGTTCGGGCTCCAGGCCGGAGACATCACGGTCTCCGGAGTGAAGTCGAACGCCTGGTCGGCGACCGGCGGCAACTTCCGGCTCAAGGGCATGCGGGTCGACGTCAGCCTCGGCGGCAAGAAGTGCTTCTGACCGGCGGCGGCAGAGGAGGCGTCAGACCCTTCCGCCGCGACGGCGGCGGCTGGCTCGACCGGCGGCTGCCGTGGCCCGAGCAGCGCCGGGCCGTCCGCAGATGGCGGCGGACCCGGCCGTTCTGGGGCGGACTGCTCATGATCCTCGGCGGCGCCGAACTGCTCCTGATCCCGCTCTCGCCGCTGACCGTCCTCGTCAGCCTGGGACTCGGCGGGATCGCGGCGCTCGGCATCGGGATCGCGCTGGTCGTGGCGGGGCTCTTCCTGTGGCTGCTGCCGCACACGCACCACTACGTGAGCGTCAACGCCCTGATCCTGTCGGTGCTCTCGTTCGCGGCCACCAACCTCGGCGGATTCCTCGTCGGCATGCTGCTCGGCATCGCGGGCAGCGCCATGGGGTTCGGCTGGACGCCGGTGCCGGAGGACGCCGAGGAGGATCCGACGCGCCCCAGGGTGCGCGACGGGCAGGGGACGCGGACGCTCGGGGTGCTGCTGCCCGTGGTGATCGTCGCGGGCATCGTGAACGGGAGCCCGGCGAAGGCGGCGCCCGCCGAGTCGATCGTGGCGGCCAGGACCCCGCCCACCATCACCACCACGCTCTTCGCCCCCCAGGGCTTCATCGTCGCGGGCGTCCGCGAGATCCCGACCGCCGACGGGCCGCTGAAGGTCATGGTGCTGCGGATGAAGGCCGCCTCGCTCACCGACTATCAGCTCAGGACGCGGGACGGCGGACGTGAACTCGCCCTCGGCGCCGACACGTTGGACCTGAGCGGCCAGGTCACCCTCTATCTGACCAAGTTCAAGGGATGCCTGGAGGGCATCCTCTGTCTCACCTTCACTCCCGACAAGCTGCCGGTGCCGCCCCTCGTGCCGCCGTTCATCTTCATGACGGACGTGAGCGCCGAGCAGGCCCTGGTCACGTCGGACTCGATCGTGGCGGGCGGGCTGACGCTGAAGGCCACGGCATGATCCAGATACAAGCGGCGTTGTTCTGGGCGTACGCGGCGGGCGCCACGTTCGCCCTCTCGGCCGGGCGGCAGCTTCAGGTGTGGGAGCGGATCAACGCGGGCGAGGGCCCGCGCACGCGCAGCCGCGCCGCCAATCCGTATCTGGCGCTCACCGCGCTCTTCGCCGCCGTCCTGATGGTGCCGACAGGGCTCTTCCTGCTGTGGCAGAACCCGTCGTGGTCGACCATGCACGTGGCGGACGGCCACGAAGGCGTGTGGGCGGGGTTCCTGCTCTTCTACGCGGGCGGGATCCCCGTGGCCGCGATCCTCGGGTTCCTGGTGGCGCAGGGACTGGTGCTCGTGGGGGCCGGCTACTGGGCGTACCTGCAGTGCGTCGGGGGGTACTTCCTGCTGTTCGGGACGTTGATCCACGGGTGGGACGGCAGGGGGTACGAGCGGTTCCTCTCACCCGGCGCGGAGGATTTCGCCGACTGGTCGCGGGACAGCGTCGTCAACCACGTACTGGACTTCGTGACGTCCGGGACATTTCTGGCACTGCTGCTGTTCGGGGCCGCGGTGATCGGCACCATGCTGGCGACCGAGATCGGCTGGCTCATGGAGGGCTGGTCGCTGCCGGGCGCCGACGAGGACCGGCAGGTGCCGCGCTTCCTGGGCATCGCCATCGCGGCGGCCGGGGTCTACGGGCTGCCGTTCGCGGGCGCGCTCTTCGCGAGCGTGCTGGTGCGCCTCGCCGGCGGGTGGCTCGGCCTTCCGCTCTTCGCGGTCGTGGCGGGCGTCACACTGCTGCACCGGCGATCACCGGTGCGGTGGCTGTACGGCCTGGTGGGCGTGCCGGGGCGGCACTGGCGGGCCGGCCTCGACGAGGCCGGCGGCCGGGAGAGCGGTGGCTCGGGGAGCGGTGGCCCGGACGGTCAGGAGAGCGGCGTCACAGCAGACCGGTCTGCGTGACGAGCATCGCGAGGACGACGACGAGGGTCCAGCCCGCGAAGTGCTCCAGGAGGTTGGGCCCGTCTTCCTTGGGGCCGCCGGTACGGGCCTTCGCGCGGAGGGCGGTGGCAGAGGTCGCGGTCATGGCTTTCTCACTGACGTCTCGTCTCGTCTGGCAGGACTCCCCCACAGGCCCCCGGCGGTGACTGCACCCCCACGGGACCTCTTCCACCATGCCAGCCGGAAACCCTTTTGCGGGAGAGAGCTTGGTCACCCCGCAACTCGGACGTGACGCCGGGCGTCTAACACCGGACGGCGGGGTGTCCCTCCCGTCCGTTCGCCCGCGCACCGTACGACCGAGAGGTTTCCGATGAGCACGAAACGGACGACGCCCCGCCCGCGCCGCGCAGGCCGGCTCGCCATCGCGGCCGCGATCACCGCCGCGGCCGCCCTCACCGCGCCGGTCTCGCAGGCCGCCCCGGCCATCGCGGAGAAGCCGTCTCCGGGTGCGCCCGGCCTCGGTGACCCGATGTTCCCACTGGACGGGAACGGCGGGTACGAGGTGGAGCGCTACTACCTGGACTTCGACTGGCAGGCACCGAAGACGCCCTTCGAGGCGACGACGACGATCCGGGCCCGGTCCACCCAGGCACTGTCCCGCTTCAACCTGGACTTCGGCGGCAACACCCTGCACAAGGTCACCGTGAACGGCTCCGCGGCGGCCGCTTCGCGCGCGGGCGACGAACTCACGGTCACGCCCAAGTCCCCGATAACCAAGGGCAGTTCCTTCACGGTCAAGGTCTCGTACACCGCCGACCCGACGCAGACCCGGCACCGCGACGACGCCATCGAGGACTACGGCTGGATACCCACGCCCGACGGCACGGTGGTCTATCCCCAGCCGAACGGCGCCCGGTTGATCTTCCCGGCCAACGACCATCCCAGTCAGCGCGCGCCGATCACCTTCCGCATCACCACACCGGGCGACCGCACGGCCGTCGCCAACGGCAGGCTGGTCTCGCGCGCCGAGCGTCCCGACGGCGGGGTGCGCTGGACGTACGACTCCGAACAGCCGCTCTCCACCCAGCTGGTGCAGCTGGCCGTCGGCAAGTTCCAGTTGGTCGACAGCGAGGGTCCTGGCGGGCTCCCGCTGCGCGACGTCGTCCCGGACGCACTGGTCGAACCGACGGCCGCGTACCGCGCGCTCACCCCGGACCACCTGAAGTGGCTGGAGGAGAAGCTCGGCCCCTACCCCTTCAACCGCTACGGCCTGCTGGTCGGCGACACCGACCTCGGTGTGGCCCTGGAGACGCAGACCCTGTCGCTCGTCCCGAAGGCGGACCTGCTCGGCACCCGGGTCGACGCCGAGCGGAACATGGTGCACGAGCTGACCCACCAGTGGTTCGGCGACAGCGTGGCCCTCAAGAGCTGGTCCGACCTGTGGCTGAGCGAGGGACATGCCCGCTTCTACGAGCGTGCGTACTCGGAGCGGCACGGCGGGGACAGCTTCGAGGCCGCCATGAAGACCGCGTACCAGAACCACGACATCTGGCGCCGCGACTTCGGCGCGCCCGCCGAGCCGACCGAGCCGAACCTCTTCAAGCGCATGCGGTACGACGGCTCGGCCCTGGTCCTGTACGCGCTGCGCGAGCGGGTCGGCGACGCGACGTTCCAGAAGATCGAGCGTGCGTGGGTGAGCGGCTTCGAGGGGCGCACGGCGAGCACGCGGCAGTTCGTCGACCTCGCTTCGAAGGTCGCGGGCGAGGATCTGGAGGGTTTCCTGCACCCCTGGCTGTACGGCTCGAAGACGCCGCCGATGCCGGGGCACCCGGACTGGGTGGTGGACCCGGCAACAAGCGGATGATCCCATTCAGTACTGAGTCGCGCCTTCCGCCCTTATGCTCGCGGTCGATCTCCAGGGGGGAGATCCAGAAGATCATGGGAGGGGAACGAACATGACCGGAGTTTCCAGACGCGCCCTGCTGGGCTACTCGGGCAGCGCCGCCGCGGGAGCGGCCCTGGCGTCGGCGGGGACCGCCACGGCTGCCGACGGCGCGGCGGGCGAGGGGGCGGCGGGCGAGGGTGCCAAAGCCGCCGCCGCCCAGGCCGCCGACCCGTCCGTCGATGTCGCGAACGGGATCGAGTTCCGCGGTGACGCCAGCATCGGTGACATCGACGCGAGGATGGAGATCTCGTTCAGGATCAACATCGAGAACGCGCCGGCGGCGAAGCAGATCACCCCGACGGAGATCGCGAACGCTCTCAACGAGATCGGCATGTCCCGCGGCTGGCCCAAGGTGACCTTCTACTACACCACCTCGGCCGCGCTGAACTGATCGCGTCGCGCGTCCGAACTGCCCGAGATGCGGCTTTCCGCCGCTCCTCTTAGCGTGGGAGCATCCCCGACCAAGAGGAGCCGTCATGGGCGACAGCGCCATGAACAAGGCAAAGGGCAAGGCCAAAGAGATGATGGGCAAGGCCACCGGCGACAACCGCAAGGCGGCCGAGGGCAAGACCGATCAGGCCAAGGGCAAGGCGAAGGGCGCCGCGGACGACATGCGCGACAGGGCAGAGGGAATGCGCGACTCGTTCCGCGAAGACCGCTGAGTCGGTGCTGAGCCGACGTGTGTGCCCGTCCCCATGCGGGGGCGGGCACACACATGTCACCTACAGGTGGGATCCACGTCCCCTATAGCTGCGGTAGGGCCCCCGGACGCCCTGCCGCGCACGCTGACTAGGCTGGCGGGACGCGCGTGATCGCGCCGGTGCCGACCTGCGGGCGACATGAAGAGGACGGGCAAGTGCAGCCGGACGGGCAGGACTTAGCGGGCTCGACGCCGATGGGCGCGGCCTGGCGGGCGGTCGTCGAGGGGGTCACGGGCTCGATGGCCTACCTCTCCGACGAGCACTGGAACGTCGTGGCGTGCAACGACGAGTTCAAGGCGCTCTTCCCCGGCGGGCGCCCGCCGTCCAACATCATGCGCTGGGTGCTGCTGGACGACCAGGCCCGGCACGACGTGCTCCTGGACTGGGCCGAGGACTGGGCGCGCGAGGCCTGCCCGGCGCTCCGGCGGGCCGTCACGAACCGCCCCGCCGACCCCGCGCTCATCGACCTGGCGAGCGACGTCCGGCACGACCCGCTCGCGGGCCCCATCTATCTGGCGACCGCGACCTCGTACCACCTGCACCCCGACGGCGCCGTGCGCCAGATCAACCACGCCGCGAAGGGGCCGGGCTGGGTCGTCGCGTCCGCCGCCAGCCCCCTGCCGGAGACGGGCACCCAGTTCGTGATGCTGCGGTACCGGCCGGGTGCGGCGCGCCCGCACCAGCCACCGCCCCTGAGCTCGAACGCCTGCTGATGGGCACCCGTTGACGGACGCCCACCCGGAGGCGGCTGGTCAGCGAATACCGACCGCGGCCAGCGCGCCACGCTGCCGTGCGGACAGTTTCACCGGGAAGTACAGGTAGCAGACGCCTCCCGTGCCCGACACGACCTTTCCGGTGGCGTTGTAGCGCTTCGTCCGGAGCCAGATGTTCTCCCACTCCCGCCGCTTGTAGACGCGGCGGACCGCCGCATTGCTGGGCGACGCCGGGTCGTTGGCGATCACGTCGCCGGCCGCCGTGAAGCCGATGACCGTCATGAGATGGCCCGCCGTGCCGTACCCCGCGCCCGTCAGCTCCTCCTTGAGGAACGACTGGGACGTTATGGCCGGGATGCCCGCGGCGATCAGCGTCTCCAGCTCCGTGAGCGAGGCGAGGCGGGTCACCACGCCCTGGAGGTCCCTGTACGTCGCCGCGTACGCGGCGTTGAAGGGCCAGTTGCCGCAGCCGTTGTACTGGTAGTCGAACGTGAAGCGGGCCGCGTGGCACACCTGCGGATCGGCGTAGGAGGGGTCGACCCAGGCCAGGTCCTCGGCGGTCGGCCCGCGCCCCCAGTACTCGATGATCATCTGCGAGGAGGTCGGACTGCACCAGGCCTCGCCGCCGTTGTCGTACTCCGGGTACTGGCCCTTGTGGATGTCCTGCGAGTAGCGCGGGACCTTCAGCTCCTTGGCGAGGCCCGGCTTCGACGCGGGGACCGTGAAGCGGTCGGGGACCGCCGAGGCCATCGCGCCGAGCCGCCAGACCGTGGGGGTCACGGTGGCGTCCGGCTTGCGGTAGAGCGTCAGACGCAGTTCGTACGAGACGATGCGCAGGCCGCCGGCCGTGTCGTCCAGGGACAGCGTGTCCGTCCAGACCGTGGACTTGTCATCGGTCTGGTCGTCGACCGAGGTCCGCCGGATGTCAATCTCCTCGTCGTCGCCCGAGGCCCAGCGCCCCATCACGTACCAGGGCGACTGCGTCTCGTCCGAGTACGTGCCCCGCAGCTCGACCTGGAGCCAGGTGCCGGCCGGGGTGCGGGCGTTCCAGGACGCGATGAGCTCCGTGGCGGGGACGGTGGAGCGGTGCGCGGGCGACGTCCACCGGGCGTACTCCCAGGTGGTGGTCCTGCCGGTGTGCGGGTCGGCGTAGTCGGTGCGGCCCGCGGGCTCGGCGATGCGCAGGCCGGGGCGGGCATCGGTGACGACGGCCGTGCCCTCCGGGGTGCCGGTGCGCCAGTCCTCGAGCGAGCTCCAGAAACGGTTGTCCACGAAGCGGTCCGCGCGCGGGGCGCGGCGCCGGTCGCCCGTCGGCCCCGCGGCCAGGGCGGGGCTCGCGGTCGCCGCGAGGGCCGCCGCCGCGGCTGCCGTGGCGATCACGGTTCTGCGGGTCACGGCGTCGGCGCGGCCCGCTCTGCCGGTTGGCTCGGTGCCACCGGTTCGGTCTGCTCGGTCTGCTCGGTCCATGGAGGGACCCCCAGTCGACGTGGTTTCCGGCGAGATCCGGATGGGTCGGGTCAGGTGCACGGAAGTGGGCCAACTATGGCTGTTCCCGGCCGACTTCTGCCAGCGCTTCGGGCACTGTCGCGCGCATCAATATTGGCCTCAACCAATGGCATGACCTGCGACGGCGCGCGGAACACATCCTTCCGCGGTCGTACCCTTACCCGTGATGACCGGACACCCGCCCACCCCGCTCCCCCGCCTCGCCGACACCCTGCGACGCCTGGCGCCCTCCTGCGGCCCCGTCCGTCTGATCGCCGTGGACGGGCACGCGGGCTCCGGAAAGTCGACGTTCGCCCGCCGTCTGTCCGAGGCCTCCGGCGACGCGCCCGTGCTGCGGCTCGACGACATCGCGAACCACGCGGAGCTCTTCGGCTGGACGGAGCGGCTGCGCCGGCAGGTCATCGGTCCCCTCTCGCGCGGGGAGACGGCGCGCTACGCGACGTACGACTGGAACGAGCGCCGCTTCGGTCCCGCCGACGAGCTCCTGCCGCCCGCGCCCGTGGTGATCGTCGAGGGCGTCGGCGCGGGCCGCCGGGCGCTGCGGCCGCACCTCGCCGCGGTGCTGTGGATGGATGTGCCGCGCGAGGAGGCATGGCGGCGGGGGCGCCGGCGGGACGGGGCGGTCCAGAGTGACTTCTGGGACGGCTGGGAGCCCGAGGAGCGCCGGCACTTCACCGAGGACCCCTCCCGGCCCTTCGCCCACTTTCTGGTACGACAGCGCCCAGAGGGATACGAGGTGCTTCCCGGGCCTGGAGTGGCGCCTACACAGGCCTGAGTCATCACGCAGAGTTAAGGGCCATCGGCGATCCGCTGAACCTCCGGAAAACCGCTTCCAGTTGGCCTCGCCAGTTTTTCGCCAGTGCCCCAACTACGCTTGACCCGGGGCCCTTACAGGACTTACGTTCTGAATGTGCGGTGTTGCGACACCGCCCGCAGACGCGAAGCCCCCGGTTGTTCCCCCGTGATCGGGGGCTTCGTTCTGCCCGCCGAGCCCGGTTTCCGACCGCCGGATGCCGCCATTCGCTCACCCTCGGTCACCATCGGGCAGGACCCGCATCGGCTCTTTCCAGCCGATCCGCCGGTGCGGCACCCTACGGCCGACCGCTCCCCCGCAGGTACGATGCATCTCGATGCGCCTTTTCGGACGGCTGCTCTGCGCATCGAACCAACTCCCGTCCGCAGCACAGTGGTTCAGCGCAGTGGTTCAGCGCAGTCGCCGGCGGGCACCGGTCCGGCGGTACGCAAACGGGGGCACGGTTTGTGGGGGACCTGATGGACTTCGACGCGGTGGGCTCACCCGCTCCGGCCGACCTCGCCTGGCTGAGGGGCGTCGACGCCTACACCATGGGCGCCTATCCGCAGGCGGAGGAGGAATTCCGGACGGCGGTGCGGATGGATCCGGGGATGGCCGACGGCTGGCTCGGACTGCACGCGCTGCGGATCGACACGACGACGGCGTTACTGCGGATGTTCCAGCACCGGGACCGGTTCGGGGAGCAGCGCACCCGGCACGCGCGCGCCCTCAACTCCTGGTACTGGCTGGGCTGGTGGGTGCAGCCGGTCCTGGAGAGCACCCGCGACCTGCTGCTCGCGCACGCCTCGCACTGGCTCGACGGCCGCCATGTCCCGGAGCTCGACCGGGCGTTGGCGGGCCTGCCGCCCGTCGACGCGGACCCGCAGGTGCGCTTCCTGCACGCCTGCCGCTCCTACCTGGTCAAGGACTGGGAGCAGCTGGTGCGCCACACGGACCCGCTGATCGACGACCCCATGCTGGGCATCGAGGCCGGGCTCTTCGGAGGCATGGCCCGGGTCCGCCTGGAGATGTACGGGCAGGCGGAGCCCCTGCTGTCCGCCGCCCTCATGCGCTGCCGCAGCGAACAGCCGCAGCGCAAGGAGCTGCGGTACTGGCTGGCCCGCGCGCACGAGGGCACCGGCCGCTCGGCGGCCGCCCTGCCGCTGTACCGCGCGGTGCACCGGGTCGACGCCTCCTTCATGGACACCTCGGCGCGACTGGCGGCGATCTCCGAAGGCGACGGGTACGACGAGGCGGCCGATCTCGCCGCCGCGATCAGTCTGACCGGCGCGGGGCAGGACGTACTGGAGGGGCCCGACGGCATCGACACGCTGTTCGGCACCGAGGGGCGGGACGTGAAGGTCACCGATACCCAGCTGCCGCCGGGCATCGGCCCCACCACCGGCACCGGCACCGGCGGCCCAGGCGGCCCCGCAGGCCCCACCAGCCCCTCGAACCCGTCCAAGCCCTCCAAGCCCTCCAAGCCCTCCGAAGCCGACGCCGTCCGCGAGAAGGCGATCATCCCGATCAAGGCGGGCCCACCGCAGCTGCCCCCGGGCCCCACCGACCCCGCGCTCCTGGCGGCCGCGCTCTCCGAGCTGGAGGGCATGGTGGGTCTTGAACCGGTGAAGCGCCAGGTCAAGGCGCTCTCCGCGCAGCTGAACATGGCCCGTCTGCGCGCCGCGCAGGGCCTGCCGGTGCAGCCGCCGAAACGACACTTCGTCTTCTCGGGTCCCTCGGGCACCGGCAAGACCACCGTGGCCCGCATCCTCGGCCGCGTCTTCTACGCGCTCGGCCTGCTCGGCGGCGACCACCTGGTGGAGGCGCAACGCGCGGACCTGGTCGGTGAGTACCTGGGCCAGACCGCCGTGAAGGCCAACGAACTGATCGACTCGGCGATCGGCGGCGTCCTCTTCGTGGACGAGGCCTACTCCCTCTCCAACTCCGGCTACGGCAAGGGCGATGCCTACGGAGACGAGGCCTTGCAGGTCCTCCTCAAGCGGGCCGAGGACAACCGTGACCACCTCGTCGTCATCCTCGCGGGCTACCCCGAGGGCATGGACCGGCTCCTCGCCGCCAACCCCGGCCTTTCCTCGCGTTTCACGACCCGCGTCGACTTCCCCTCGTACCGCCCGCTCGAACTCACCGCCATCGGCGAGGTCCTCGCGGCCGACAACGGGGACGTGTGGGACGAGGAGGCACTCGAAGAGCTGCGCTCCATCAGCGGGCACGTCGTCGACCAGGCCTGGATCGACGAGCTCGGCAACGGCCGGTTCCTGCGCACGCTGTACGAGAAGAGCTGCGCCTACCGCGACCTGCGGCTCTCCGGCTACCCCGGCGAACCGGGGCGCGACGACCTGTCGACCCTCCGGCTGCCCGACCTGATGCAGGCCTACGGAGAGGTGCTCTCGGGCCGGGGACCGCAGGACGCCCCGGGGATCTGAGACCCCCGGGACGCCCCGCCCGGCCCGGGAGGCTCAGCCCACCCGGCTGACGGCGAGCGCGGAGTCCCTGGCGCCCTCGGCATCCTCCGGCGGCGGCGTCCGCTGCACCGTGACCCGGTGCGCCGGGTCACGGACCTCGCCGACCAGGAGCTCCAGGACGTCCTCCAGGGCGACCAGGCCGAGCACCTTGCCGGACGCGTCGGCGACCTGCGCGAGGTGCGTCGCCGCGCGGCGCATCACGGTCAGGGCGTCGTCCAGCGGCAGTTCGGCCCGCAGCGTGGTCATCGGGCGCCAGACCTGCTGCGGCACGGCGCGGTCGGTCTCCTCCAGGTCCAGGACGTCCTTCACGTGGAGGTAACCCATGAAGGCGCCGTTCTCCGCGCAGACCGGGAAGCGGGAGTAGCCGGTGCGCCCGGTGAGCTCGATGACGCGGGCCGGGGTGACCGAGGGACCCACGGTGACCAGGGACGCCCGGTCGAGCAGGACGTCGGTGACCGGGCGCGAGCCCAGCTCCAGGGCGTCCTCCAGGCGCTCCTGCTCCACGGGGTCGAGCAGCCCCGCCTGCCCGGAGTCCTCCACGAGGCGGCCCAGCTGCACGCTGGTGAACACCGCCTCGACCTCGTCCTTCGGCTCCACTCCGAAGAGCCGCAGGACGACGCGGGAGCACGCCCCGAGCGCCACGGTCACCGGCCGGCAGAGCCGCGCGAAGGCGACCAGGCCCGGACTGAACCAGAGGGCGGTCTTCTCGGGGGCCGCCATCGCGAGGTTCTTCGGGAGCATCTCGCCGATGACGAGGTGCAGGAAGACGACGACGGCGAGCGCGATCACGTAACCGAGGGGGTGGATCATCCCCTCGGGCAGGTGGACCGCCTCGAAGACCGGCTCCAGGAGATGTGCGACGGTCGGCTCGGCGACCGCGCCGAGCGTCAGCGAGCAGACGGTGATGCCGAACTGGGCGGCCGCCATCATCTGCGGCAGATGCTCCAGGCCGTACAGGACCTGGCGGGCCCGCTTGGTGTCCAGGGGCTCGATCTGGCTGCGCCGCACGGACACGAGCGCGAACTCGGCGCCCACGAAGAAGCCGTTGGTGAGCACGAGCAGGACCGCGAAGAGAAGTTGCAGCAGGCTCATCGCAGGGCCTCCACGGGAGCCGGGGGAACGGGGGTGGCCGGGGTGGCCGAGGTGGCCGAGGTGGCCAAGGTGTCCGCGGTTCTCGCGATCCTGACCCGCTCGGCGCGGTAGTGGCCGACCTGGCGCACCGAGAGCCGCCAGCCCGGGAGTTCGGCCCGGTCGCCGGGGGCCGGGATGCGGCCGAGGAGATCCGCGACGAGGCCGGCGACGGTCTCGTACGGGCCCTCGGGCACGTTGAGCCCGATGCGCCGGAGCGTGTCGACGCGGCAGCTGCCGTCGGCGTCCCAGGCGGGCCTGCCGTCCTCGGCCGGCGCCGCGCACAGCTCGGGCAGGTCGAGGAGGTCGTGCTCGTCGCGGACCTCGCCGACGAGCTCCTCGACGATGTCCTCCAGGGTGACGACGCCCGCCGTGCCGCCGTACTCGTCGACGACGACGGCGATGGGCTGCTCGCTGCGCAGCCGCTCCAGGAGGGGCTGCACGGGCAGCGTCTCGGGAACGAGCAGCGGGGATTGCGCGATGCGGCGCACGGGCGTCCTGAGGCGCTCGTGGGCGGCGACCGCGAGGGCGTCCTTGAGGTGCACCATGCCGACGATTTCGTCGATCCGCTCGTCGTAGACCGGGAAGCGGGACAGGCCGGTGGCGCGGGTCAGGTTCACCACGTCCTCGGCGGTCGCCGACGACTGCAGCGCGCTGACCTTCACGCGGGGCGTCATGACGTGCTGCGCGGTCAGCTCGCCGAGGGAGAGGGTGCGGACGAACAGGTCGGCGGTGTCCTGCTCCAGGGCACCGGCCTGCGCCGAGTGCCGGGCCAGGGAGACCAGTTCGCCGGGGGTGCGGGCGGAGGCCAGCTCCTCGGCGGGCTCGACGCCGAGGGCCCGCACCAGCCGGTTGGCCACGGCGTTCAGGAGAGCGATCACGGGCCGGAAGAGCCGCGAGAAGGCGTGCTGCGGGCCCGCGACGAACCGCGCGACCTGCAGCGGCCTGGAGACCGCCCAGTTCTTGGGCACCAGCTCGCCGATGACCATCTGTACGGCGGAGGCGAGCAGCATGCCGACCACTACGGAGACACCGCCGACGGCGCCCTCGGGGACGCCGACCGCCGTGAACGGGCCCGCGAGGAGGTGCGCGAGGGCCGGTTCGGCGAGCATGCCGACGACGAGCGAGGTGATGGTGATGCCGAGCTGGGTGCCGGAGAGCTGGAAGGACAGCTCCTTGAGGGCGCTGACGACCGTACGGGCCCTTCGGTCGCCGTCGGCCGCGGCCTTCTCCGCGTCCGGCCGCTCGACGGTGACGAGGCCGAACTCGGCCGCCACGAAGAAGCCGTTGGCGAGAATCAGCAGGAATGCCGCCCCGAGAAGCAGCAGGGGCACTGTCATGCCGCCGCCTCTACGGTCGTGCCGGTCCCGGTATGTCGGGAGGGGGCGGCGCAGGTACTACAGGACGATCCGTCCATCGCCGGAGGGAGTCACTCCTCGGTTAGCAGGGGCCCCTGGGAGCCGGGCGGGCCCGTCAGGGGCGGGGCGGCACTCACGCACGCCCCGCCAACAGATTAATCAAGACCTGACGCGGAACGTCCAGGGCCCAGTTGTCGCCCTAGTCGTCGTGCGCCGTACGCGCGTCGGCGAGCGCGCGCAGGGCGCGGGCGTCGGTGATGGCCTGCTGCTTGCCGATGCCCGGCTGGATGCCCAGCGCGGGGAGGCTGGTGCCGTCGCTGAGGTTCAGGAAGACCCAGGGGTCGCCGGGGCGGAGGTTGACCTGCACGATCTCGGCCCATGCCAGACGGCGGCTCGTCGCGATGTTGACGACGGTCACCCCGGAGTCGTCGGCGACGACCTTGGGCCTGCTGAGCAGCACGAGCACGCCGAAGAGGAGCGCGCCGGTGAAGACGAAGCTGGTCCGCTCCCCCGGGCTGAGCTTGGGCAGCAGGAAGGCGATCACCGTGATCACCACGAAGATCGTGGCGCCCGCGGTGAGCAGGACGGCCCGGGTCCGCGTCGGCCGGAAGGTGACGGGCAGGTCGGGAACGGCTGGGCTGTCGGGGCTGACGGGGCTGTCGGACATGAGGCGGTGCTCCTACCGGATCGGGGGCCGGTCAGAGGCGGCAGGCGTGGATGGCCGTGGTCAGGATGGCCCGCGCACCGATGGCGTACAGGTCGTCCATGATCCGCTGGGCCTCCTTGGCGGGGACCATGGAGCGGACGGCCACCCAGCCTTCGTTGTGCAGCGGCGAGATCGTCGGCGACTCGAGGCCCGGGGTGAGGGCGACGGCCTGCTCCAGGTGCTCGGCGCGGCAGTCGTAGTCCATCATCACGTACGACCTGGCGACGAGGACGCCCTGGAGGCGGCGCAGGAACTGCTGCACCTTCGGGTCCTCGGTGTCGGCGCCCCTGCGGCGGATGACGACCGCCTCGGACTTCATGATCGGGTCGCCGAAGACTTCCAGGCCGGCGTTGCGCAGGGAGGTGCCGGTCTCCACGACGTCCGCGATGACCTGGGCGACGCCCAGCTCGATGGCGGTCTCGACGGCGCCGTCGAGGTGGACGACGGAGGCGTCGACGCCCTGCTCGGCGAGGTGCTTGGCGACGATGCCCTCGTAGGAGGTCGCGACGGTCTTGCCCGCGAGGTCCGCGATGTCGCTCGCGGTGCCCGGCTTCGCGGCGAAGCGGAAGGTGGAGCGGGCGAAGCCGAGCGGCAGGATCGCCTCGGCGTCGGCGCCGGAGTCGATCAGCAGGTCCTCGCCGGTGATGCCGATGTCGAGCCGTCCGGCCGACACGTAGATGGCGATGTCCTTGGGGCGCAGGTAGAAGAACTCGACCTCGTTGTCGGGGTCGACGAGGACGAGCTCCTTCGACTCCTTGCGCTGCTGGTAGCCGGCCTCATGGAGCATCGCCGACGCAGGTCCGGACAGTGAACCCTTGTTGGGGACGGCGATGCGCAGCATGAGGTCAGCTTCCTTTGTTGGTTGTTGCGTGGATGAGGTGAGGGTGCGGCTCAGAGATGGGCGTAGACGTCGTCGAGGGAGATGCCGCGGGCGACCATCATCACCTGTACGTGGTACAGGAGCTGCGAGATCTCCTCGGCGGCGGCTTCCTTGCCCTCGTACTCGGCGGCCATCCACACCTCGGCGGCCTCTTCGACGACCTTCTTGCCGATGGCATGAACGCCCTTGTCGACCAGCTCGGCGGTGCGGGAGGTCGCGGGGTCGCCGTTGGCGGCCTTGTGCTGGAGCTCGGTGAAAAGCTCCTCGAAAGTCTTCTTGGACATGATGGTCGCCACTCTACGCGGCCGGGCGGTCCCCCTCAGCGCCAGGGTTCGGAGACGGTGCGCAGCGTGGTGGCGGTGGCCACAGCCGCGGTGACCGCTTCGTGGCCCTTGTCCTCGCGGGAGCCCTCGATGCCCGCGCGGTCCAGGGCCTGCTCCTCGGTGTCGCAGGTCAGCACGCCGAAGCCGATCGGGACGCCGGTGTCCACGGAGACCTGCGTGAGGCCCTGCGTGACGCCCTGGCACACGTAGTCGAAGTGCGGGGTGCCGCCGCGGATGACGACGCCGAGCGCGACGACCGCGTCGTAGCCGCGCCCGGCGAGGACCTTGGCGACGACGGGCAGCTCGTAGCTGCCGGGCACGCGCAGCACCGTCGGCTCGCTGATGCCGAGCTCGGTCAGGGCGCGCAGGGCGCCGTCGACGAGGCCGTCCATGACCTTCTCGTGCCACTGTGCGGCGACCACCGCGACGCGCAGGTCGCCGCAGTTCTTGACGCTCAGTTCGGGTGCACCCTTGCCGCTCACGTGCTTCTCCTTCAGATCCTCTGGCCGTGTTCGGTTCTTACTGGTTGCCGCAGGCGGACACTTCGGTGGCGTCCAGCCAGGGCAGGTCGTGCCCCATCCGGTCCCGCTTGGTGCGCAGGTACCGAAGATTGTGTTCGCCGGCCTCGACGGGCATGGGCTCGCGCCCGGTGACCTTCAGGCCGTGCCGCGTGACCGCGTCGGTCTTGTCGGGGTTGTTGGTCATCAGCCGGACGCCGCGTACGCCGAGGTCGCGCAGGATCTGCGCGCCCGCGCCGTAGTCCCTGGCGTCGGCGGGCAGGCCGAGCTCCAGGTTGGCGTCGAGGGTGTCGCTGCCCTGCTCCTGGAGGGCGTACGCGCGCAGCTTGGAAAGCAGGCCGATGCCGCGTCCCTCGTGGCCGCGCAGGTAGACCACGACGCCGCGTCCCTCGTCGGTGATGCGCCGCATGGACGCCTCCAGCTGCGGGCCGCAGTCGCAGCGCAGTGAGTGGAAGACGTCGCCGGTCAGGCACTCGGAGTGGAGGCGGGCGAGGACGTCCTCGCCGTCGCCGATGTCGCCGTGGACGAGGGCGACGTGCTCGACGCCGTCGACGGTGGAGCGGTAGCCGTACGCGGTGAAGTCGCCGGCGGCGGTGGGCAGGCTGACCTCGGCCTCGCGGCGGACGGTGGGCTCGGAGGAGCGGCGGTAGGCGATCAGGTCCTCGATGGAGATGATCGTCAGGCCGTGCTTGCGGGCGAACGGGACCAGCTCCGGCAGCCGGAGCATCCTGCCGTCCTCGCCGGCGATCTCGACGATGGCGCCGGCGGGGCGCAGGCCGGCGAGGCGGGCGAGGTCGACGGCGGCCTCGGTGTGGCCGTCGCGGGCGAGCACGCCGCCGGGCTTGGCGCGCAGCGGGAAGATGTGCCCGGGGCGCACGAAGTCGTCGGGCCCCGCCCCGCCGCTCGCCAGGAGCTGGAGCGTGGTGGCGCGGTCGGCGGCGGAGATGCCGGTGCTGACGCCGTGCGCGGCGGTCGCGTCGACGGAGACGGTGAAGGCCGTGCTCATCGACTCGGTGTTGTGCTCGACCATCTGCGGGAGCCGGAGCCGGTCGAGCTCGTCGGCCTCCATCGGCGCGCAGATCAGGCCGCGGCACTCGCTCATCATGAAGGCGACGATCTCGGGGGTCGCCATCTCGGCGGCGACGACGAGGTCGCCCTCGTTCTCGCGGTCCTCGTCGTCGACGACCACGACGGGGCGGCCCGCCGCGATGTCGCGGACGGCCTGCTCGACGGGGTCGAGGGAGAGGTCCAGGGAATCTTCATCGCTGGCGGTGCTGCGCCAGATCGGTGCCACGGTCATGCCGGGGCTCCTTCCATGACGGGCTGCGAGGCGGCGGCGCGGGAGCGCAGCCACCAGTCGCGCATGCCCCAGAGGACGAGGGCGAGGTAGACGACGTACACAAGGCCGGAGAAGGCGAGGCCGCTGCTGAAGGCGAGCGGCACGCCGACCACGTCGACGAGCAGCCACGCGAACCAGAACTCGACGAGTCCGCGGGCCTGGGCGACCATCGCGGCGAGCGTGCCGACGAAAATGTAGGCGTCCGGCCAGGGGTTCCAGGACAGGTCGGGCACGGCGCTGAACAGGGCGCCGACGGCGAGGGTGCCGACCGCGGTGCCGGCGAGCAGGATCCCCCGCTCCTTCCAGGTGGCGAACCGGATGGCGATGGAGCCGTCCTGCGCCTGCTGCCTGCCGCGCGTCCACTGCCGCCAGCCCCACAGCGCGACGCCGATGACCAGGAGCTGCTTGCCGACACCGCCGGAGAGCTGCGCGGAGGCGTACGCGGCGACGAGGATGACGCCGGACAGGAACTGCGCGGGCCAGGTCCATATGGAGCGCCGCCAGCCGAGCGCCAGGGCGATGAGGCCGACGGTGTTGCCGATCATGTCGGACCAGAGGATGTGCTGGTCGAAGGCCGTGAAGGCTTCGGAGTTGAGCCAGTTCACTTGGTGGCCTCCTGAGCGGGCACTTGGACGCGGTCGCCGAGCAGGCGCTCGACGTACTTGGCGATGACGTCGACCTCGAGGTTGACCGGGTCGCCGGGCTGCTTGATGCCGAGCGTGGTCAGCGCGAGGGTGGTGGGGATGAGGCTGATGGTGAAGAAGTCGGGGCCCGCGTCGACCACGGTGAGGCTGACGCCGTCGACCGTGATGGAGCCCTTCTCGACGACGTAGCGGGAGAGGCCTGCGGGGAGCGAGACCTTGACGATCTCCCAGTTGTCGGACGGCTTGCGTTCGACGATCTCGCCGGTCCCGTCGACGTGGCCCTGCACGATGTGTCCGCCGAGGCGGGCGCCCACGGAGGTGGGCCGCTCCAGGTTGACGCGGGAGCCGACCGTGAGCGCGCCGAGGCTGGAGCGGTTCAGGGTCTCGGCCATGACGTCGGCGGTGAACTCGTCGCCCTCGTGCTCCACGACCGTCAGACAGACGCCGTTGACGGCGATGGAGTCGCCGTGCTTGGCGCCCTCGGTGACCACGGGCCCGCGCAGGCGGAAGCGGGAGGCGTCGGGGAGGTTCTCGACGGCGGTGATCTCGCCCAGCTCTTCGACGATTCCGGTGAACACTTCAGTGCTCCTTCGCTACGAGGGTCGCGGTGATGCGCAGGTCGGGGCCGATGCGGACGGTCTCGCTCACGTCGAGCCGCAACGCTTCGGTGATGGTGGTGATTCCGCCGCCGGTCAGGGCGGCGGGGCCGGCGCCCAGCAGGACGGGGGCGAGGTAGCCGACGACGCGGTCGACGGCGCCGGCGGCGACGAAGGCACCGGCGAGCGTCGGGCCGCCTTCGAGGAGGACGGACCGCACGCCACGCGCGTGGAGCACGCCCAGGAGGGTTTGGATGTCCAACCCGCCTCCCGTGCGCGGCAGCCGGACCACTTCCCGGGCTTCGTACGCGGGAGTGACGTCCTCGGCGACGGCGATCAGCGTGGGCGCCGCGTCGTCCAGGACGCGGGCGCCCGGCGTGACGGCGGTCCCGTTGGTGTCGACGACGACCCGCAGGGGCTGTACGGCGCCGTCGATGCCCCGCACGGCGAGGTGCGGGTCGTCGGCGCGCTGGGTGCCGGAGCCGACGACGACGGCGTCGCACTCGGCGCGCAGCCGGTGCACGTCGGCGCGGGCCTCGGCGGAGGTGATCCAGCGGCTGGTGCCGTCGGCGGCGGCGATGCGGCCGTCGAGCGTGGCGGCGTACTTCCAGGTGACGTGCGGGCGGCCGAGCCGTACGGAGGTCAGCCAGGCGGCGTTCACCTCGGCGGCCTCGGCCTCCAACAGGCCCTGCTCCGCCGGGATTCCGGCGGATCGCAGGGTCTGCGCGCCGCCGGTCGCGGTGGGGTCGGGGTCGCCTACCGCGTAGACGACCCGGGTGATCCCGGCGTCGATGAGGGCCTGCGCGCAGGGGCCGGTGCGGCCGGTGTGGTTGCAGGGTTCGAGGGTGACGACGGCGGTGCCGCCCCGGGCCCGGTCGCCCGCCGCGCGCAGGGCGTGCACCTCGGCGTGCGGGCCGCCCGCGCGCTGGTGCCAGCCCTCGCCGACGGTGTCGCCCGAGGCGTCGAGGACGACGCAGCCGACGACGGGGTTGGGGCTGGTGGAGCCGAGGCCGCGGGCGGCCAGCGTGATGGCGCGCCGCATGGCGGCTGCTTCGGCTACGGCGGTGGCCACCGGGTCCTCCTGCCTCTTCGGGCACGGACTCCGGGGCCTGTCGATGACGACAGAAAGTAACGGACAGCGACATCTGGGGAACGCCTGCGCCGGATGACACCTGTCCCGGGAAAACCCAGGAACCGTCCCCGGCCGGAGCCAGGAACAAGCCATTACGGCGGCGTGCACAAATGCCCGCCCGCCGCGCACTGCCTCCCATCCGGACTTTCACCGTCGGTCCAGGAATTTCGCCTGGTCAACCGGCCACTGGAGGTGGCCGGGTCGCGGACTGTAACCGCCGGTTCGGAATTACACCGACCCCGGAGTGCGCTGCTTCTGGTACGAGGCCAGTGTGCCATGGCTGATTGCGGGCCATACGGGTGGCCTGCTGTGGGCTGGCTCACAAACCGCCATTCAACATCATGTTCAACCAACTTGGTCCAGACCCATTGACGCACTGGTCTAGTCCTTTTAATCTCACCGTCACCTCCGAGGAGCAGGAGCCGACGGTGTGCGCACGCCGGGGCCCCAGAACGATCCACATCTTCGCCAGTCGTGCTGTTTCGCCCCGCTCGTGTTCCGCACCGCCCCAGGAGGTCCCCTTGCCGTCCCTCACCCGCGCCAGACCCGCGCTGCTCGCGTCCGGCGCCGCCGTCGCCGGAATGCTGCTCAGCCTCGTCTCAGGCGGCGCCACGCAGGCCGCGGCCGCCGACGAAGCGTCCTGCCGCCCCGACGGCCTCTACAAGACGCCCGGCGTCGACGTCCCCTACTGCTCGGTCTACGACAGCGAAGGCCGCGAGAAGATGGGCGCCGACCACCAGCGGCGCGTCATCGGCTACTTCACCGGCTGGCGCACCGGCAAGAACGGCGAGCCCGCCTACCTCGCCAAGGACATCCCCTGGGAGAAGGTCACCCACGTCAACTACGCCTTCGGGCACGTCAACAAGGACAACAAGCTTTCGGTCGGCTCCGACAGCGACACGAACCCCGCCACCGGCATGACGTGGCCGGGCGTCGCGGGCGCCGAGATGGACCCGGCGCTGCCCTACAAGGGTCACTTCAACCTGCTCAACAAGTTCAAGAAGAAGCACCCGAACGTCAAGACGCTCATATCGGTGGGCGGCTGGGCGGAGACGGGCGGCTACTTCGGGGACGACGGCAAGCGCGTGAACTCCGGCGGCTTCTACTCGATGGCCACCAACGCGGACGGCTCGGTGAACCACGCCGGCATCGACACGTTCGCGGACTCCGCGGTGTCCTTCATAAAGAAGTACGGCTTCAACGGCGTCGACATCGACTACGAGTACCCGACCACGATGAAGGACGCGGGCAACCCGCTCGACTACTCGATCTCCAACGCCCGCCGCGGCGGCCTCGTCAAGGGCTACGCGGCGCTGATGAAGTCCCTGCGCGAGAAGCTCGACAAGGCGGGCGCGGCCGACGGCAAGCACTACATGCTGACCGTGGCGGCCCCCTCCTCCGGCTATCTGCTGCGCGGCATGGAGACCTTCCAGGTCCAGAAGTACCTGGACTACGTCAACATCATGTCGTACGACCTGCACGGCGCCTGGAACGAGTACGTCGGGCCCAACGCCGCGCTCTTCGACGACGGCAAGGACGCGGAGCTGGCGGCGGCCAACGTCTACGGCAGCTCGCAGTACGGCGGCATCGGCTATCTGAACACCGACTGGGCCTACCACTACTTCCGCGGCTCGATGCCCGCAGGGCGCATCAACATCGGCCTGCCGTACTACACGCGCGGCCACAAGAACGTGCAGGGCGGCACCGACGGGCTGTGGGGCAAGGCCGCGGCCACCAGCTGTCCGGCAGGATCCGGCCTGACCAAGTGCGGTGACGGCGCGGTCGGCATCGACAACCTCTGGCACGACAAGGACGACAACGGCAAGGAGTCCCCGGCGGGCTCCAACCCGATGTGGCACGCCAAGAACCTGGAGAAGGGGATCGTCGGCGACTACGTCACCAAGTACGGCTTCCCCGCCGACACGAAGCTCACCGGCACCTACGCCCGCAAGTACAGCTCCTCGCTCGTCGCGCCCTGGCTGTGGAACGCGGACAAGAAGGTCTTCCTGTCGACGGAGGACGAGGAGTCGGTGGCGAAGAAGGCCGACTACGTGGTCGACCGGGGCATCGGCGGCACGATGGTCTGGGAGATGGCCGGCGACTACGACTGGAACGCGGCCAAGGGCCAGTACGAGATCGGCGACACGCTCACCTCGCTCATGTACGACAAGTTCAAGACCGCGAAGCCGTACGGCGCGAAGGTCTCGAACAAGGAGCTGCCCACCAAGGCCGTCGACATCGGCGTGGACTTCGGGGACTTCAAGCTGGGCGACTCCAACTACCCGATCACGCCCAAGGTGAAGATCACCAACAACACGAAGACGGCGCTGCCGGGCGGCACGGAGTTCCAGTTCGACTACTCCACCGCGGCGCCGGGCAACGCCTCCGACCAGTCCGGTTTCGGTACGAAGGTGATCAGCAGCGACCACACGGGCAGCAACGCCGGCGGCCTGAAGGGCGACTTCCACCGGGTCTCGCTGAAGCTCCCCGCCTGGCAGTCCCTCGCGCCCGGCGCCTCGGTCGACCTGTCCTTCAACTACTACCTGCCGGTCTCCACCCCGTGGAACTGGACGGTGAACATCAGCGGCACGACGTACGCGCTCGCCGGTGACCTGGCGCGCGGCACCACGCTCGTCGAGCCGGGCGGCGGCACCGGACCGACCGACCCGCCGGACCCGACGGACCCGCCGACGCCGGGCAAGTGCACGGCGCCCGCGTGGAGTTCGTCCGCCGAGTACGGCAGCGGGACGACCGTGTCCCACAAGTCGCACACCTGGAAGGCCAAGTGGTGGACGAAGGGCGATGAGCCCGGCGCAGGCGGCGAGTGGGGTGTCTGGCAGGACCTCGGCGCCTGCTGAGTTCCCCTCCTGAGAGCTCACGCCCATGGGATGCGGCGGCATCCCATGGGCGTGTCCGCGTTGTCGACGTCATCATGGTGTTCCGGAGACGCGCTGCGACGAAGGAGCCTTGCGATGACGACGATTCTGGTGACCGGCGGTACGGGGACCCTCGGCCGCCTCGTGACCGAGCGGCTGCGGGCGGACGGCCACGAGGTGCGGGTGCTCAGCCGCCACACCCCGCCGTACGCCGTGGACCTGCGCGAGGGCACCGGTCTGGACGCGGCGGTGGCGGGCGTGGACGTGATCGTGCACTGCGCGAGCACGGTGCGCGGCGGGGACGAGCAGGCCGCCCGCAACCTCGTCCGGGCGGCGCGGGAGGCCGGCGTCGCCCACCTGGTCTACATCTCGATCGTCGGCGTCGACCGTGTGCCGCTCGGCTACTACAAGGCGAAGCTCGCCGTGGAGCGGCTGGTCGAGGAGTCGGGGCTCGGCTGGACGATCCTGCGGGCCACCCAGTTCCACGATCTCGCCCTGCGCATTCTGGAGGGCTCGGCGAAGCTTCCCGTCATGCTGCTGCCCGCCGGCGTGAGCGACCAGCCGATCGACGTCGCCGAAGTGGCGGAGCGCCTGGCCGAACTGGCGGCGTCGCCACCGGCGGGACGGGTCGACGACATGGGCGGCCCCGAGGTCCGCACCTTCCCCGAACTGGCACGCGCCTACCTCCGCGCGAGCGGAAAGCGGCGCGCACTGCTGCCGGTACGGCTCGCGGGCCGCACCTACCGGGCGGCCCGCGCGGGCGGCCACCTCACCCCCGGACGAGCCGTCGGAAAAACCACGTTCGAGCAGTACCTGGCGGCCCGCTCGGGCGGCCGACGCTAGCGTCCCTCCGGTCGCGGAGGGGCTGCCCAGGTGACCTGCGGTGTCACGTGGTGAGCCGCCGACGGACCGAACCCTCCGCCGCCCGCCCGAACAGCTCGTCCTGTGCCGCGTCACGCGCGGCGAGCAGGGCGCCCCGCAGCACCGCGGCGCCGCCGAGCGTGCCCGCGCGGACCTCGGTGCGCAGGGGTGACATGGCGGTGACGCGGGCGGCGACGCGGGTGGCGAGGGCGGTGCCGCCCGCGCGGCCCACCTCGCCGCCGAGGACGACGCAGCCGGGGTCGAGGATCGCGGCCATCGCGGCGGTGCCGATGGCGATGCGGTCGGCGACGGCGTCCAGGAAGGCGTCCTCGTGGGCCTCGACCGCGTGCCGCACCACGTCAGCGGCGGACATGCCGGACCGCAACAGGCCGTGCTCCGCGCCGAGTTCGCGCAGCGCCGAGGCGCAGGCCAGTGAGTGGAAGCCGCCCTCGCAGCCGGTCGCCGACGGCAGCGAGCCCGTGCCCGGCACCGGCAGGAAGCCGATCTCGCCGGTGCCGCCCGACGCGCCCCTGCGCAGCACTCCGTCGAGCACGACGGCGGCGCCGACACCGTCGCCGAGCCAGAGCAGCACGAAGGTGTCCCGGTCGTGCGCGGCGCCGTCTCGGCGTTCGGCGCGGGCCGCGAGGTTGGTCTCGTTCTCCACGAGGACGCGGGCGCCGAGCCGTTCCTGCAGAGCGCCGGCGAGGCGGCGGTGCCAGGCGGGCAGCGAGGTCGTGTCGTGCAGGTCGCCGGTGGCGGGGTCGATGAGGCCGGGGGCACCGATGCCGATGGTGTGCAGCCGCTGGACGCCGCCCTCGCCCGCCGTGCGCCCGACCAGGTCGAGGGCGCCCGCGAGTGCGGCTTCCGTGTCGCCGCCGACGGTCGCGGAGGCCTCGGCGAGCACCGCGCCGACCAGATCGGTCACCACGACGGAGACGCTGTCGGTGCGCACGTCGAGGGCGGCGAGGTGGGCTCGGTCGGCGACTATGCCGTAGAGCCGGGCATTCGGGCCGCGCCGCTGGGCACCCGCCTCCCCGACGACGGTGATGAGCCCGGAGCCCTGGAGCCGCTCGACGAGGTCGGCCACCGAGGGCCTCGACAACCCGGTGAGCTGCTTCAACTGGGTCGCGGTCAGGGGCCCTTCGCTCTGCAGGAGCCCCAGGGCGAGCCGGTCGTTGATGGCCCGGGCGGTACTCGGTGAGGCAGGCGAGACAGGCATGGCCGGATCCTCCCACAGAAAGTCTTCTATTTATCAGGCAGGGTTCCTGATAGTTTACGTCGCCGTACCGGTGCGGCACTCGGGAGGGGCGGAACGGAATGAGTGAAGCGGAATGAGTGAAGTGGTCTACGACAAGCGCCGGTTGAAGCGGGCGCGGATCGCCGTGGCGGCCGTCTTCTGCGCGCACGGCGCGGTCGCCGGGTCCTTCGCGACCCGGGTGCCCTGGATCCAGGAGCACGCCGACGTCAGCGCGGGCCTGCTCGGCCTCGCCCTCGCCTTCCCCGCGATCGGCGCCTCCGTCGCGATGCCGCTCGCGAGCCGGATCAGCCACCGCTTCGGCGCCCGCCCCGCGCTGCGCGGCCTCCTCGCCCTGTGGACGCTCGCCCTGGTCCTGCCCTCGCTGGCACCGAACCTGCTCACGCTCTGCCTGGCGCTCTTCGTCTACGGCGCCTCCTCGGGCATGTCGGACGTGGTGATGAACGCCCTCGGCGTCGAGACCGAGACCCGCATGCGGAAGTCGATCATGTCGGGTCTGCACGGCATGTGGAGCGTCGGCGCCCTGATCGGCTCGGCGGCCGGCACCGTCGCCGCCCACCT
The DNA here is from genome assembly GCF_044903205.1 of Streptomyces sp. NPDC029674. Taxonomy (NCBI): domain Bacteria; kingdom Bacillati; phylum Actinomycetota; class Actinomycetes; order Kitasatosporales; family Streptomycetaceae; genus Streptomyces; species Streptomyces sp. NPDC029674. The sequence continues at coordinate 90,273 of NZ_JBJDPY010000014.1, forward strand.
GGGCTCCGACGCCCGCCTGCACCACGCCCTCGCCGCCGTCACCCTCACCGCGCTCGGCCTCGTGGCCTGCCAGGGCGTGCTCGACGTACAGGCGGAACCGGAGGAGGAGGCGCCGCCGCGGTTCTCGCTGCCGCCCAAGTCGGCGCTGCTCATCGGCGCCGTCGGGTTCTGCGCGGTCTTCGCGGAGGGGGCGAGCCTGGACTGGTCGGCGGTCTATCTGCGGGACGTCCTGGACACGTCGGCCGGTGTCGCCGCCGCGTCGACCACCGGCTTCACGCTCACCATGGCGATCGCGCGGCTCGTCGGCGACGCCGTGGTCAACCGGTTCGGCGCGGTGCGCACGGTGCGTGCGGGCGGCGTCCTCGCGGTGCTCGGCGGGCTGCTCGTGGTCCTCGCCGCCCACCCGGTCATGGCGATGTGCGGCTTCGCGCTGCTCGGCCTCGGCATCGCGGTCGTGGTGCCGCTCGCCTTCGCCGCCGCCGGGCGCAGCGGCCCGAACCCGAGCCAGGCCATCGCGGGCGTCGCCACCATCACGTACACCTCGGGTCTGATCGCCCCCTCGGCGATCGGCGGCCTCGCGAACGCGACGAGCCTGGTGACCTCCTTCGGCCTGGTGACGCTGCTCGCCTTCGGCCTCGTGCTCTTCGCGGGCGTGCTCCGCACGGACGGCCGCAAGGCGGCCGGGGCGGCGAGCCCGCAGCCGACCGGAGAGAAGTCGCACTGACGTCGCATTAACATGGCGTCGATCATTTCGGGCCACGCACCACTGGAAACACGACCCACTGGGCACGGCCCGGCCCGGCGCACAGAAAGCGACACTCACCATGGATCTCGGCGTGCGCTGGAAACTCCACGGCGACGGCCGCACCCCCGCTCCCGGCGCGGTCGTCCGGCCCGACGAGCGCCTCTCCTGGCCCCGCACGTTCGGGCTCGGCGCACAGCACGTGGTGGCGATGTTCGGGGCGTCCTTCGTGGCGCCCGTCCTCATGGGGCTCGATCCGAATCTGGCCATCATGATGTCGGGCGTCGCGACCGTCATCTTCCTGCTCGCCACGCGCGGCCGGGTCCCCAGCTACCTGGGCTGCTCGCTCTCCTTCGTGGGCGTCGCCGCCGTCATCCGCGCGCAGGGCGGCTCCAGCGCGACGGTGACCGGCGCGGTCCTCGTGGTCGGTGCCGCGCTGTTCCTGGTGGGGCTCGCGGTGCAGAAGTTCGGGGCGCGGATCATCCACGCCGCGATGCCGCCGATCGTGACCGGCGCCGTTGTCATGCTGATCGGCTTCAACCTGGCGCCGGTCACCGCCTCGACGTACTGGCCGCAGGACCAGTGGACGGCGCTCCTGGTGATGCTGTTCACCGGATTGGCCGTGGTGTGCCTGCGCGGCTTCTGGTCGCGCGTCGCGATCTTCCTCGGCCTGATCTTCGGGTACGGCATCTCCTGGGTCTTCGACCAGGTCTTCGGCACGATCCACTCGGCGGACGCGTCGGGCAAGGTCGTCGACCACTGGCGTCTCGACCTGTCCGCCGTGGGCAGGGCCGACTGGATCGGCCTGCCCTCCTTCCACGGGCCCAGCTTCGAGTGGTCGGCGATCCTCGTGGCGCTGCCCGTCGTCATCGCGCTCGTCGCGGAGAACGCGGGCCACGTGAAGGCCGTCGGCGAGATGACCGGCGACAACCTCGACGACAAGCTCGGCACGGCGATCTCCGCCGACGGCGCCGCCTCCGTGCTCTCCACTGCGGTCGGCGGCCCGCCCAACACGACGTACTCCGAGAACATCGGCGTGATGGCCGCGACCCGCGTCTACTCCACGGCCGCTTACTGGGCCGCCGCGTGCTTCGCCCTGCTCTTCGGGCTCTGCCCCAAGTTCGGCGCGGTCGTGGCCGCGATCCCGGGCGGCGTGCTCGGCGGCATCACCGTCATCCTGTACGGCATGATCGGCCTGCTCGGCGCCCAGATCTGGATCAACGCCAAGGTCGACCTGCGCAATCCGCTCAACCTCGTGCCGGCCGCGGCGGGCATCATCATCGGCGTCGGCGGTGTCTCCCTGAAGATCAGCGACAACTTCGAGCTGAGCGGCATCGCGCTCGGCACGATCGTCGTCATCACGGGCTACCACGTGCTGCGCGCCTTCGCCCCCGCGCACCTCAAGTCCCAGGAACCACTGCTGGACGCCGGCACGTCGACGTACGACAAAGAGGAACGCTGACCGGTTGGACCGGTAATCCGTTGGACGTGGTGCGTGACGCCTGATTAGGGTGCGCACCATGTCCAGCCCCGAGTCCGACAGACTCCCGCCACCGGTCGTCCGGTGGCTTCTCGCGCCGTCGCACTGACGCGCCCGCTCCACCCCCACCGGACCACCGCTCCCGTGTCCTGATCGTTTCGATCGATCCACACCGTGGTTGCGGAGTTTCGCTGTGCCCTTTGCCATCCACCTCCTCGGACTTGCCGTGTTCGCGCAAGGCACCTCCGAGTTCATGCTGTCGGGACTGGTGTCCGACATCGCCGCGGACTTGGATGTCTCCATCCCGTCCGCAGGCCATCTGACCTCGGCGTTCGCCGTCGGAATGATCATCGGCGCGCCCCTGATGGCCATCCTGAGCCGTCGCTTCTCGCGCCGCGGCGCCCTGCTGGCCTTCCTCGTCACCTTCCTCCTCGTCCACGTCGCCGGCGCGCTCACCACGAGCTTCGCCGCGCTGCTCGCGACGCGCGTCGTGGGAGCCCTCGCCAACGCCGGATTCCTCGCGGTCGCCCTGGTGACCGCCACGGACATGGTCGAGCCGAACGCGAAGGGCCGCGCGACCTCCGCGCTGCTCGGCGGCGTCACCCTCGCCTGTGTCGCGGGCGTGCCCGCGGGCGCGCTGCTCGGCGAGGTGTGGGGCTGGCGCTCGGCGTTCTGGGCCGTGGCCCTGATCTCGCTGCCCGCCGTCCTCGCCATCGCGCGGGCCGTGCCCGCCGGTGCCGCGGACGCCGCGGGGCCGAGCGCGCTCGGTGAGCTGCGCGCGCTGCGCCGCCCGCGGCTGCTGGTGACGCTGCTGCTCGGCGCGCTGGTGAACGGCGCGACGTTCTGTACGTTCACCTACCTGGCACCGCTGGTCACCGACGTGACCGGCGTCGGCTCCGCCTGGGTGCCCGCGATGCTCGCGCTGTTCGGCATCGGATCCTTCGCCGGTGTCACCGCGAGCGGCCGGATCGCCGACGTACGGCCCATGCCGCTCCTGGTGTTCGGCTCGCTCGCGCTGCTCGCGGGATGGGTCCTCCTCGCGGTGACCGCCGCGAATCCGGTGGCGGCGGTCGTGCTGCTCCTCGTGCAGGGCGCGCTGTCGTTCGGCGTCGGGTCCACGCTCATCGCGCAGGCGCTGTACGCGGCGACCGACGCGCCGCACCTGTCGGGCGGGTTCGCCACGGCCGCGTTCAACGTGGGCAGCGCCCTCGGCCCGTGGCTCGGCGGCCTCGCGATCTCCGCGGGGCTCGGCTACCGCTCGCCGCTCTGGGTCAGCGCGCTCCTGGTGGCGGCGGCGCTGGCGACCGGAGGCACGGCAGTCTGCCTGAGCCGCCGGGTGCCGCGGGTCCCGCACGGCGGCCGTTCCCTCGTTTCGGGGAAGCGGCCGGTGCGCTGAGGTCCGGGCGCGCCCGGGGCTGGGACCCTGCCCCCATGGCGCAGTTGGAGCGGTTCGCGGAGTTGAGGCCACCGGCCTACGGAGTCGACGCCGTGGCGGCGCGGATGCGCGCGCTCGGCGCCGGCTGGCCGCCGCGCGACGGGGTCGCCGTCTTCAACCGCGTCTATCTCTCGGTCACCGAGGAGGTCGGCCGGCATCTCGACGGCGGCGCGTTCCCCGACGCGCGCGCCGCGAGCACGCTGGCCGTCCGCTTCGCCGAACGCTATCTGGCGGCCGTCGACGCGGCGGGCGACGGCCACCGGACACCCGCCTGCTGGCGCCCGCTGTTCCAGTACCGCCGCCATCCGGGCATCAGCCCGCTGCAGTTCGCGCTCGCTGGCATCAACGCGCACATCGGCCACGATCTGGCGCTCGCCCTCGTGGACAGCTGTCACACGCTCGGCTGCGAACCGGCCGATGTCGAGGACGAGTTCGACCGCGTGGGCGATGTCCTCGGCTCGCTGGAGGAGCGCATCCGCGAGGAGCTGATGCCCGGCCCCGATCTACTCCAGGTCGGCGACCCGCTGACGCATCTGGCCGGTTCGTGGAGCCTGGAGCGCGCCCGGGACGGCGCGTGGGCGTCGGCCCGCGCACTGTGGGCGCTGCGCGAACTGCCCGCCGTGGCCGAGGAGTTCGGGGAGCGGCTCGACGAGGCGGTGGGCCTGGTGGGACGAATCTTGTTGACGCCACTTCCGGACTGAGACCGATGTACGTTGAATGCACTGACTGACCCCCGACGCGAAGGAGCACCGGAATGGCGAGCACCGGAATGTCGACGCGACTCGGACTGAGTCTCCCGCAGGGCAGGCAGTACGCCATCGGACGCGACGTCCCCGCGGTCGCCCAGGCCGCCGAGGACATCGGCTACGAAAGCCTCTGGGTCTACGAGCGCGTCCTCTACCCCGAGCCCGCCACCCAGGGTCTCTACGGCATCCCGGGCCGTCCATGGCCCGACGCGTACCGCTCGGTCGCCGACCCCCTGATCACCCTCACACTCGCCGCCGCGGCCACGGAACGCGCCCGCCTCGGCACCAGCGTGCTCGTCGCCCCGCTGCACGTCCCGTTCCAACTCGCCCGCTCCCTGGCCTCGCTGGACGCGGCGAGCGGCGGCCGGGTCGTCGCGGGCCTCGGCACGGGCTGGTCCCACGACGAGTACGCGGCCGCCTCGGTCGCCCCCTTCGAGCGGCGCGGCAAGGTCCTGGACGAGCTGATCGACGTCTGCCACGCGGTGTGGGGCCCGGACCCGGTGTCGTACGAGGGCGAGCTGACCACGATCGCGCCCTCCGTGGTCGGCCCCAAGCCGGTCGGCCCCATCCCGATCCTGCTGCCCGCCAACAGCCCCCGCGCCCTGCGCAGGCTCGTCGACCGCGCCGACGGCTGGATGCCTGTGGCGACGGGCGCCTCCGCACTCGCCGAGCAGTGGACCAGGGTGCGCGAAGCGGCCGCCGAGCGGGGCCGCGAGCGCCCGGTCCAGAGCGTGCTGCGGGCCAACACGCGCTACACGAGCAAGGCGTACGACGGCCCGGACCGCGCCCCGTTCCGCGGCAACGTCGACCAGATCGTCGAGGACCTCGCCGCGCACGCCGCGGTGGGCGTCGACGAGATCCTGATCGACCTCGGCGGCTCGGCACGGGACGCACAGGAACTCAAGGACTTGGCGGCGCAGGTGTACGAGGAGGCGAGGGCGGCGGGGGTATAGGGCAGGCGCCCCCAGGGGCGCGGGGAACTGCGCGACCAGCCACAACGGACCAGCAGCTTCCCACGCGCCCCGGACGAAACGGCGCCGTCAGTCCTCAGGCAGCTCGACGGGCGCAATCTCGTCGTACACATCCCCGGGACCGGGGTTCGTGGCGTCGGTCGCCCCGCCAAAGTGATGCATGACGCCCCACACCGCGTTGAGCGCCGTCTGAATCGCTCCCTCGGCCCAGCCGGCCGTCCACGAGATGTCGTCCCCGGCGAGGAAGATGCCCCGCTTGTCCTCGGGCAGCGACTCCTGCATGAAGTGCGTGAACAGCCGCCGCTGGTAGCGGTAGTGACCCGGCAGGTTCGCCTTGAACGCGCCCATGAAGTAGGGCTCGTTCTCCCAGGACACGGTCACCGGATTGCCGATGATGTGCTTCCGGATGTCGACCTTCGGGTAGATCTCGCCGAGCGACTTGAGCATGACCTCCATGCGCTCGTTCGCCGACAGCGGCAGCCACTTCAGGCTGTCGTCGCACCACGTGTACGAGAGGCAGATGACGGCGGGCTTGTCCGGCCCGTCGTCGAGCAGGTAGGTACCGCGGGTCATCCGGTCGGTGAGCGTCATCGACATGACGTCCCGCCCGGTCTCCTCGTCCTTGTCGAGCCAGAACGGCCGGTCCACCGGCACGAAGAGCTTCGACGACTCCATGTAGTGGGTGCGCTCCATCGCCGTCCAGTGGTCGATGGGGAAGAGCGAGTCGTCGCACTCGATCTTCGAGAGCAGCATCCACGACTGGGCGGTGAAGATCGCCGCCTGGTAGGTGCGGATGTCACCGGAGGCGTCGGTGACGGTGACACGGTTGCCCGCGGTGCGGTTGAGGCGGGTCACGGCGGGCTTGGGCTCGCCGCCCTCGTGCAGCGACTTCAGGGACGTACCGGGCTCCCAGTGCACGATCTTCTGCGGCTCGCGCTCCCACAGGCGCAGCGGCAGCTGCTGGCTGCCGCCGACGATGCCGCGGTGGTGGTCGTCGGCCTCGGTGTAGACGACGCGCAGGATCTCCAGGATGGAGTTCGGGAAGTCGGTGTCCCAGCCACCCGTGCCGAAGCCGACCTGACCGAAGATCTCGCGGTGCCGGAAGGACTTGAAGGCCTCGGAGTCGCAGAGGAAGCCGTAGAAGGTCTGGTTGTCGAGCTTCTCGACGAGCTTCGACCAGATCTCGCGGATCTTCGGCACGTCGCGCTCGCGCAGGGCGCGGTTCATGTCGGAGAAGTCCGCGCCCTCCTCCAGGCAGTCGGCCCAGGCCTTCGCCACGTCGCGGTAGACCTGCGGCAGGTCCTCCACGGTCTCGGCGTAGTGCGACTCGCCCTTGAGGTCGACGACCGTCGAGGGCGTCGACTCGGCGAGCGGGTTGGGGAACGCCCTGGTCTTCAGGCCGACCAGGTCGATGTAGTGCTGGAGCGCCGTCGACGACGGCGGGAACCGCATCGCGCCCATCTCGGCGGTGAGGTCGCTGTCGCAGCCCTCGAAGCCCACGGTCCGCAGCCGGCCGCCGATCTGGTCGGCCTCGTAGACGACGGGCTTGAGGCCCATCTTCATCAGCTCGTACGCGGCGACGATGCCGGAGAGACCGCCGCCGATGACGGCGACCTCGGTGCCGTGCTCGGTCGCGGGTATCTGGCCCAGGCCCGCCGGGTGGGCGAGGAAGTCGTCATAGGCGTAGGGGAAGTCCGGGCCGAACATGGTGATCGGCGGCTGCGCGTCGGTGTGCTGGACGGCGGTGGGCACCGTGGACGTCATGGGGTACGGACTCCTTGCACGGAACTGAAAGGCAGGTGAGAGGGGGGTGCGGGCCGGGACCAGGGCTCGCGGGCGGTCAGCCGAGGGACGCGTACAGGCCGGGCCGCCGGTCGCGCAGGTAGGGGTTGTTCGCGCGGGAGGCGCTCAGGAACTCCGGGTCGACGTCGCCGAAGACGAGTTCCTCGCCGCGGCCCGCCCGCGCGCGTGCCACGCCGTCCGGCCCGGCCAGCGTGGAGAGTCCGACGAACTCGAACTCCTCCTCGGGCCCGACCCGGTTGACGTACGCGACGTACATCTGGTTCTCGAAGGCGCGCACCGGCACGACGGACTCGGCGACGAACTGGAAGGGGTGCATCTGCGCGGTGGGGACGACCAGGAGGTCGGTGCCGGCGAGGGCGTGCGCGCGGACGTTCTCCGGGAACTCCACGTCGTAGCAGATCATCAGCCCGATCCGTACGCCGCCCAACTCGGCCTGGACGACGGTCTGTTCACCGGGGGTGAAGGAGTCGCGCTCGAAGCCGCCGAAGAGGTGGGTCTTGCGGTAGTTCGCGAGGCGGGCCCCGTCCGGGCCGACCAGCTGGACGGAGTTGAAGACGACATCGCCCTCGCGCTCCGGATACCCGTAGGCGACGCCGACCTCGTGGCGCGCCGCGATCTCGGCGACGGCCTTCGCGGACTCGCCGTCGACGGGTTCGGCCAGCCGGGCGATGTCGTCACCGATGGCGTACCCGGTGAGGAACAGTTCGGGCGCGATGAGCAGCCCGGCGCCCGCCGCGGCGGCGCGGCCCGCCGCCTCGTCCAGGGCCGCGAGGTTCTCGGCGACGGATCCAAGCTGCCCAGAGCTCTGGAGCAGGGCGGTGCGCAGCGCAGGCATGGCGGAACCTCGGAGGGTACGAAGGGGAAGGCGGGGTCGATATGACGGTACGGTCGTCAACCACCCCCGGACAAGCTCAGACCGTTGCGGGCAGCTGCTTGATCCGTTGCGTGCGGGGAGGCGGGGGCGGCGATTCGTTGCGCGTGACCGTGCGACTCGGGTAGCGGGGTGGTCCTCCTTCAGGCGCACGGGGTGCGCGGGGGTCCTCCGCCGCGCGGCGGATGCGGAGTGCGGTCCGTGGCCGGACGTGCCGGGCCCCGTATCGCGAGATCGTGATCACGCCCGGACAGGCCGGGTGAACGGTTCCGCCCCCGAAGACGGAGGACTCCCCCATGAGCCGCACGATCACACCCCGCACCCCTCACCCCCGCGCCGTCGCCGTGGCGGCCGCGTTGCTGCTCACCGTGGGGGCGGCGGGCGCGGCCGTGGCGGCCGGTGACGGCCCGGCGCGCCCTGCGACACCTGCGGCCGGGAGCGCCGGAGAACAGGCGAAGAAGCGTGAGGCCGCCGCGCTCACCGGCTCGGCGAGGATGTACCGCAGGACGGCCGAGGACGTGACGTTCACGTTCGACGCGCATCTGGCGGCCGGGGACAGGAAGGACCCGTCGAAGGCGACCGGCACGTTCCGCTTCGTCCATCTGGAGAAGCCGGGCGGCCGGGGCGCCTGGGCCGAGGGCCGCGTCGACTGCCTGATGACGGGCGGCAAGGTGGCCACGGTCACCGGTGTCGTCACCGCCGCCGGCAGCGACATCGACATGCCGGACATCAAGGGGAAGCGGGTCGGCTTCACCGTCCACGACACCGGTGGCCAGGACAGGGTCGGCTACAGCTGGGCGGCCTACGGCGGCACGCCCGGCCAGCCCGACACCCTGGCGAAGTGCGCGAGCTCAGCCCCCTACGAGAAGGTCAGAAAGGGCACCGGCGACTTCCACGTCCTCCCCTGGAAGGTCTCGTACGCGACGGCCACCTAGCCGCCCCGGCCCGCCCCACGAAGAACCAAGCCGGGGACACCTCAGGGGCGCGGGGAACTGCGCAAAAAGACCGCAACCCACACCGACCCGCGCCCAAAGAACTAAGCCGGGGACCCCGAAGAAAACCTCCGCATGAGCGGCGAGAGCACGAGCACGGACTTCGTCCGCTCCACGAACGGCTCCCCCGCGATCCGCTCGAGCACCCGCTCGAAATGCCGCATGTCAGCCGCGAAGACCTGGACGATCGCGTCCGCGTCCCCGGTAACGGTGGACGCGGACGAAATCTCCGGATACCGCTCGAGCCCCCGCTGAATCGCCTCCGGCGAGGTGTTCCGGCGACAGTAGATCTCGATGAACCCCTCGGTCTCCCAGCCGAGCGCCGCCGGGTCCACCCGCACGGTGAACCCGGTGATGGCACCCGTGGCCCGCAGCCGGTCCACGCGCCGCTTCACGGCGGGCGCGGAGAGTCCGACCAGCTGGCCGATGTCGGCGTAGGAACGGCGGGCGTCCTCGGCGAGGGCGTGCACGATGCGTTCGTCGAGATCGTTCAGTCGCACGGGGGGTGGATCACTTCTCTGCTGTGGCCAATCGGGAGCGGCTCATGCCGTACAGGAAGTAGAACACGAGGCCGACGGCCATCCAGACACCGAAGACCGTCCAGGTGGTGGAGTCGAGGCTGAACATGTTGTAGGCGCAGAAGCCGAAGCCGAGCACCGGGAAGAGCCAGCCGAGCGGCACCCGGAAGGTGCGCGGCATGTCGGGGCGGGTCCGGCGCAGCACGATCACGGCGATGTTGACCAGGCCGAAGGCGAAGAGCGTGCCGATGCTGGTGGCGTCGACGAGCTTGCCGAGCGGGATGACGGAGGCGAGCGCGCCGCAGAAGAGCGACACGATGACCGTGTTCACGCGGGGCGTGCCCGTCTTCTTGCTGACCTTGCCGAACGCCTTGGGGACGAGACCGTCGCGGGACATCGCGAAGAGCACCCGGGTCTGGCCGTACAGCACGGTGAGCACGACGGACGCGATGGAGATGACGGCGCCCGCGGCGAGCGTCGTGCCCCAGAAGCTCTGGCCGCTGACGTCGTTCATGATCGCGGCGAGCGTGGCCTCGGAGCCCTCGAAGTCCTTCCAGTTCCAGGCGCCGACGGCGACGGCCGCGACGAGGACGTAGAGCGCGGTGACGATGACCAGGGACAGCATGATCGCGCGGGGCAGGTCGCGCTGCGGGTTCTTGGCCTCCTCACCGGCGGTGGAGGCGGCGTCGAAGCCGATGTACGAGAAGAAGAGGCTCGCGGCGGCGGCGCTGACGCCGGCCGTGCCGAGCGGCATGAAGTCCTCGTAGTTGCCGGACTTGAAGCCCATGAAGCCGATGGTGCAGAAGAGCACGAGCGCGGCGATCTTCACGATGACCATGATCGTGTTGGCCGTCGCCGACTCCTTGGCGCCGCCGAGCAGGAAGACCATGGCGAGCAGCACGACGATCAGGCCGGGCAGGTTGATGATGGCGCCGTCGACCTCGCCGGGCGCCGCGGAGAGCGCGTCGGGGATGGTGACGCCGATCGTGCCGTCGAGGAGCTCGTTGAGGTATTCGCCCCAGCCGACCGCGACGGCGGCCACGGACACGCCGTACTCCAGGACCAGGCACCAGCCGCACACCCAGGCGATGAGTTCGCCCATCGTTGCGTACGCGTACGAGTAGGAGGAGCCGGCGACCGGGATGGTGCCCGCCAGCTCGGCGTACGAGAGGGCCGAGAAGAGGGCGGTGAGGCCGGCGATCACGAAGGAGATCGTGACGGCGGGGCCGGCCTTGGGGACGCTCTCGCCGAGGACGACGAAGATGCCGGTGCCGAGCGTGGCACCGATGCTGATCATGGTCAGCTGCCACATGCCGAGGGAGCGCCGAAGCGATCCTCCCTCGCCCTGGCCACCCTCCTCGACCAGGGCTTCGACCGGCTTGCGGCGCATGAGCCGGCTGCCGAGGCCGGGGGTGCCCGGGGTGCTTGGGCGGTTCTGCGGGGGTGCGCCTTGGTCGAGCACGCGCTGGCTCCTTCATCGCTGCCGGTCAGGGCGGCGAGGACCTCGGGGCAGCCGCGCTTGGCGACGGGAACCACCGAGCAGGCAGTCCCCGCCACACCACGTTCAGGGCCTGACTCTAGAGTCCATGGTTCCCGACCGTAATGCAGCAACCTTGCGTACCGGCGTTTGATCATTGCGCACTTCCGTCATATACGTCTCTTCGTTGCGCCGTCCGTTTCGTCCGTTGCGTGCCGCGCCTCCCCGGGCTCTGTTGACACTTCGTCAGTTCTGCCGCATCGTGCACGCCTCTCGCCCGAGACGGAGGCACGGCATGGACCTCGACGTCCTGTACGAGATCGACGTACCGAAACCGTGGAACGCGCCCCACCCGCACGGTCAGCGCGCCGCCGAGCAGCGCGCCTACCGGGAGGCCGTCGAGCAGATCCGGCTCGCCGACCGGATGGGCTTCCGCACCGTGTGGGCGGTCGAGCACCACTTCCGCGAGGGCCGCTCGCACTGCCCCGCGCCGGAGGTCCTGCTCGGCCATATCGCGGCGCTGACCGAGCGCATCCGCCTCGGCTTCGGCGTCACGCTCACCCCCTTCGGCTTCACGCCGCCGCAGCGGATCGCGGAGAAGGTCGCCGCGGTGGACGTGCTCTCCGAGGGCCGCGTGGAGTGGGGCACGGGCCGTTCGACCCCCATGGAGCAGACGGCCTTCGGCGTCGACAGGGAACGGTCGCGCGCCGACTGGCGCGAGGCGATCGAGATCGTCACGGGCATGTGGCGGGAGGAGTACTTCGCGTACGAGTCGGAGCGCTTCAGCTTCCCGCGGCGGATGGTGACCCCGAAGCCGGTGCAGGATCCGCATCCGCCGTGCTGGATGGCCGCCACCTCGCCCGGCTCGGCGGAGGTCGCGGGCGCGGCCGGCCTCGGGCTGCTCTCCTTCTCGATCATGCAGCCGCTGGAGTCGATGGCGCGGCAGGTGGCGGCGTACCGGAGGGCGGCGCGCACCCCGTCCCCGATCACGGACGTCACCACGGACCGCGTCAGCGCGTACACCCTCGTACACGCGGCGGACCGGCCGTCCAAGCGCGTCTGGGACTCGGTCGCGTGGTGGTACCGCAACCTCGCCCAGTTCACGCTCGACTGGGAGCTGCCGCACCTGACTGCGGCGGAACGCGAGCGGACCTTCCCGTTCCTCACGCCGATCATCGAGGGCAGCGTGCCCGTCGAGGAGTTCGATGCCGGGGACATGATCCTCATCGGCGACGCGGAGACCATCGTCCGCAAGGCCAAGCGGTACGCCGACCTCGGCATCGACCAGCTCATCTGCTACGTCCAGTGGGGCTATCTGGAGCACCGCGAGATCCTGCGGACGATCGAGATCCTCGGCAAGGAAGTCATCCCGGAGCTGGCGTCGTACGTGCCGAGGGGAACGCCCGCATGACGGAGCCCCTGGACACCTCCCCCGTCCCCGACTACGCCGCCCTGCACCGCCTGGACGGCCGCGCCTTCGTCCTGCTCGGCGCGGGCAACGGCATCGGCCGCCAGACCGCGCACGCGCTGACGGCGGCGGGCGCGCGGGTGCTGTGCGTGGACGTCGACAAGGCGCGGGCGGAGGCGGTGGCCGCAGAGACGGGCGGCGTCCCGTACGTCGCCGACGTGACCCGGCGCGAGCACGTGCGGGACCTCTTCGCGTACGCGCGCCGGGAGTGCGGGTCGGTCGGTGGCGTCGTCGACATCGTCGGCATGGCCCGCTACTCGCCCCTGGCCGACCTGGACGACGAGGGGTGGGACTGGCACTTCTCGATGGTCCTGCGGCACGCCTGGCTGGCCGTGCGGTACGGCGGCGAGGCCCTCGCCGACGGGGGCGGCGGCGCGATGGTCTTCGTCGCCTCGGTGTCGGGTCTCACGGCGGCGCCCCTGCACGCCGCGTACGGCGCGGCCAAAGCGGGCCTGGTCTCCCTGGTCCGCACGGCGGCGGTGGAGTACGGTCCGCGCGGCGTGCGGGTGAACGCGGTGGCGCCCGGCGTCGTGTGGACGCCGCGCGTGGCCGCCCTGGTCGGCGACGAGGGCCGCGAGCGCAACGCCCGCAACGCGCCGCTCGGCCGCGTCGCCGAGACCTCGGACATCGCCTCGGCCCTGCTGTTCCTCGCCTCGCCGCTCGCGTCGTACGTCACCGGGCAGACGCTCGTCGTGGACGGCGGGGTCGGCGTGAAGTTCCCGTACCCGACGATCGGCGGCGCGCGGTGAGGGAGTTCGTGCGGGGCGCGCCCTGGTGGACGAAGGACGGCCGAGTGGTGCGCGCCGACCCGGCCGACCGGGAGCGGCTGCCCGGGGACACGTGGGACCGTGCGGGCCTGCCCGCCGGGGTGCGCCTGGAGTTCACGGCGCGCGGAGCGAGCGCCGTGGAGGTCGCGTACACCGCGTCGCCTCCTGCGGGAGCGGACGCGCACCGCGCCGCGCCCGCGCTGTTCACACTCCTCACCGGCGAGGAGGCCATCGACACCCCCGCCTCCCCCGGCGAGCACCGGGCACTGATCCAACTCCCCGCCCCCGACGGCGAGTTCACCCTGCACCTGCCGGAGTCTCTGCGGCCCGTCCTGCACGGGATACACCCGATGGACGGCACCCTGACGCCCGCCGCCGACCGCCCGCGCTGGCTCGTGTACGGCGACTCGATCGCGGAGGGCTGGTCCGTCTCGCGGCCCCACCTCGCGTGGCCCGCGCTCGCGGGGCGGGCCCTCGGCGTGGAGACGGTGAACCTCGGCTACGCGGGCGCGGCACGCGGCGAACTGGCGTCCGCCGAGCAACTCGCCTCGCTGGACGCCGACTTGATCACCCTCGCCTTCGGCACCAACTGCTGGTCGCGGGTGCCGCATTCGGCGCGGCTGCTGTACGAGACGCTGCGGGCGTTCCTGGACCTGGTGCGCCGGGGCCACCCGGACGTCCCCGTCCTGGTCGTCTCCCCCGTCATCCGCCCGGACGCCGAGGCGGTGCCGAACGCGCTCGGCGCCACGCTCCGGGACCTGCGGACCGCCATGGAGCGGGCGGCCCTGGACGCGGGAACGGAGCTGCTGCCGGGCGGCGGACTGCTGGACGCGGGGCACCTGGCGGACGGGGTGCATCCGGGCGACGCGGGCCACCGTGTCCTCGCGGAGGCGGTGACGGCGGCGGCTTCCAAGGCATACGCGGCGGCGGTGCGCCCCTGACGGAGCGCACCGCGCAGCGACTAGCTCCAGCTGGCGTGCAGCGGCTTGCCCTCGGCGTATCCGGCGGCGCTCTGGACACCGATGGTGGCCTTCTCGGCGAACTCCTCCAGGGAGGCAGCGCCGGCGTACGTGCAGGAGGAGCGGACGCCCGCGATGATCGAGTCGATCAGGTCCTCGACGCCCGGACGGGTCGGGTCGAGGAACATGCGGGAGGTCGAGATGCCCTCCTCGAAGAGCGCCTTGCGGGCGCGGTCGTACGCGGACTCCTCGGACGTGCGGTTGCGCACCGCGCGGGCCGAGGCCATGCCGAAGGACTCCTTGTACGCGCGGCCCTGGGCGTCGTGCTGGAGGTCGCCCGGGGACTCGTACGTACCCGCGAACCAGGAGCCGATCATGACGTTCGAGGCGCCGGCGGCGAGCGCCATGGCGACGTCGCGCGGGTGGCGGACACCGCCGTCGGCCCAGACGTGCTTGCCGAACTTCTTGGCCTCGGCGGCGCACTCGAGCACCGCGGAGAACTGCGGGCGGCCGACGCCGGTCATCATGCGCGTGGTGCACATGGCGCCGGGTCCGACACCCACCTTGATGATGTCGGCGCCGGCCTCGATGAGGTCGCGGACGCCCTCGGCGGCGACGATGTTGCCCGCCACGATCGGCACCTGCGGGTCGAGCGCGCGCACGGCCTTCACCGCGGCGATCATCGACTCCTGGTGGCCGTGCGCGGTGTCGACGACGAGCGTGTCGACGCCCGCGTCGAGGAGCTGCTTGGCCTTGCCCGCCACGTCGCCGTTGATGCCGACGGCGGCGGCGATGCGCAGGCCGCCGTTGGCGTCGACGGCCGGGGTGTAGAGCGTGGCGCGCAGGGCGCCCGTGCGGGTGAGGATGCCCGCGAGGCGGCCGTCCTTGTCCACGGCCGGGGCGTACCGCCGGTTGGCGTGGTCCAGCTTGTTGAAGGCGTCGCGCGGGTCGATGTCGGCGTCCAGGAGCAGCAGGTCCCTGGACATGACCTCGGAGAGCTGCGTGAAGCGGTCGACGCCGCTCAAGTCGGTGTCCGTGACGACGCCGACGGGCTTCTGGTCGGCGTCGACGACGACGCCCGCGTTGTGCGCGCGCTTGGGCAGCAGGGCCAGCGCGTCCGCGACGGTCTGCGACGGGGCCAGGACGATCGGGGTGTCCAGGACGTGGTGGCGCGTCTTGACCCAGGAGATGACGTCGGTGACGACCTCCATCGGGATGTCCTGCGGAATGACGACGAGGCCGCCGCGGCGGGCGACGGTCTCGGCCATGCGCCGGCCGGCGATCGCGGTCATGTTGGCGACGACCAGCGGGATCGTGGTGCCGGTGCCGTCCGGAGAGCTGAGGTCCACGCCCTGGCGGGATCCGACGGCGGAGCGCCTCGGGACCATGAAGACGTCGTCGTACGTCAGGTCGTACGCAGGCTGGATGTCATTGAGGAAGCGCACGTGCTGCTCATCCCAGTCGATCAGAGGTGGCCCCCGGACAGTTAGGCCGAGGGAAAAGCACGTACTTCATTCTCCCATGCCGACGGGGTTGTGCGGCCTGGGACGATCACCCAGGCGGTCCGTACGGGTGGTCGTCGGATCGTCCAAGAGCCCCCGTCGACCGGAACAGCCCGTTCAGGGCTCCGCACGCTCCGTGGCGGCGATGGCGGCGGGGCCGAGCGCCAGCACGATCTCCAGACCGGTCTCCGCGTCCCGCCAGTGCTCGACCGCCGACGAGAACACCTCCTGCGCGACCCGCCACTCCCCCGGCGCGGCCCGCGCGTACTCCTGCCACCCGGAGACGACGAGCAGCCGCCCCCGCGCGGCGGGCGCCCACGACAGATCGGTGAGGCAGTCGGCGAGGGCGTCCCAGTTGTGCCCGAACCAGTCGGGCAGTCCGAGGCCGCGGGCGCAGCGCTCCATGAACGCGGCCTTGTCCGTCACCCCCGCCAGGGAGAGCGTCGCAGTGGTCCAGCCCGCACCGCGCGCCGCGTCGAGCACGGGCGCGAGCGGATTCCTGCCTGCGTCGTCGGCCATTACCTCAGCACCGCCTTGAAGGACGCGTAGTGGTCGTCGGTGTAGTAGATCTCGCCCCCGCCGCCGGTGACGATCCGCCGGGCCCCGCGATCGCGCTCACCGGGCGTGCGGACGGTGTACTCGCGGTAGTAGCCGCGTTTCTGCCGGGGCAGTTCCCGCTCGAAGTTCCCGAAGACGGCGCCGTCCTTCTCGTACGGGAAGGGACCCCCGTCGTCGATGCGCCGCAGCGTCTTCCGCGCCTCCGCGGGCAGCCGGTCCGCCTGGACGGTGGCCATGCCACGGGCCCAGGCGGGGGCGTCCCTCCCAGCATCCGCCGAACACCCCCCCCCCCCCCCGCCGAGACACACCACCACCACCCCCCCCACCGGGGCCACAACCGGGGACACCAGCCCCCCCCCCCGCCCACCGCCCCCCGCCGGGGGCGCGGGGAACTGCGCGACCAGCCCCCACCCCCCCCCGCAGGGACTCAGCTACCGTCCGGGTCCGCCCGGTTAAGCGCGGGCCGAGGCGCAGCCCCGGCGACGAGCAACTGGTCAGCAGCAGCCGTGTCCGTCACCAGACTGGTGACGAGCCCGGACCGCAACACCGCATCGATCGCGGCAGCCTTCCGCTGCCCACCCG
This sequence comes from Streptomyces sp. NPDC029674, assembly GCF_044903205.1. Classification (NCBI taxonomy): domain Bacteria; kingdom Bacillati; phylum Actinomycetota; class Actinomycetes; order Kitasatosporales; family Streptomycetaceae; genus Streptomyces; species Streptomyces sp. NPDC029674. The sequence continues at coordinate 107,144 of NZ_JBJDPY010000014.1, forward strand.
CGATGGCGACCACCTCAGGAATCCGCCGAAGCCGATCCGCTTCGACGGTGATGCACCGCTCCCCGAGATCCCGCCCCACCCGACGCCCCTCGGCGTCGAAGAGATGGGCCGACATCTCCGCGGCCACGCCGAGCGACGCGTAGTGCGCCCGCTCCTCGTCGCTGAGCATGTCGTGGACGGTGGAGATGCCCGGCTCCCAGGAGCCGATGGAGACGCAGGCGACCGTGACCTTGTCGAAGTACTCGAAGGCGCGGGCGATACCGGTCTGGTTGCGCAGCGCCGCCGCCGTGGCGGGGTCGGGCAGCAGCATCGGCGCGTAGATGGGGTGGGCCTCGCCGCCGGACACCTGGGCGGCGCGGCGGACGGCCTCGACCGAGCCGCGCTCCGCGGTCCCGGCGTCGTACACGCCCGTCAGCTGCACGACCGTGCACGGCGGCAGCTGGTCCAGCGCGGCCGCCATGTGGATCGTGGAGCGGCCCCAGGCGAGGCCGAGGACGTCGCCCTCGTTGACGAGCTCGCCGAGGAGGTCCGCCGCGACCTCGCCGAGGTTCTCGGGGTCCGGCGAGTCCTCGATCTCGTCGGTGGGCGCCGGGGACTCCACGACGACCGCGTGCCGCAGTCCGTAGCGGGCGCGCAGCGCGTCCGAGCGCTCGGCGTCCAGTTCCGCTGGGACCCGGATCTCGATGCGTACGAGATCCCGCTCGAGGGCGGTCTCCAGGACCCGGGCCACCTTGAAGCGGCTGACGCCGAACTCCTCGGCGATCTGGATCTTGGACTTGCCCTCGAGGTAGAAGCGGCGGGCCATGGCCGCCGCCTGCACCAGCTCCGCGGGTCCCATCCGCATGGCTGACCGACCCGCCGACATGGCCGACACGGCGCTCTCCTCACTGCTGTTCACAAACTGGGTTCGCCGTTCATCCTTGCAGATCCGGCCTAGTCGATCAGCCCTGAGGGACTGCGTTCACGTTCCCTTGGCTCAGTGGTCGCACGCCCAGCTGCTTGACACGGTCTTTGCCTGCGCTTGGGCGCGCAATGAACGTACCGCTTCTGCCGGATCCTTGGCGCCGTAGACGGCCGAGCCCGCGACGAAGACATCGGCGCCGGCCTCGGCGCAGCGCTCGATGGTCTCGGCCGAGACACCGCCGTCGACCTGCAGCCACATCTCCAGGCCGTGCTTGCCGATGAGCTCACGGGTGCGGCGGATCTTGGGCAGCATGATGTCCAGGAACGCCTGGCCGCCGAAGCCCGGCTCGACCGTCATGATCAGCAGCATGTCGAGCTCGGGGAGCAGGTCCTCGTACGGCTCGATGGGCGTCGCCGGCTTCAGCGCCATGGAGGCGCGGGCGCCCTTGGCGCGGATCTCGCGGGCGAGGCGGACCGGCGCGGCGGCGGCCTCGGCGTGGAAGGTGACCGATCCGGCGCCCGCCTCGACGTACTGCGGTGCCCAGCGATCGGGGTCCTCGATCATCAGATGGCAGTCCAGGGGCGTGTCCGTCGCGCGGGCCAGTGACTCTACGACCGGCACCCCGAGAGTGAGGTTCGGGACGAAGTGGTTGTCCATCACGTCGACATGGAGCCAGTCGGCGCCTTCGACAGCCTTTGCCTCCTCGGCAAGACGGGCGAAGTCCGCGGACAGGATGCTGGGGTTGATCTGCACGGCCATGCCCCAAGCCTGCCATGCCCGGCGCCCGCCGCTGACCGCAGTCCACCGCATGGGCACAGCCGCTCCCGCGCGCACCCTCCGAGTGTCATGCTGGGCGGTCCAGCGGCACCGCGCACGGCAAGCGGGGGGAAGCCATGGCGGAGGAACGGCGGCAGGGGCGGCGCGGGGTCGCGTGGCTGGTGTGCGGGCGGCGCACCAAGTGGCTGGTGGTGCTGTTCTGGCTGGCGGTGCTGATCGTCGCGGCGCCCCTGGCCCAGAAGCTCACCGACGCCCAGGAGAACGACGCGGAGTCCTGGCTGCCCGGCTCCGCGGAATCGACCCAAGTCCTGGACATCTCGGCCGAGTTCAGGCCCGAGGTGATCCCGGCCATCGTCGTGTACGCCCGCGAAGGCGGCCTCACCGCGGCGGACCGCGCGCGGATCGCCGAGGACGTACGGCAGGCCGAGGCGCTGCGCGAGCACGGCATCCGGGGCGCCGAGACCCGCGGCCCCGTCTACGACAAGAAGGCGGACGCCGCGGCGGCCCAGATCTTCGTCCCGATCACCATGGACGCCGAGGGCTGGGAGCGCATCGGCCCGGCCGTCGACGCCATCAGGGAACGGGTCGGCGACGGCGACGGCGGCCTGGCCGTACACGTCACCGGCCCTGGTGGCACGGCCGCGGACTCCGCCGAGGCGTTCGAAGGCATCGACTCGACGCTGCTGCTCTCGGCGGCGGTCATCGTCGTGGTGATCCTGCTGTTCACCTACCGCAGTCCGACGCTGCTGCTCGCCCCGCTGCTCGCCGTGATCACCGCGCTGTTCACGGCCCAGGCCCTCATCTACCTGCTCGCCGAACACGCGGACCTCACCGTCAACGGCCAGAGCGCGGGCATCCTGACGGTGCTCGTGTTCGGTGCGGGGACCGACTACGCCCTGCTGCTCGTCGCTCGCTATCGCGAAGAACTGCGCCGCCACGAGGACCGCCACGAGGCGATGGCGCTCGCCCTGCACCGGGCCGGGCCCGCGGTCCTCGCGTCGGGCGCGACCGTCGTCCTGAGCATGCTCGTGCTGCTGGCCGCCGAGATGAACTCGACGAGCGGCCTCGGCCCGGTCGCCGCGATCGGCGTCACCGTGGGGCTGCTCGCGATGCTGTCGCTCTTCCCGGCGCTCCTGGTCATCTTCGGCCGGTGGTTCTTCTGGCCGCTCGTCCCGCACGTCGGCTCCCCCGAGCCGACGGAGCGCGGCGTGTGGGCCCGCACGGGCCGGCGCATCGACCGCCGCCCGCGGCTGATCTGGGGCGTCACGGCGGCGGCCCTCGCCCTGCTCTCGCTCGGGCTGCTGCAGCTGCGGGCCGAGGGGCTCACCAACGCCGACGCGTTCACCGACAAGCCGGACTCGATCACCGGCCAGGAGGTGCAGGCCGAGTACTTCCCCGCGGGCTCCGGCGACCCGCTGGTCATCGTGGCCGCCGCGGCGCGGAGCGACGACGTCGCCCGGGCCGTCCGGGACACCCGGGGCGTGGTGCCCGACGGCGTCGCCCGCCCACCGGGGACGAAGGCCGAGCACGACGGCAAGGTGCTGCTCGAGGCGACGCTGACCGACCCGCCCGACAGCGCGGCCGCCAAGCGGACCGTTGAGCGGGTGCGCGACGCCGTCCACGCGGTCCCGGACGCGGACGCGCGGGTGGGCGGCGGCACGGCGGCCCTCCTCGACATGGACCGCGCCACGGCCCACGACAACAAGCTGATCATCCCGCTGGTCCTGGTCGTGGTCCTGCTGATCCTCGCCGTACTGCTGCGCGCGGTGGTCGCCCCGCTCCTCCTGATCGGGACGGTGGTCCTGTCCTTCGCCACCGCCCTCGGCCTGAGCGCGCTCGCCTTCCGCCACCTCTTCGACTACGCGGGCGAGCCGACCGACTTCCCGCTCTTCGTCTTCGTGTTCCTGGTGGCGCTCGGCATCGACTACAACATCTTCCTGTCGACCCGCATCCGCGAGGAGGCGGGCCACCAGGGCACCCGCCAGGGCGTCCTGACGGGCCTCGCCGCGACCGGCGCGGTGATCACCTCGGCGGGCCTGGTCCTCGCGGGCACGTTCGCCGCGCTCGGCACGCTCCCGATGGTGGCGTTCGCCGAGATCGGTTTCGCGGTGGCGCTCGGCGTACTGCTCGACACGTTCGTCGTACGTTCGATCCTGGTCACGTCGCTGTTCCTGGACGTGGGGCCGAAGGTGTGGTGGCCGCACGCGCTGTCCCGGCGACCGGAACCGGACCGGGAGGATCACTCCCGGCAGGTCTCCTGATACGGCAGATCCGGCAGGTGACGACGCCAGTCCGCCGGCGAGAGGCCGTCCGCCACCCGGCGGCAGACGGTCCGCGCCGCCCGCTCCGGGGAGAGGTCGTAGCTCTGCGGCGGTGTGTGTTCACCCGCCACGTGGAGCCTGTCGCCCTCGTCGCCGAAGGCCAGCGCTCGGACCCTGTCGCCGGAGGTGAGCAGCAGCGGTGCTCCGATCCGCCGGCGGGTGGCGGTGTCGAAGAGCCCGACGAGGCCGTCCTCGAACCCGACGGCCAGCACGTCTCCGTCGCGGGAGAAGGCCAGCGCCGACACGAATCTGTCCGCCGAACCGGCGCTGAGCACACCGAGCCGGTGCCGCAGGTCACCGCTCCACAGCACGGTTCTGCCGGAGGCGTCCCCAGTGGCCAGGTGGCGCCCGTCCCGGCTGAAGGCGAGGACCAAGTCGCGGCCGGGATTCCGCACGCCGGGCGGCCTGCGCCCACCGGGGAGGGCGACCGCCTGGCCACTGGCGGTGACGAGCAACCGTCCGCCGGGGCGGAGCGCGAGGGCGCCGTTGACGCCGGGCAGGGTCTTGACGGGGGTGTGGCTGCGCAGGTCCCAGATGCGTGTCGCGCCGTTTTCGGGAACCTGCGAGGTGATCAGTGACGCGTCGCGCGGACCGAACGCGAGGGAGACGACCCAGTTCCCCTGTCCATTGAAGTCTCCTTCCAAGCGGGGTGAGTCCGTCACCCGGCGTCGAGCGACGTCCCACAGCTTGACGTGCAGGAGGGGCGCGGATGTGGGTCGCCGCCCCTCGCTGACTCCGTAAGCGAGGGTCTTGCCGTCGGCGCTGAAGGCCATGAGCACGTCGCAGACGGCCATTGCGGTCTTCCGTACGCCCCTGCACGGCATCCGCGGCAGATCGACGGAGCGTCCCGCGGTCGCGGTACGCGTGTTCCTCGTCCGGAAGCGGACCTGGCCCGTCCGTTCCATGATCCGGGCCGTGACGAGTGTCGACCCGTCCGGACTGAAGAGGGCCTCCCCCCTGTCGTCACGCCAGCCGCCGGTGAACACCTCGCTGACGTCGAGGGTCCGCACCTCTGATCCCCAGGAGCCCCGCGTGCCGCCGACGTACCGGATCCATCCCTCCCACGAGTCGACCCGGAGATCACTGACCGCCTCCGCGGGCAGCTCGTAACGGAAGACAGGCATGTGCGGAACGTCCATCCTCCACAGCAGGATCTCGTCATCACCGGCCGTCGCCAGGAACTTTCCGTCCTCGCTGAAAGCGAGGGTCTGCACCGCGTCCGCGCGGAAGTCGGCGACTTCGGCCCCGGACCGGATGTCCCACACCCGCACCTTCTCCTCCGTGACGAGCGCCAGGCGGCGGCCGTCGGGGGTGAAGAAGACCCGCTCGTTCTGGCACTGGTGCTGTGAGATCCGTGGCGCCCACGGCGCGGCGATCCTGCGGCGTTCGGCGACGTCCCACAGTTGCAGGGGCCGCCCCGGGAGGCACAGGGCCAGGACACGGTCGTCATGCGTGACGGTCGCGTCCGGATAGCCCCGGACGTCCAACGAGCCCCGCCTCTCCCTGGGTTGCAGCACCTGCTGAGCGTCGGAGAGGCCCGTGCCGATGGTGTCCGGCGCGGGCGCCCGGCGGGGCGCCCCGACATCGAGCATGACCCGTCGCCTCGCCACGTCCCACAGGCGGATCCGGTAGGAGGACCGGGTGGCGTCGTAGACGACGAGGCTGCGCCCGCTCGTACCCATCTCGGCGCCGGCCCGGGCGGTGCCCAGCGCGGCACCCTTCTGCTTTCCCTCGGCGAGATCCAGAACGGCCACTTTTCCATCCGGGCCCATGAACAGGGGCAGCCACCGCACGTCTGCCCGCATCACCCCGACGGAGCGCAGCCGCTTGCCGAGGCCCGGCAGCGAGGCCGTTCTCCGGCGCGTCTCGACATCCCACCGAGTGATCTTCTGCCGGCCGACGCTGACCAGCGAGCGGCCGTCGGGGCTGAGGTACCGCATCGTGTCGGCATCGGTGTCCGGATCGGTGAACGCCTCCCGTTCCGGCTGCGCCAGAGCGCTCAACAGGGCCGCCCGGGTCTCGGGCAGGTCGGCGACGCGCCAGGCGGCCAGGCTCAGCCGCATGGCGGTGCCCGGGTCGGACGTCCGCAGGCCCTCCGCGACACCGACGACACGGCGGGCCTCGGCCTCGACTCGGCGACGCTCACCGGCCTGGTTCTGCTGCCGGGCGATCAGGGACGCGATGAGACCGAGAGCGAGGAGCAGGGACAGGGCGGCGGTGCGGACGCGCCGTCGACGACGGCTTCGCCTCCGGGCGGCGAGACCGCTGGTCAGGAACTCCCGCTCCAGCGGCGTCAGATCGTCGGGCCCGTCCGGTGCGGCGCAGTGCTGCTCGGCCATGGAGAGGCGTACGCCCCGGTAGAGCGAGCCCGGATCGCGGCCGAGGGCCTGCCAGACGCCCGCCGCCTCGGTGAGGTGGCGCTGGACGCGGAGCCGGTCGCGGTCCTCGTCGATCCAGGTACGCAGCCGGGGCCATGCCGTCAGGACGGCCTCGTGGGCGAGGTCGACGGTGTCCTCGCCGACGGTGACGAGGCGGGCCCGGGCGAGGCGTTCAAGGACAGCGCCGGCATCGTTCACCGGTCCTGGGCCCAGCGTGGTGACCTCGCCGCGATCGGCAGGGCAGCGCGTGTCCTGGCTGCCCTCACCCGGGCTGACCAGGCGGAGCAGGATACGTCGAGCCGTTTCGGCCTGGCCGGGCGAGAGACTCGCGTAGAGGTCCTCCGCGGTACGGGCGATTGCGCCGTGGACGCCGCCGGCGGCGTCGTAGGCGCTCTCGACGAGTACCCGGCCGCTGCGCCGCCGCCACGTTTCCAGCAGTGCGTGGGACATCAGGGCCAGGCCGCCCGGCTCATCGCTGACGTCGTCGATGATCCGGGCGGTCAGGCTCCGCTCCACGACGCAGCCGCCGAGGGCGGCGGGCCTGACGATGGCCTCACGCAGCTCCTTCTGCCCCATGGGGGTCACCAGCAGAGTGGCGCCCTGGACGGCCCTGGCTAGGGACGGGTGCTGGGCGAGGTGGCTGTAGAAGTCGCCGCGGACGGCGAGGACGAGACGCAGACCGTGCCGGGGCTGGGCAGCCGTCCACAATCGGTCGAGGAAGCGCGCACGCTCGGTCCGGTCGGCGCAGAGCGTGAAGACCTCCTCCAGCTGGTCCACGACGATCAGCGTCCCGGAGGGGGTGGCGAGCGGGTCGAGGACATCGGCGTGGGTGCGGTCCGGGTGCGGTCCGGGGGTGAGGACCCGGACCGCGGTGGGCCTCTTCCGCGGCGGCTCGGCCTGTTGGAGACCGGCGATCAGCCCCGCGCGCAGGAGGGAGGACTTGCCGCACCCGGAAGGGCCTGTCACCACCGACACGTGCGCACGCCGCACCAACTCGGTGAGTTCACGGACGAGTTGGTCCCGTCCGAAGAACCGGCCGCCGTCACCGACACCGAAGCGCGCCAGGCCCAGGTAGGGCGGCTCGACGTCCTCGTCGTCGGTCCTGGCCGCCTCGGCCGCTTCCCGCGCCGCTTCGTGCCAGCGGCGCTCCCACCACGCGCTGTCGCCGCCGCAGGCTCGCACGTACGCCGACGTGACCGCCAGCGACGGCAGTCGGTTCCCGGCCGCCGCCTGTGCCAGCGTCGCGGCCGAGTAGTGCGCCTTCGCCGCCATCGCCCTGTAGGTGAGACCGCCGGCCTCCCGGCGCAGCTTCCGCAACTCGTCGGCGAAGCGTGCGACAGGCCCCTCGGCCGCATCCAGTGGTTGCTCTCGACGCCCCATGACACCCCCGTCGGCGCGAACGAATCCGCGTCGCACGCTACGCACCCGTACGGAGGCGGGCCAACCGGCGCCACCGAGGTGACGCGAACTCGTAGGCCCCCCACGGAATTGTCTGAGGTGGTGAAAGGGACCTGTCAGACAACGAGCCGACCGCGAAAGCTGAGGTCACGGCGGGCCCACGCCGACAGGGACGGCCGGCCCGCACCGACATGACGCAGCTCTCGGCCCGACGAGAGGTGCCCGGCCCGACGGGGGAGACACCACCATGCGACGTACCATCGCCACGCTCGGCACGGGTACGGCCATCGCCCTCTGCTCACTGACCGCATGCACGGCGCCGGTCGCCGACTCCAGCCACCGGCCGGCCCCGGCTCCGCGGCTGACGAACGCGCAACTGGACCGGATTCAGCGGGCCGAGGGCCGCCTCATCCAGCGGTGCATGACCGAGCGCGGTTTCCGGTACTGGCCCGTGCCCCCGGCCAACGCCGAGGCCGGGCACAGCTCCGGCTTCGTCCTCGACGACGTCGCCTGGGCCCGTGCGCACGGCTACGGCAGCGACAGTCCGCGCCAATCGCTCGCACAGCAGCGACAAAATCCCAACCGCGCCTACGTGGAGTCCCTCTCCGGCGTGCGACGCGCGGCCTACTCGGCCGCGCTGACCGGCGACGCGTCGGAGGGAGTGCTGACTGCCGAACTGCCCACCGGCGGCACGCTCACCACCCCCCGCGGAGGCTGCCGCGCCACCGCGGAGAAGAAGCTCTACGGCGACCGGGAAACGTGGTTCCGGGTCAACGGCATCGCCATGAACCTCACGCCGCTGTGGGTGCCGAAACTCGTGAAGGACGCGCGATTCACGAAGGCCCTCGCCGCCTGGTCGGCCTGTATGCGCGACAAGGGCCATACCTACGCCGACCCGCCGGGCATCCGCGCCGCCCTGCCCGCTCTCACCAAAGGCCTGAGCAGGGAGGGAGCCCGCGCCGTCGAGACCGAACTGGCGGTCGCCGAGGCCACCTGCGCCCGCGACTCCCGGCTCGCCGACCGCGCGCGCTCCCTCAAACGCACCTACTTCGGCCCCGTACGCGCGAAGTACCGCGAGGAACTCGCCGTCCACAGCCGTCTCCAGCAGGCGGCCCTCACCCGCGCCGAAGCCCTCACCCGCCGGAACTGACCGGCCCGAGACCTCCGCGGCACAGAGCTGCGGACGAACACACCCGAAGGAAGAACAAAGGAGAGAAGCAATGCGAACCATGCGAATCACGCGCAAAAAGGCCACCGCTGCCGCTCTGTTCCTGGCCGCGATCGGTCTCACGATGCCGGCCACGGCAGCCCAGGCGGCTCCCTCCCCCTCCGACGAGGTGGGCGTGATGGCCGACTGCTCGCCCAACGGCACCAACGGCAGGGTGTACGCCTGGCTGCACTCGGACTGCTCGGGCACCCTCCTGGGCTCGACCGAGGGCAACGACGCGAACTGGGGCAACAGCGCGGGGTCCTTCCAGGGCGCCGACGACAACAACGCCACGTCGGTGGCGAACAACGGCTACGTCGGCGGCAACGACGTCGTCGCGTTCTACCGGCTGACCGGTGGCGCGGATGCCTGGGCCGGCGGCTTCCTCTGCGCGGGCCCCGGCGTAGCCCTGCAGGACCTGCACGGCTACACCTTCACCACGGGCCAGAACGCCAACGACCGGATCTCGTCCCATGAGTGGGTGACCTCCGCCGGCTGCGGCCGCGGCGCCTTCATCGACAGCTGACCGCCACCTCGACGGCCCGCCGGGACCCCACGGTCCCGGCGGGCCGAACCGTCAGCCCGTCCGGCGGATCAACGCCAGATACATCGCGTCCGTGCCGTGCAGATGCGGCCACAGCTGTACGTCGGGCCCGTCCCCCAGCGCCGGAACCCCCGGCAACAGCGGCCGGGCGTCGAGGAGTTCGGCGCCGCCGGTCTGCTTGAGCACGTCGTCCACGACGGCCCGGGTCTCGGCGAGGTGCGGCGAGCACGTGGCGTAGCCGACGACGCCGCCGACGCGGACGGACTCCAACGCCGTGCGCAGGAGCCCGCGTTGGAGCGGGGCGAAGCCGTCGAGGTCCTGCGGGCGGCGGCGCCAGCGGGCCTCGGGGCGGCGGCGCAGCGCGCCGAGGCCCGTGCACGGCACGTCCATCAGGACGCGGTCGAAGGTGCCGGGCCGCCACGGCGGACGGGTGCCGTCGGCCGCGATGACCTGGTAGGGGCCGGGGTTGCCGGCGAGGGCCTGCGCGACGAGACCGGCCCGGTGCGGCTGCTTCTCGGAGGCGAGGAGCGTGGCGCCCCGCTGGGCGGCGAGCCCGGCGAGCATGGCCGCCTTGCCGCCGGGGCCGGCGCAGCCGTCGAGCCACTTCTCGTCGGGACCGTCGAGCGGCGCGTTCGCCAGCGCGAGCGCGACCAGCTGGCTGCCCTCGTCCTGCACACCCGCGCGCCCCTCGCGCACCGCCTCCAGCGAGCCCGGCTCGCCGCCTTCGCTGAGCCGCACGGCATACGGCGACCAGCGCCCGGGCAACGCGGAGTCCTCGCCGACGGAGTCGAGGACGTCGTCGGCGGTGGTACGGCCGGGGCGCGCCACGAGCGTCACCTCGGGCCGTTCGTTGTCCGCCTCGAGGAGGTCCTCGATGCCGGCGCGGCCGCCGCCGAGCGCGTCCCACAGCGCCGAGACGACCCAGCGGGGGTGCGAGTGGACGACGGCGAGATGGTCCTCGGCGTCCTCGTCGTAGGGCGGCGCGACCTTCTCCACCCAGCCGTCGAGATCGTCCTGCGCCACCTTGCGCAGCACGGCGTTGACGAACTTGGCCCGCCCGTCCCCGAGGACGACGCGCGCCAGCTCCACGGAGGCGGAGACGGCGGCGTGCGTCGGGATGCGGGTGCCGAGCAGCTGGTGCACGCCGAGGTTGAGCACGTCGAGGACCGGCGGGTCGACCTCGCGCAGCGGCCGGTCGATGCAGGCCGCCACGATCGCGTCGTACGTCCCCTGGCGGCGCAGCGTGCCGTAGACCAGCTCGGTGGCGAGCGCCGCGTCCCGCGCGTCGAAGTTCTCGTCCTTCTCCCTGGCCTTGCGCAGCAGGGGCGGCAGGACGAGGTTCGCGTACGCGTCGCGCTCGTCCACGGCCCGCAGCGCCTCGAAGGCGAGGATGCGGACGGGGTCCTTCTGCGGGCGGCGGTGGGGCTTGCCCGGCTTACCGGACTGGCCGGGCTTACCGGACTGGCCGGGCTTACCGGACTGGCCCGGCTTGCCTGCGGGCTTGCGGGGTCGCCGGTTCGGCTGGTCGTTCACAAGGTGCTCCGCTGCTGGTGTGGGTCGAACCCACCTAGCCTACGTCGCCCGCGCCCACCCGCTCGCCGGAGGCGATCCGCACGCCGCGCGCCCAGTCCGCGCCCCGCATCGGCTTCTTGCCCTGCGGCTGCACCCAGAGCAGCTCGACGGCGTGCGAGCCGGAGCCCACGTACACGTTGTTCTTGGCGGCCGACAGCTCACCGGGCGCGAGGTCCGTGCGGTCCGGGACGAGGGCCGCCTGGATGATCTTCAGCCGCTCGCCGCGGAACACGGTCCATGCGCCGGGCGCGGGGGTGCAGCCGCGGACGACCCGGTCCACCCGCAGCGCGGGCGCCGCCCAGTCCACCTGTGCGTCCTCGACCGTGAGCTTCGGGGCGAGAGTGACGCCGTCGGCGGGCTGCGGCACCGCCTTCAGGCTGCCGTCCTCGATGCCGTCCATGGTGGCGACGAGCAGCCCCGACCCGGCGAAGGCGAGGCGGGTCAGCAGGTCACCGCTGGTGTCGGTGGGCCGCACCTCCTCGGTGACCGTCCCGTACACCGGGCCGGAGTCGAGGCCCTGCTCGATCAGGAAGGTGGAGGCGCCGGTGATCTCGTCGCCCGCCAGCACCGCGTGCTGCACCGGCGCGGCACCGCGCCAGGCGGGCAGCAGTGAGAAGTGCAGGTTGACCCAGCCGCGGGCCGGGATGTCCAGGGCGACCTTCGGCAGCAGCGCTCCGTAGGCGACGACGGGACAGCAGTCCGGGCCGATCTCCCGCAGCCGCGCCAGGAACTCCTCGTCGCGCGGCTTCGCGGGCTTGAGCACCTCGATGCCGGCCTCCTCCGCGCGCTCCGCGACCGGGCTCGCCACGAGCCTGCGGCCCCGGCCCGCGGGCGCGTCCGGACGGGTCACGACGGCGGCGACCTCGTGTCGGTCGGAGGCGATCAGGGCGTCCAGGGCGGGGACGGCGACCTCGGGAGTGCCTGCGAAGACGAGCTTCACTCGGGGGTACCTCGGATCTCTGGTCAAGGGTGGGGCGACGGCAGCGCACCAGTCTATGGGCCGCCTGAGCAACCCACCCGGGGCGGTCTTCCAGGCGGTCTCTCAGTCGCCCTTTCAGAGGACGGCGGTTGACGCTCCTGGGGGCGTACGAAGCGGCGCGCGCCCTGTGCATATGCACATACGCCCCTGCACCGTGACCCCACACGAGCTAGCGCGTTGGTCAAGAAAGAGTTGACCAAAACGGGCCACCGATTCGGCCCGATCCTTTTCAACGCCGGTTCGAGAGGCTTGTTCATGGCCGACCACGCAACCCACGACGCCCAGGCACGGGCCAGCCTGCATCTCCTGGTGCGGGACATCGAGCGGGTCCGCCGGCAGGTGGATGCACTGCGTACCCTGACCGCCCAGCTCGGCAACGTCTACCGCCCGCGTCGCTCGAGCCCGTCCGCGGGCTTCGTCGTGTACGGGCGGGCTCCCGCCCCGACCGTCCGCCTCGCCCAGGAACTGCGGGACAGCGTCGAGACGCTGGTCACCGCGGCGGTGGACTTCGACCGCTCGCTCGGGTTCTCGTGGGACGCGGTGGGCTCGGCCCTCGGCGTCACCAAGCAGGCGGTCCACCGCCGGTACGGCGCGCGCCGGGCCACCACGCAGGCGGCGGCCGAGGCGGAGCGCGCCGCGGAGACCCCGGCGCCGGCCGTGACGTCCACCGTCACGTCCACGGCCACGCGTCCGCTCCCGGTCGGCGTCCCGCTGCCGTCCGTCCCCGCCGCCCGCGCGATGCCGACCCAGCCCACCGCGGGCAGCCCCACGCTCCGCGAAGAGCCCAGGCCGAACGCGTTCCCCGGCCCGCGCAACGGCTGACCCCTACGCCGACCGCTCCCCCCTCGCTCCTCCCCAAGGGCGAGGGGGCAGCTCTGTGCCGACGCGCACGGCACCAGGCCCCACACCCGGCAGGGCACCTAGCCGCACGCACACACACGCCACTCAGCCAATGTCCAACGGATCCACCCGCACCCTTACCGCCTCTCCCCCGGCCTCCTTCGCGCCCTTGGCCCCGCGGGCCATCCGCGCGGCCTGCGCCACCTTCAGGGAGGTGGCGAGAGCGGCCCCGCTGCCCGGCGGCACCCGGATCAGCACCCGCTCCCACGCCTCGCCGGCGGGCGCACCCGCACCCCGCCGCGAACCGCCGGGGCCAGGAGCCGAGCCGGCACCGGAGCCCCCGTCCCACACCGGGACAGGCCCCAACACCACCGCATCCGGCGGCAGTTCGGCTCCGGCCAGGAACTCCGCGAGCGCCTCGGGCGGCCCGGACACCGCCGCCATCCGCGACACCGGCGGAAACCCGAGCTCGGCCCGCTCCGCGAGCTCCCGCACCGCGTGCCCCACGGGATCCCACCGCACCAGCGCCTGCACGGGCCGCAGCGTCGGCTCGGCGACGACCACCACCGTGCCGCCCGCACCCTGCGGACGTACGAGCGACGCGGCCCCGATCCACCGGCGCAGCGCGTCCTCCCCCGCCCGCAGGTCGGGCCGCCCCAGCATCGCCCACCCGTCGAGCAGCAGCGCGGCCGCGTAACCGCCCTCGGCGACCGGTTCCGCCCCCGGCGTGCTGACCACCAGCGCCGGCGCGCCCGGCACCGTGTCGAGAACCTGCTCCCGCCCCGACGTCCGCACCGGCACCGCAGGAAACGCCCGCCCCAGCTCCTCGGCGGTCCGGCGCGCCCCGACGACCTGCGCCCGCAGCCGGAACGCGCCACAGGCCTCGCAGTGCCAGGCGGCCTCCTCCACCCCGCACCAGCCGCACCGCAGGGCGGCCCCGCTCTCCTGCGCCTCCAGCGGTCCGGCGCACCGCCGACAGCGCGCGGGCTCACGGCACCGCTCGCAGGCGAGCCTCGGCACATAGCCGCGCCGCGGCACCTGCACCAGAACGGGCCCGTGCTTCAGCCCCTCCCGCGCGACCTGCCACGCCAGCGACGGCAGCCGCGCGGCGCGCGCCGCCTCGTCCCGAGCCAGGTCACCGTCGCCCACGGTCCGCACGAGCGGCGCGGCCCCCCGCACCTGCTCGCGATCGGCGACCAGCGGCGCGGCCCACCCGCTCTCGACCAGCTGCGCGGCCTCCACCGTGCAGCTCCAACTGCCCAGCAGGAACCCGCACTTGTCCCGCGTGGCACGCAGCTCCAGGACCTCCCGCACGTGCGGGAAGGGCGCACGATCGTCACTGTGGCTGGAGTCCCCGTCGTCCCAGATGACGACCAGGCCCAGATCCCTTACCGGCGCGAACATGGCGGCCCGCGTCCCGACGACGGCCCGCACGGCCCCGCGCCGCACGGAGAGCCACTCCTGATATCGCCGCTCCTGCCCGGCGTCCGCGGTCAGCAGGGCGTGCTGCCCCGCACCGAGCAGCTCGGTGAGCGCGGCGTCGACGCGCGCGGCGGGCCGCCCGGTCGGTACGACGACGAGCGCGCCACGCCCCGAGGCGAGCGTGGCCTGCACGGCGCGGGCGATCTCCTCGGCCCACTGCGGCCCGGGCAGCGCGGTCCACACGGCCCGCGGCGCACCTCCCGTGGCCAGCGCCCGCAGGAACTCGGGCCCGTGCCCGTACCGCCGCCAGTTCCCCGCGTCGGGCGCCGCCGGCGGAGCCGGAGGTTCGGGCGACACCCGCGACTCGGCCCGCGCGTGCCGCGGCGGAACCGCCAGCTGCAGCACATCGGCGAGACTCCCCGCGTACCGGTCGGCGACGGCCCGAGCCAGGTCGAGCAGCCCGGAGTCCAGCACGGGCTCCGGCGACACGACCTGCGCCAGCGCGGCCAGCGGACCCGTGTACTCGGTCTCGGCGCACCGCTCGACGATGAACCCGTCGATCAGCCCGCCGCCCTCGCGCCGCCCCTCCCGCACGTTCCGCGCCCCCGCCCCGAACCGCACCCGCACCCGCACCCCGGGCTGCGCCTCGGCATCGAGCTCCTCGGGCACGGCGTAGTCGAAGTACCGGTCGAGATGCAGCACCCCTTTGTCGACGAGCACCCGCGCGACCGGCAACTCCTTGGCCAGCGCGGCCCCCCGCCACGTCCGCGGCTTGGCCCGCGGAACCTTGGCCTTGCGCACCGACTCCCGAATGAGCGCAAGCTGCTCCGGCTCCTCGTCTCCCCCCACCCCGAACCCTTCGTTCTCCCTGCTCACAGCTGCATTCCTACCAGACCCCACTGACACGGCCGGAAAAACGCCGAGGCCCGGCACCCCCGCAGGGGTACCGGGCCTCGCCGAGCCTGGAAGAGCCGGAACTACAGCCCCGCCGCCTTCCGCAGCGCGTCCACACGATCCGTCCGCTCCCACGTGAAGTCGGGGATCGCCCGGCCGAAGTGGCCGTACGCGGCGGTCTGCGAGTAGATCGGGCGGAGCAGGTCGAGGTCGCGGATGATGGCGGCCGGGCGCAGGTCGAAGACCTCGCCGATGGCCGTCTCGATCTTGTCCGTGTCGATCGTGGCCGTGCCGAAGGTCTCGACGAAGAGACCGACGGGCTCGGCCTTGCCGATGGCGTAGGCGACCTGGACCTCGCAGCGGGCCGCGAGGCCGGCCGCGACGACGTTCTTGGCGACCCAGCGCATCGCGTAGGCGGCCGAGCGGTCGACCTTGGACGGGTCCTTGCCGGAGAAGGCGCCGCCGCCGTGGCGGGCCATGCCGCCGTACGTGTCGATGATGATCTTGCGGCCGGTCAGGCCGGCGTCACCCATCGGGCCGCCGATCTCGAAGCGTCCTGTCGGGTTGACCAGCAGGCGGTAGCCCTCGGTCTCCAGCTTGATGCCGTCCTCGAGGAGGGCCTTCAGCTCGGGCTCGACGACGAACTCGCGGATGTCGGGGGCCAGGAGCGAGTCCAGGTCGATGTCCGACGCGTGCTGCGAGGAGACCACGACCGTGTCGAGGCGGACGGCCTTGTCGCCGTCGTACTCGATGGTGACCTGGGTCTTGCCGTCGGGGCGGAGGTAGGGGATCGTCCCGTTCTTGCGCACCTCGGAGAGGCGGCGCGAGAGGCGGTGCGCGAGGTGGATCGGGAGCGGCATGAGCTCCGGGGTCTCGTCGCAGGCGTAACCGAACATCAGGCCCTGGTCGCCCGCACCCTGCTTGTCGAGCTCGTCCTCGTCGCCCTCAACACGCTTCTCGTACGCCGTGTCGACGCCCTGCGCGATGTCGGGGGACTGCGAGCCGATGGACACCGAGACGCCACAGGAGGCGCCGTCGAAGCCCTTCTTCGAGGAGTCGTAGCCGATCTCGAGGATCTTGTCGCGCACGAGCTGCGCGATCGGCGCGTACGCCTTCGTCGTGACCTCGCCGGCCACGTGGACTAGGCCGGTGGTGATCAGCGTCTCCACGGCGACGCGGGAGGTGGGGTCCTCCCGCAGAAGCGCGTCGAGAATGGTGTCGCTGATCTGGTCAGCGATCTTGTCGGGGTGACCCTCGGTCACAGACTCCGAGGTGAAGAGGCGCCGGGACACATCGCTCCCTGTGGTTGCAGCGGCTGCTGGCTGATCATGGGTGGACGGCCGGGAGCTGCGCCCGGCGTCGTCCGAGACCAGTTTATCGGTCACACTCGTCCGCCGGTCCACATGTCTCGCCACTTGGGAGGCCTGTGACCTGCGGCACTGTCTTGCGTGGTACGACGATCGTCCTCCATCGAACGGCCTCGCGCCCGTTTTCCCCGGGTTTGAGGCGCCCGATGAGGCGAAGTGACATTGAGCCCTGCCCGCGCGAACCCCGTCAAGAGAAGCGTCCTAATGTGGCCAAGTTCCGCCAGAAGGGGAAACCAGAGGGAGAAACCAGAAGGAGAAAGGGGCGCGCGGGCGGACCTACGGGCGACTGTCAGGAAAGCCGGTCCGCGACCAGGTCCCAGACCGTGTCCGCGAGGGCCTCCTTGGGTCCGTACGGCACCGGCGTCTCGCTGCCGTCCGCGCCGAGCACGACGGCCTCGTTCTCCTCGGAGCCGAACGTCTTGCGCTCGCCGACCTCGTTGACGACCAGCAGGTCGCAGCCCTTGCGCGCGAGCTTCGCGCGGCCGTTGGCCAGCACGTCGTCCGTCTCCGCGGCGAAGCCGACGATCACCTGGCCGGGGCGGGGCCTGGCCCCGGCGATCTCGGCGAGCACGTCGGGGTTGCGGACCAGGGCGATCGGCGCCGGTTCCTGGCCGTCCTTCTTCTTGATCTTCCCGGTCGCGTACGTCTCGGGGCGGAAGTCGGCCACCGCGGCCGCCATCACGACGGCGTCGGCGTCGGCCGCGGCCTTCAGGACGGCCTCGCGCAGCTGCACGGCGGTGCCGACCGGTACGACGTCCACGCCCGCCGGGTCGGGCAGCGCCGCGTTGGCCGCGACGAGCGTGACGCGAGCGCCGCGCGCCGCCGCGCTGCGGGCGAGCGCGTAGCCCTGCTTGCCCGAGGAGCGGTTGCCCAGGAAGCGGACGGGGTCGAGCGGTTCGCGGGTGCCGCCGGCGCTCACGACGACGTGGCGCCCGGCGAGGTCCTGGGACAGGTCCTTGCGCGCGATGACGCGGCGTACGACCTCGAAGAGCTCGACGGGGTCGGGGAAGCGGCCCTTGCCGGTGTCGACGCCGGTGAGGCGCCCGACGGCGGGCTCGACGACCAGCGCGCCGCGACGGCGCAGCGTGGCGACGTTCTCCTGGGTGGCGGGGTGCTCCCACATCTCGGTGTGCATGGCCGGGGCGAAGACCACCGGACAGCGGGCGGTGAGGAGCGTGTTGGTGAGCAGGTCGTCGGCGAGGCCGTGGGCCGCCTTGGCCATCATGTCGGCGGTGGCGGGGGCGACGATCACCAGGTCGGCGTGCTGTCCGATGCGGACGTGCGGCACCTCGTGGACGTCGGACCAGACCTCGGTCGAGACGGGGTTGCCGGACAGCGCGGACCAGGTCGCGGCGCCGACGAAGTGCAGCGCCGACGCGGTCGGCACGACGCGTACGTCATGGCCGGACTCGGTGAGGCGCCGCAACAGCTCGCACGCCTTGTAGGCGGCGATGCCACCGCTGACCCCCAGGACTACCTTCGGCTTCTCGGCCACTGCCTCTGTCTCCCCGCGCTCGGAAACGCACTCGGATGCGTACTGCTCCATGACACACCACAGGCCCGGCAGCCGTGCTGCCGGGCCTGTGGTGAAGGTACGAACCTCGAAAGTACGGACCTCGAAAGTACGGACCGCCTACTGGGCCGGGCCCTCGATGGCCTCGGAGGTCAGCAGGCCCGCGTTGATCTCGCGGAGCGCGATCGAGAGCGGCTTCTCGTGGACGTGCGTGTCCACCAGGGGGCCGACGTACTCCAGGAGGCCCTCACCGAGCTGCGAGTAGTACGCGTTGATCTGGCGCGCGCGCTTGGCGGCGTAGATCACGAGGCTGTACTTCGAGTCGGTGGCTTCGAGCAGCTCATCAATCGGCGGGTTGATGATGCCCTCGGGCGCGGTGATGGAAGAGGACACTCTTCGCCTTCCGATGGGGTCAAGACCAGAAGGGTCAAGACAGGGGTAAAGATCAAAGAACCTTCATCAAGGCTAGCAGCTCACGGGCCACGTCCTCGACGGAGGTGTTGACCAGGGTCGTGTCGAACTCGGCCTCGGCGGCCAGCTCCACCTTGGCGGCGGCGAGCCTGCGCTCGATCACCTCGGGCGCCTCGGTCCCCCGGCCGGTGAGCCGGCGGACCAGCTCGTCCCAGCTCGGCGGGGCGAGGAAGACCAGCTGTGCCTCGGGCATCGATTCGCGCACCAGGCGCGCGCCCTGCAGGTCGATCTCCAGGAGGACGGGCTCGCCCGCCTCCAGACGCTTGAGGACCGCGTGCCGCGGCGTGCCGTAGCGGTTGCCCGCGAACTCGGCCCACTCCAGCAGCTCGCCGTTGGCGATGAGCTTGTCCATCTCGTCGTCGGAGACGAAGAAGTACTGGACACCGTCCTTCTCACCGGGCCGCGGCTTGCGGGTGGTGGCGGAGACCGAGAGCCAGACCTCGGGGTGTTCTTTGCGCATATGAGCGACGACCGTGCTCTTGCCGACCCCGGAGGGGCCGGAGAGCACGGTCAGCCGCGGACGTACGTCCGGGGGCGCGGGGGTCGTCCCCCGGGATGTTGCAGCCATGCAGCGATTATCCAGGTTCTCAGGAGTGCCTGAGAACATCAGCCCGCGGCACCGCCACCGAACTCTCGCTCGAGCGACGCGATCTGGTTGGAGCCGAGACCGCGCACACGGCGGCTCTCGGAGATGCCAAGACGCTCCATGATCTGCTTGGCGCGGACCTTGCCCACGCCAGGCAGGGACTCCAGGAGGGCGGAGACCTTCATCTTGCCGATGACATCGTTCTCCTGGCCCTGCTTGATGACCTCGTGGAGAGAGGCACCGGAGTGCTTGAGTCGATTCTTGACCTCGGCCCGCTCCCGGCGAGCCGCGGCGGCCTTTTCGAGCGCGGCTGCGCGCTGTTCAGGGGTAAGGGGCGGAAGAGCCACGCCTACGTCACCTCGGATGTCGAACTGTCGGATACGGACCGGTGAGGAACCTAGTCGCCCCACACCTGGTGAGCAACGCGCAACGCACTTGCCCGTTCGCTCTCGTCGGAGACTAGCGGCCATGGCCGCCGGAGTCAGCGAGAACAGACGAAAAGTCCTGGTCAGCTGGCACCGAGCCGTACATATCGGGCATTTCTCCCCGGATTTGAGCCACCGGTCTCGCTCAGGCCGCTCCGACCGCCGTCCTGATCTCGTCCGCGAAGCGCTCCGCGGAGTCGCGCAGGGCCGTGACATCGGGTCCGTGACGCAGCACACCCCGGCTGACGTTCGGCACGACATTGCGCACGGCGGCACCGAAGACGCCGGGAAGATCGGCCGGGGTCGCGCCCTGTGCCCCGATGCCGGGGGCGAGCAGCGGGCCGTTGATCGCGAGGTCGTACGAGGACAGGTCGCCCAGCGTCGCCCCGACGACCGCTCCGAAGGACCCCAGGGGCTCCTGGCCGGCGTTCTCCGCGGCGAGGTGTCCGAGGACGGTGGCCGCGACGGTGCGCCCGTCCTCACGCACCGCGTGCTGCACCTCGGCGCCCTCCGGGTTGGAGGTGAGGGCGAGCACGAACAGCCCGGCGCCGTTCTCGCGGGCGAGGTCGACGGCCGGCTTCAGGGAGCCGTAGCCGAGGTAGGGCGACACCGTGAGCGCGTCGCTGAAGAGCGGCGAGTCCTTGTGCAGGAAGGTCTCGGCGTACGCGGCCATGGTCGAGCCGATGTCGCCGCGCTTGGCGTCCATGACGACCAGGCCGCCGGCCGCCCGCAGCTCCTCGACCGCCTTCTCCAGGACGGCGATCCCCCGCGAGCCGAAGCGCTCGAAGAAGGCGCTCTGCGGCTTGAAAACGGCGACGGTCCCGGCCAGCGCCTCCACGACGGTCCGCGTGAACCGCTCCAGGCCCGCGATGTCGTCGTTCAGGCCCCACGCGGTGAGCAGCGAGGCGTGCGGGTCGATGCCGACGCACAGGGGGCCGCGCTCGTCCATGGCGTGGCGCAGGCGCGTGCCGAAGGGCTCCAGGGGGCTCATGCGGTGACCTCGGACTTCCTCACGTCGGCGCCGACGGCGTCGGCGAGGGTGGCGTACGGGCTGGTCCGCAGGCGTGCGGCAAGGCCCTTGTGGATCGCGCGGCCCCAGAAGGGCCCTTCGTAGATGAAGGCGCTGTAGCCCTGGACCAGGGTGGCGCCCGCGAGGATGCGCTGCCAGGCGTCCTCAGCGTTCTCGATGCCTCCGACGCCCACGAGCGTGATGCGGTCGCCCACGCGCGCGTAGAGGCGGCGCAGGACCTCCAGGGAGCGCTCCTTGAGCGGGGCGCCGGAGAGCCCGCCGGTCTCTCCGTAGAGGGTGGGTTCGGATTTCAGACCGAGGCTCTCGCGCGCGATGGTGGTGTTCGTGGCGATGATGCCGTCCAGGCCGAGCTCGACGGCGAGGTCGGCGACCGCGTCGATGTCCTCGTCGGCCAGGTCCGGCGCGATCTTGACGAGCAGCGGGACGCGGCGGCCCTCGACGCTGCGGTCGGCGGCCTCGCGCACGGCGGTCAGGAGCGGGCGCAGCGACTCGGTGGCCTGGAGGTTGCGCAGGCCCGGGGTGTTGGGCGAGGAGACATTCACCACGAGGTAGTCGGCGTGGCGGGCGAGCCGCTCGGTCGATTTCACGTAGTCGGCGGCGGCCTCCTCCTCGGGGACGACCTTGGTCTTGCCGATGTTCACGCCCACGACGGTCTTGAAGACCGCCTCACGGGCCGCCAGACGGGCTGCCACGGCCGCCGAGCCCTCGTTGTTGAAGCCCATGCGGTTGATCAGCGCGCGGTCCTGCACGAGGCGGAACAGCCGCTTCTTGGGGTTGCCGGGCTGCGGCTCGCCGGTGACCGTGCCGATCTCGATGTGGTCGAAGCCGAGCATCGACATGCCGTCGATCGCGACGGCGTTCTTGTCGAAGCCCGCCGCGAGCCCGAAGGGACCGTGCATCCGCAGCCCGAGGGCCTCGGTGCGGAGCTCCTTGTGGCGCGGCGCGAGGACGGCCGCGACGAAGGTGCGCAGCACGGGGATACGGGCCGCGAGGCGGATCCAGCGGAAGGCCAGGTAGTGGGCCCGCTCCGGGTCCATGCGCTTGAAGACGAGGTTGAAGAAGAGCTTGTACATGAGTGTCCTCGGGGGTCCTCACCAGAAGGGGGACACCGTTTCCGGTGTCCCCCTGGTGGGCTGCTAGTCGCGGGTCGCGGTCAGGTGTTCCGCGTGTTCCTGGAGCGAACGGACGCTCACGTCCCCGCGGCCCAGCGCGTCGATGCCCTGGACGGCGGCGGCGAGCGCCTGGACCGTCGTCAGGCACGGCACGGAGCGCGCCACGGCTGCCGTACGGATCTCGTAGCCGTCGAGGCGGCCGCCGGTGCCGTACGGGGTGTTGACGATGAGGTCGACGCCGCCGTCGTGGATGAGCTGGACGATGGTCTTCTCGCCGTTGGGGCCCTCGCCCTCGGACTGCTTGCGCACCACCGTGGCGTTGAGGCCGTTGCGCTTGAGCACCTCGGCCGTGCCGGACGTGGCGAGCAACTCGAAGCCGTGCGCGACCAGTTCGCGCGCCGGGAAGATCATCGAGCGCTTGTCGCGGTTGGCCACCGAGATGAAGGCGCGGCCCTTGGTCGGCAGCGGGCCGTACGCGCCGGCCTGCGACTTGGCGTACGCGGTGCCGAACACCGAGTCGATGCCCATGACTTCGCCCGTGGAGCGCATCTCCGGGCCGAGGACGGTGTCGACGCCGCGGCCGTGGATGTCGCGGAAGCGCGACCACGGCATGACGGCCTCCTTGACGGAGATCGGCGCGTCCATGGGGAGCGTGCCGCCGTCGCCGACGGCCGGCAGCATGCCCTCGGCGCGCAGCTCGGCGACGGTCGCGCCGAGCGAGATGCGCGCGGCGGCCTTGGCCAGCGGGACCGCGGTCGCCTTCGAGGTGAAGGGGACGGTGCGCGACGCGCGCGGGTTGGCCTCAAGGACGTAGAGGATGTCTCCGGCCATCGCGAACTGGATGTTGATCAGACCGCGTACGCCGACGCCCTTGGCGATGCCCTCCGTGGAGGCGCGCAGGCGCTTGATGTCGAAGCCGCCGAGCGTGATCGGGGGCAGCGCGCACGCCGAGTCGCCGGAGTGGATGCCGGCCTCCTCGATGTGCTCCATGACGCCGCCGAGGTAGAGCTCCTCGCCGTCGTAGAGGGCGTCCACGTCGATCTCGATGGCGTCGTCGAGGAAGCGGTCGACGAGCACCGGCCGCGTGGGGCTGATCTCGGTCGACTCCTCGATGTACGCGGAGAGGCGGGTCTCGTCGTAGACGATCTCCATGCCGCGGCCGCCGAGCACGTACGACGGGCGGACGAGGACGGGGTAGCCGATCTCGTCGGCGATGGCCTTCGCCTCCGCGAACGTCGTCGCGGTGCCGTGCTTGGGGGCGGGGAGCCCGGCCTCGGCGAGCACGCGGCCGAAGGCGCCGCGGTCCTCGGCGGCGTGGATGGCCTCCGGCGAGGTGCCCACGATCGGCACGCCGTTGTCCTTGAGCGCCTGGGCCAGGCCCAGCGGGGTCTGGCCGCCGAGCTGGACAATGACGCCCGCGATCGGCCCGGCCTGCGCCTCGGCGTGCACGATCTCCAGGACGTCCTCCAGAGTGAGCGGCTCGAAGTAGAGCCGGTCGGAGGTGTCGTAGTCCGTGGAGACGGTCTCCGGGTTGCAGTTGACCATCACGGTCTCGTAGCCCGCGTCGCTCAGCGCGAAGGAGGCGTGGACGCAGGAGTAGTCGAACTCGATGCCCTGGCCGATGCGGTTCGGGCCCGAGCCGAGGATGATCACCGCGGGCTTCTCGCGCGGGGCGACCTCGCTCTCCTCGTCGTAGGAGGAGTAGAAGTACGGCGTCTTCGCGGCGAACTCGGCGGCGCAGGTGTCGACCGTCTTGTAGACCGGGCGCACCCCGAGGGTCTGGCGCACCTCGCGGACGACGTCCTCGCGCAGGCCGCGGATCTCGGCGATCTGGGCGTCGGAGAAGCCGTGCCGCTTGGCCTCGCCGAGCAGCTCGGCGTCCAGGCGCTCGGTGGCGGCCAGTTCGTCCGCGATCTCCTTGATCAGGAAGAGCTGGTCGACGAACCACGGGTCGATCTTCGTGGCGTCGAAGACCTCCTCGGGGGTCGCGCCCGCGCGGATGGCCTGCATGACGGAGTTGATGCGGCCGTCGGTGGGACGGATGGCCTCGGCCAGCAGCTCGGCCTTGTCGCCGGGCTCGCCGACGAAGGTGAACTGCGAGCCCTTCTTCTCCAGCGAGCGCAGCGCCTTCTGGAGGGCCTCGGTGAAGTTGCGGCCGATGGCCATGGCCTCGCCGACCGACTTCATGGTGGTGGTGAGGGTGGAGTCGGCGCTCGGGAACTTCTCGAAGGCGAACCGCGGGGCCTTGACGACCACGTAGTCGAGGGTCGGCTCGAAGGACGCCGGGGTCTTCTCGGTGATGTCGTTCGGGATCTCGTCCAGCGTGTAGCCGACGGCCAGCTTGGCGGCGATCTTCGCGATCGGGAAGCCGGTGGCCTTGGAGGCGAGCGCGGAGGACCGCGACACGCGCGGGTTCATCTCGATGACGATGACCCGGCCGTCCTCGGGGTTGACCGCGAACTGGATGTTGCAGCCGCCGGTGTCGACGCCGACCTCGCGGATGATCGCGATGCCGACGTCCCGCAGGATCTGGTACTCGCGGTCGGTGAGCGTCATCGCGGGCGCGACGGTGATCGAGTCGCCGGTGTGCACGCCCATCGGGTCGAAGTTCTCGATGGAGCAGACGACCACCACGTTGTCGTTGCGGTCGCGCATCAGCTCCAGCTCGTACTCCTTCCAGCCGAGGATGGACTCCTCCAGGAGCACCTCGGTGGTCGGCGAGAGGGTGAGGCCTTGCCCGGCGATGCGGCGCAGCTCCTCCTCGTCGTGCGCGAAGCCGGAACCGGCGCCGCCCATGGTGAAGGAGGGGCGGACGACGACGGGGTAGCCGCCGAGCTCGTCGACGCCCTTGAGGACGTCGTCCATGGAGTGGCAGATGTAGGAGCGGGCGGACTCGCCGTGCCCGATCTTCTTCTTGACCTCTTCGACGACTCCCTTGAAGAGGTCGCGGTCCTCGCCCTTGTTGATGGCCTCGACGTTGGCTCCGATGAGCTCGACGCCGTACTTCTCCAGGACGCCCTGCTCGTGCATGGAGATCGCCGTGTTGAGGGCCGTCTGACCGCCCAGCGTCGGCAGAAGCGCGTCGGGGCGCTCCTTGGCGATGATCTTCTCGACGAACTCCGGGGTGATCGGCTCGACGTACGTGGCGTCGGCGATCTCCGGGTCGGTCATGATCGTCGCCGGGTTGGAGTTGACGAGGATGACGCGCAGGCCCTCGGCCTTGAGGACGCGGCACGCCTGGGTGCCGGAGTAGTCGAACTCCGCGGCCTGGCCGATGACGATCGGGCCGGAGCCGATGACCAGGACGGACTGGATATCGGTGCGCTTAGGCACGCTGGGCTCCTTCTGCGGTCATCAGCGATACGAAACGGTCGAAGAGGTACGCGGCGTCGTGCGGGCCGGCAGCGGCTTCGGGGTGGTACTGGACGGAGAAGGCCGGCTGGTCGAGCAGCTGGAGGCCTTCCACGACGTTGTCGTTGAGGCAGACGTGGGAGACCTCGGCGCGGCCGAAGGGGGTCTCGCTGGCCTTGTCGAGCGGCGCGTCCACGGCGAAGCCGTGGTTGTGCGCGGTGACCTCGACCTTGCCGGTGGTGCGGTCCTGCACCGGCTGGTTGATGCCGCGGTGGCCGTACTTCAGCTTGTACGTGCCGAAGCCGAGGGCGCGGCCGAGGATCTGGTTGCCGAAGCAGATGCCGAAGAGCGGCGTCTTCCGCTTCAGGACGGCGGTCATCAGCGCGACCGGTCCCTCGGCGGTGGCGGGGTCGCCGGGGCCGTTGGAGAAGAAGACTCCGTCGGGGGCCACGGCGTACACGTCCTCCTCGGTGGCGGTCGCGGGCAGCACGTGCACCTCGATGCCGCGCTCGGCCATGCGGTGCGGGGTCATGCCCTTGATGCCGAGGTCGATGGCGGCGACGGTGAACTTCTTCTCGCCGACGGCCGGGACGACGTAGGCCTCCTTGGTGGCGACCTCCTCGTAGAGGCTGGCGCCCTTCATCTGGGGCTGTGCCTGGACGCGGGCGGCGAGCTCGGCGTCCGGGGCCAGCGCCTCGCCGGAGAAGATGCCGGAGCGCATGGAGCCGCGCTCGCGCAGGTGGCGGGTGAGGGCGCGGGTGTCGATCCCGGAGATGCCGACGACACCCTGGCGCGCCAGCTCCTCGTCGAGGGGGCGCGCGGAGCGCCAGTTGGAGGGGATGCGGGCGGGGTCGCGGACCACGTACCCGGAGACCCAGATGCGGTCGGACTCGTCGTCCTCGTCGTTCCAGCCGGTGTTGCCGATCTGGGGGGCGGTGGCGACGACGATCTGGCGGTCGTACGACGGGTCGGTCAGCGTCTCCTGGTAGCCGGTCATGCCGGTGGAGAACACCGCTTCGCCGAAGGTCTCCCCCACGGCCCCGTAGGCGCGGCCGCGGAAGATGCGGCCGTCCTCCAGGACGAGTACGGCGGAAACCTTGCCGGTTCCCCTTGTGGAGGTCGTCATCGTGCGGTGCCTTCCGTAGTGCTGTTCTTGTCGTTCTTGTTGTCGGGCGTCCCGACCATGTTGTTGAGTGCCTCGACCCACTCGGGCTGCTCGGCCGCGTGGTCCGAGCGGAAGCCGGAGTCGAGCAGCTTGCCGCCGTGTTCCCACGTGACGATCAGGAGACCGCCCTCCGTGAGGACCTTGCCCGCGATGCCCTTGTCGAGGCGGGCCTCGCGCAGCTGTGCGACCGGGATGAAGAAGTCGGTCGCGCCGGGGCGTACGACGTCCAGGCCCGCGTCGGTGAGCGTCAGCTCGACGCGGCTGCGGGTGCCCAGGCCGTGCGCCACGATGCGGTCGAGCCACTGCCCGGCCGTGGTCGAGCCGTGGTAGCGGCCGCTCAGCTCAAGTCTGGCCGGACCGGGGTCGTCCGGCGCGGCGGGCAGCTCGGGAAGGTCGCCCTGGAGCGTGCCGCGCCACTTCCAGCCCTCGCGCATCAGCCAGTAGACGAGCGCGATGAAGAGCAGGAGTCCGACGACCCAGCCGATGCGCGCGGCCCAGTCGGTCACCTCCGCCGATTCCTTGCCGGCGGCCAGTTCCAGAAGTGATGTCACGTGAGCTTCCCGTCGACGAGCGTGGCCCGGCCCCGGAGCCACGTGTGCGTGACGCGGCCCGGCAGCTCACGGCCCTCGTAGGGAGTGTTGCGGCTGCGCGAGGCGAAGCCCGCGGGGTCCACTGCCCCACGGTAATCGGCGTCGACCAGGACGAGGTTCGCCGGCTCACCAGCCGAGACGGGGCGTCCGTGACCGGTCGCCCGGCCGATCCGCGCGGGCTTGAAGGACATCCGGTCGGCGACGGCCTCCCAGGTCAGCAGGCCGGTCTCGACCATCGTCTGCTGGACCACGGAGAGGGCGGTCTCCAGGCCGACCATGCCCATGGCGGCCGCGGCCCACTCGCAGTCCTTGTCCTCGTGCGGGTGCGGGGCGTGGTCGGTGGCGACGATGTCGATGGTGCCGTCGGCGAGAGCCTCGCGGAGCGCCATCACGTCGCGCTCGGTGCGCAGCGGCGGGTTGACCTTGTAGACGGGGTTGTAGGAGCGGACCAGCTCATCCGTGAGGAGGAGGTGGTGCGGGGTGACCTCGGCGGTGACGTCGATGCCGCGCGACTTGGCCCAGCGCACGATCTCGACGGATCCGGCGGTGGACAGGTGGCAGATGTGCACCCGCGAGCCGACGTGCTCGGCGAGCAGCACGTCACGCGCGATGATCGACTCCTCGGCGACGGCGGGCCAGCCGCCGAGGCCCAGCTCGGCGGAGACGACGCCCTCGTTCATCTGGGCGCCCTCGGTGAGCCGCGGCTCCTGCGCGTGCTGGGCGACGACGCCGCCGAAGGCCTTCACGTACTCCAGGGCACGACGCATGATCACGGCGTCGTCGACGCACTTGCCGTCGTCGGAGAAGACGGTGACGCCGGCGGCGGACTCGTGCATGGCGCCGAGCTCGGCGAGTTTCTTGCCCTCCAGGCCGACGGTGACGGCGCCGATGGGCTGCACGTCGCAGTAGCCGGACTCCTTGCCGAGCCGGTAGACCTGCTCGACGACGCCGGCGGTGTCGGCGACGGGGAAGGTGTTGGCCATGGCGAACACGGCGGTGTAGCCACCGGATGCGGCGGCGCGGGTGCCGGTCAGGACGGTCTCGGAGTCCTCACGGCCGGGCTCGCGCAGGTGGGTGTGGAGGTCGACGAGGCCGGGGAGCAGCACCTTGCCCTCGGCCTCGACGACGGTCGCGCCCTCGGCGGAGAGGCCCGTGCCGACGGCTTCGATGGTCTCGCCGTCGATCAGGACGTCCTGCGCCTCGCCGCCCAGCACCTTCGCACCACGGATCAGGATCTTGCTCATGGTTACTTGCTCTCCGCATCGTTGGGCCGGGTGTGGGTGACGGCGGGCTCGTTGCCGCCGAGAAGCAGATAGAGGACGGCCATGCGGATGGAGACTCCGTTGGCGACCTGTTCGACGACCGTGCAGCGGTCGGAGTCGGCGACCTCGGCGGTGATCTCCATGCCGCGGACCATCGGGCCGGGGTGCATGACGATGGCGTGCTCGGGCATCTTCGCCATGCGCTCGCCGTCGAGGCCGTAGCGCCGCGAGTACTCGCGCTCGGTCGGGAAGAACGCGGCGTTCATGCGCTCGCGCTGTACCCGCAGCATCATCACGGCGTCGGACTTCGGCAGCACGCTGTCCAGGTCGTACGAGACGTCGCAGGGCCACTGCTCGACGCCGACCGGCACGAGGGTGGGCGGGGCGACGAGGGTGACCTCGGCGCCGAGGGTGTGCAGCAGGTCGACGTTGGAGCGGGCGACGCGGCTGTGCAGGACGTCGCCGACGATGGTGATGTGTCTGCCCGCCAGGTCCTGGCCGAGGCCCTCGTCGGGTCCGACGAGGCGGCGCCGCATGGTGAAGGCGTCGAGCAGGGCCTGCGTGGGGTGCTGGTGGGTGCCGTCGCCGGCGTTGATGACGGCGGCGTCGATCCAGCCGGAGGTGGCCAGGCGGTAGGGCGCGCCGGAGGCGCCGTGCCGGATGACGACGGCGTCGACGCCCATCGCCTCCAGGGTCTGCGCGGTGTCCTTGAGGGACTCGCCCTTGGAGACGCTGGATCCCTTGGCGGCGAAGTTGATGACGTCGGCGGAGAGGCGCTTCTCGGCGGCCTCGAAGGAGATCCGGGTCCGGGTCGAGTCCTCGAAGAAGAGGTTGACCACGGTGCGGCCGCGCAGGGCGGGGAGTTTCTTGATCGGCCGGTCGGCGACCCGCGCCATCTCCTCGGCGGTGTCGAGGATGAGGACGGCGTCGTCGCGGGAGAGGTCGGCGGCCGAGATGAGGTGTCGCATCATCTGCGTGTACTCCGGTGTGTGGAGGTCTGCGGGCGCGCGGGCGCGCAGGGGTGTGCCCTGGGCCCGTGAGGGAGGAAACCGGTCTTACGCGGCGGGCTTGGCGCCGAGCAGCACGGCGTCGCGGCCGTCCTCCTCGGCGAGCTGCACCTTGACCGTCTCCCGCAGCGACGTGGGGAGGTTCTTGCCCACGTAGTCGGCACGGATGGGCAGTTCGCGGTGGCCGCGGTCGACGAGGACGGCGAGCTGCACGGCGCGGGGGCGGCCGATGTCGTTCAGCGCGTCGAGGGCGGCGCGGATGGTGCGACCGGAGAAGAGCACGTCGTCGACGAGGACGACCAGGCGGCCGTCGATGCCGTCACCGGGGATCTCGGTGCGGGCCAGCGCGCGCGGCGGATGCATGCGCAGGTCGTCGCGGTACATGGTGATGTCGAGGGAGCCGACCGGGATCGCGCGGCCGGTGATCTCTTCGAGCTTCTCGGCGAGCCGGCGGCCGAGGAAGACGCCCCGGGTGGGAATGCCGAGCAGCACCACGTCGTCGGCGCCCTTGGCCCGCTCGACGATCTCGTGGGCGATACGGGTCAACACCCGTGCGATGTCGGGCCCTTCGAGAACGGGGCGCGCGACAGCGGAGTCTTTTGTGTCCTGCGTGTCCATGTGAAAACGGACCTCCTTCTCCGCCTCACGGGACGGACCTTAAAGGACGTCGAAATTGCGCCAGTCATGCTACCAGTACGCGGCTCTCAGCACGTCATCGGCCTCCACCGAAGGGGCGGTAAGGACCTTTCGGCTTGACGCAGGCAAGTAACGCTGCGTAACCTCACAGTGAGTTACCAGCCACGCGGCGGAGCCGCATGATTGTCGCAGCGTCCGGGGAGCTATATGTCCAGCGAATACGCCAAGCAGCTCGGGGCCAAGCTCCGCGCGATCCGTACCCAGCAGGGCCTTTCCCTCCACGGTGTCGAGGAGAAGTCCCAGGGACGCTGGAAGGCGGTCGTCGTGGGGTCGTACGAGCGCGGCGACCGTGCCGTGACCGTGCAGCGCCTCGCCGAGCTGGCGGACTTCTACGGCGTCCCGGTGCAGGAGCTTCTTCCTGGTACGGCTCCGGGTGGCGCCGCCGAGCCGCCGCCGAAGCTCGTCCTCGACCTGGAGCGCCTTGCTCACGTCCCGCAGGAGAAGGCGGGCCCGCTGCAGCGGTATGCCGCCACGATCCAGTCGCAGCGCGGTGACTACAACGGCAAGGTGCTGTCGATCCGCCAGGACGACCTGCGCACCCTCGCGGTCATCTACGACCAGTCGCCCTCGGTCCTGACCGAGCAGCTGATCAGCTGGGGCGTCCTGGACGCGGACGCGCGACGCGCCGTCGCCCACGAAGAGGTCTGACCACAGCGCGACACCACAGCAGAAACGTGCCGCCGGGGTGGCCGCAGCCGAAAGGCAGCGGCCACCCCGGCGGTTTTTCCGCATTTCCCCGCGCATTCCGAATTCCGGGGAGAAAAGTCGGAGGGCCCGCAGCGGATTGCTGCGGGCCCTCCGGATGACGTACGACGACGCCTTACGCCTGGCCTTACGCCTCGTCCCGGCGCAGGGACGGCTTCAGGTCCTTGAAGCGTCCGAGCAGTCCGTTGATGAAGGACGGCGACTCGTCCGTGGAGAACTCCTTGGCGAGCTCGACCGCCTCGTCGATGACCACGGCGTCCGGCGTGCCGTCGACCCAGACGAGTTCGTAGGCGCCGAGCCGCAGGATGTTCCGGTCGACGACCGGCATGCGGTCCAGGGTCCACCCGACGGCGTACTGCGAGATGAGTTCGTCGATGCGGCGCTCATGCTCCGCGTACCCCTCGACGAGCTCCATCGTGTACTCGCTCACCGGCGGCTGCCGGGTGTCGGACCGCGAGTGGCGCACCCAGTCCGCGAGGACCGTCAGGACGTCGGTACCGCGCTGGTCTGCCTCGAAGAGGATCTGGAAGGCGCGCTTGCGGGCCGTGTTACGAGCAGCCACGGTTAGCTGTTCACCCGGCCGAGGTAGTCGCTGGTACGGGTGTCGACCTTGATCTTCTCGCCGGTGGTGATGAAGAGCGGCACGTTGATCTGGTGGCCGGTCTCCAGGATCGCGGGCTTGGTGCCGCCCGTGGAGCGGTCGCCCTGGACGCCCGGCTCCGTCTCCTGGATGACGAGCTCGACGGCGGCGGGCAGCTCGACGAAGAGCACCTCGCCCTCGTGCTGCGCGACGGAGGCGGTGAAGCCCTCGATCAGGAAGTTGGCGGCGTTACCGACGGCCTTCTTGTCGATGTGCAGCTGGTCGTAGGTCTCCATGTCCATGAAGACGAAGTACTCGCCGTCCATGTAGGAGAACTGCATGTCGCGCTTGTCGACAGTGGCCGTCTCGACCTTGACGCCGGCGTTGAACGTCTTGTCGACGACCTTGCCGGAGAGCACGTTCTTGAGCTTGGTGCGCACGAAGGCCGGGCCCTTGCCGGGCTTGACGTGCTGGAACTCGACGACGGACCAGAGCTGGCCGCCTTCGAGCTTGAGCACCATGCCGTTCTTGAGGTCGTTCGTGGAAGCCACGGTTGCGGAATCTCCTGCACTGACTGACTGGTGGACGACCCCGGGCGGGCACGCGCGCTAGAGCGCGAGCAGTTCCTTGGTCGTGATGGTGAGTAGCTCGGGTCCGCCGTCCGCCTCGGGGCGCACGACGAGCGTGTCATCGATCCGGACACCACCCCTGCCAGGGAGGTGAACCCCCGGTTCGACGGTGACCGGCACGCAAGCGTCCAGTTTACCCATGGCCGCGGGCGCCAATTGAGGGTCCTCGTCGATTTCGAGCCCCACACCGTGTCCAGTCAGCGGAGCAAGCCCCTCCGCATAGCCCGCGGAGTCCAGTACGTGGCGTGCCGCGCGGTCCACGTCGCGGCAGGCGGCGCCTGGTACGAGGGCCTCGCGGCCGGCCCGTTGCGCGGCGAAGACCAGGTCGTACAGCTCGATCTGCCAGTCGGCGGGCGATGTGCCGATGACGAACGTACGCCCGATCTCGCAGCAGTATCCGCGGTAGCTCGCCCCCAGGCAGACGGAGAGGAAGTCCCCCTCCTCCACCCGCCGGTCCGAGGGCCGGTGGCCGCCCTTGCCGGAGTTCGGTCCGGTGGCGACGGAGGTCGGGAACGCGGGCCCGTCCGCGCCGTGGTCGACGAGCCGCCGCTCCAGCTCCAGCGCGAGGTGCCGCTCCGTACGCCCCACGAGGATGGACTCGAGCAGCTCCCCCAGCGCCTGATCGGCGATCTCGGCGGCGATCCGCAGACAGGAGAGTTCCTCGGCGTCCTTCACCAGACGCAGCTGCTCGACGGCCGTTCCGAGGTCCGTCAGGCGCAGCCGGGGCGCGACCGAACCGAGCGCCCGGTGCCGGGCGACGGTCAGGTGGTGCTCCTCGACGGCCAGCGCCGCGGCTCCCCCGGCGGCCGCGAGACCGGCTCCGGCGACGGCCGGATCGGCACCCGGCGCGGACAGCAGCTGCACTCGCAGCGCTTCGTCGGGCCGTCCCTCGCCCTGCTGCCCGCCGGGCGGACGCCCGCACAGCAGTACGTCCTCGTCCCTGCCGACGAGGAGTACGGCGCCGTGGGGCGCCGCGCCGGCGAGATAGCGGACATTGGCGGGCCGGGAGATCAACGCCGCCGCGCCACCGCCGGCGGCACACCGCTCCCGAACCCGCTCCCTGCGGACCGCGTACACCTCTGACATGGGGCGAGCCTATGAGCGCGGCCGCCGCACGGCTCGGCGGGCGCGTCCGACCGGGCGTCGGAACCTTCAGCTGTCGCAGCCGGTGCCGTCACCGTCCCGGTCGAGATGCCGGCCGTACCCCGGGTCACCGCGATGCACGGGGGCGGCGCCGGCCGCGCGGGCCTCGGAACAGTTGCCGTAGTGGACGGCGCCGCCCCCGGAACCGCCGCCGTCGCGGGTGGCCGTGACGGTCGACCTGACCGTCTTGGTCGCCTTCACGGTCTTGGTCGACTTCACCGTCTTCGTCGCTTCGACCGTCTCGGTCGATCGCACCGTAGCCGTCGGCCGCGGGCCGGGCTGCGCGGTCCGGGTCGCGGTGGCCGTCGTGGTGACGGTGGACTTCGGCTCGGCTGCCTCGTCCGCCGCTGTGCCGCCCCCTCCCATGCCGAACCCCAGCCCGAGGGCGAGGACGATCGCGGGGATCACGTACCGCTTCCGGGCCCACTTCGGGGCGGGGCCGCGGGCGTCTGGTGGGTTTCCGTACGGATTGCTCATGTCATGCCCCCGAACGTGTAGCAGGGGGATGACCGTAGTGCCGGGTTCAGGTGGCGTGAAGGAGCCGGGGAGACACGGTGTCCCAACCGTGACCGGTGGGCGTCACCGTGACTACCACTTCGGGGGACTCGCGATGGCGCGGGCCAGGACGTCGTCCAGGACTCGGGCCGTGGCGGGGACATCCAGCTGGGAGTTGTCGATGATGGGGAGGCCCGAGCCGTACCAGCCGGCCATGCGGCCGTGGATGCGGGCCACCTCCTCGTCGGAGAGCCGGCGGTTACCGCTGCGCTCCGCGTTGCGCTCCAGGACGATCTCCAGGCCCGGGAGGAGGACCACCGGCAGCAGCCCGGGACCCACGTGCCGCTTCCAGCCGCCGAGGCCGACGACCGGGCGGTCGGGGAAGACCGCGTCGTCGAGGATGCACGAGATCCCGTTGGCCAGGAAGTTCCGCGCGGCGAAGCCGCAGGTGCGGCGGGCCAGGCGGTACTGCGCCTCCGAGTGGTCGTTCCACCCCGACTGGGGGTCGGCGAACCCCGAGCGCACCCATTCGCGCACGTCGTCGAGGCTGATGTGCGCCGTCGGCACGCGCCGGTGCTCGGCCCAGTACTTGGCGACGCTGGTCTTGCCCGCGCCCGCGGGGCCGATGAGCAGCACGGCGAGCGTCGTACCGCCGGTGTCGGTCTGCGCCGGGCCCGGCGGGGGGCTCGGCACGGCCACCGGGCCGCCCGGCGGCAGCTGGATGTGCCCCGTCTGCCCCGAGGAGTCCGGCGCCGGCGGCACCGGGCCGTGCTGCGGAGGCTGCGGGGCCGCCGGAGCGTGCGGCGCGGGCGGGACGGGACCACCTCCCGCGAAGCCGGGAACGGGGGGCACCGCCGCGTGCGGCGGAGCGCTGGGGTGCTGTGCGGCCGGCGACCAGCCGGTGGCCGGTCCGTGCCCCGGCTGGTGGGGCGGCGGCAGCGGAGTTCCCACTGCGTGCTGCATCCGGTGCCACTCCGTCTCGTGCGACTGACGCTGGTCGGGCGGCGGCCGGGCCGCCCGTTACCGAACGGTACCGTCCCTGGCCGCTGTTGTGTGAACGGCCGGGGAGTACGTGAAGTGCCCGTGGCCGGATCCGGCAGCCGTGGAGCGCCGGTTACTGGCCCACTTCGCCGTACGCGGCGAGGAGGACGGCCGGGTCGGGGCCCTCCAGGACGGTCGGCTTGCCGAGGCCGTCGAGGACGATGAAGCGCAGCAGGTCACCACGCGACTTCTTGTCGACCTTCATGGTCTCCAGGAGCTTGGGCCACTGGTCGTAGCGGTAGGTCAGCGGCAGACCGACCGATTCGAGGACCGTGCGGTGCCGGTCGGCCGTCGCGTCGTCCAGGCGGCCCGCCAGGCGGCCGAGTTCGGCCGCGAAGTGCATGCCGACGGAGACCGCGGCGCCGTGCCGCCACTTGTAGCGCTCGTTCTTCTCGATGGCGTGCGCGAGGGTGTGCCCGTAGTTCAGGATCTCGCGCAGGCCCGCCTCCTTGAGGTCGCCCGAGACGACCTCGGCCTTGACCCTGATGGAGCGCTCGATGAGCTCGGCGGTGTGCGGTCCGGCGGGCGTGCGGGCCGCCTCCGGGTCCGCCTCGATGAGTTCGAGGATCGCCGGGTCGGCGATGAAACCGGCCTTGATGATCTCCGCGAGCCCGGAGACGTAGTCGTTCACGGGGAGCGAGTCCAGCGCCGCGAGGTCGCAGAGGACCCCGGCCGGCGGATGGAAGGAGCCCACCAGGTTCTTGCCCTCGGCGGTGTTGATGCCGGTCTTGCCGCCGACCGCCGCGTCCACCATGCCGAGCACCGTGGTCGGTACGGCGATCCACCGCACCCCGCGCAGCCAGGTAGCGGCCACGAACCCGGCGAGGTCGGTGGAGGCCCCGCCGCCGACGCCGACGATGACGTCGCTGCGCGTGAAGCCGGACTGCCCGAGGGCCTTCCAGCAGTACGCCGCGACCTCCGCCGTCTTGGCTTCCTCGGCGTTCGGGATCTGGATGGCGACGGCCTCGTAGCCCTGGTCGGCGAGGTCCTGGCGGAGCGCGTCGCCGGTCTCGGCGAGCGCCTCGGGGTGGATCACGGCGACCCGCTTGGCCTGGTCTCCGATGAGGCCGGGCAGTTCGCCGAGGAGCTGCCGACCGACCAGGACCTCGTACGGATCCGTGCCGGCGGTGCCACCGACGTGGATACGGGTGGGGGTCTGCTCCGTGGTCATGCTTCCTTCAACTCCAGTGCGTCGAGGACCGCCTGGGCGACCTCTTCGGGGGTGCGGCCGTCGGTGGCGACGACCGCGCGGGCGACTTCGGCGTACAGGTGGCGGCGGGCGTCCATCAGCTCGCGCCACTGCTTGCGCGGGTTGACGGCGAGCAGGGGGCGCGCCTGATTGAGGCCGGTGCGCTTGACGGCCTCCTCGACGTCCATCGAGAGATAGACGACCGGGTGGGCGCCGAGCAGCGCGCGCGTCGTCCCGTCGAGGATCGCGCCGCCGCCGAGCGCGAGGACGCCGTCGTGTTCCGCGAGGGCACTCGCCACGGCGGCCTTCTCCAGGCCACGGAAGTGCGCCTCACCCTCGTCGACGAAGATGTCGGAGATCTCCCGGCCCTGCGCGGCGACGATGTCCGCGTCGGTGTCCCGGAACGCGGTCCCGAGCCGGTCGGCGAGCAGCTCGCCGACCGTCGTCTTGCCCACGCCCATCGGACCGACGAGGACGACCTGCGGACCGCCGCTTTCCGGCCCGCTCACCGGATCTGCAGGTGGTCGAGGTAGGACTGCACGTTGCGCCGCGTCTCGGGCACGCTGTCGCCGCCGAACTTCTCGGCGACGGCGTCGGCCAGGACGAGCGCGACCATGGCCTCGGCGACGATGCCGGCGGCCGGCACGGCGCACACGTCGGAGCGCTGGTGGTGCGCCTTCGCGGCCTCGCCGGTGGCCACGTCGATGGTGGCGAGCGCGCGCGGCACGGTGGCGATGGGCTTCATCGCGGCGCGTACGCGCAGCAGTTCGCCGGTGGTCAGACCGCCCTCGGTGCCACCGGACCGGCCCGAGGTGCGCTTGATGCCGTCCTCGGTCGTGACGATCTCGTCGTGCGCCTTCGAACCCGGCACCCGCGCGAGGTCGAAGCCGTCGCCGACCTCGACGCCCTTGATGGCCTGGATGCCCATGAGCGCGGCGGCGAGCCGTGCGTCGAGCCGCCGGTCCCAGTGCACGTGCGAGCCGAGACCCACCGGGACGCCGTAAGCCAGCACCTCGACGACACCGCCCAGGGTGTCGCCGTCCTTGTGGGCCTGGTCGATCTCCGCGACCATCGCCTTCGACGCGTCGGCGTCCAGGCACCGGACCGGGTCGGCGTCCAGCTTCTCGACGTCGGCCGGGGTCGGGTAGACGCCGTAGGGCGCCTTCGCCGCCGCCAGCTCGGTGACGTGCGAGACGATCTCGATCCCGGCCGTCTCCTTCAGGTACGAGCGGGCCACCGCGCCGAGGGCGACGCGGGCCGCGGTCTCGCGGGCGGAGGCGCGCTCCAGGACGGGACGGGCCTCGTCGAAGCCGTACTTCTGCATGCCCGCGAGGTCGGCGTGGCCGGGCCGGGGGCGGGTCAGCGGCGCGTTACGGGCCAGGTCGGCGAGGACCGCGGGGTCGACCGGGTCGGCGGCCATGACCTGTTCCCACTTGGGCCACTCCGTGTTGCCCACCATGACGGCGATCGGCGAGCCCATGCTCAGGCCGTGCCGCACACCGCCCAGGAACGTGACCTCGTCGCGCTCGAACTTCATCCGCGCACCACGGCCGTACCCAAGCCGCCGTCGCGCCAGGTGGTCAGCCACCATCTCCGTCGTGATCGGCACGCCGGCGGGAAGACCCTCCAACGTCGCGACAAGCGCGGGTCCGTGCGACTCCCCCGCGGTCAGCCAACGCAACCTGCTCAACGGTGCTCCTCATGCTCGCGCCTCGAACTGCTGTCTTCGACGGCGCGGCCGGGTGCGCGGCCCAGGCCCGCCACCCCGATCCTCCCACGACCTGAGGCGTGACCCGGCGTCCGGTCCATCTGACGGACGCCCCCGGCCCACGCCTCGGCCGCGCCTCGACCGCGGCGCGACCAGGGATTCACCGTGCGGCGAGCGCGCGCTCCCCCGCCTTGCGCATGGCGCCGAGCGGCGCGGGTGCGCGGCCCGTCATCTGCTCGACCTGGAGCACGGCCTGGTGGACGAGCAGGTCGAGTCCGCTGACGACCGCCCCGCCGTACGCCGACCAGCGCGCCGCGAGGTCGGTGGGCCACGGGTCGTACAGCACGTCGAAGAGGGTGGCGGGCCGCTCCGGCACCAGACCGGCCAGCGGGTCCGTGGTGCCCGCCGGGGTCGTGGCGATCACCAGCGGGGCGGTCAGCGCCTCGCGGGCGTCCTCCCAGGCCTCGGTCCTGACCTCCACGTCGAGGCGCTCGCCCCACTGCCGCATCTCGGCGGCGCGGGTGTCGCTGCGCACGTACACGACGACCTCGCCGGTGCAGATCCGCGCGAGCGCGGCCAGCGCCGACGACGCAGTGGCGCCCGCGCCGAGGATCGCGGCCGACTCGACCTGCTCGATGCCGTGCTCGCGGAGCGCGGCGACCATGCCCGGGATGTCGGTGTTGTCGCCGGTGCGCCGCCCGTCGGGGCCGAACACCACCGTGTTCACCGCCTCGACGGACGCCGCGGTCTCGCTGATGTCGTCGAGCAGCGGCATGATCGCCCGCTTCAACGGCATGGTCAGCGAGAGCCCCGCCCATTCGGGACCGAGTTTCCCGACGAATTCCGGCAGCGCCGCCTCGTCGATCTCGAAACGCTCGTACGTCCAGTCGCCCAGGCCCAATTCGTCGTATGCCGCGCTGTGCAGCACCGGGGAGAGTGAATGGGAGATCGGGGAGCCGAGGACCGCGGCTCGTCGCTTCTGCGCGCTCATTGCCCCTTCAGGTATTTCTCGCGGTTCCGGTTCTGCTCTTCGTTGGTCTCGGCGAAGACGGTCTTGTCCTCGCTGAGGGAGACGAAGTAGTACCAGTTGCCCTTGGCGGGATGCAGCGCCGAATTCAGCGCGACCTCACCCGGGTTTCCGATCGGCCCGGGCGGCAGACCCTTGATCTTGTACGTGTTGTACGGGTCCTCGAGCCTGCGGAGCTCGTCGACCGAACCCGTCGCCAACTCGGACTTGCCGCGGAGGTAGTTCACCGTCGAGTCGAAGTCCAACAGACCGTACGTTTCGGTGTTGTTGGGCTTGAGACGGTTGTAGACGACCGTGGCGACCTTCTCGAAGTCGTGCTTGTACTTGCCTTCGGCCTGGACCAGGCTCGCCACGGTGAGGAGTTCGAGCGGGTCCTTCAGGTTCAGGTCCTTGGCCTTCGATTCCAGGCCGAGCTCGTCGTACTTCTCCGTCGCGTGGGCGACCATGTTCTTGAGGACGTCCGCGGGCTTCTGGCCCTTGGCGACCGGATAGCTGGAGGGGTAGAGGAATCCTTCCAGGGGATCCTTGATGTCCTTGTGCGTGTTCGCCCAGTTGGGGAGCCCGAGGCTCTTCCATTCCTTCTTGGCGACGTTTTCCGTGGTGCCGTTTGCCACGCCGAGGCGCTTGTCGATCTGTTTGTAGACCGTCGCGTTCCGGGTGCCTTCGGGAATGATGAGGTTGCTGCGGCTCTTCGGGCTGAGCATCAATTCGACGGCGCTCTGCGCGGACATGTGCTTCTTGAGCGTGTAGACGCCCGACTGGATGGTCTGCCCGTCCGGGTGCTTGCCCTGGGCGGAGACGAACGCGTCGACGCTCTTGACGACGCCCGCTTCCTTCAGCTTCTGCCCGATCACATAGCCGCCGGAGTCCTTGGGGATGTCGACGACGGCCGTCCCCGACCCCTCGCCCGCGTAGTCCGGGGCCGTGCCGAAACGATCCTGATAGAACTGATAGCCGAAGTAGCCGACTCCGCCGAGGCCGCCCGCGAAGACCAGCGTGACGACCAGACAGGCACAGCCGTTGCGGCGCTTCTTGGGCTTCTTGCCGCCACGGCCGCGCCGGTCGCCACGGCCGCCGGGCTCATCGTCGTCGTCATCGGAGTCGCCGCCCGCGAAGAACGCGTGTTCGCCCTGGTCGGGGCCCGGGTCCCAGTCGGCCTCCGACTCGGACTCGGGGGGCTGGGCCGGGCGGCGGCGGCCGGGCGGCTCCGGCGGCGAATAGGCGTCCGGCGTGGAGTAGTAGTCGTGGTTCTCCGAGCCGTAGCCGGCCTGCTGGCCGCCGTAGGGGTCCATCGGGTCGCCGCTGTAGGGGGCCTGGCCCTGCTGACCGGTGTCCCAGCCACCGTTGCCACCGTTGTGGCCGTGCTCGGGGCCGCCGTTGTAGCCCTGGCCGGAGCCGTTGTCGTACCCCTGGCCCGGGCCTCCGTTGTAACCCTGACCGGAATCGCCGTTGTACTGCTGCTGGCCGCCGTACTGCTGCTGCCCGTAGGCCTGCTGCTGTCCGGTGCTCCAGTCACCGCCGTACTGCGACTCGTGCGACGGCTGCTGCTGCTGATGCTGGTGCGGCTGCTGCGGGTGGTACTGCCCCTGGCCGCCGTAGGTGGACGCGCCGCCCGAAGGCTGCTGTCCTCCCCATCCGCTGTCCCCGTACAACGGGTCCTCCGGATGCCACGGTTCGGAGCCTGGGCCCCGGCCATACTCAGTCATCGATCCCCTACATGCCGCGAGGCGGGGCCGCCGTCTGGATGGCCGGGCAACCGTTCCGCCTCTTGATGCTGTGCGGCAGCTGTTCGAACGCCGCCGCATCGCGCGGAACGTTACCGTATCGCGATCAGATGACCACTTCGACGCCCTCGCCCGGAGCTTTACCTGACGCCCGTTCGGACTCCAGGGCCTGCTGAAGGATGATCACGGCCGCCGCCTGATCGATGACAGACCTGCCCTTTTTGGACTTCACGCCGGAGGCGCGCAGGCCCTGACTGGCCGTCACTGTGGTCATCCTCTCGTCCACGAGCCTCACCGCAATGGGGGCAACCATGCGGGCGAGGTCCCGGGTGAAGGCGCGGACCTTGGCGGCCGCCGGGCCCTCGCCCCCGTTGAGGGAGCGAGGGAGGCCGACGACGATCTCGATCGGCTCGTACTCGTCGGCGAGCTGCTTCAGGCGGCGCTGAGCGGCCGGGACATCGCGCCCCGGCACCGTCTCCACCGGCGTGGCGAGGATCCCGTCGGGGTCGCACGAGGCGACCCCGATACGGGCGTCCCCGACGTCGATGGCGAGGCGCCGGCCGCGGCGCATGCCCCCTGCCGGTGCGGTCATCAGGCCGTCTCGGTGACGAGGCGCTCGACGGCGGCGATGGCGTCGCCGATGGCGGCCGGGTTCTGGCCGCCGCCCTGGGCGACGTCCGGCTTGCCGCCGCCACCGCCGCCGAGGGTCTTGGCGGCCGTACGGACCAGGTCGCCGGCCTTGAGGCCACGCTCACGGGCGGCTTCGTTGGTGGCGATGACCGTGAGCGGCTTGCCGTTGGCCGTGGTGAACAGGGCGACGACGGCCGGGCGGTCGCCCTGGATACGGCCCCGTACGTCGAGGACCAGCTTGCGCAGGTCGTCGGCGCCCGTGCCGTCGGGCACCTGACCGGTGACCACGGCGACCCCGCGTACGTCCTTGGCGCCCTGCACGAGACCGGCGGCGGCCTGGAGGACCTTCTCCGCGCGGAACTTCTCGATCTCCTTCTCGGCGTCCTTCAGCTTGGCGAGCATGCCGGAGATCTTCTCGGGGAGCTCCTCGGGACGGCCCTTGACCAGTTCCTGGAGCTGGGCGACGACCGTGTGCTCCTTGGCGAGGAAGTTGTACGCGTCGACGCCGACCAGCGCCTCGATGCGGCGCACACCGGAGCCGATGGAGGACTCGCCGAGCAGCTTCACCAGGCCCAGCTGGGCGGTGTTGTGGACGTGCGTACCGCCGCACAGCTCCTTGGAGAAGTCGCCGATGGTGACGACGCGCACGCGCTCGCCGTACTTCTCGCCGAACTCGGCGATGGCGCCCTGCTTCTTGGCGTCGTCGATCGACATGACCTCGGCCTGGACGTCCAGTTCCCTGGCGAGCACCGAGTTGATCTTCTGCTCGACGTCCGTCATCACGGCCGTGGGCACGGCGGACGGCGAACCGAAGTCGAAGCGGAAGCGGCCGGGCTGGTTCTCGGAACCGGCCTGGGCGGCCGTCGGGCCGAGCGCGTCGCGCAGCGCCTGGTGCGTGAGGTGCGTGGCGGAGTGGGCGCGGGCGATGGCGCGGCGGCGGTGGGCGTCGATCGACGCCCACACCGGGGCGCCCACGGTGATCTCGCCGACCTGGACGACACCCTTGTGGACGTGCACGCCGGGCACCGGCTTCTGCACGTCGCGGATCTCGACGATCGCGCCGCTGTCCAGGCGGATGCGGCCGGTGTCGCCGATCTGGCCGCCGCCCTCGGCGTAGAACGGGGTGCGGTCGAGGACGATCTCGACCTCGTCGCCCTCGGTGGCGGCGGGCGAGGAGACGCCGTTGACCAGGAGGCCGACGATCTGGGCCTCGTTCTCCGTGAGGGAGTAGCCCGTGAAGTCGGTGGCGCCGGAGGCGTCGGCGATCGCGCGGTAGGCGTGCAGGTCGGCGTGGCCGGTCTTCTTGGCCATGGCGTCGGCCTTGGCGCGGTCCCGCTGCTCCTTCATGAGGCGGCGGAAACCGTCCTCGTCCACGGAGAGGCCCTGCTCGGCGGCCATCTCCAGGGTGAGGTCGATGGGGAAGCCCCACGTGTCGTGCAGCAGGAACGCCTTGTCGCCGGAGAGGACCTTGCCGCCGGCGGCCTTGGTCTCGGTGACGGCGGTGTCGAGGATGTTGGTGCCGCCCTTGAGGGCCTTGAGGAAGGCGGCCTCTTCGGCGAGGGCGACGGTCTCGATGCGCTTGCGGTCGGTGGCGAGCTCCGGGTACTGCTGCCCCATCGTCTCGATCACGACGTCGACGAGGTCCTTGACGACAGGGCCGGTGGCGCCGAGCAGCCGCATGTTTCGGATGGCGCGGCGCATGATGCGGCGCAGCACGTAGCCACGGCCCTCGTTGCCGGGGGTGACGCCGTCGCCGATGAGCATCGTGGACGTACGGATGTGGTCGGCGACCACGCGCAGGGAGACGTCCGAGCCGTGCTCGGCGCCGTAGCGCACGCCGGTGAGCTCGGTGGCCTTGTCCATGACGACGCGCAGGGTGTCCGTCTCGTACATGTTCTGTACGCCCTGCAGGATCATGGCGAGACGCTCGAGACCGAGGCCGGTGTCGATGTTCTTGGTCGGCAGCTCGCCGAGGATCTCGAAGTCCTCCTTCGAGGTGCCCTCGCCGCGCTCGTACTGCATGAAGACCAGGTTCCAGATCTCCACGTACCGCTCGTCGTTGACGGCCGGGCCGCCCTCGACGCCGAACTCCGGGCCGCGGTCGTAGTTGATCTCCGAGCAGGGGCCGCAGGGTCCGGGCACACCCATGGACCAGAAGTTGTCCTTCTTGCCCAGGCGCTGGATGCGCTCGGCCGGGACGCCTACCTTCTCGCGCCAGATCTGCTCGGCCTCGTCGTCGTCGAGGTAGACCGTGATCCACAGCCGGTCGGGGTCGAGGCCGAAGCCGCCCTTGTCGACAGGGCTGGTAAGGAGCTCCCAGGAAAGCGTGATGGCGCCTTCCTTGAAGTAGTCGCCGAAGGAGAAGTTGCCGCACATCTGGAAGAACGTGCCGTGGCGCGTGGTCTTGCCGACCTCTTCGATGTCGGGCGTGCGCACGCACTTCTGCACGCTGGTGACGCGCGGCGCGGGCGGCTTGACCTCACCCAGGAAGTAGGGCTTGAAGGGCACCATGCCGGCGGGGACGAGCAGCAGAGTCGGGTCGTCCGCGATGAGCGACGCCGAAGGGACGACGGCGTGCCCGCGCTCCTCGAAGAAGCTCAGCCAGCGGCGGCGGATTTCAGCCGACTCCATCAGTGGTCCTCATTCCAGTTGTACTGCGTCTTCGTGTGGTTCTTGTTGCTGCTGTGGTTCTCGATGACCGCGAAGCGGCGCGAAGGTGGCAGCTCGGCGTCGGGGTGGTCCCGCAGGCCCAGCGCCTCGCCCAGCTCGGCCTCGCGCTCGGCCATGCCGTCGCGGATCTCGAGCGCGAAGTCCTTCAGGCGGTGCCCCGTCTCGATCGCCTTGTTCGCGGCCTGCGCGGCGAGGCTCTCGGGCGTCAGCTGCTTGAGCTTGCGGTTGACCTTGGTGGTGGCCCATACGCCGGCGGCTGCGCCCGCGCTGAACCAGAAAGTACGGCGGAACATCGCTGCGTCAGTCCCTCTTACTCCGGTTGGCCCGCTTGGTCCGCCGTGCGGACGGGACGGTTCGGCCCACGATCACCGTACGACGGGACGGCTTGACGGGCATTTCCTCTGCCTCGGGAGCGGCCTTGCGGCTGATGGCCCTGCGCACGCCGTAGCCGAACGCGGCCACCTTGACGAGCGGGCCGCCGAAGGTCGAGGCGACCGTCGTGGACAGCGCCGACGCGTTCGACGTGACCTCTTGGACGTCGGAGGCGATGGCGTCGACACGGTCGATCTGTGTCTGCGCGGAGCGCACCGCGGTGGAGGCGTCCGCGAGGAGCGGGACCGCCTGCTCGGTCACGTCCGCGACGAGTTTGGTGGTCGCCCTGAGCGTCTGGGCCAGCCTCGCCAGTGCCACTGCGAGGAAGGAGACCAGGATCGCCCAGAAGACGGCCACCAGGACCCCGGCAACCTCTCCACCGGACACTTGGCACCGCTCCCTGAATCTCGTCCCTGAACTTCGTACCCGAACATCGAAAAGTCGTCCTCCGACCCTATCGCGCCGGTGGCGTCGCTCCGTACCGCATTCCCCGTCGCGCACCCAGGAGTTGCCCGGCCTGATTGTACGGACCGCATACGACTGAGTACGCTCCGTACCTCATGCGACCTTCTCAGTCCGGCAATCTCCCCCTGGAACTGAACGCCTTCGTGGGGCGCGAGAGCGAACTCGCCGAGCTGGCCGCCGCGTTGGAGGCCGGGCGGCTGGTCACGGTGACGGGGGTCGGCGGGGTCGGGAAGTCCCGCCTGGCCGTGCGGGCCGCGGCGCGGAGCCGGCCGCGCGACGGCGCCTGGCTGGTGGATCTCACGGCGCTGCGGGACCCGGACCTCCTCGACCACGCCGTCGCCGACGCCCTCGGGCTGACCGACCACACGAAGCGGCCGCCGCGCCAGGTGCTGCTCGGGCACCTGGAGGAGCGGCAGCTGCTCCTCGTCGTCGACGGTTTCGAGCACCTCGTCGACGCCTGCGCCGCGCTCGTGCGCGACCTGCTGGTGCACTCCC
Organism: Streptomyces sp. NPDC029674; assembly: GCF_044903205.1. NCBI lineage: Bacteria > Bacillati > Actinomycetota > Actinomycetes > Kitasatosporales > Streptomycetaceae > Streptomyces > Streptomyces sp. NPDC029674. Next base: position 151,828 of record NZ_JBJDPY010000014.1, read on the forward strand.
CCGGGCTGCGGGTGCTCGCCGTGGGGCGCAGACCGCTGGAGACCGAGGGCGAGCGGCTCTTCCCGCTCGCGCCGCTGCCAGGCCCGGACGCGGCCGCGCTCTTCAGCGACCGCGCGGCGGCCGGGCTGCCCGGCTTCGTCGTCGACGACGGCAATCGCGCGGACGTCATGGAGCTGTGCCACCGCCTCGACGGCATCCCGCTCGCCGTGGAGCTGGCCGCGGGACGGCTGCGGGCGCTCTCGCCCGCGCAGCTCCTCGCCCGGCTCGACGACCGGTTCCGGCTGCTCACGGGCGTGCGGCGGGACGTGCTGCCGCGCCACCAGACGCTGCGGACGGCCATCGGCTGGAGCCACGAGCTGTGCGCGCCGCGGGAGCGGCTGCTGTGGTCGCGCCTGTCGGTGTTCGCCGGCCAGTTCGACCTGGAGGCCGCCGAGTACATCTGTGCCGGGGACGGACTGCTCGCCGACGAGGTGCTCGACGTACTGGAGGAGCTGCTCGCGCAGTCCGTCCTGTACCGCGAGGAGGGCCCGTCGGGTGTGCGTTACCGCATGCTCGACACGGTCAGGGCCTACGGCGCCGACTGGCTGGAGGCGGCGGGCGAGGGCGCGCGGCTGCGGCGCAGGCACCGCGACTGGTACATGGGGCTCGCCACCTGGTGCGAGCTGGACTGGTTCTCGCCGCGCCAGCAGGAGGTCGCCGCACTCATCGACGCCGAACTGCCCAACTTGCGGGCGGCGTTGGAGTTCTCCCTGACCGAGCGGGACGAGGCCCATCTGGGGCAGTATCTCGCCGGGACGCTGTGGTTCTACTGGGTCGGCTGCGGGCGGCTCGCGGAGGGCAGGCACTGGCTGGACCGGTCCCTCGAACTCGACGGCGGTCACGCGGACTCGCGGCTCAAGGCGCTGTGGGTGCTCGGCTATGTGGCGGTGCTGCAGGGGGACGCGGTCGCCGCGCTGGCCGCGCTGCACGAGTGCCGCGACGGCGCGAAGCGCACGGGCAACGCGGTGGCCGCGGCGTACGCGGAGCACCGCATCGGCTGTCTGGCCCTGGTCACGGACGACCTGCCGCGCGCGGAGACGCTGCTGCGCTCGGCGCTTGAGCGGTACCGGGAGATCGGCGAGCTCAACAGCAATGTCCTGATGGGGCAGACCGAGCTGGCCATGGTGCTGGCCTTCCGCGGGGAGCTCGCCGGCGCGGTGGAGGTCTGCGAGGACGTGCGCCGCGTCTGTGAGGACCACGGCGAGCGCTGGACTCTCGCGTACGCCCTCTATGTCCTCGGCTACGCGGCGTGGACCCGCGGCGAGGCGCGGACGGCGCGGGAGCTGCTCGCCGAGTCGCTGGATCTCGACCACCGCTTCCACGACCTGCTCGGCACGGTCCTGTCCATCGAGCTGCTCGCGCTGTTCACGGTGGCGGAGGGCGATCCGGCGGAGGCGGCGGTGCTGCAGGGCGCCGCGTCCCGCATCTGGACCTCGGTGGGCCTTCCGCTGTTCGGCTCGGCCCATTTCGGCGGCCCGCACGTGCTGTGCGAGCGGCAGGCCCGTGAGGCGCTGGGCGACGAGCGGTACGAGGAGTGCGTGCGCGCGGGGGCCGCGCTCGGTCTGGACGCGGCGGTGGCGCGGGCGCTGCGCGGCGGCCCCGGAAACGACCGAACCCGCCACCTCCCCCACCAGGAAGGGCGGGGAGGCGACGGGCTGCAGCAGGGTGAGCTACGTCCGGGTCAGCGGGCGTAGTACTCGACGACGAGCTGCTCGTCGCAGATCACGGGGATCTCCTTGCGGTTCGGGTCGCGGTCCAGGCGGAAGGCCAGGGCCTTCAGGTTCACCTGGAGGTAGCGCGGGATCTCGCCGTCGGGGGCGAAGCCACCCTCGCGCGCGACCTGGAACAGCGGCTTCTCACGGCTGCGCTCGCGGACCATCACGACGTCGTCGGGACGGACGCGGTACGACGGCTTGTCGACCTTGCCGCCGTTGACCTCGATGTGGCCGTGCACGACCATCTGGCGGGCCTGGTAGATCGTGCGGGCGATGCCCGAACGCAGAACCAGGGCGTCGAGACGACGCTCCAGCTCGATGACCAGGGCCTCACCGGTCTTGAGCTGCGTCTTGGACGCACGCTCGTAGGCACGGACGAGCTGGCGCTCGGAGAGGTCGTACTGCGCACGCAGCCGCTGCTTCTCGAGCAGACGGACCTTGTAGTCCGAGTTCTGCTTGCGCCCACGGCCGTGCTCGCCCGGCGGGTAGGGACGGGCCTCGAAGTACTTGACGGCCTTCGGGGTCAGCGCGATGCCGAGGGCACGCGACTTCTTGACCTTGGGGCGGGACTGGTTCGGCATGAACCAACCTCTCTGTTCTCTGTGAAATCGGCTTCACCAGTGGTTAGGGGAGGTCGCAATCCGCAGCCTGGGAAACCTCACGAGCCATGGGCTCACGAGGCAGCCGCTCCCTGGTCTGGGCACTATGTGCAGCACGCGAGTGGCCCACCGACCGATTCCCGGAGTGCGAGATGGTGGTGGGCTGCCCGCGACACCTTCGACGGTGCGCGACGCTCCTGGATCCCCCTTGCCTTACGGCGGTGGGGTTCCGGCTGGATGTCCCGTTCTGGTGGTGCCGGTACGAGACCGGACACGGGACGCAGCGCTTCGGGCAACTATACCGGGTGTGGCGAGATGCCTCAGCCCGGGCCCGGTGGGCTAGCTCTCGGGCTGCTCTCCCTTGAGGCGGGAGCGGACCCGCTCGACCACGTCGGCGTACCGCGCCTCGGCGCCGTACCTCGTGGGCTGGTAGTAGCGCTTGCCCTCGATGGTGTCCGGCGCGTACTGCTGGGCGGCGATGCCGCCGGGGACGTCGTGCGGGTACACGTACCCCTGGGCGTGGCCGAGCTTGGCGGCGCCCTTGTAGTGGCCGTCGCGCAGGTGGGGCGGGACGGGTCCGGCGAGGCCGCACCGGACGTCGGCCTGGGCCTGCTGGATCGCGATCGTCGCGGCGTTCGACTTCGGCGCCAGGGCGAGCGCGATCGTCGCGTGGCTGAGGGTGAGCGCCGCTTCCGGGAAGCCGATCATGGCGACGGCCTGGGCGGCGGCGACGGCGGTGGGCAGCGCGGTCGGATCGGCGAGGCCGATGTCCTCGCTGGCGGAGATCATCAGGCGCCGGGCGATGAAGCGGGGGTCCTCGCCCGCCTCGATCATGCGGGCCAGGTAGTGCAGGGCTGCGTCCACGTCCGAGCCGCGGATGGACTTGATGAGGGCGCTCGCGACGTCGTAGTGCTGGTCGCCGTCGCGGTCGTACTTCACGGCGGCCCGGTCGACCGACTCCTCCAGGGTCTGGAGGGTGATCTCCTGCTCGCCCTTGGCGAGGGCCGAGCCCGCGCCCGCCTCCAGGGCGGTGAGCGCGCGGCGGGCGTCGCCGCCGGCGATGCGCAGCAGGTGCTCCTCGGCCTCCTCGGGCAGCTGGACCGCGCCGGCCAGTCCCCGCTCGTCGATGAGCGCCCGGCGCAGCAGGGCGCGCAGGTCGTCGTCGGTGAGCGGTTCGAGGGTGAGGAGCAGGGAGCGGGACAGGAGCGGGGAGATGATCGAGAAGTACGGGTTCTCGGTGGTCGCCGCGATGAGCGTCACCCAGCGGTTCTCGACGGCCGGCAGCAGGGAGTCCTGCTGGGCCTTGCTGAAGCGGTGGATCTCGTCGAGGAAGAGGACGGTCTCCTTGCCGTGGCCGCCCATCGCCCTGCGGGCGCCGTCGATGACGGCGCGCACTTCCTTCACGCCCGCGGTGATCGCCGAGAGCTCGACGAATCGCTTGTTCGTGGCCTTCGAGACGACGTACGCGAGAGTCGTCTTGCCGATGCCCGGCGGGCCCCACAGGAAGACCGACGAGGGTCCTGCGGGGCCTCCGCCGCCCTCGCCGACGAGGCGGCGCAGGGGCGAGCCCGGCTTCAGCAGATGCTGCTGGCCGACGACTTCGTCGAGGGTACGCGGGCGCATCCGGACGGCCAGGGGACTGCTGGACGGGTCCTTTTCCTGGCGGTCTTCGGCTGCGGCGGTGAACAGGTCGGGCTCCACGTCAAGAACCCTATGTCACCCCACTGACAATCCCTCCGGGAGCTCGGGCCGCCCGCTCAGGCCCAGAGGTCGGCGCCCCAGCGGGTGAGGATCAGCATGGCGATGACGCCGGTGTGCATCACCGGCAGCGCCCAGGTGAAGTCGGCCAGGAAGCTCTTGGCCCAGGCCGGCGCGGGCAGGAATCCGGCCCGGATGTTGAAGGACGTGATGTACCAGAACATCAGGAGCGTGGCGATCCAGGCCAGGGTGCACCAGAGGCAGAGCGCGTTGATGTGGTAGAGCGACTGGATCATCAGCCAGGTGCAGAACCCGACACCGAAGAGCGCGCCCGCGTTGAACGTGAGCCAGTACCAGCGCGGGAAGCGGGCCCCGGCGAGCAGGCTCATGCCGACGCAGACCACGATGCCGTAGGTGACCAGGCCCAGCATCGGGTTGGGGAACCCGAAGGCCTCCGCCTGCTCGCTCTTCATGATGCTGCCGCAGGCGACGACCGGGTTGATGCTGCACCCCGGCTGGAAGTCCGGGTCCTTCAGGAGCTCGAACTTGTCGATGGTGATGACCCAGGAGGCGAGCAGTCCGGCGGCGCCCGTGATCACCAGCAGCAGGGCGAGCGCGCGGCTTCCGCCGACGGCACCGGGAGCGTGCGCGCGCTCCCGCTCGTCCGAGGCGTCGTCCTTCGCTGACATCGTTTTGCTCATCACGCCGTTCCGTCGCTCGAGGTGTCCGCGGGCACGCACATTGTGCCGTACGCGCCTGTGTGTCCACCCTCCGATGGACACAAGCAGGCACGGACGAGGGACGGACGGGGCGGGGCGCTACTTTCCGAGCCGGTCCTTCAGGACCGTCACGATGTCGTCCACCGCTACCGCGTCCTGCTCCCCGGACTCCATGTCCTTGAGCTGGACGACGCCGTCCGCCAGGTCGCGCTCGCCGGCGACGACGGTGAAGCGCGCGCCACTGCGGTTGGCGTTCTTCATCGCGCCCTTCAGGCCCTTTCCGCCGTACGAGAAGTCCGCCGGGACGCCTGCCTTGCGCAGCTCCGTCACCTTGGCGAAGAGGACGCGGCGCGCCTCCTCGCCGAGCGGCACCGCGAAGACGCTGGTGGCGGCGGGCAGTTCGAGCTCGACGCCCTCCGCCTCCAGGGCGAGCACGGTGCGGTCCACTCCGAGCGCCCAGCCGACCGAGGGCAGCGAGGGGCCGCCGATCATCTCGGACAGGCCGTCGTAGCGGCCGCCGCCGCCGACCGCGGACTGCGAGCCCAGGCCGTCGTGGACGAACTCGAAGGTCGTGCGGGTGTAGTAGTCCAGGCCGCGGACGAGCTTCTCGTCGTCCTCGAAGGCGACGCCCGCCGCCGTGATCAGCTCGCGGACCTGCTCGTGGTAGGCCTTGCACGCGTCGCACAGGTAGTCACGCAGCGAGGGCGCGCCCACCAGCTGCTTCTGGACGTCGGCCCGCTTGTCGTCGAGGACGCGCAGCGGGTTGATGTCGATACGTCGACGTGTCTCCTCGTCCAGGTCCAGGCCGCGCAGGAACTCCTGGAGCGCGGCGCGGTAGACGGGACGGCACTCCTTGTCGCCCAGCGAGTTGAGCAGGATGCGGAAGTTCCGCAGGCCGAGGGCGCGGTACGCCTGGTCCGCCAGGATGATCAGCTCGGCGTCGAGCGCCGGGTCCTCGGCGCCGATCGCCTCGGCGCCGACCTGGGAGAAGTGGCGGTAGCGGCCCTTCTGAGGGCGCTCGTAGCGGTAGTACGAGCCGGAGTACCAGAGCTTGACAGGGAGGTTGCCCGCCTTGTGGAGGTTGCCCTCCAGCGCCGCGCGCAGCACGGAGGCGGTGCCTTCGGGGCGCAGCGCGAGCTCGTCGCCGCCCTTGGTGGTGAAGGCGTACATCTCCTTGGTGACGATGTCGGTGGACTCACCGACACCGCGCGCGAAGAGTTCGACGTTCTCAAAGCCGGGCGTCTCGATGTAGCCGTAGCCGGAGTTGCGCAGCGGCGCGGCGATCGCCTCGCGCACCGCGAGGAACTTCGCGGAGTCGGGCGGAAGCAGGTCGTACGTGCCCTTGGGGGCCTTGAAGGTGCTCACGGGAGTTCTCTCGTCACATTCCTCGTCGCGGGGCGGACGTCGGGTCCGCGCCCAGGCCGGCGGCCACCTGCCGCAGATACGGGTTGGTGGCGCGCTCCTGGCCGATGGATGTCTGGGGGCCGTGGCCGGACAGCACCACGGTCGAGTCGTCGAGCGGCAGGCACACGCGGGCCAGCGACCGGAGGATCTCGGGGTGGCTGCCGCCGGGCAGGTCGGTGCGTCCGATGGAGCCGGCGAAGAGCAGATCGCCCGAGAAGAAGACCGAGGGGATCTCGGCCGTCTCGGGCATCTGGAAGGTCACCGACCCCTTCGTATGGCCCGGCGCGTGCGCGACGGTGAAGTCGAGCCCCGCCAGCTTCAGCCCCGCGCCGTCGCTCAGCTCGCGCAGGTCGTCCGGCTCCCCCACGGTCAGCTCGCCCATGAGCGGCATCCCGATGGAGCGCCCGAGGGCCTTCTCGGGGTCGCTCATCATGTACCGGTCCGAGGGATGGATCCACGCGGGTACGTCGTGCGCTCCGCACACCGGGACGACCGAGGCGACGTGGTCGATGTGGCCGTGGGTGAGGATGACCGCGACGGGCTTGAGCCGATGCTTCTTGAGTGCGTCCTCGACTCCCTGGGCGGCCTGGTGGCCCGGGTCGATGATCACGCACTCCTCGCCCGCGGCGGGGGCGACCACGTAGCAGTTGGTCCCCCAGGCCCCGGCGGGGAACCCGGCAATCAGCACGATCGTCCTTCATTCGTCGTCCGGCGGGAGGGAGCCGCGGGCTCCGGCGGGAGAACGCGGCAGATCAGAGCCTACCGGCGCTGCCGATTCCACAGGTAACCCATATACGGTACGGGGCACTACGCAGCGCATGACGAGACATGCGCGGGAGAAGGGGAGAAGAGCCGGTGGTCAGCCAGGAACAGCGGCGCAAGCAGCTCGCGCGGGAGAAGTTCTTGCGGCAGCAGGAGCGGCGCGAGGCCGCGCGGCGCCGGGTACGGGCGCGCAACGCGGTGATCGCGGGGACCCTCGCGGTGGTCGTGGCCGGTGGCGCCGTGTCGTATGCGGCCGGGGCCTTCGACGGGGACGACGCGGACGCGCGGGCCGACAGCGCGCCGAAGGACCCGTGCGAGAAGGCGGCGCCCGGCAAGGTGAAGCCGCTGAGCTTCAAGAAGGAGCCGGCGCTCACCATCGACAAGTCGGCCGACTACACGATGGACCTGAGGACGACGTGCGGTGACATCGGCCTCGACCTGGACGCGGCGAAGGCACCGCGCACCGTCAACTCCTTCAACTTCCTGGTGAACAAGGGCTACTTGGACCACACCAAGTGCCACCGCCTGACCACCGGCGGCATCTACGTCCTCCAGTGCGGCGACCCGAAGGGGACCGGGAAGGGCACCCCCGGCTACCAGATCCCGGACGAGAACCTGAAGGACAAGCGCCTGAAGGGGAACGTGTATCCGGCCGGCACGGTCGCCATGGCGAACCAGTACGACGCCCGGGCGAAGAAGGGCAGGAACACCGGCGGCAGCCAGTTCTTCCTCGTCTACCAGGACAGTCAGCTGCCGCCCGACTACACACCGTTCGGGACCATTTCCGATTCGGGGATGAAGGTCTTGAAGAAGATCGCCGCAGCCGGCGAGAGCAGCGGGCAGGGCGACGGCGCCCCCAACGCGACGGTCGTCATCGACAAGGCCACCGTCACCAAATCCTGAGCGCCGCCAGGCAAACTTCGGTCGTGCGGGATGCGGACAGCCGCCCCGCCGGTCGCCTATGTTGGCGGTGACGAAACTGTGGACGATGCCGGGGGCCCCGAGGCCCTGCGCAGGCATCATGTGGAGGAGGCGCTGTGAGCAGCGACCCGTGGGGCCGCGTCGACGAGACGGGGACCGTGTACGTGCGTACGGCCGACGGCGGCGAGCGAGTGGTCGGTTCGTGGCAGGCAGGATCTCCTGATGAGGCCCTGGCCTACTTCGAGCGCAAGTACGACGGTCTGGTCGTCGAGATCGGACTTCTCGAGCGCCGGGTGAAGACGACCGATCTGTCGGCCAAGGACGCGATGACCGCCATCGACCACCTGCGTCAGCAGGTCGACGAGGCGCACGCGGTCGGTGATCTGGACGCCCTGAGCAAGCGGCTCGACAAGCTGGTGGAGACCGTCGAGGCCCGCCGCGAGGAGCGCAAGGCGCAGAAGGCCAAGCAGTCCGACGAGGCGCGGCACGCCAAGGAGGCGCTGGTCGTCGAGGCCGAGGAGCTGGCCCAGAGCGAGCAGTGGCGGGCGGCCGGTGAGCGGCTGCGGGCCCTGGTGGACACCTGGAAGGGTCTGCCGCGTCTGGACCGCAAATCGGATGACGAACTGTGGCACCGGTTCTCGCACGCGCGCTCGGCGTTCTCCAAGCGCCGCAAGGCGCACTTCGCCTCGCTGGACGCGCAGCGCGAGGACGCCCGCAAGGCCAAGGAGAAGCTGGTCGCCGAGGCCGAGGCCCTTTCGGGCTCGACGGACTGGGGTCCGACGGCCGCGCGGTACCGCGAGCTGATGGCCGACTGGAAGGCCGCGGGCCGCGCCCAGCGCGAGCACGAGGACGATCTGTGGAACCGCTTCCGCGGCGCCCAGGACGTCTTCTTCGCGGCGCGCAGCGCGGTCTTCGCGGAGCGCGACGCCGAGCAGGGCGAGAACCTGAAGCTCAAGGAGGAGCTGGCCGCCGAGGCCGAGAAGCTCGTCCCGGTGACGGACCTGAAGACGGCCCGTGCCGCGTTCCGGGCCATCAACGAGCGCTGGGAGGCCATCGGCCACGTCCCGCGTGACGCCCGCCCGAAGGTCGAGGGCCGGATGCACGCCGTGGAGCGTGCGCTGCAGGAGTCCGAGGAGGCCGAGTGGCGCCGGACGAACCCGGAGGCACGGGCTCGGGCCGAGGGTCTCACCGGTCAGCTGCAGGCCGCCGTGGACAAGCTGGTCGAGCAGATCGACAAGGCGCGCGCCGCGGGCAACAACGCCAAGGCCGACAAGCTCCAGAAGGAGCTCGACGGCCGCCAGGCACTGCTCGACCAGGCTCTGAAGGGCCTGCACGAGTTCGGCGGCTGAGTTTTCACCACGCTACGTAGAACGGCTCCCGCACGCGATGTGCGGGAGCCGTTCTACGTAGTACCGCGTTTACGGCCTGCGCGCCGACGTCACCCGGTACACGTCGTACACGCCCTCCACGCCCCTGACCGCCTTGAGCACGTGGCCCAGGTGCTTGGGGTCGCCCATCTCGAAAGTGAAGCGGCTCGTGGCGACGCGGTCGCGGGAGGTCTGCACGGCCGCCGACAGGATGTTCACGTGCTGGTCCGAGAGGATGCGCGTGACGTCCGACAGGAGGCGCGAGCGGTCCAGGGCCTCGACCTGGATGGCGACCAGGAAGACCGACGACTGGGTGGGCGCCCACTCGACTTCCAGGATCCGCTCGGGCTCGCGCGAGAGGGAGTCCACGTTCACGCAGTCGCTGCGGTGCACCGAGACGCCGCTGCCGCGCGTGACGAAGCCGATGATGGGGTCGCCGGGCACGGGCGTGCAGCAGCGGGCCAGCTTGACCCACACGTCCTCGACGCCCTTGACGACGACGCCCGGGTCGGCGTTGGAGCGGCGCTTGCTGCGGCCGCGCGAGGGCGGCGCGCTCTCGGCGATGTCCTCGTTGGCGGCCTCCTCGCCGCCGAGCGCCTGGACGAGCTTCTGCACGACGGACTGCGCGGTGACGTGGCCTTCGCCGATGGCCGCGTACAGCGAGGAGATGTCCGGGTAGCGCATCTCGTGCGCGAGCGTGACGAGCGAGTCGCCCGTCAGAATCCGCTGGATCGGCAGGTTCTGCTTGCGCATGGCGCGCGCGATGGCGTCCTTGCCCTGCTCGATGGCCTCGTCACGGCGCTCCTTGGAGAACCACGCGCGGATCTTGTTGCGCGCCCGCGGCGACTTGACGAAGCCGAGCCAGTCGCGGGAGGGGCCCGCGCCCGCGGCCTTCGAGGTGAAGACCTCCACCAGGTCGCCGTTGTCCAGGGTCGATTCGAGCGGTACGAGGCGGCCGTTGACCCGTGCGCCTATGGTGCGGTGGCCCACCTCGGTGTGCACCGCGTACGAGAAGTCGACGGGGGTGGCGCCCGCCGGAAGCGCTATGACGTCGCCCTTCGGCGTAAACACGAAGACCTCGTTGCGCGACAGGTCGAAGCGCAGCGACTCCAGGAACTCGCTGGGGTCCTCGGTCTCCTTCTGCCAGTCCAGGAGCTGGCGCAGCCACGCCATGTCGTTGAGGTGGTCGTCCTTGCCGCCGGCCTTCCGCGGCACGTCGGTGCGTACCTTGGAGGCGCCGGCGACGGCCTCCTGCTTGTACTTCCAGTGCGCGGCGATGCCGTACTCGGCGCGGCGGTGCATGTCGAACGTGCGGATCTGGAGCTCGACGGGCTTGCCGTTGGGGCCGATGACCGTCGTGTGCAGCGACTGGTACATGTTGAACTTCGGCATCGCGATGTAGTCCTTGAACCGGCCGGGGACCGGGTTCCATCGCGCGTGCACGGTGCCGAGCGCGGCGTAACAGTCGCGGACGGTGTCGACAAGTACCCGGATACCCACCAGGTCGTAGATCTCCGCGAAGTCCCGGCCTCGCACGATCATCTTCTGGTAGACGCTGTAGTAGTGCTTCGGGCGGCCGGTGACGGTGGCCTTGATGCGGGCGGACCTGAGGTCGGCCTGGACCTCGTCGGTCACTATGGCGAGGTACTCGTCGCGCTTGGGGGCCCGCTCGGCGACGAGGCGCACGATCTCGTCGTACATCTTGGGGTAGAGGATCGCGAAGGCGAGGTCCTCCAGCTCCCACTTGATGGTGTTCATGCCCAGGCGGTGCGCCAGCGGAGCGTAGATCTCCAGGGTCTCGCGGGCCTTCTTCTCCTGCTTCTCGCGCTTCAGGTACCGCATCGTGCGCATGTTGTGCAGGCGGTCGGCGAGCTTGATGACCAGGACGCGGGGGTCCTTGGCCATGGCGACGACCATCTTGCGCACGGTCTCGGCCTGCGCGGCCTCGCCGAACTTGACCTTGTCCAGCTTGGTGACGCCGTCGACGAGCAGCGCGACCTGGTCGCCGAAGTCGCGCTTGAGGGTGTCCAGGCCGTACTCGGTGTCCTCGACGGTGTCGTGGAGCAGCCCCGCCATCAGGGTGGCCGGATCCATGCCCAGCTCGGCGAGGATGGTCGTCACGGCGAGCGGGTGCGTGATGTACGGGTCGCCGCTCTTGCGCTTCTGGCCGCGGTGCCAGCGCTCGGCGACCTGGTAGGCCCGCTCGATCTGGCGGAGCGTGGACGACTCGATCTTGGGGTCGTTGCTGCGCACTATGCGCAGGAGGGGCTCCAGGACCGGGTTGTACGGGTTCGAGCGCTGGACGCCGAGCCGGGCGAGCCGGGCCCGGACGCGGTTGGAGGAGCCGGAACGCGCGGGCTGGCCGGTGGCCGGCCGGATCGCGGGAGCTGTCGGGTGGTGGTCCGCGGGCGGCTTCGGGCGGGGCTGCTCGGCCGGTTTGTCGCCCCGGGCGACCTCTCCCTGGGCGCGCTGCGCGGACGTGCCGCCCTGCCCGCCTTCTGCCTTTTTCGCGGGCGCGGCTGAGGCCGCCGAGGCCTGCTGGGCCTTCTGCGCGGCCTTGGCGGCGGTGAGTGGCTGGGACTCGTCTGGCAAGAGCGCTCCCTGTGCGCGATCGGGGTCCCCCGGTCAGGCCCCGAAGAGTCCATGGTATCGACCCTGGGCCTTCGGCTCGCCTTCGGCCGGTGAGACAGCTCTGTACAGGAGAAACGCGAGGGGCGGGTGTCCGATTCCCGGCGGGTCCCCCGCTGCGGGCCGGCCGAGGGAATCGGCCGGCACGACAACGGGCGACGGGCGTCCCGGTGGATACCGGAACGCCCGTCGTGCCGTCCTGCGGACCGTCTCAGTGCCTCAGACGGTGATCAGCGCCTCCAGCGGCGCCCCGCCCAAGGCCTGCTCCAGCTTCCGGCGGCCGTCGAGGAAGCCGAGCTCCATGAGGACCGCGACTCCGGCCACCTCGGCGCCCGAGCGGCGGATCAGGTCCAGCGAGGCCGCCGCGGTGCCGCCGGTGGCGAGGACGTCGTCGATGACCATGACGCGGTCGCCCGCGTCCAGGTCCTCGGCGTGCACCTCGATCTCGGCGCTGCCGTACTCCAGGTCGTAGCTCTGCTTCAGCGTCGCTCCGGGGAGCTTGCCCGCCTTGCGTACGGGGATGAAGCCGAGCCCGGCGCGGAGTGCGACGGGGGCGCCGAGGATGAAGCCACGGGCCTCCAGGCCGACGATCTTCGTGGCGCCGTGCCGCACGCTGAGGTCGGCGAGCGTCTCCGTGAGCGCGGCGAACGCGACCGGGTCGGCGAGCAGCGGCGTGATGTCCTTGAACATCACGCCCGGCACCGGGTAGTCGGGGACGTCACGGATGCGGCTGAGCAGCAGCTCCGTGACGCCGGCGAGCTCGGTCATCGGCGCTTCCCGGAAGGACGGCCCTTGCCGCGGCCGCGCGACGCGGGCTGGGTGCGCGGACCGACGACGGCCGGGGCGGCGTCACCGACCACGACGTCCTGCGGCTCCCCTGCACCGGCGGACTCCGGCGCGTCCACGGACTCGCCCTTGGCGGCGGCCGCCGCGCGCTTGGCGAACACCCGCTTCTTGAGGGCCTTCATCTGCGGCTCGCGCTCCTTGAAGTCGGCGACGAGCGGCGTGGCGATGAAGATCGAGGAGTACGCACCGGCCGCGAGGCCGACGAACAGCGACAGCGAGATGTCGTTGAGCATGCCCGCGCCCAGGACACCGCCACCGATGAAGAGCAGGCCCGCCACCGGGAGCAGCGCGACGACCGTGGTGTTGATGGAGCGCACCAGGGTGCCGTTGATGCTGCGGTTGGCGAGTTCGCTGTAGGTGTGCCCGGTCTGCTTGGTGATGTCCTTCGACTGCTCCTTCAAGCTGTCGAAGACCACCACCGTGTCGTAGAGCGAGTAACCGAGGATGGTCAGCAGACCGATCACCGTACCCGGGGTGACCTCGAAGCCGACCAGCGCGTACACACCCACGGTGATGGTGATGTCGTGGATCAGTGCGATGAGTGCCGCCAGGGCCATGCGCCACTCGAAGGCGATGGCCAGGTAGATCACCACGAGCACCATGAAGATCGCCAGGCCCTGCCAGGCCTTGTTGGCGATCTGCTCACCCCAGCTGGGGCCCACCAGGTCGGCGTTGATGTCGGCGGCCTTGACGTCCAGGTCCTCGGCGAGCGCCTTCTTGATCTGGTCGGACTTCTTGATGTCCACACCGGCGATCTGGATGCGCATTTCGTTGTCGCCCAGCTTCTGGACGATCGCGTCGTGACCGGAGGCCTTCTCCGCGGCCTCCTCGGCCTGGGAGACCGAGACGCTGGTCTTCGGGGTGTTGAAGACGGCGCCGCCCTCGAACTCGATGCCCATGTTCAGGCCGCGCACCGCCAGGCCGACGATGGCCGTGATGGTGATCAGTATCGAGATGCCGTACCAGATCTTGCGCTTGCCGACGAAGTCGTAGCCGACCTCACCGCGGTAGAGCCTGGCGCCGAGATTGCCGAGCTTCGACATCTCACGCCTCCTTCGGGTCGACAGGGCCGGCGGGGGGAGCGGTGGTGCGGCGGGACCGGCGCAGCGGGGGCTTGGCGCCGAGCCGCTCCGGGTCGAGGCCGGACCACTTGTGGCCGTTGGCGAAGAACTTCTTGCGGGCCATGAGGGTCATCAGCGGCTTCGTGAAGAAGAAGACGACGACGACGTCGAGCAGCGTGGTCAGGCCGAGCGTGAACGCGAAGCCCTGCACCTTGCCGACCGTGACGACGAAGAGCACGGCGGCGGCGAGGAACGACACGAAGTCGGAGACCAGGATGGTGCGCCGGGCGCGCGGCCAGCCCCGCTCGACGGCGGGACGCAGCGTGCGGCCCTCGCGGATCTCGTCCCGTACGCGCTCGAAGAACACGATGAAGGAGTCCGCCGTGATGCCGATCGCGACGATCGCACCGCAGACGGCGGGCAGGTTCAGCGCGAACTTAATGGTCGGGCCGAGCAGCGTCATGATCGTGTACGTCAGCGCCGCGGAGACCAGGAGGCTCGCGATGGCGATGAGCGAGAGGCCGCGGTAGTAGGCGACCAGGTAGATGATGACCAGCGCGAGGCCGATGGCGCCCGCGATGAGGCCCGCCTGCAGCTGCTCGCCGCCGAGCGCCGGGCTCACCGTGGTGACGCTCTGCTCGTGGAAGGTGAGCGGCAGGGCGCCGTACGACAGGATGTTCGCCAGGTCCTTGGCGGACTCCTGGTTGAAGCTGCCGGAGATCTCGGCGTTGGCGCTCAGGGTCGTGTTGACGCTGGGCGCGGAGGCCACCTCGCGGTCCAGGACGATCGCGAACTGGTTCTGCGGGGGCTGCTGCTGCGACAGCTTGCTGGTGACCTTCGAGAACTTCTTCGAGCCGCCCTTGGTGAATTCCATGTTGACGACCCAGGCACCGGACTGCTGGTTGATGGTCGCCTTGGCGTCGTCGACGTCCTTACCGTTCAGCTCGGCCGGGGCCAGGATGAACTTGTCCCACGACTTGCCGTCGGGGCTCTTGCCGCACGCGATGGTGGGCTCGGAGGGCTTGACGCCCTGGCCGGCCGCGGCGCGGGCCTTCTTGTCGGTGCAGTCCAGCTTCGTGAACTGCTCCTGGAGCTTGGCGGTGGCCGGGTCGGGCGTCGGCGTCTCGTCCTTCTTCTTGCCGTCGTCACCGTCCTTGGCCTTGTCCGACGGCGTGGGGTCGTCCGCCTTCAGGGCCTCGCTGACGGCGCGGCCCTGGGTCGACGGGGAAGCGGTGGGGGAGGTCGCCTTGTCGGTGGCCTTGTCCGTCGCCTTGTCGGTGGCCTTGTCGGTCGCCTTGTCCGTCGCCTTGCCGGTGGCCTTGTCCTTGTCCGTTCCGGACGAGGGGCTGGGGGACGGCTCGGGCGTCGGCGCGCCGCTGGTCTGCGTGATCACCGGACGGAAGTAGAGCTGAGCGGTCGTACCGACCTGCTCGCGCGCCTGCTTCTCGTTCGAACCCTTGGGGATGTTGACAATGATGTTCTTGTCGCCCTGGGTCTGAACCTCGGCCTCGGACACACCCAGGCCGTTGACGCGGTTGTTGATGATGTCAACCGCGGTGTTCATGTTGGTCGGGTTGATCGCGTTCTTCTGACCGGGCTCGTTCTTCGCCTCGAGCGTGATGCTCGTGCCACCGGCGAGGTCGATGCCCAGGCGCGGCGTGGTGTGCCCGGAAAGGAACATTCCCCCGGTCAGCGCCACGAGGGCGATCAGGATGAAGACCAGTGAGCGTCCCGGCTTGCCGGGAGCGCTCTGCCTTCGGCCCTTCTTGGGTGCTGCCACCTTCTCGTTCTCCCTGTCCAACCGCCCGGCGTCCGGTCTGTCCCCTTGCGGTGCGGGGAGGCCCGGGCGGGCGGCCATGAAGTGGTGTCGGGATTCGGCGCGAAACGCACGTGATCCGGGGCCCGTGGCGCGCGAGCGGCGCGCCCCACGGGCCCCGGCCGTGACTACTTCGCGTCGGACTCGCCGTCGGTCTTCTTCGGCTCCGCGTCGTCGGTCCCGGCGGCCGTGTCCTTCTTGCCGAGGTCGATGGGCGAGTCGGCGGAAGCGTCGGCGGGCTCGTCGGTCTCGGTCAGGGAGGAGGCGTCGTCCGGAACGACGGGGGCGTCGTCCTCGTTCAGGTCGTCCTCGGTGCCGTGCACGATGCGGTTGTACTCGTCGTCGGCGAGAACGGCGCCGATCGAGTTCTTCGCGTACACCGCGTGGACACCGGGAGCCACCTCAAGGAGGACGGCTTCGTCGTGAACCTCCTTGACGGTGGCGTACATGCCACCGATCGTGCGGATGCCGGTGCCGGGCTGCATCTCGTTACGCATCTGCGCGGCGGCCTGCTGCTTCTTCTTGGCAGACCGGGTCATCAGGAACATGGCCCCGATGAGCACGATGAACGGGAGGAGGGTCACGATATTCACGGGACGGAGTTTCCTTCGCACGACCGCGCAGGTAAGCGGCCATTGGGATGGGGGTGGGTACGCCGCCCGCAAGGGCGGCATCGGCGGAGTCTAAGCGAGTCCGCACCTAACGAACAACGCTCAGCATGGCACCGCAGTTCCTGAGGGGTCGACTATCCGCGCCGTTGTCCTTCGGCCGCGGCACTGTCTCGCCGATATCACGCCCCGAACAGGTCCTGTTGTCCCTTTCCGCCCGTCTGCCGCGGCGGCACCAGGCCGAGGTGCGCCCATGCCGCGGGGGTCGCGACGCGGCCGCGCGGGGTGCGGGCGAGCAGTCCCTCCCGTACGAGGAAGGGCTCCGCCACCTCCTCGACCGTCTCGCGCTCCTCCCCCACCGCGACCGCGAGCGTCGAAAGGCCGACGGGACCGCCGCCGAACAGCTTGAGCAGGGCGTCCAGGACCGCCCGGTCGAGGCGGTCGAGGCCCCGTCCGTCCACTTCGTAGACCGCGAGGGCCGCGCCGGCGATCTCGCGGTCGATCCGGCCGTCGGCCTTGACCTGGGCGTAGTCCCGGACGCGGCGCAGCAGGCGGTTGGCGATACGGGGCGTGCCGCGCGAGCGGCCCGCGATCTCGGCGGCGCCTGCCGGGTCGATCTCCACGTCGAGGAGCTGGGCGGAGCGGTGGACGACGCGCTCCAGCTCCGCGGGTTCGTAGAACTCCATGTGCGCGGTGAAGCCGAAGCGGTCGCGCAGCGGCGGGGGCAGCAGGCCCGCGCGCGTGGTGGCGCCGACGAGGGTGAAGGGCGGCAGTTCGAGGGGGATGGCGGTGGCGCCGGGGCCCTTGCCGACGATGACGTCGACACGGAAGTCCTCCATGGCCATGTAGAGCATTTCCTCGGCGGGCCGCGACATCCGGTGGATCTCGTCGAGGAAGAGGACCTCGCCCTCCTGGAGGGAGGAGAGGATCGCGGCGAGGTCGCCCGCGTGCTGGATGGCGGGGCCGCTGGTGATGCGGATCGGGGCGCCCATCTCGGCGGCGATGATCATCGAGAGGGTGGTCTTGCCGAGGCCGGGGGCTCCGGAGAGCAGCACGTGGTCGGCGGTGGCGCCCCGCGCGCGGGCCGCCCGCAGCACCAGGTCGAGCTGCTCGCGGACCTTCTCCTGGCCGATGAACTCGCCCAGGTCCTTGGGGCGCAGGGCGGCCTCGACCGCCTGGTCCTCGCCGTCGGCGACGGAGTCCACCAGCCGCTCCTCGGCGGGCCCGACGAGCCGCTCGGCCGCGCCGGCAGCGTCGTCGGTCGTGTCGTCCCAGTTCATGCGGTGTGCCTCGCGATGCGGTTCAAGGGGGGCGGCGGGTGCTTACGGGTGGGGCTAGCGGGTGCGGTTCAGGGTCTGGAGTGCGGCCTTGAGGAGCTGGCCGACCTGCGGTGTGCCCTCGGTGGCCTCGGCCTGCGGGGTGACGGCGGCGACGGCCTCGTCGGCCTCGCGCGTGGCGTACCCGAGGCCGATGAGCGCGGCGTGCAGCTGGTCGCGCCAGCCCGCGGTGACGGCCTTGCCGATCGCGGGGCCGCCGGTGCCGAGGGGCTCGCCGAGGCGGTCCTTGTACTCGAGGAGGAGCTTCTGGGCGCCCTTCTTGCCGATGCCGGGGACGGCGGTGAGCGCCTTCTCGTCACCGGTGGAGACCGCGCGGCGCAGGGCGTCGGGGGTGTGCACGGCGAGCATGGCCTGGGCGAGGCGCGGGCCGACGCCGCTCGCGGTCTGGAGCAGCTCGAAGGTCTGGCGCTCGTCGTCGTCCGCGAAGCCGTACAGGGTGAGGGAGTCCTCTCGTACGACCAGGGAGGTGGCGAGCTTGGTCTGCTGGCCCACCCGGAGCGTGGAGAGCGTGTTGGGCGTGCACTGGACGGCCATGCCGATGCCGCCGACCTCGACCACCGCGGTATCGGGGGCGAGGGCGGCGACGGGGCCGCTGACGAAGGCGATCATGCGGTACGGCCTTTCTGGGGTGCGGGGTTTCTCGTGGCGTGCAGGGCCGCTGCCTGTTGCAGGCGGTTCTGGGCGACGGCCTGTTGGAGGCGGTTCTGCGCCGGGGCGCGCCAGATGTGGCAGATGGCGAGGGCCAGGGCGTCCGCGGCGTCGGCGGGCTTCGGGGGTGCGTCGAGCCGCAGGAGGCGGGTGACCATCGCCCCGACCTGGGCCTTGTCCGCGCGGCCGCTGCCGGTGACGGCGGCCTTGACCTCGCTGGGGGTGTGCAGGGCGACGGGGATGCCGCGGCGCGACGCGCAGAGCATGGCGACGGCGCTGGCCTGGGCGGTGCCCATGACCGTGCGTACGTTGTGCTGGCTGAACACCCGCTCCACGGCGAGGACTTCGGGGACGTACTCGTCGAGCCACTGCTCGATGCCCTGCTCGATGGCGACGAGGCGGTGGCCCAACTCGGCGTCGGCCGGGGTCCGCACGACTCCGACGCCGCGCATGGTCAACGGTCGTCCGGCGACGCCCTCGACGACACCGACACCGCACCGGGTGAGTCCCGGGTCGACTCCCAGCACGCGCACGTAAGCCCTCCCCTTTTGCCTGTCCGTGCAGGCTATCGGGTCCCTCTGACAACGCGATGGGCCGACGGGGCGTGTCCCGTCGGCCCATGCGCGCCCCATAGGGGGCGCGGGGAACTGCGCGAGCTGCCGCTTACGCGTCGACCTTCGCCATGACCTCGTCCGAGACGTCGAAGTTGGCGAAGACGTTCTGCACGTCGTCGCTGTCCTCCAGGGCGTCGATCAGCTTGAAGATCTTCCGGGCGCCGTCCTCGTCCAGCTCGACCTGCATGGTGGGGACGAAGTTGGCGTCGGCCGAGTCGTAGTCGATGCCGGCCTCCTGGAGCGCGGTGCGGACCGCGACCAGATCGGTGGCCTCGCTGAGCACCTCGAAGGTCTCGCCGAGGTCGTTGACCTCTTCGGCGCCCGCGTCGAGGACGGCGCCGAGGACGTCGTCCTCGCTCAGCTCGCCCTTGGGGACGATGACGACGCCCTTGCGGTTGAAGAGGTACGACACGGAGCCCGGGTCGGCCATCGAGCCGCCGTTGCGCGTCATGGCGACGCGCACGTCGGAGGCGGCGCGGTTGCGGTTGTCGGTGAGGCACTCGATGAGCACCGCGACACCGTTCGGGCCGTAGCCCTCGTACATGATCGTCTCGTAGTCGGCGCCACCGGCTTCGAGACCGGCGCCGCGCTTGACCGCGGAGTCGATGTTCTTGTTCGGGACCGAGCTCTTCTTGGCCTTCTGGATGGCGTCGAAGAGGGTCGGGTTACCGGACACGTCGGCGCCGCCCGTGCGGGCCGCGACCTCGATGTTCTTGATCATCTTCGCGAAGAGCTTGCCGCGCTTGGCGTCGATCACGGCCTTCTTGTGCTTCGTCGTAGCCCATTTAGAGTGGCCGGACATCTGCCTGTCTCCTTCGCGTTACCCAACAACCAGTACGAACTCTCCCAGACCTTCAGACCTTAAGGCCCCGGTGGGATCCCCGGAGATCCTACAAGGATCCCGCGCGGGGGTTACCCCGCGCCATCTCCACGAACAGCGCGTGGATGCGGTGGTCGCCCGTCAGCTCGGGGTGGAAGGACGTGGCGAGCGCGTTGCCCTGGCGCACGGCGACGATGTGGCCCTCGTGCTCGGCGAGCACCTCGACCTCGGCGCCGATCGACTCCACCCAGGGAGCCCGGATGAAGACGCCCTCGACCGGGGCGCCTTCGACACCCTTGACGTCGACGGCGGCCTCGAACGACTCGTTCTGCCGTCCGAACGCGTTGCGCCGCACGATCATGTCGATGCCGCCCACCGTCTCCTGGCCCGAGCGCGGGTCGAGGATCTTGTCGGCGAGCATGATCATGCCCGCGCAGCTGCCGTAGACGGGCAGACCGTCACGCACGCGCGCGCGGAGGGGCTCCATCAGGCCGAAGAGGGTGGCCAGCTTGGAGATGGTGGTGGACTCGCCGCCGGGGATGACCAGGCCGTCGACCTCGGCGAGCTCTTCGGGGCGCCGGACCGGCCTGGCCACGGCGTCCGCCGAGGCCAGGGCGATCAGGTGCTCCCGTACGTCCCCCTGAAGGGCGAGGACGCCCACTACGGGAGTGGTCATTACCAGCCTCGGTTCGCGTAGCGCTCGGTCTCCGGCAGGGTGTCGCAGTTGATGCCGACCATGGCCTCGCCCAGGTTGCGGGAGGCGTCGGCGATGATCTTCGGGTCGTCGAAGAAGGTGGTGGCCTTCACGATGGCGGCGGCGCGCTTGGCCGGGTCGCCGGACTTGAAGATGCCGGAGCCGACGAAGACGCCCTCGGCGCCGAGCTGGCGCATCAGGGCGGCGTCGGCCGGGGTGGCGACGCCACCGGCGGAGAAGAGGACCACCGGGAGCTTGCCGAGCTCGGCGGTCTCCTTGACCAGCTCGTAGGGGGCGCGGAGGTCCTTGGCGGCGGCGTACAGCTCGTTGTTGTCGAAGCCGCGCAGCTTGGCGATCTCGTTCTTGATCTGGCGCAGGTGGCGGACGGCCTCCACCACGTTGCCGGTGCCGGCCTCGCCCTTGGAGCGGATCATGGCCGCGCCCTCGGCGATGCGGCGCAGGGCCTCGCCCAGGTTGGTGGCACCACACACGAACGGGGTGGTGAAGGCGAACTTGTCGCTGTGGTTGACCTCGTCGGCCGGGGTGAGGACCTCGGACTCGTCGATGTAGTCGACACCCAGCGACTGCAGGACCTGCGCCTCGACGAAGTGGCCGATGCGGGACTTGGCCATGACCGGGATCGAGACGGCCTCGATGATCTCTTCGATCATGTTCGGGTCGGACATCCGCGCCACGCCGCCGTCCTTGCGGATGTCGGCGGGCACCCGCTCCAGCGCCATGACGGCCACGGCGCCGGCGTCCTCGGCTATCTTCGCCTGCTCGGCGTTGACGACGTCCATGATCACGCCGCCCTTGAGCTGCTCGGCCATGCCGCGCTTCACGCGCGCGGTGCCGGTCTCGGGCGTCGGGTTGGTGCTGTCAGGGGTGCTGGACACGGAGTTGACCTCACTCGCTGAAGAAGGTTTCTACAGCTCCGAGGAAACGCCCGGCGACCAGGCCACAGCAAGGGCCAATGGATGACCGGTGGCTCATTTTTCCCGGACGTGCCAGGTCAGAGCCGCGTGACCAGCACTTTGTGTCTCTACGTAGTCGCCCGGTCGGCCAGCGCGGTGGGCGGCTCGTCGTCCATCTCGAAGGCCATCGGGAAGGGCGCGTGCCCGGCAAGGCGGAACCAACGGACCTTGCGGTGGCGGCGCAGGGCGCGGGCGGCGCGCACGGAGTCGTTGTGGAAGCGCCGGGCCATCGGCACCCGGCGTACGGACGCGGCGAGCTCGGTGGCCGCCTCGTCGCCGCCCGGAGCCTCACGCACGGCCTCGACCTGCTGGACCTCGCCGAAGATCGCCCGCAGCGCCTGGCTGAGCTCGCTCTCGGCGACCTCGCGCTGTTCCTCCTCGGCCTGCCGGGCCGCGTGCGCCGCTTCGTAGAGCACGATCGAGGCGGCGGGGTCGAGCACTCCGGAGGTGGCCAGTTCCTGGGCGACCGAGGCGCGGCGCAGCAGTTGGGCGTCGAGGGCGGCCCGGGACGCGTCGATGCGCGCGTGCAGCCGGTCGAGCCGTCCGGCGGTCCAGCTCAGGTAGAGGCCGATCGCGAAGAGGGCTACCGCGATCCAGATCAAAGTGGAGGTCACGGACGTTCAGGCTAGTCGCCCCACGGTCGGCGGTCCGCCACCGGGCACCCGCGGACCGCCGCAGCGCGCCGGGTGGCCGCTGAACGTCACGTACGCGTGAGCCCGAACCGCGCCCGCAGCCCCACCCGTTCGTCCTCGGCGACCGACGTCGCGCCGTCCGTGACCGTCTCGTACACCGCGAGGATGTCGGAGCCGACCGTCGACCAGTCGAAGCGCCGCACGTGCGCGCTGCCGCGCTCGCGCAGGCCCTCGCGGCGCTCGGGGTCGGCGAGGAGACGTACCGCCGACTTGGCGAGGGACTCCGCGTCCTCGTTGCTGAACAGGTCGCCCGCCGCGCCCTGGCCGAGGACCTGCGCGAAGGCGTCCAGGTCGCTGGCGAGCACGGGCGCGCCCGCGGACATCGCCTCGACGAGGATGATCCCGAAGCTCTCGCCGCCGGTGTTGGGCGCGACGTACAGGTCGACGCTGCGCAGCAGCCGCGCCTTGTCCTCGTCGCTGACCATGCCGAGGAACTCCACCCGGGAGCGGAGTTCGGCGGGGAGCGGGGCCACCGCCTCCTCCTCGTCGCCGCGGCCCGCGACCAGCAGGCGGGCGTTCGGCCGCTCGGCGAAGATCTGCGGGAGCGCCTTCATCAGCACGGGGAGGCCCTTGCGGGGCTCGTCGATGCGGCCGATGAAGCCGATCGTCTCCCCCTGCCACTCGGGCTTGGGCTCGGCCTCGGCGAAGAAGTCGACGTCGACGCCGTTCGGGATGACGACGGCGTCGCCGCCGAGGTGTTCGACGAGCGTGCGGCGCGCGTACTCGCTCACGGCGATGCGCGCGCTGATCTTCTCCAGGGCGGGCTGCAGGATCGGGTACGCGGCGATCATCGCCCGGGAGCGCGGGTTGGACGTGTGGAACGTCGCGACGATCGGGCCCTGCGCGGCCCAGCAGGTGAGCAGCCCCAGCGAGGGCGATGTGGGCTCGTGGATGTGGATGACGTCGAAGGTGCCGTCGTGCAGCCAGCGGCGCACCCGCGCGGCGGACAGGAAGCCGAAGTTGAGCCGCGCGACGGAGCCGTTGTACGGCACGGGAACGGCGCGTCCCGCCGACACGACGTACGACGGGAGCGGTGTCTCGTCGTCGGCCGGGGCCAGTACAGAGACCTCGTGTCCGAGGCGGATGAGGTGCTCCGCCAGATCGCGGATGTGGAACTGGACGCCGCCCGGCACGTCCCACGAGTAGGGGCAGACGATGCCGATCTTCACGAGGGCTCCCCCGCCCGGCGGGTCGCGGCGTCGGGGCGGGGCTCCAGGTCGGCGAGCCACAGTCGCTGCAGCATGTGCCAGTCCTCCGGATGGTCGGCGATACCGGTGGCGAAGGCGTCGGCCAGCGCCTGTGTCATGGCAGACGTCTTTTCGATCCGGGTACCTGTCTCGGGGACCTCGACAGGGGGGTGGACACGGCCCTTCATGACGGGCGACTCGTCATACCAGAGGGTGACGGGCAGCAACAGGGCGCCGGTCTGCTGGGCGAGCAGCGCGGGCCCGGCGGGCATCCGGGCGGTGTCTCCGAAGAACTTGACCGGGACTCCGGAGGCCGACAGGTCGCGGTCGGCGACGAGACAGACGAGACCGCCCGCGCGCAGCCGCCGTGCCAGCGTGCCGAAGGCGGCGCCGCCCTCGTGCGGCAGGACCTCCATGCCGAGGCTCTCGCGGTAGGCGACGAAGCGGTCGTACAGCGTCTCGGGCTTCAGGCGCTCGGCGACCGTCGTGAAGGGGGTCTCCAGCTTGGTGGTGACCCAGGCGCCGGCGAGGTCCCAGTTGCCCAGGTGGGGCAGTGCGAGGACGACGCCCTTGCCGGCGGCGAGCCCGTCGGTGAGGTGGTGGACGTCCTTGACGTCGATGCCATCAGCGATGCGTTCCCTGCTCCAGGACGGCAGCCGGAAGGACTCCATCCAGTAGCGCAGGTAGGAGCGCATGCCCGCCTTGGAGAGCTCGGCGAGCCGCTGCGGGCTCGCGTCGGGCACCACGCGCGCGAGGTTGGACTCCAGGCGCAGCACTCCCTTGCCGCGGCGCTTCCAGACCGTGTCGGCGATGGTCCTGCCGAGCCGTTCGGCGACGGGTTCGGGGAGCTTCTTGACGGTGCTCCAGCCGAGCCCGTACAGCCCGTCGGTGAGTCGGTCCTTCACTGCGCGGCCTCACTCTCCTGCGCCCCGGAGCCCGCCCCGGACGCGGTCGCGGCGTCCGCCTCCGCGGACTCCCGGCGCACGGTCACGACACGCTGGACGAGGGTGACCATGCTGCCGGCCGCGACGATCCACAGGGCGATGGGCAGCAGGATCTGAATGCCGGGGACACCGAACTTGTGGAGGCCCGCGAGGCCCGCGGCGACCAGCGAGATCACCAGGCGCTCGGCGCGCTCCACCAGGCCGTTGACGGCGACGGGCAGGCCGATGGCCTCACCGCGTGCCTTCGTGTACGAGACCACCTGGCCGCTCGCCAGACAGAAGATGGAGACGGCGCAGAGGATGTTGTCGTCGCCGGATCCGGCGTACCAGAGGGCGAGGCCGCCGAAGATCGCGCTGTCGGCCACCCGGTCGAGCGTCGAGTCCAGGAAGGCGCCCCAGCGGCTGGAGCGGCCCAGCTGACGGGCCATGTTGCCGTCGACGAGGTCCGAGAAGACGAACAGGGTGATGACGATCGTTCCCCAGAAGAACTCTCCCCGCGGGAAGAAGACCAGCGCTCCCGCCACCACACCGGCCGTGCCGATGAAGGTGACCGCGTCGGGGCTGACCCCGCGGCGGATGAGAAACGCGGCGAACGGCGTGAGGACACGCGTGAAGAATGCACGCGCGTACTTGTTCAGCATGGCCTTCCCGAGGGTTCGGTGCGCCGTGCGGCCCCGTTGGCCACCGACCGGCCCATCGTAGTCACGCCCTTGACGGACCGGCTCGCCCCCTCACGATCGCGTACGACGTATGGACGCAGAGTGACCCGAGTGGAAAGCTCGAAACCATGACGGGCGCCGCCGGAGCCGCCCCGCAGTCGGCCCCGCGCGTCCGCGAGCAGCCAGCATCCCCGAGGGGGCTGAGCCTCCTCACCGTGCACGTAACCGGGAGGCCAAGGCATGGGCGACAAGGCAAGTGCACACCCCGGAGCCGCCGGCAGGGCAGCATCGGCCGACCACCCCGCGTCCGTACGGAATGTGGTGCTGGTCGGCCACAGCGGCTCGGGCAAGACGACTCTGGTGGAGGCTCTCGCGCTGACCGCGGGGGCGGTGAACCGGGCGGGCCGCGTGGAGGACGGCGGCACCGTCTCCGACTACGACGAGATCGAGCACCGGCAACAGCGCTCGGTCCAACTGTCCCTCGTCCCCGTCGAGTGGGGCGGCTACAAGATCAACCTATTGGACACCCCTGGATACGCCGACTTCGTCGGTGAGCTGAGGGCCGGTCTGCGCGCCGCGGACGCGGCCCTCTTCGTCGTCTCGGCGGCGGAGGGCACCGAAGGCATCACCGGCGCGACCCGCATGGTGTGGGAGGAGTGCGCGGCCGTCGGCATGCCGCGGGCCATCGTCGTCACGCACCTGGAGTCGGCCCGCGCGGACTTCGCCGGGATGACCCGCACCTGCGCCGAGGCGTTCGGCGCCGACGACCCCGATGCCGTACTGCCGCTGTACCTGCCCCTCTACGGAGAGCAGGGACCGGACGGCCACGCCCCGGTGACCGGCCTGATCGGGCTGCTCTCGCAGCGGATCTTCGACTACGCCTCCGGGGAGCGAAAGGAGTCCGAGCCCGGCGAGGACCAGCTGCCGCTGATCGAGCGGGCGCGCAACACCCTGATCGAGGGGATCATCTCCGAGAGCGAGGACGAGTCCCTCATGGACCGCTATCTCAGCGGTGAGGACATCGACTTCAAGACGCTCGTGGACGACCTGGAGCGGGCCGTCGCGCGCGGCATCTTCCATCCGGTGCTCGCGGCCGCGCCCGCCGCGGAGGGCGCGCGCCAGGGCATCGGCACGGTCGAGCTCCTGGAGCTCATCACCGGCGGCTTCCCGACCCCGCTCGAACACCCGGCACCGGCCGTGACCACCCCGAACGGCAAGCCGCGGCCCGCGCTCACCTGCGACCCGGAAGGGCCGCTCGCGGCGGAGGTCGTGAAGACCGCGTCCGACCCGTACGTGGGTCGGATCTCACTCGTCCGCGTCTTCTCCGGAACCCTGCGCCCCGACGAGACCGTGCACGTCTCCGGGCACGGCCTGGCCGACCGCGGCCACGAGGACCACGATGTCGACGAGCGCGTCGGCGCGCTCTCCTCCCCCTTCGGCAAACAGCAGCGCACGCTCACCCGGTGCGTCGCGGGCGACCTGGCGTGCGTGGCCAAGCTGAACCGGGCCGAGACCGGCGACACCCTCTCCGCCAAGGACGACCCGCTCCTGATGGCGCCCTGGGACATGCCCGACCCGCTCCTGCCGCTCGCCATCCAGGCGCACAGCAAGGCCGACGAGGACAAGCTCTCGCAGGGCCTCTCACGGCTCGTCGCCGAGGACCCGACGATGCGGCTCGAACAGAACCAGGACACGCATCAGGTGGTCCTGTGGTGCCTGGGCGAGGCGCACGCCGACGTGGCCCTGGAGCGGCTGCGCAGCCGGTACGGCGTCCAGGTCGACGTCGTACCGCACAAGGTCTCCCTTCGGGAGACCTTCGCCGACAAGTCCCATGGCCGGGGCCGGCATGTGAAGCAGTCGGGCGGGCACGGCCAGTACGCGATCTGCGAGATCGAGGTCGAACCGCTGCCCGGCGGCAGCGGCATCGAGTTCGTCGACAAGGTCGTGGGCGGCGCGATCCCGCGCCAGTTCATCCCGTCCGTCGAGAAGGGCGTGCGCGCCCAGGCGGCGAAGGGCGTCGCCGCCGGGTACGCGCTGATCGACGTGCGCATCACGCTCCTCGACGGCAAGGCGCACTCGGTGGATTCCTCCGACGCCGCGTTCCAGACGGCGGGCGCGCTCGCGCTGCGCGAGGCCGCCGCCGAAGCCCGGATCCATCTGCTCGAACCGGTCGCGGAGGTGACGGTCCTGGTCGGCGACGACTACGTGGGCGCGGTGATGAGCGACCTGTCGGGCCGCCGCGGCCGGGTCGTCGGCACCGAGCAGGCGGCCGGCGGGCGGACCCTGGTGCGGGCCGAGGTCCCAGAGATCGAGATCGGCCGGTACGCGGTGGATCTGCGGTCCCTCTCCCAGGGCACCGCGCGCTTCAACCGTACGTACGCACGTCACGAACCGATGCCTCCGCAGCTCTCCGAGAGGATCCGCGAACAGGCGCGGGGCGCTTCGTAGTTGAACCCTCCGCCCGCCGTCCCCTCCCGGCGGGCGGCATTCCGCCGCCCCCTGACGGATGTCGGTGCTGCCCGATACGCTGATGACCTGATCAACGGTGTGTCCGGCGGCAAGAGGTGTGCCGGACAGGGAAGTCGGGAAGAGCCGCAGCAGCGAAGGCGTCGCGGCGATGGGGGCGGCAGTGGCGGACGATGTATTCGACTTCAGGCCCGGGGCCCAGGTTCCTCTCTCGGGCGCCGCGGGACAGACGGCGGCGACGCATGCCCTGGCCTCGGCGGCGTACCGCGACGGCGACGTCGAGGGGCTCCTGGCGGCCAACAGCGAGTGGCACAAGTCGGAGGTGAAGCCCGGCCTCTTCTCCCTCTTCAAGCCGAACCTGGGCGAGGCGTTCGCGCGGACCGTGCAGGTGCGGATGCTGGGCGGCGGCCGCAGCCCGCTCATCCAGTCCTTCGGGACGGAGCCGCAGGCGGTCGTCGAGCACTGCCTCGCGGCGAACCGCATCCGCAAGGAGCGCGACAGCTGGCTGACCGCCGTGATGGTGCTGTGCGGGGTGCTCTTCCTGCCGGGCCTGCTCGTCTGGCTGCTCGTCTTCACCATCCGCAGGCAGGTCGCCAAGAGCGAGGACAAGCGCGCGGGCGCCCTCGCGACGGCCGTCCTGGTCGCCGTGGGCGTGCTGGCCGCCATCGCCCTGCTCAAGCTGCCGTTCGGCGGCTTCTGGGCCTGGTATCTGCGCGCGGCGATCGTGCTGCCCGTGGTGGGCTGGTTCTGGGCCAAGCAGATCGCCGAGCGCACCGCCCATGACCTGCGCGACCGCTGGTCGAGCCTGCTCGCGGGCGGCGGCATCGGGGCCAAGATCCCCGAGGCGGTGCCCGGCAGCCCCGGCGAGACGGCCGCCGAGCGGCTCCGCCAGGGCCTGGCGAGACTCTCCGCGGAGCAGCAGAGCAACTCCGTGTTCTACGCCGGGCCCAAGGGCATATTGGGCATGGGCACCCGCTGGGGCAGCTGGCAGCTGGCCGAGGAGCTGGTGCCCGCCGACCCGAGCAAGGAGATCCACCCCTTCCGCAGCTGGGATGTCATACGCGCGGTGCACGACCAGCTGCGCATGCTGGAGCGGGGGCCCCTGCACACCGGCGGCTTCCCCACCCCGGACATAAAGCACTGGATCGTCTCCCCCATCGGGGAGAACGCCAAGGCGGTGTCCCGCCCCACCGGCACGGACGTCGAGGCCTTCCAGATCCGCGGCCACGAGATACAGCGGATCTGCAACGAGCAGCAGTTCGGCAGCGGCAACCGCCACTACCTGGGCGTGCAGTTCACGCTCTGGGACGGCCAGTTGGTCATCACGATGCTGATCACGGTGACCGTGCTGCACGAGACGCTGCGCATCGAGGTCACGGGCCATGCCCTCGGCCCGGTGCACTCGCTGTTCACCACGAAGCCCTCGCCCAAGACGAAGACGGTCGCCAAGGCGATCAGGTTCTGGGAGACCACCACTCGCAACCTGCCGCTGATCGACGCGGACGAGGTCGTGCGCCTCGCGGTGCGCGCCCCCTTCACCTGGTACCCGCCGCTCCTGGACTACCTCGGCGGCAAGCTGGTCCTGCCCGAGCCCTTCGGGCTGCGGCACGCCTGGGCGGACAAGCCGTGGCGGCACCGCTTCATGGCCGACGACGCGCTGCGCGCCGCCACGCCCGTGCTGCGCGTGGTGCACTCGGCGGCGATCAGGGTCCTCGACGAGAACGGCGTGGACACGACCAAGTTCGGTGCCCGCTCCGGCTTCCTCAGCGGTGCGATCCAGGACCCGATGCCGAGGAAGGCGGACGTGTACGACGCGTAGGGAGCGTACGAACGGAAAGGCCTGCGGTACGAACGGGGCCGGTCCGCGGACTAGAGAGCCGCGGGCCAGGCGTCCGCGAGCATCTTGCGGGTGTCGGCGAGCAGCTGCGGCAGCACCTTCGTGTGGCCCACCACCGGCATGAAGTTGGTGTCGCCGCCCCAGCGCGGGACGACGTGCTGGTGCAGGTGCGCGGCGATCCCCGCGCCCGCCACGGCTCCCTGGTTCATGCCGATGTTGAAGCCGTGCGCGCCGGACGCGGTGCGCAGCGCCTTCATCGCCTGCTTGGTGAGCTCGCCGAGCTCGGCCGTCTCCGGGCCCGTCAGGTCCGTGTAGTCGGCGACGTGGCGGTAGGGCACGACCATCAGGTGGCCGCCGTTGTACGGGTACAGGTTGAGGACCGCGTACACCTGCTCGCCGCGCGCGATGACGAGACCGTCCTCGTCGGACTTGGCCGGGATGGAGCAGAAGGGACAGCCGTCGTCGGCCCCCGGGCCCGTGGGCTTGTTCTCGCCCTGGATGTACGCCATCCGGTGGGGCGTCCACAGGCGCTGGAACGCGTCCTGCGACCCGACTCCGATCTGCTGCTCCGGCTCACTCGTCATGAGGTGCAGCATATGACTTCGCCCGTTCGGAGCGTGTCGGCGGGGCGGATACCCGCGGCCGCGCGGTGAAGCTTGGCCGATGATCGACGACAGCCGGCGGGCGCGCTGGGAGAACCGCACGGAGATCCCGCTGGCCGTCGCGTCGGCGCTGTTCCTGGCGGCGTACGCGGCACGGGTCCTCGTCCACGGGCTTTCCCCGGCGTGGCGCACCGCGTGCCTGGCGGCGGCCGTGGCCGCCTGGGCCGCGTTCGCCGTGGACTACGCGGTGCGGTGGCGCCTCAGCGGACAGCGGCTGCGGTTCGTCCGCGCCCACTGGCTGGACACGGTCGTCCTCGTCCTGCCGCTGCTGCGTCCGCTGCGGATCGTCCGCACCTACGAGGCGGTCCAGCGGCGGCGCGCACGGCCCCGTCTCGCCCTGCACGCGCGCGTGATCGCCTACGCGGGCCTGTCCACCGTCCTGCTCGGCTTCGCCGGGGCGCTCGCCGTCTACCAGCAGGAACACGAGGCGCCCGGCGCGACGATCCGTACCTTTGGAGACGCGGTGTGGTGGACGTGCGCCACGCTGGCCACCGTCGGATACGGGGACGTGGCACCGGTGACGCCCCTCGGCCGGCTCGTCGCCGTCGGCCTGATGGGCTGCGGTCTGGCGCTGCTCGGCGCGGTGACCGGCTCGTTCTCGTCGTGGCTGCTGCAGGTCTTCGCGCGCGAGGGCGACACACGGGAGGCCGGGGACCCAGGACACGGCACGAGGCCCCCGGGGAACACCCCGGGGGCCTCGTCAGACAGCGACAACGTAGCCGGCGACGACGCCTGACGTCAGACCTGCGTGCGCTCCTCGACGACCTTCGCGATCTTCGCGATGGCCTCGTCGACGGGGATGCCGTTCTCCTGCGAGCCGTCGCGGTAGCGGAAGGACACGGAACCGTTGTTCATGTCCTCGTCGCCCGCGATGACCATGAAGGGCACCTTGGCCTTCTGCTGGTTGCGGATCTTCTTCTGCATCCGGTCGGACGACGCGTCGACCTCGACCCGCAGCCCCTGGGCGCGCGCCTTCTCGGCGAACTCCTGGAGGTACGTGACGTGCGCGTCGCCGATCGGGATGCCGACGGCCTGCACGGGCGCCAGCCACGCCGGGAACGCGCCCGCGTAGTGCTCCAGGAGCACTCCGAAGAACCGCTCGATGGAGCCGAAGAGGGCACGGTGGATCAT
Organism: Streptomyces sp. NPDC029674; assembly: GCF_044903205.1. NCBI lineage: Bacteria > Bacillati > Actinomycetota > Actinomycetes > Kitasatosporales > Streptomycetaceae > Streptomyces > Streptomyces sp. NPDC029674. Next base: position 182,676 of record NZ_JBJDPY010000014.1, read on the forward strand.
GACGGGCTGCTGGCGCGAGCCGTCCGCGGCCGTGTACTCCAGGTTGAACCGCTTGGGCTGGTTGAAGTCGACCTGGATGGTCGACATCTGCCAGGACCGGCCGATGGCGTCCTTGGCCTGCACGGAGATCTTCGGGCCGTAGTACGCGGCGCCGCCCGGGTCCGGCACCAGCGGCAGGTTCTGCTTCTCGGCGGCGAGCCGCAGCGCCTCGGTGGCCTCCGCCCAGTCCGCGTCCTCACCGATGAACTTGTCGGAGTCGTCGCGGGTGGACAGCTCCAGCTCGAACTCGTTCAGGCCGTAGTCGCGCAGCAGGTCGAGCACGAAGGTCAGGAGCGTGTCGAGCTCCTGCGGCATCTGCTCCTTGGTGCAGTAGATGTGCGAGTCGTCCTGCGTGAAGCCGCGCGAGCGGGTCAGGCCGTGCACGACGCCCGACTTCTCGTACCGGTACACGGTGCCGAACTCGAAGAGGCGCAGCGGCAGTTCGCGGTAGGAGCGGCCGCGCGACTTGAAGATGAGGTTGTGCATCGGGCAGTTCATCGCCTTGAGGCGGTAGTTCTGCTCGTCGAACTCGATGGGCGGGAACATGCCCTCCGCGTAGTGCGGCAGGTGACCCGAGATCTCGAAGAGCTTCTCCTTCGAGATGTGCGGGGTGTTCACGAACTCGTAGCCGGAGACCTCGTGGCGGCGCCGCGAGTAGTCCTCCATGACCTTGCGGATCACGCCGCCCTTGGGGTGGAAGACCGCGAGGCCCGGGCCGAGCTCCTCCGGGAAGGAGAAGAGGTCCAGCTCGGAGCCGAGCTTGCGGTGGTCGCGCTTCTCGGCCTCGGCGAGGAACTCCAGGTGCGCCTTCAGCTCGTCCTTCGACGGCCACGCGGTGCCGTAGATGCGCTGGAGCTGCGGGTTCTTCTCGCTGCCGCGCCAGTAGGCGGCGGCGGAGCGCATCAGCTTGAAGGCGGGGATGACACGGGTGGTGGGCAGGTGCGGGCCTCGGCAGAGGTCCTTCCAGCACAGCTCGCCGGTCTTCGCGTCGAGGTTGTCGTAGATGGTCAGCTCGCCGGCGCCCACCTCGGCGTCGGCGCCGTCCGCGGCCTGCGCGGCGTTGCCCTTGAGGCCGATGAGCTCCAGCTTGTACGGCTCGTCGGCCAGCTCGACGCGGGCGTCGTCATCGGTCGTGACGCGGCGCGAGAACTTCTGCCCCCGCTTCTGGATCTCCTGCATCTTCTTCTCGATGCGCTTGAGGTCCTCGGGGGTGAAGGGCTCCTTGACGTCGAAGTCGTAGTAGAAGCCGTCCCGGATGGGCGGGCCGATGCCCAGCTTGGCGTCGGGGAAGAGCTCCTGCACGGCCTGCGCCATGACGTGCGCGGTCGAGTGGCGCAGGATGTTCAGGCCGTCCTCGGAGGAGATCTCGACGGGCTCGATCTCGTCGCCGTCGGCCACGGCGTACGCCAGGTCCTTCAGCTCGCCGGCCACGCGCGCGGCGACGACGGTGCGCTCACCGGGGAAGAGCTCGGCGGCCGTAGTGCCCGTCGTCACCACGCGCTCTTCCCGCTCGGAATCGCGTTGGATGATCACACGGACGTCTGACACCGGTCTCTCCTACCTGAAAGGGAATGCACCCGCTCTTCTATTGCGCGTGCAATAGAAGAGAGGGTACCGAGCCCGGGGCCCCCGCCGCGAAACGGATCTCCCCGCACCCCTTCAGTCCGTGCCGCACGCCTCCTCGAAGAAGTCGAGGTTCTCCTGGAGCGACTTCATGAGCCGGTCCCGCTCCGCCTCGTCCACCTGCACGGGCGCCACCCCACTCGCCCCGGTGAGCCTGCGGAAGCCGCCCCGGCTCTCCAGGCGGCCGTGCACCCGGATCGGCAGCCCGACCAGGTGCGCGTGGCCGGCGATGCGGTACGACTCCTCGTCGAGGACCATCCGCACGTGCGGGACCTCGGCGCCCGCGATCACCCGGATCCGCACCGTGCCGTCCCCGCGCGGCGCCGCCCGCCGCATCCGCACCACGGCCCCCGTGATCCGCACCGGCACCGACGGCTCGGCGCGCAGGTACCGGGCGCCCGCCTCGCGCAGCGCCGCCAGGTCACCGGGCGAGAACTCGACGGGCTCGGCACCTGCCGCGCACCCCTCGGGCACCCCCGCCCCCGGCGCCCACTCCATCGCGACGCGCGCCCCCTCCGTGCCGCGCACCAGCGCGACGATCGCCTCGGTCAGCTCGTGGCTGACGCCCGCCTCGATCGCGCCGTCGAAGGCGTCCATGCCGCCGGTGGCGCGCTGGAAGTCGACGGCCTCCCGGGCCGCGTACAGCGCCTGGTGCAGCCGGACCGCGAGCGGCCGACCCGTCACGACCGGGACGAATGCGGTGAGCCTGCGCCCACCCGTGGCGGGCCCGACCAGGACGTTCTCCAGGGACGCGGCGGCGGGCCCGCGGTGCCGCGCGCCGTAGTACCCGGCGCGGCCGCGCGCGGCGAGCGCCCCGGCGAGCAGCATCCGGCGCGCGGCGGAGCGCAGTTGTTCCTCCGCCGGCCAGGTCGCGGTGCCCGCGGGCCCCACCGGTACGTCGCGCCACCAGTGGATCTCGTCGCTGGGCACGGTGAGCCCGACGAGCACCTCGCGGGCGGCGGGCGAGCCGCTGCGGGACAGCGCGACGAGCGCCTCACCGATCAGGTCCTCGCAGTCGGGGAAGGCGCGGCTCTCGGGCACGAGCAGGCTGGTGCCGGCGCCGCCGGGGCCCGGCGGGGTCCACCGGGCGTAGCGGCCGGGGGCGCCGCCGCGTCGCTGCCAGCCGTGCCGGGCGAGGAGCGCGCCGAGCACGGTGGGGTCGACGGCGGAGGGTTCGGGCGGTGGCTGCGCCCACTGGCCCGCGGCCGGGGCGGGGTGCGGGCGGACGGGAGGCAGGGACTCGTCGTGGCCGAAGGGCTGGTCGAAGGGGCGGTGCATCAGGGTCTCCCTCCCGTCCCGACGCGCGTCATGATCTCGCAGAGGGCCCGGTCGTCGAAGATCCGCGAGGTCGGGACGCGCACGGTGGTCCTGCGCCGGCCGGTCACGGGGTGCCCGGCGAGGTTGGTCCAGTAGCAGCAGTGCCGCAGGTCGAGCCGGTCGTGACCGGCGCGCAGCCAGTCGTCCCGCGACCGGGGCACGAGCATCACGACGAGGATCTTGTGGACCGAGACCGGGGTGCGGGCGAGCTTCTCCAGGTGCGCGTTGTCGAGCGTGAAGGAGAAGGCGGGCCCCGCCGGATTCGGCGGTATCTGGTACGTGCACTTCAGCTGGACCTTGATGGTCACCTCGTCGTCGACCGTGTGCCCGGGCGCGCTGTGGCTGACGTGCCAGTCGATGCCGTTGTCCGGGAACGGCTGGGAGAGCGAGCATCCGGCGGCCGCCGCGACGGCGTGCAGATAGCCCACCTGAAGCGTCTCCATACAGGCGGTGGTGGCGAGTGTGCCGCGCGGCGGTGCGATCCGCTCGGGCAGCAGCCCACCCTGTTCGGGCTGCGCGAGCGCCATGGTCAACTAACCTTCCGGACCCGGTGGTTACCAGCTCGGGCCGTCAATTCCGTGGCCCCGTACCTCTGTTGTCTCCGGGCCGCGTACAGCGCAAACGGCCCGGGTATCACCAGCGTGGGCAGGGGACCGAACGTCATCTGCCGGGACCGAACGAGGAGTTGCACGACCATGACGTGCTGGTACGAGGGCCCCTTGGCCGCATTCGACACGGAGACCACGGGCGTCGACGTCGAGACCGACCGGATCGTGTCGGCCGCCGTCGTCGTCCAGCAGGGCGCGGGAACCCGACCGCGCATCACCCGCTGGCTGGTGAACCCGGGCGTACCCGTGCCCGAGGCCGCCACCGCGGTGCACGGACTGACGGAGGATCACCTGCAGCGCACCGGCCGCTGGCCGGCGCCGGTGATGGAGGAGATAGCGCGGGATCTGGCCGAGCAGGGCGCCGCGGGCCGGCCGATCGTGGTGATGAACGCGCCGTTCGATCTGACCATCCTGGACCGCGAGTTGCGCAGGCACCGCGCCTCGTCGCTCAGCCGGTACATGGAGGGTTCGTCGTTGTGCGTGATCGACCCCCGGGTCCTGGACAAGCAGCTGGACCGGTACCGCAAGGGCCGCCGCACGCTCACCGACCTGTGCGCGCACTACGAGGTGGAGCTGGCCGAGGCCCACGACGCGGCGGCGGACGCGCAGGCCGCGATGGATGTCGTACGCGCGGTGGGGCGCCGTTTCGCGGCCCGCCTCGAGCGCCTCTCGCCGGCCGAGCTGCACACGCTGCAGGCCGTCTGGCACGCGGCGCAGGCGCGTGGTCTGCAGGCGTGGTTCGCGAAGAGCGGCACACCGGAGACGGTGGACCCGGCGTGGCCGCTGCGTCCCGAACTCCGGGCGGCGGCCTGAGGCGAGGCCTCGGCGGGCAAGAAAAAACCGGTCCGTCTGCTGACGGACCGGCATTCTCCGGGTGGGCGATACTGGGTTCGAACCAGTGACCTCTTCGGTGTGAACGAAGCGCTCTCCCACTGAGCTAATCGCCCGGGAACGGACTGAACAATACAGGTCCGGGCGCCCTTCCTTCAAACCGCTGCCAGCCGGGCCGCGAGGCCGCGGCGTCCGGCTCGCATCATCAGGGCGTGGTTGAGCAGGAACAGCGGGCGTCCGGGTACGGCGAGCCGCCGCATCAGGGGACTGCGCACGTCGACCTCCTGGTCGTAGCGGGCGCGCGTGCCGGCGGGCGTGGCCGTCAGGGTCCAGCGCGCCCAGCCGTCCAGGTCCCCGGTCATGCCGATCTCCAGGACCCCGGCCGCGGGGTCGCGGCGCCGCTCCTCCGCGGTGACGACCAGGTCGTACGGGAGGAAGGACCGGAAGCGGATGACGCCGCTGCGGTCGTCGATGGGTTTCACCTCGCGCACCTGTGGCCACCACAGTGGATAGTCCTCGGCTCGCTCCAGCGCCGCGTAGGCGTCGGCGGGGGCGCCGGGTACGTGCCAGACGCTGCGGAATCGGTAATGACACCAGTCCATGGACCGAGTCTGCCCAATCGCGCGCCGAATCTGAGTACGTGCCTGAGTATGCGCGCCCATGCCGCATGATGTGGCACGCACCACACTCCGAGGCATGACGAACATTCCGCCACCCGCCGAGGAGCTCCGCCTCCTCGACCGGGAGCTGCGCCAACTGGAGGCGCGCAGGACGCTGTTGCTGCAGCGCCGGGCCTGGCTGCTCGGCGTCCTGCGCGCGGCGGGCCCGGCCGGGCGACCCCCTCGCCCGGCCGGCCCGCCCGCCCCCGGAGCCGCGCCGCCGAGCGCGCAGAACGTCCTGCTCACGCTGGGCGGGGTGCTCCTGACCATCGCGGCGATCGCCTTCACCGTGGTGAGCTGGGGCCACTTGGGCATCGGTGGCCGCAGCGCGGCACTCGGCGCGGTGACGCTGGCGGCGCTCGCCGCTCCCGCGCTCCTGCTGCGCCGCTCGCTGCGTTCGACGGCGGAGGCGGTGGCGGGCCTGGGGCTCGCGCTGACCGTCCTGGACGTGTACGCGGTGCGCCATCTGGCCCTCTCCGACACGGACGTCCTCGGTTACGCGGCGTGGGCCTCGGCGGTTCTCGCCGCGCTGTGGGCCGGGTACGGCCTGCTGCTCGGCGGGTTGCGCTCGCCGCTGCCGACGGCGGTCGTGACGGCCCAACTGCCGATGGTGCTGTGGGCGGGCGCCGCGCACGCCGGTGACCACACGATGACGGCCGCGCTGCTCGCGACCGCGGCCTTCGACACCGCGCTCGCGCTGCGGTCCGGCGTCCGTTCGGTACGGGTCGTCGCCGCGGCCGGCGCCTGCGTGCTGGGTCTGTGGGGTGCCGCGGGCGCCGGCTGGCTGTCCGTGCGGGCCACGGATCCGGCCGCGGCCGCGCAGGCGGGCATGCTGCTGCTGTTCGCCGCCCTGATCGCGCTGGCGGCCGCGTGGCGGGCGAAGGGTGCGGAGGTCGCCACCGGCGCGGCGGCCGCCGGCGGCCTGCTCGTGGTGGCCGCGTCCGGCGGCGTGCTGCGCACCGTGCTGCCCGCCGCGTGGACCGTGCCGGCCTACCTGGCCTGCGGCATCGCGCTGCTGGCAGCCGTCCGCACCGCCCTGCCGAGTCCGCTGCGGCGCGGGACCGCCACGGCGTCGGCCGTGGTGCAGGGCCTCGCGGTGCTGTGGGCGCTGCCGGTCGCCGGGATCGCCCTGCTCGGTCCTTTCCGCTGGGCGACCCGGCCCTGGTCGGGCGCCCCCTCGGACGCCCGCGACGCCCTCCTGCTCGAACTCCCGCTCCCGCACCCGCTGCCGGCCCCGCTGGTGCTCGCGGTGGTCGCCGCCGTGCTGGTCGCGGCGAGCGGTTCGCTGGGCGGGACGGCCCGGCGTGCGGCCAGGTACGGTGCGCCGCTGCTCGCCTGGTCGGCGGCGATCGCACTGCCGGCCGCCCTCCAGCTGCCGTACGCGGCCGGGGTGTCGGCGCAGATCCTGGTGACCGCGGCCCTGCTCGTCGCCGCGACACGGAGCACGCCCGCCGCACCGCACACATCCGACATATCTGACACGTCCACCACCTCTGCCACTCCACTCACGTCCACCGCTTTCGACGCGGCCACCGCGCCCGCGCTGATCGCCTCCGTCCTGGCGCTGGTGTCCTCGGTGAGCGTCGCGTTCCTCTCGTTGGCCACGAGTACGGCCACCCTCACCACGCTGGGCGTGCTCACGGCGCTCCACCTCGCCGTCTGCGTGCGCATGGTGCGGGGCGCGGCGCCCGCGCCGGGTACGGCGGTGCTCGCCGGGTGTGCCGTCATCGCCCACGCCACCGCGCTGGTCTGCGCCGCGGGTGCCGCCTGGGGTCTGCGTCCGGACCACACCGGGCTGCTCACCCTCACGGTCCCGGCCCTTGCCGCACTCGCCGCGGCGCGCCTCGGCCGGCATCCTCTGGCGCCGCCCGTCGAGATCATGGCGGCAGCGTCAGGGGCCGTCGCCGTCGCGCTCGCCGCGGGCACCGCGCCCACGCTGGCCCTCGCCCTCGCGCTCGGCGGGCTCATCGCGTCGGCCACCGCGCTGCGTCCGGACCGCCACCACGTCGGGTACGCGGCCGGGGCGCTCTTCGTCCTGGCGAGCTGGGTCCGCCTCGCCTCGTGGGAGGTGTCGGCCCCGGAGGCGTACACCCTGCCGGTGACCGTCCCCGCGCTGCTCATCGGGGTGCTGCGGCGCCGCCGCGACCCCGAGGCCTCCTCCTGGACGGCCTACGGTCCCGGCCTCGCGATGACGCTGCTGCCGAGCCTCGCCGCCGCCTGGAGCGACCCGTACTGGCCGCGTCCGCTGCTCCTCGGCACCGCGGCCCTCGCCCTGACGCTGGCCGGTGCCCACCGCCGGCTGCGCGCCCCGCTCGTCCTGGGCGGCACGGTCCTGGCCCTGGTCGCGCTGCACGAACTGGCCCCGTACATCGTGCAGGTCGTCGGCGCCCTGCCCCGCTGGCTGCCGCCCGCGCTGGCGGGCCTGCTGCTCCTCGTCGTCGGCGCGACGTACGAACAACGTCTGCGGGACGCACGGCGGTTGCGGAATGCGCTCGACCGAATGCACTGATTTCCGGACGCCGCCACGACATGTGGACCCGTCAATTCCCTTGTGCGGCACGGGAAGCGGCAAGTGAGAAGAGGGAAGCGGGAAAACGGGAATACGAGAACGGCCCGGAGGCTCAAAAGCCTCCGGGCCGTAATCCGGGGTGGGCGATACTGGGTTCGAACCAGTGACCTCTTCGGTGTGAACGAAGCGCTCTCCCACTGAGCTAATCGCCCCGGGCGCACGGAGAACATTACCGCATGTCAGCGGGTGCTCCGGACCGCCCCGGAGGCACCCGAGGGTCACTCCTTGATCTTCCACGGCATCGCGATGCCGAACTTCCACACGTAGACGGCGACGAGCACCGCGACGATCACGAGCCCGATCGTCGTCAGGATGATGTTCCGGCGGCGCACCTTCGGGTCGAGCGCACGCTGTGCCGCCTCGGTGACCTTGCGCTTCGTCCAGCGGAGCACCAGCTGGGCCCAGACGAACTCGGTGGCCCAGATCGCCATGCCGCCGAAGATCACCAGCCAGCCCGGCCCCGGCAGGGGCAGCATGATGATGCCCGCGACGACGACCGCGAGACCGACGATGAAGACGCCGACCTGCCAGCTCAGGTGCAGCGCCCGGCGGGCCTGGATGAACCCCGGCGCCCGCGAGCCGAGCGGCTGGTCGGACTTGACTCCGGCGATGGGATCCGTGACCCCCGCCGACTCGTTACTCCCCGTATTCATGCGGCCAAACCTTACCGGACGGAAACCCGTCACCGGAATGGGTGCACGAAGAGACGGGACAACCCGCCATACGAGGCGTCTAAAGACACGCAAAGCCCTCAGAGGGGTTTACAACGGCACCGTAGGTGGCATGTCGATTTCGCCGACGTGCGAATCCCCGAGCGCACACTGAGCGAAAGGCCCTGGCGCTTATGAACACCACGGTCAGCTGCGAGCTGCACCTGCGCCTCGTTGTGTCGAGCGAGTCCTCACTGCCTGTACCCGCAGGACTGCGGTATGACACGGCCGATCCCTATGCCGTGCACGCCACCTTCCACACCGGAGCCGAGGAAACCGTCGAGTGGGTGTTCGCCCGCGACCTCCTCGCCGAGGGCCTGCACCGGCCCACCGGTACCGGCGACGTCCGAGTCTGGCCGTCCCGGAGCCACGGTCAGGGCGTTGTCTGCATCGCCCTGAGTTCCCCGGAGGGCGAGGCTCTGCTCGAGGCCCCGGCGCGGGCCCTGGAGTCCTTCCTGAAGCGAACGGACGCAGCCGTGCCACCCGGCACGGAACACCGCCATTTCGATCTCGACACGGAGCTCTCACACATCCTGGCCGAGAGCTAAGCGCCACAAGGGCGCGTCGAGAACCGCCACGCCGTCCGACTCGGGGCGACGGCGCAAGCAGTCACGACACAACGACACAAGGCGAACAGATGCAGACACCGGCGCCGTCGCCGCGGATTCCCGCGGTGACGGCGCCGGTGCGTCCTGTGGCGGAGCCGCTAGCATCGGCCAGCATCGGCGGGCACCACAGCCCGACCTCCAGGCCAGGGAGCGAATCGTGCTGATCACCCACGACACCCGGTGTTCTCTCGACGCCGTGGTCGATCTGGTGAACACCGCACCGGAGACGAACGGCGCGGACGGGCTCGCGGATGTGGCGTCGCTCGGTGAGTTCGTACGAACCCACGACGTCAGCGATGTCGGCACGCTCTCCGAGACCGACCTCGCCGGCGTCCACCGCATCCGCGCCCGCTTCGGGGAGGTCTTCGCGAACCCCGAACCGCAGGCCGCGTCCGCGATCCTCAACGAGCTGATCGCGACGGCGGGCACCACGCCCCGGCTCACCGACCACGACGGCTACGACTGGCACATCCACTACTTCGCGCCCGGCGCCTCCGTCGCCGACCACCTGGCGGCCGACTGCGGGATGGCGCTGTCCTTCTTCGTCGTCGCCGGGGAGCAGGAACGGCTGCGACGCTGCGAGGCTCCGGACTGCCGGCACGCCTTCGTCGACCTCTCCCGCAATCGCTCGCGCCGCTACTGCGACAGCCGCACCTGCGGAAACCGGCTGCACGTCGCCGCCTACCGCGCCCGCCGCAAAGAGGCCCTAGAGCAGTAGCAGGTCGTGCAGCGTGGCCACCAGGATCAAGGTACTGATCACCGCCAGGAAGATCATCAAAGGTGGCTGGGAGAGAGCGAAGAGACAGCCCTGCCGCTCCTCCCCGTCGCCGGTGGGCCGCTCCGCTTCGCCGTCGGTGGCGTGCCGCTCTGCGGCGGCAGGTCGTCGCTCATGGGCCGGTGCCGCGTTTCCGCCGTTTTCCGGCGGGGCCGCATCGCCCTCTGTGGTGGTGTCAAGCATCTCGCGGTGATGATGACGCAGCCGCCGGGTGGTCGCCTACCAACACGCCCGGTCGAAGCGGCAGTTCGCCGGATCCCGTGAACGGGCGGAAGTCCAGTGCCCGGCGCGTTCCGTCCCCGGCTCACGGGCGCCCTGCCTCGGGACTCGGCGGCACCGTCCGCACTCGAACGAGGTAGCCGCTCATGCCCATGGAACGCAGACGGCTGTTGACGACCGCGCCCGGCACCGCGCGGCCGCCGTTATATGCCGTGCTTCTTCATATGCCGTGCTTCTTCAGGATCGCCTCGATGTCGCTGAAGTCCTCCGCGGGCGCGGCCTTCCGCGGCTTGGCCGCGGGCCTGCCCGCGGCCGGACCGGCGGTCGCGCCGAGCGAGGGCGCCGACGCGGCGGGAGCCACCGCCTCCCGCTGCGCGGCCTTCGCCGCCCTGCGCTCCTTGCGGGTGCCGCCCGAGCGCCGCTCGACCGCGCGCGTGCCCAGGAACATGAGCCAGGCCACGCCGAGCACGCCGAAGCCGACCCACGCCTTGAGGCTGAACGCCGTGTCGGCGGCCCAGCCGACGACTCCCGTCAGCACCAGGCCGATCGGCACCAACGAGTACGCGGCGAGCCGGGCCGCGGAGAGGAAACGCTTGCGGTAGGCCGAGACCGCGGCGATGCCGAGCCCGGCCGCGGATACGGCGGAACAGACGGTCTCGGCAATCATCCGGTCCTCCAGGCATGCAGGTGTACGTCGGGAAAAGACTCTGTCGTCCCTTCCATCCTGCACCGGCCGGGCGCCGCGTAGCCATGGCCCCGGTCGGACCTCAGGGACATTTCCGGGTCATCTCGGGGTCCGGCCTCCTCCCCAGGTGCCGGTCGGCGGCGCCCCCTCCCGGTTGGGAGGCGGCCCGCGGGCTGGAAGACTGTGCGCATGAGCGACTCCCCTTCCGACCGCCCTGCCCGCCCCCTCGTCCTCGACGTCTGGTGCGAGCTGCAGTGCCCCGACTGCCGTACCGCCCTCGACGACGTGCGCGCCCTGCGCGCCCGCTACGGCGACCGCGTCGAGCTGCGCCTGAGGCACTTCCCCCTCGAGAAGCACAAGCACTCCTTCGCCGCCGCCCAGGCCGCCGAGGAGGCCTTCGAGCAGGGCAAGGGGTGGCCGTACGTCGAGGCGGTGCTCGCCGGGGTGGAGAACCTCGACCGCGAGGGCGAGAAGTACCTCCTGGACACCGCCCGCGGACTCGGCCTCGACGTCGAGGAGTTCGACACCGCGCTGATCGACGGGCGGCACATCCTGATGGTCGACGCCGACCAGGCCGAGGGCAAGGCGATCGGCGTCACCGGCACGCCCACGTACGTCATCGGCGGCGAGCGTCTGGACGGCGGCAAGAGCCAGGAGGGCCTGCGCGAGCGCGTCGAGGAGATCGCCGACCGTCTCCTCGCGGCGGACGGCGGCTAGAACAGCGGCTTGTAGAAGTAGTACGAGGCCGGTTCGTAGCCGAGCGACTCGTACAGGCACAGGGCCCGGTCGTTGTCGGCGAGGACGTTGAGGCCGATGCGGTCCCGGTCCGCCGCGCGGCCCTGCGCCTCCGCGAGGTGCATCAGGGACCGGCCGTGCCCGTGCCCGCGGTGCTCGGGGTCGACCGCGACGTCGTAGACGAACGCGTCGCCGTCGAGCACGGAGAGCCACAGCGTGCCCACCCGGACGCCGTGGTGGGTGAGGACGCTCAGCCACGTGTGGGGCGTCGCCAGACCGCGCGGCAGGCTGCGGGCGTGGTCGGCCTCGGACTTGGCGCGTGCCTCGGACTCGGGCACGCCGCGGTCCGTCCAGGTGCTCGCGTAGAGCTCCTTCGCGCGCACCAGCCACGGCTCGTACTCGGCCTCCGTCATCGGGCGCCCCTCGGTGCCCGCGGGCAGTGGGGGCGCGCTGTCCGTGAGCGGCTTCGTCAGCCGGCGGCTCCGCTCGACGTAGCCGAGCGCCGTGACGAGCCGCAGCGCGGCCGCCGCGTCGGCGGGGACGGCCGTCTCGATGCGCGCGCAGCCCCAGCCGCGCGCCACCTCCTCCGCCGCCAGGGCGGCCACCGTCCCGCGGCCGCGCCTGCGGTCCGGCTCCGCGATCCGCAGGCCGTGGAGCCGGCAGACACGGGGGCCGAAGACCTCGTGCGTGGCGAGGCCTATCGACCCCACGGGACGGCTGTTGACGCAGACGTCGTACGTGCGCGCCTTGGCGCCGTCGGCGCCCTGCTGAAGCGGCCCGGTCGGCCGCAGGGTCGTGGTCATCCCTCTCGTTCTACCCGCCTGGGGCCCGCACCGTCACCGGGGTTTCCCTGGACTTACGGGACTTACGGGTCCAGGTCGTCCGCCGCCCGCTCGTCGAACACCCGCATCGCCTTGGTGGTCACCGGTCCCGGGGCGCCGGGGAGTTGGCGTCCGTCGACCCGGTGCACGGCCTGCACATCGCGCAGCGTCGACGTCAGGAAGACCTCGTCGGCGCGGTCGAGGACGTCCAGGGGCAGGTCGGTCTCGCGTGCGCCCGTCCACTCGACGGCCAGCGCGCGCGTGATGCCCGCCAAGCACCCGGAGGCGACGGGCGGGGTGTGGATCTCGCCGTCGAGCACGACGAAGACGTTCGAGCCCGTGCCCTCGCAGAGCTGTCCGACGGTGTTCGCGAACAGTGCCTCCGTGGCGCCCTGTTCGCGCGCGCGGGCCAGCGCCACGACGTTCTCCGCGTACGAGGTGGTCTTCAGGCCGGTCAGCGCGCCGCGTTCGTTACGGGTCCACGGCACCGTGACCACCGCGGTGGTGTCGGGCCGCCGCGAGGCCTCGCCGAGAGCCACGACAAGCGTGGTGCCCTGGTCGCCGCGGTCGGAGCCGAGCGGCGAGAGGCCCCCGGTGTAGGTGATCCGCAGCCGGCCGAGCGGGAGGGGGTTGGCCTCCAGGACGGCGGCGCAGGCCCGGCGTACCTCGTCGAGGTCCGGCTCGGGCAGCCCGAGGCCGCGCGCCGACTGCGCGAGCCGGGCCAGGTGGCGGGTGAGGGCGAAGGGGCGGCCCTCGACCGACTTCACCGTCTCGAAGATGCCGTCGCCGACCGTCAGCCCGTGGTCGAGGACGGAGACGCGGGCGTCATCGAGGTCCTGCAGCCCGCCGTTGAGCCAGATCTTCACGTTGTGGTCCCTCCGCTCGCTTCGTAGGTCCCCGACGCTACCGCCAGCAGCCGCGCGGCCTTCAGCTCGGTCTCCCGCCACTCCCCCTCGGGGTCCGAGCCCCAGGTGATGCCCGCTCCGGTGCCGAAGCGCAGGACGCCCTCCGCCCGGTCGATCCAGAAGGTGCGGATGCCGACGGCGAGCTCTCCGGTGCCGCGGTCGGCGTCGACCCAGCCGATGCCGCCGCAGTAGGGGCCGCGGGGCGCGGTCTCCAGTTCGTCGATGATCCGCAGGGCGCTGGACTTCGGGGCGCCGGTGACGGAGCCGGGCGGGAACGCGGCGTCGAACAGTTCGGGCCAGCCCGCTCCGGGGCGCAGCTCGCCGCCGACGGTGGAGACGAGGTGGACGAGTCCGGGGTGCTTCTCGACGACGCAGAGGTCGGGGACGGTCACCGATCCGGTGGCGCAGACGCGTCCGAGGTCGTTGCGGACGAGGTCCACGATCATGACGTTCTCGGCGTAGTCCTTCTCCAGGAGGTCCGCCTCGGTCCGCCCGGTGCCCTTGATGGGGCCCGACTCCACGAAACGTCCCTCCCGGCGCAGGAAGAGCTCGGGTGAGGCGGTGGCCACCTCCACGCCGTGCTCCGGCAGCCGGATCGTTCCGGCGTACGGAGCGGGGTTCCCGCGCGCGAGGAGGGACGTCAGGGCGTCCACGTCGGCGTCGGCGGGGACGGGCGCGGACAGGACGCGGCAGAGGTTGGCCTGGTAGACCTCGCCGGCGGCTATGTACGCGCGTACGCGCCGTACGCCCTCCGTGTACGCAGCGCGGTCGAGGGACGACGTCCAGTCGTCGGCGGCCGGGCCGTGCCACTTCCCCGGGACGGGTGCGGGCACGGGCTCGGGGCGCACGTCGTCGAAGCGGGCGCAGACCATGCCCCCTTCGAAGTCCGTGGAGACCGCCCAGAAGCCGGTGGAGTCCAGGGCCGCGGGGTCGCTGGTCACGTCGCGCAGACCGGTGGCCACGAGACCGCCGAAGCGCGCCATGGGAGGGAGCGTGGAAGGGGACGTCAGAGGGGGGCTGTGCACGGCTGTGAGTCTATGACCGGTGTCCCGGCCGCGCCTCGGGCCGACGACAGCGCAGCACGCTGCGCAAACGCGTTTTTGTACTGGCCCAGGAATCCGCTAGAGTTCAACACGTCGCCGGGACGCGCAAGCGGACCGGGAAAGACAAGCGGACGTAGCTCAGTTGGTAGAGCGCAACCTTGCCAAGGTTGAGGTCGCCAGTTCGAACCTGGTCGTCCGCTCGCAGGAAAGTGGGGGATCTTCCCGAACCCCTACGCTCCTGGTGGAGTGGCCGAGAGGCGAGGCAACGGCCTGCAAAGCCGTCTACACGGGTTCAAATCCCGTCTCCACCTCCAAGGACGATTAGCTCAGCGGGAGAGCGCTTCCCTGACACGGAAGAGGTCACTGGTTCAATCCCAGTATCGTCCACTGGATCTTGGTGAAGGCCGATGAGGATCGGTTTCATGGAGATCGTCCCGCGCGATTAGCTCAGCGGGAGAGCGCTTCCCTGACACGGAAGAGGTCACTGGTTCAATCCCAGTATCGCGCACGCAGTACGCAGCACACGCTGCACGCAGCACACGCAGGTTGACCCGCGCGATTAGCTCAGCGGGAGAGCGCTTCCCTGACACGGAAGAGGTCACTGGTTCAATCCCAGTATCGCGCACCACACAGAAGCCCCCGGTCGTCTCCACGACCGGGGGCTTCGTCGTTCACTTCGTCGTTCGTTCAGGACGAGAAGAGCATGTGCCCGAAGCTCTTGTGACGCTTGTGGCCGTAGTGGTCACCGTGGCCGTGGTGACCGCCGTGACCGCCGTGCGGGGCGCCCCAGGCCGGGGCCGGGGCGGCGGGGTAGGCCTGAGGAGCGGCCGGCGGCGCGGGCGGCGGCGGGACCTGCTGGCCGCCCCACTGGGACTCCAGCCGCGTCAGCGACTCCAGCTCCCCGTAGTCCAGGAATATGCCTCGGCAGTTGTTGCACTGCTCGATCTGGACGCCATTTCGGTTGTACGTGTGCATCGGTGCATGGCACTTGGGGCACTGCATGGACGGCTCAACTCCTCGCCGGTGGTGACTGCTTCGCCGGAAGACTGCCCGGCTTCGGTGCGTTGCACCCTACTTCGTCGGGTCCGGGGTCAACTCCGGCGGGCTCGCGGCCACTCCGGCCATCCGGGCACAGGCGTCCACCAGGGCCTGCTCCACCTCGTCCAGTGGCCGGCCGGCGGCGACCGACTTGGCGATCGCCAGGGCGGCGGTCTGCACGGTCAGGGCGCGGGCCGGGACGTCCAGGGCGGGCCAGGGGTCGGACCCGTCCACGGGAACCGCTCTGCCTCCGGCGCTCCTGTAGGCGTCCAGAAAGCGGGTCCACTCCCCCGGAGCGAGCAGGCCGCACGCGTACCAGGCGGCGGGGCGCGCCAGGTCCCAGGCGGGGTCGCCACCGCCGAGGTCGTCCACGTCGATGAGCCGCCAGCGCCCGTCTGCGGCGCGTACGAGCTGGCCCAGGTGGAAGTCGCCGTGACACAGGTGCGGGGTGCCGGGTGCGGGGGCCTCGGCGCGGGCCCAGGTCGGCAGGCCCGCCCAGGCGCGCAGGACCGGGGGCGCCGCGGGGTGCGGCCCCGCGGCGCGGAGCCGCTCGACGGCCCGCGCCGCCTTGACCGGGCCGCGCATCGGCGGCAGCGGGTGCGGCAGCCCGGTCACGGGCGTGGCGTGCAGGCGCGCGAGGAGGGTGGCGGCGGCCTCCCAGGGGGCGGCGTCGGGGTCGTCGCGGTCGACCGGGGTGCCGTACGGCCAGAAGGTGACGAGCCGCCCGTGCAGCCCGGTCGCGGTGGCCCGCGCCGGAGCGAGCAGGGCGTCGGGGAGACGGGCGGCCACGTCCAGACGTACGGCCAACTCGGCAACGTCCGTGCCGGGGGCATGGGCCTTCGCGACGAGCTCCCCGTGCCGGACGACCGTGGCATCCACCCGGTCCGCGAGAACCGCGTCCCCACCCCCACAGACACAGGCCCCACTGGGCCGGGGGTGGGCGGCGGCGCGGGCTTTTGCGGCGAGGGCACTGAGAATCGCGGGGGTCACGGGCTTCCGTAGGTCGATGTGTTCGTCGCCGAAGCGTACGGCTCCCCTTCGGGGGGCTTTGACGCCGCGTGGGTGTCCCGGGGGCCGGGGGCCCTGTGGGTGGGGGCTTTGCGCCGTGGGGGTGGTCGGGTGTCTGGCTCCCCTTCGGGGGGTGCTGCGCCGTCTGGGTGCCCGGGGGGGCGGAGGGACCTGCGGGGGCTTCTGCGCCGCGGTGCCCGGGGGGCGAGGGGCCCGCGTGCCCGGGGGGGCCGAGGGGCCCTGCGGGGGCCTCTGCCTCGTATGGGTGATCGGGGGTGTGGGGGTGTCTTGGATGGGCTCCTTCCGGCTGGGGGTCGAGGGCCGGGGCCCTGCGGCCCGGAAGGCAGGTGCCTAGGCTCCGTGGCCCATAGCCAGGGGGCCTGACGCCGGGCTCTTTCCGGCTGGGGGCCGGAAACCCGGAGCGATGCGGCCCAGGAAGCAGACGCCTGGGCACCCCGTGGCCCAGGGACAGGGGACCAGGCGCCCGGAGGCGCCGCGTTGGCCGGGGCAGAACGCCCGTAGGTCGAGGGGCGCCCGTCGTGCGGAACGTGGGCGGCCGGCTCGCCACCCCCGCGCCGGGCCCCGCCCCAGGCATGGCAATGCCCGCGCAGCTCCCCAGCTGCGCGGGCATTTTGCCGTCCGCCGCACCCCCGTCCCCACGGGGTTTCAAGGCCGGATGTCCCCGCCCGGACCGCTCTTCCGGGCCCGGGGCGCCGCTCAGCGCCCCAGCATCACGCCTACGGACGACGCTTGTGTGACCACTGCTTCCCAGCCGCCGAAGACGACCACGAGCAGGGCTGCCAGGGGGAGGACCATGGCCGTCGCCACCAAGGGATGGCGCGTGCCGGACGGGCGTACGCCGAACGCGGAGAACCTGCGCCCTTGCGTGCGGATCATGGTCCGCGGTGCCGTGTCCGCCATGATTCCTCTCCTGACCGCTTCGATGTGGATTTGGAGCGGCGAGTGTCTGACCTCGGGGGACGAGTGCTACACCCGCCGCTTGACCTCAAATTTAGGCGCGCGGGGAGCCCCGGGCGTCATGCCCTCGTACCGATTGCCGGGCCTCCCGGAGGATGAGCGGTCCAGGTGCGCGTACTCCCGTGGGTGGAGACGGGGTCCTACGACGGGGCCCTAGGACTCAGGGTCTTCCCTGAGGGGGCGGGCCGTGGCCTCGGAGGCGTCCTCCCTGGGGACGGGCTGTTCCACCAGGGCCAGGACCCGGCTCGCCATGAACCTCGCCGTACGCACGACGGAGCCGGTACGGGTGACTTCGCTCACTTCGACCACTCCCCTGCGCACCGCCGTCTCCACCCGCCGACCGGCCCTGCTCGCCACCACTTCGTACGTCCGAGTCGTGTCACCGGCATCCACGACTATCTCCACACGATCACCCTTCACGGGATCAATCCCCCTTCAGTGACGGTTGGTTGGAGCACGGGGTGCAGGCAACCGCCGCCCGGCCCCCGTCCCCTGACCACTCTTCAAGTTTCCCACCCGGCACTGACAATCGATCGCCCCGCGAGGGCGCGGCCTCTGCACGTGCCCGGCCGCGGAAACGTAAGCTGTGGCTCGTCAGACGGACCGGGTAGCGGGGATGGACATGGCGATGATGCGGCTCCGGCGCGAGGACCCGCGTGTCGTCGGCTCGTTCAGGCTGCACAGGCGCCTGGGCGCCGGCGGCATGGGGGTCGTCTATCTGGGGTCGGACCGGAGGGGGCAGCGCGTCGCCCTGAAGGTGATCCGGCCCGACCTGGCGGAGGATCAGGAGTTCCGGTCGCGGTTCGCGCGGGAAGTGTCGGCGGCCCGCCGCATCCGTGGCGGCTGTACCGCGCGGCTCGTCGCCGCCGATCTCGACGCCGACCGGCCGTGGTTCGCCACGCAGTACGTTCCCGGGCCCTCCCTGCACGACAAGGTCGCCGCCGAGGGACCGCTCTCCGCGGCCGACGTCGCGGTGGTCGGCTCGGCGCTCGCCGAAGGGCTCGTGGCGGTGCACGAGGCCGGGGTCGTGCACCGGGACCTCAAGCCGTCGAACATCCTGCTGTCCCCCAAGGGGCCGCGGATCATCGACTTCGGGATCGCGTGGGCCACCGGCGCCTCGACGCTGACGCATGTCGGGACCGCCGTAGGATCCCCCGGCTTCCTCGCGCCCGAACAGGTGCGCGGCGCGGCCGTCACCCCCGCCACCGACGTCTTCGCGCTCGGCGCCACGCTCGCCTACGCGGGCATGGCGGACTCCCCCTTCGGACACGGCAGTTCCGAGGTCATGCTCTACCGCGTGGTGCACGAGGAGGCGCAGCTGCACGGCGTGCCCGACGCGCTCGCGCCGCTCATCAGGGCCTGCCTCGCCAAGGACCCGGAGGAGCGGCCCAGCACGCTCCAACTGTCGCTGCGGCTGAAGGAGATCGCCGCCCGCGAGGCCCAGGGCATCGGCGACGCACGGCCGCCTGCCCCCCGTCAGGACCACGACCGGCCGACGGGCCGGCTCGCCGAGAGTTACGTGGACGAGCGCACCCAGCGGCGGCCCGCGCCGGGCGCCACTCCCCCGCCGCGCCCGGGTCCGGCACGGACCGGCTCGTCCCGCCCGGCCGCGCCGCGGTCCGGCTCCCGGCCCGCCGGGCCCCGCAACACCACCCGCTCCGGCGGCGGCAGACCCGCCCCGCGCAGCGGCACCGGACGGCAGGGCCCGCGCACCACGGGCACGGGCCGTCGGATGCCCGCCAACCCGCGGCTGCTGCGGCAGCGGCTCACCGTGTTCGTCATCGTGACGCTGCTGGTCGCGCTCGGCATCGCGGCGGCCCAGGGGTGCCAGGGGCCCGCGCGGAGCCTCGGCGACACGGACGTACACCCGCAGCAGACACAGACACAGACACAGACATACACGCAGACGCAGACGCAGACATACCGTCCGCAGGCCGGGCCGGGGTCCGGCGTCCGGAGCTGAGCGCGCCCGCCTCGTCAGAGCTGCGGGCGGCCCGTCGCCACCGCGTAGAACGCGACCGCCGCCGCCGCTCCCACGTTGAGCGAGTCCACGCCGTGGGCCATCGGGATGCGCACCCATTCGTCGGCGGCGACCAGCGCCTGGGTGGAGAGTCCTTCGCCCTCCGCGCCGAGCATCAGCGCGACGCGGTCCATGCGGTGGGGTGCCGCCTCGTCCAGCGACTTGGCCTTCTCGTCGGGGGTGAGGGCGAGGAGGTTGAAGCCCGCCTCACGCACGCCTTCCAGGCCCTTGGGCCAGGACTCCAGACGGGCGTACGGGACCGAGAAGACGGCGCCCATCGAGACCTTGACCGAGCGTCGGTAGAGCGGGTCCGCACAGTCCGGGGAGAGCAGGACGGCGTCCATGCCGAGCGCCGCCGCCGAGCGGAAGATGGCGCCGATGTTGGTGTGGTCGTTGACCGCCTCCATGATGACCACGCGGCGGGTGGTCGCGAGCAGTTCGTCGGCCGTGGGCAGCGGTTTGCGCTGCATGGAGGCGAGGGCTCCGCGGTGCACGTGGTAGCCGGTGACCCGCTCGGCGAGGTCGGGGCTGACCGCGTACACCGGCGCGGGGAGTTCGTCGATGACGTCGCGCATGACGTCGACCCACTTGGCCGAGAGCAGCATCGAACGCATCTCGTAACCGGCGTCCTTGGCCCGTCTGATGACCTTCTCGCCCTCCGCGATGAACAGGCCCTCTGCCGGTTCGCGCCTGCGGCGCAGCTCGACGTCGGTCAGGCCTGTGTAGTCGCGCAGGCGCGGGTCGTCGGGGTCGTCGACGGTGATGAGATCAGCCACAGGGTGATACTGCCTTGTCCTGGGTGTGGTGCCAACGGCTGCGGACGGGTTCCGTTACCGCTGGTTACTTGAGGGTGGGTGCGGGGTGCTACGGGAGGGGCTCGGGGCCGACCTTCACGACGTCGCCGATGACGATGACCGCGGGGGGCTTCACCTCGTGGGTGCGGACCGCGTCGGCGACCGTGCCGAGTGTCGCGTCGACGCGGCGCTGGGCGGCCGTCGTGCCCTCCTGGATCAGGGCGAGCGGGGTGTCGGCGGCCTTGCCGTGGGCGATCAGGGCCTCGGCGATCCTGCCGATCTTGTCGACGCCCATGAGGATCACGAGGGTGCCACGCAGCTTGGCCAGGGACTGCCAGTCGACCAGGGAGCGCTCGTCGTCCGGGGCCACGTGGCCGCTGACCACCGTGAACTCGTGGGCGACGCCGCGGTGGGTGACCGGGATGCCGGCGGCCGAGGGGACGGAGATCGAGCTGGAGATGCCGGGTACGACGGTGCAGGTGATGCCCGCCTCGGCGAGCGCCTGGAGCTCCTCCATGCCGCGGCCGTAGACGTAGGGGTCGCCGCCCTTGAGGCGGACGACGGCCTTGCCCTGCTTGGCGTGCTCGATCAGGGCGTTGTTGATCGCCTCCTGGGCCATGAAACGGCCGTACGGGATCTTCGCGGCGTCGATGATCTCGACGTGCGGCGGCAGCTCGTCGAGGAGGTCGCGGGGGCCGAGGCGGTCGGCGATGACGACGTCCGCGGCGGCGAGCAGGCGGCGGCCGCGGACGGTGATCAGGTCGGGGTCGCCGGGGCCGCCGCCGACCAGGGCGACGCCGGGGGTCCTGGTGCGCAGGTGCGGGGCGACGAGGCTGCCGTCGCGCAGGCCCTCGACGACGGCGTCGCGGATGGCGGCAGTGCGGCGCGGGTCGCGGTCCTGGACGTCGCTGGAGAGGACCGCGACGGTGACGCCCTCGGAGCGGCCGGTGGCCGGGGTCCAGGCGGTGGCCGCCTCCGCGTCGTCGGAGCGCACGCACCAGACGCGGTGCCGCTCGGCCTCGGCGGAGGCACTGGTGTTCGCCTCGGCGTCGCTGGTGGCGATCAGGGCGTACCAGGCGTCGCGGAGGTCGCCGTCCTCGTAGCGGCGGCGCTCCCACGTGAGCTCGCCCGCGTCGGCCATCGCCTCCACCGAGGGCGTCGCCGACGGGGATACGAGGACGATGTCGGCGCCTGCCTTGATCAGCGCCGGGAGGCGGCGCTGGGCCACCTGGCCGCCGCCGAGGACGACGACGCGGCGTCCCGCGAGGCGGAGACCTACGGGGTAGGCGGGGTTTTCGGCCATGGCTCTGGGGCTCCTCGTGCGGGCGGAGTCTTCGTGGTGCGCTACCGCTGCTGCGCTGGAGCGGCTGCTTGACGTGCGGGTTCAGTATGGCTTGGGGCGGGGCCGGGGGTCTCCCCCAGCCCCGCCCCGATACCGAAAACGGGGGCTTCGCCCCTAGGACCTGCCCGGCGGCTACTTCTCGGTGACGCCGGCCGAGTCGAACGTGGCCACCTCGTGCATCGCGCGGGCCGCGCTCTGCACGACCGGCAGCGCGAGGAGCGCGCCCGTGCCCTCGCCGAGGCGGAGGTCCAGGTCGACCAGGGGGCGCAGGCCCAGCTTGTTGAGCGCGGCGACATGGCCGGGCTCAGCGCTGCGGTGGCCCGCGATGCAGGCCGCGAGGACCTCGGGGGCGATGGCGCGGGCGACCAGGGCCGCCGCGCCGGCGCTCACGCCGTCCAGGATGACGGGCGTACGCAGCGAAGCGCCGCCCAGCAGGAGGCCCACCATGGCGGCGTGCTCCAGGCCGCCGACCGCCGCGAGGACGCCGACGGGGTCCGCCGGGTCGGGCCGGTGGAGGTCCAGGGCGCGGCGGACCACCTCGACCTTGCGGGAGTGCATCTCGTCGTTGATGCCCGTGCCGCGTCCTGTGACCTCCGCGGGGTCCGTGTCCGTGTAGACGGAGATCAGGGCCGCGGACGCGGTCGTGTTCGCGATGCCCATCTCGCCGGTGAGGAGCGCCTTGTTGCCGGCGGCCACCAGGTCGCGGGCCGTCTCGATGCCGACCTCGATGGCCGCCTTGACCTCTTCGCGGGTCAGGGCGGGGCCGGTCGTCATGTCGGCCGTGCCCGCACGGACCTTGCGCGGGAGCAGGCCCGGGGTGGCCGGGAGCTCGCTCGCCACGCCCACGTCGATGACGCAGACCTCGGCGCCCACCTGGTTGGCGAAGGCGTTGCAGACCGCGCCGCCGCCGAGGAAGTTGGCGACCATCTGCGCGGTCACCTCCTGGGGCCAGGCGGTGACGCCCTGCGCGTGCACGCCGTGGTCGCCCGCGAAGATCGCGACGGCCGCGGGCTCCGGGATCGGCGGCGGGCACATCCGGGACAGGCCCGAGAGCTGCGCGGAGATGATCTCCAGCATGCCGAGCGCGCCCGGCGGCTTGGTCATCCGCTTCTGCCGTTCCCACGCCTCGCCGAGCGCCTTGGCGTCCAGCGGGCGGATGTTGGCCACGGTCTCGGCGAGCAGGTCGTGCGGGTCCTCGCCGGGCAGGGCGCGGCGGCCGTACGTCTCCTCGTGGACGACCCAGGAGAGCGGGCGGCGCTTGGACCAGCCTGCCTGCATCAGCTCGGGCTCGTCCGGGAACTCGTCGACGTAACCCACGCAGAGGTACGCGACGACTTCGAGGTGCTCGGGCAGGCCGAGGGCGCGGACCATCTCGCGCTCGTCGAAGAAGCTGACCCAGCCGACGCCGAGGCCCTCGGCGCGGGCGGCGAGCCAGAGGTTCTCGACGGCGAGCGCGGAGGAATACGGGGCCATCTGCGGCTGGGTGTGCCGGCCGAGGGTGTGCCGGCCGCCGCGGGTGGGGTCGGCGGTGACCACGATGTTCACCGGGGTGTCGAGGATGGCCTCGATCTTCAGTTCCTTGAACTGCTTCGCGCGGCCCTTGGGCAGCGACTTGGCGTACGCGTCGCGCTGGCGCGCGGCCAGTTCGTGCATGCTGCGCCGGGTCTCGGCGGACTTGATGACGACGAAGTCCCAGGGCTGGGAGTGGCCCACGGAGGGCGCCGTGTGGGCCGCCTCCAGAACGCGCAGCAGCACCTCGTGCGGGATCGGGTCCGAACGGAAGCCGTTGCGGATGTCGCGGCGCTCGCGCATGACGCGCAGGACGGCCTCGCGCTCGGCGTCGGCGTAGCCGGGAGCGGCGGTGCCGGGCGACATCACGGGCTCGGCCGGGTCGGCGGGCTCCTCGGCCACGACGGCCAGGGGCTCCGGTGTCTCTGCGGCCGCGGCCTCTGCCACGACCAGCGGCTCCGGAGCCGGGGCGACGTGCGTCTCGGCCGCTTCGGGGCCCGCGGGGGCCTCCTGCGCGGCGAGGGGCGCGAGGGCCTCGGGGGCCTCGACCGCCTCGGGCACGGGGGCGGGTGCGGGTGCTTCAGGCGCTTCGGCCATCTCGGGTGCTTCGGCCACTTCGGTCACTTCGTTCGCTTCGATCGGTTCGAACGAGATGACTTCGTCGGCCTCGTCCAACTCGTCGGCCGGGTCGGCCGTCTCGGGCGCGGCCGGGAACTCGGTCGGAGCCGCCGCAGAGGAGACAATACGGGGCACAGTGGGGGCGGGCGGGACCTGGGGGGTCTGCACGGGCTCGGCGACGGTCTCGGCCACGGGCTCAGCCGCGGGCTCGGCCGGCGCCTCGTCCGTCATGTCCTCGCCGCTCTGCTGAACGGCGGCTTCCGGTTCGGCGGCCGGTGCGGCGGTGGACAGCGGCGTGGGCTCGGCGCCGTCACGCGGGCCGGGCACGGTGACGACGGGCTGCTGCGGCTGCGGCTGCGGCTGTGACTCTGGCTGCGGCTGTGGCTGCGCTGCTTCGGGTCTCCCCTCGGCGACCGCCGGATCTTCGGTGACTACTGGTTCTGCGGCGGCTACCGGCTCTGCGGTGGCTACCGGCTCTTCAGCGGCCGTCGTCTCCTCAGGCGCCGCGGGCTCCGTGACCTCTATGGGCGGTACGGGCGGTACGACGACGGGGGCGCCGTTCGCCGGGTCCGCGGGGGCCTCCGGAGCGGTGGCCTCCGCCGGGACGACGAAGGGGTGCGGCGGCGTCGGGGCCAGATGGGGCGTGGTCGGGACCGTGCCTTCGACGGGCACGAACTGGCCGATGGGCGCGGGCTCCTGCGGAGCGTACGGCGCCTGCTGCGGCTGCGGCTCGGGGTTTTGCGGTTCCGGCGCGGCGTGCCGTGCCTCGGGGGCGAAACCGGACTGGTCGGCGTCGTCGGCGTGCGGGACCTGCGCGCCGTCCCACGGCTGGGCGGAGGCGACGGCGAACGTCGACTGGCCGACGGCGGCGGGCACGGCCTGCGCGAACGCGGGCTGCCCCTCCATCGGGAACTGCTGCCCCTCCGCCGGGAACTGCTGTTCCTCCACCGGGAACTGCTGCTGCGCCACGGGGAACTGCTGTTCCTCCGCCGGGACCTGACCGAGGTCGGCGGCGTGCTGCGCCACGGGAACGGCCTGGTCCGCATCCGCACCCGCATCCGCACCCGCGTCCTCCGCCGCATCCGCGGCCTGCGGGAACGCGGAGGCTTCCGGAGCCGGAGCGGCCGCTACCGGTTGCGGCTGCGCCTCGGCGGGCAGCCCGAAGGGAACAGCGTCCGCCGGAACGTCTGAGGTCTCCGGGGCCTGCGCAGCCCCTGGGGCCTGCGCGACTTCCGGTGCTTGTTGGGCCTGTGGAGCCTGTGTGACCTGTGCGGCTTCTGGGACGACCGTTTCTGCTGACGGCGTCCACGGCGCGGCACCCTGCGGCTGCGCCTCACGCGGGATGTCGAGGTACTCGGGCCCGGTCGTCGGCGGTCCCGCGTGGCGTACGGGTGCCGGGTGCTGCTGCGGGGGCGTCGCGCCTGCCGGGCCCCGGTCGGCGAGCGAACGCACGGGGCTGCCCGTGCCGTCCGGTACGACCGGTCCTGCCGGGCCGTGGTGCAGCGGACGACGGGGAGAGCTCGGGTGGGACGCGGCGGGCATGCCGCCGGGCAGGCGGACGCCGGTCAGGTCGACCGAACCGCTGTCCCGGCCGGAGGTCTCGTGCGGCCCCGGCTGATGGGCGGCGTGCGCGGCCCCGACGTGCCCCGGTCCCGGACCCGCCGCCTGCCCCTCGCTCCACGCGCCCTGGGCGCCCGGCATCAGCAGCAGGTCGTCATCGTCGGCGGGAGCCTCGGAGGGGGCGGCGGGGCCGGCCGGGACGACCGCATCGGCGAAGGGACGCGCATCCTGAGCGGAAACGCCCGGCTGCTGTGCCTCCATGCCCTGCACGAGCCCGGAAGGTACACCGTTGCCTGCGCCCTCCGGCAGTCCCTCACCCGGGACCTGGCCGGTGTCGGTCATGCGTAACCCCTCGCCCATCGGTTAGTGCTTCTTCGACCGCCCCGCGGCCTTCGCCGGGGCGGCCCCATCGCCCGGAGCGGCGCACCGACCGCCCGTCATCCTCAACGAGCGTGCGCGCCCCGCGGCACGAACCGCGCGCCGGACAACAGGCATTGTCCCTGTCGGTCCGCCACCGTGGCAGCTTGATCGGCCACGGCCCGCTGTGGACTGCGCCACGTTGCGCGTCCTCCGGTCATGCCGTACCACACACCCCCCAAAATCGGGCGAGCTTTCCGGACATCGACCAACGAACTGCAGGGTGTCCGGGTGCAGTACAACAATCGGCCAGCCTACCCCGCGCTCTGTGTCGGCGGAGTCACGGGGAGCGGTCGGGCAGCCGCCCCGAGAGCAGGAACGCCACGGTCCGCTTCTCCTCGCGCCAGGCCCGTGTGTCGAGCTCCACGGACTGCAGGAGGGCGCATTCGACGGCGTACCCGTGCTCGCTCAGGTCCCTGCCGATGAGTTCGGCCGCGTCGCGTGTCGCGGCGTGCGTCACGATGCGCTCCGGGCGGCGGTCGGCGACCGCCGAGACGACCGTGACTCCCCCGCCCCCGACGCGTACGACATCGGGTTCCGGCAGGTCCTCGAGGATGTGCGGGGCGACGCCGTGCACCAGCTGCGCCTGCACGCCGAAGCGGCGGACGGCCGCCGTGGTGCGGCCGAGGGCGTCGGGGTCGCGGTCGACGGCGATCACGGCGGCGCCGAAGCGCGCGGCCTCCGCGGTGAAGGCGCCGCTGCCGGAGCCGATGTCCCAGACGAGGTCCCCCATGCGCGGCCCCAGACGCGCGAGTTGAGCGGCCCGCAGCCGGTCGTTCTCGCCCTCGCCGAGCCAGATGTCGCCGCCGTACTCCGCGGCGGGCAGCGCCCAGCCGCGCGGGCCCGGCTCGCGCCCCATGATCCAGCCGGTGTCGGCGGCCGCGGCGGCGCCGCCGATGACGATGACGACGTTCGGGTCGCGCCAGCTGTGGTCGGCGGCCTTGTCGGAGGTGACGACGGAGACCTGCTCGCGCTCGGTGCCGAGCTCCTCGCAGATCACGAAGGTGCGGTGGACGCCCTGGAGCAGCAGGCCGAGCTCGGCGGGGCCCGCGCCGGGCGAGGTGAGGACGGCGACCTTGGGGTGGGCGCGGCAGACGTTGACGGCGCGGCGCAGGGTGCGGCGGTGGGCGACGACGACCTCGGCGTCGTCCCACGGCATGCCCGCGCGGGCGAAGGCCTGGGCGACGGAGGAGACGGCGGGCACCACTTCGACTTCGAGGCCGAATTCCGGGGCGCGCAGGGTGCGTACGACACCGAAGAAGCCGGGGTCCCCGTCGGCGAGGACGACGGCGGTGCCGCGGTGGCCGGCGATGCGGCGGGCGGCGAGGGCGACGCTGCCGAGGCGGATCCGTTCGGCGCGGGCGGGGACCTCGTCGAGCGCCAGGTGGTGGGCGGCGCCCGCCACGAGTGTCGCCGCGCCGAGCGCGGAGCGCGCCGCCGCGGTCAGCGGCGTGCCGTCCCAGCCGATCACCGTGACCCGGTCGGCCATCTTGGTCTGTCTCCTGGGTTCTCGCGGGTCGTCAGTGCGGGGCGGCGGCTGCGGAGGGAGCAGCCGGGCACGGGGCCATGGGCGAGCGTACCTGCTGGAATCGGGTTCAGTTCCAGTCGGAGAAGGCCGAGAAGCCGCTGTCGGCGAGGCTCTCGGAGACGCCTTCGAGGTCTTCGGGGAGGAGGCTCCAGACGATGAGGTCGGTGCGGACCTGCAGCCAGCCGCCGAAGGGGTCGCCGCCGTTGCGTGTGCGCGCTATCCAGGCGCCGCGCAGGACGCCCTCGCTGATGCAGCCGATCTTCTGCGCGACCTGCTGTGCGGCGGTGTTGTCGGCGGCGGTGCGCAGCTCGATGCGTTCGAACTTCTGGTCGTGGAACAGCCATTGGGCGGTGGCGAGTGCCGCCTCCGAGGCGTAGCCCTCGCCGCGGGCCCAGGGGGCGACGACGTAGTTCAGTTCGGTGGAGCGCACGCGCCAGTCGGTGCACTTGAGTTGGACGATGCCGACGAGACGCTGGGTGAGGAATTCGGTGACGGCCAGGACGATGCCGCGGGCCTCGGCGCGCTCGGCGGGGGCGAGCCGGGTGATCCAGTCGTGGGCGTCGGCCTCGGTGAAGGGCTGGGGCACGGAGGTCCAGGCGGTGACCTGCTCGTCGTTCATCATCTCCGCGTACGCGGGGACGTCGGCCTCTTCGAGGGGGCGCAGCACCAGCCGCTCCGTGCTGATGGAGACGTCGGGGAACCCGGCCGGGCCCGACGTGCCCGATGTGCCCGAGGAGGCTGTAGTCATGCGCCGCTCCGTAACCTTCATAGACCTGAAGGACCTTCACCTTTCGGCCTTCTGAAGTGCCCAGCATGCAGCATGCGCGGGCGCAGACGCACCACGGGGTCCTCTCCCGGTGTGGAGGAGGACCCCGTGGGTGGCACGCGCGCGTGAGGCCGTTCAGCGCGCCTCGACGGGCAGGACGGACCCCTTGTACTTGTCCTCGATGAACTTCTTCACCTCGGGTGAGGTGAGGAGTCTGGCGAGCTTCTTCACCCGCGGGTCGTCCTCGTCGCCCTTCCTGACGGCGAGGACGTTGTTGTAGGGGTTGCTCTTCGGGGACTCGAGGACGATGGCGTCCTTCTTGGGGCTGAGCTTCGCGTCGAGCGCGTAGTTGTTGTTGATGACCGCCGCGTCGAGGTCGTCGAGGGAGCGCGGCAGCTGCGCCGGTTCGAGTGGCTTGACGGTGAGCTTCTTCGGGTTGGACGTGATGTCCTCGGGTGTCGCGGTGCCGCCGACGCCCTTCTTGAGCCCGATGAGGCCCTCGGAGGCGAGCAGTTGGAGCGCCCGGCCCTCGTTGGTCGTGTCGTTCGGGACGCCCAC
The DNA here is from genome assembly GCF_044903205.1 of Streptomyces sp. NPDC029674. Taxonomy (NCBI): domain Bacteria; kingdom Bacillati; phylum Actinomycetota; class Actinomycetes; order Kitasatosporales; family Streptomycetaceae; genus Streptomyces; species Streptomyces sp. NPDC029674. Next base: position 210,959 of record NZ_JBJDPY010000014.1, read on the forward strand.
GGTCGCTCCGGCGGGGAGCTTCGCGATGTCCTTGATCTTCCTCGCGTACACGCCCATCGGAGGCAGGTACACCTCGGTGACCGGTACCAGGTCCGCGTTCTTCGACTTGTTGAAGTTCTCGAGGTACGGGGTGTGCTGGTACAGGTTGGCGTCGAGGGAGCCCTCCTGGAGCGCGGTGTTCGGCGTGACGTAGTCCGTGAACTCGGTGATCCGGAGGTCGAGGCCCTCCTTCTTCGCGAGGTTCCGCTCGATGTACGCGAGGACCTCGCCGGCCGGCGTCGGGGTGGCGCCGACCACGAGTTCACCGTCGTTCCCTGCGGTGTCCGCGCCGCACGCGGTGAGGCCCAGCGCGAGGGTCAGGGTCCCCGCCGCGGCGGCGATGGCGGACGTACGCACGGTCAGAACGCCGCGACGACGGCGCCGTCGTACTTGTCGTCGATGAACTTCTTGACCTCGGGCGAGGTGAGGAGCTTGGCGAGCTTCTTCACGCGCGGGTCGTTCTCGTCGCCCTTCTTCACGGCGAGGAAGTTGCCGTAGGGGTTGCCCTTGGCGGGCTCGGCGACGATGGCGTCCTTGGCGGGGCTGAGCGCGGGCTTGGCCTCCAGCGCGTAGTTGCCGTTGATCACCGCGGCGTCGACGTCGTCCAGGGTGCGGGGGACCGCGGGGGCCTCGAGCTCCTTGAACTTGATGTTCTTGGGGTTCTTGGCGACGTCCTTGGGGGTGGCCTCGTAGCCCACGCCCTTCTTGAGCTCGATGACGCCGTTGTCCTCGAGGAGCTTGAGCGCGCGGGCCTCGTTGGTGGTGTCGTTCGGAATGGCGACGGTGGCGCCGTTCTTCAGTTCACCGAGCTTCTTGACCTTCTTCGAGTAGACGCCGAGCGGCTCCAGGTGAACCGTGGCTCCCGGGACGGGCACGATGTCGGTGCCGCGCTTCTTGTTGAAGTCGTCCAGGTACGGCTTGTGCTGGAAGTAGTTGGCGAAGACCTCGCCCTGTTCCACGGCGGTGTTCGGCGTGATGTAGTCGGTGAATTCCTTCACCTCGAGGTCGAGTCCTGCCTTCTTGGCGAGGTTCTTCTGGACGTAGTCCAGGATCTCGCCCTGCGGCGTCGGGGTCGCGGCGACGACGAGCGGGCCGTCCTTGTCGGAGCCCTTGTCGGCGCCGCAGCCGGAGAGCCCGAGCGTGAGGGCTCCGGCGGCGAGGACAGCGGTGGTGATCTTGGCGGTGTTACGCACGAAAAGTGCCTTTCTCCATGGGTGGTGCAGCCCCGCGGTGGTGCGCGGGGAAGTCTGCGGTGGCGCCCGGCGGCCGGTTTTCCCGGTCAGCCGGTCTTCGTGGTCGACTCGGCGGTGACGGCGGAGGGCACCGCGCCCCGCAGCGGCCGGAAGAGCGTCAGCCGGCCGGAGCCGCCGCCGCGCTTGTGCAGCCTGCGGGCCGCGTAGTCGCCGGCGAACTGGATGATCGAGATGACCACGGCGAGGATCGCCACGGTGATCCACATCAGCTCGGTCTCGAAGCGCTGGTAGCCGTAGCGCAGGGCGAGGTCGCCGAGGCCGCCGCCGCCGACCGTGCCCGCCATCGCGGAGTAGCCGATGAGCGCGACGATCGTGGTGGTGGCGCCGGAGATCAGCGAGGGCAGCGACTCCGGGACGAGGACCTTGCGCACGACGGTCCAGGTGGAGCCGCCCATCGACTGCACGGCCTCGACGAGCCCGCCGTCGACCTCACGGATGGAGGTCTCCACCAGGCGTGCGAAGAACGGGATGGCGCCGATGGCCAGCGGCACGAGGGCGGCCTCGCGGCCGATCGTGGTGCCGGTGATCCAGCGGGTGAAGCCCATCAGGGCGACCATCAGGATGATGAAGGGCATCGAGCGCGCGATGTTCACGACCTGCCCGATCACCTTGTTGAGGAGGGCGTTCTGCAGCAGCCCCCCGCGCTCGGTGAGGACGAGCAGGACGCCGAGCGGCAGTCCGGCGACGACGGCTATCAGCGTCGACCAGCCCACCATGTAGAGGGTGTCCCAACAGGCCTGCTCCAGCAGGGGCTGCATCTCCGACCAGGTCACTTGGCACCTTCCTTGACCAGCAGCGTCTCGCCCTTCGGCGTGGACACGGCGTCTTCGCCCGCGATGTCGACCTGGAGGCCCTGCTCGCGCAGGAAGCCGATCGGGACAACGTTCTCCTCGAAGCGGCCGGGCAGCTCGATGCGCATACGGCCGACCTGCCTGCCCGCGACGGTGTCCATCGCGGCACCGAGGATCGAGATGTCGATGTTGTACGTGCGCGACAGCTGGGAGATGACCGGCCGGGTCGCGGCCTCGCCGTGGAAGGTCACGTCGACGACGGTGCGGTCGTCGCCCGTGGCGTCGCCGCTGACCGGGAAGAGTGCGGCGGCGAGCTCGGAGCCGGGCGTCGCGAGGAGCTCACTGACGGTGCCGGACTCGATGATCTGCCCGCGCTCCATGAGGGCGGCGGAGTCGCAGACGCTCTTGACGACGTCCATCTCGTGCGTGATGAGCAGGACGGTCAGGCCGAGCTGCTGGTTGAGGTCGCGCAGCAGCTGGAGGATGGAGCGGGTGGTCTCCGGGTCGAGGGCGCTGGTCGCCTCGTCGGAGAGCAGCACCTTCGGGTCGCCGGCCAGGGCGCGGGCGATGCCGACGCGCTGCTTCTGGCCGCCGGAGAGCTGCGCGGGGTAGGACTTCGCCTTGTCGGCGAGGCCGACCAGGTCGAGCAGTTCGAGCGCCTTGCGGGAGCGCTCGGCGCCGCTGAGTCCGAGGATCTCCAGGGGCAGCTCGACGTTGTCCTGCACGGTCCGGGAGGACAGCAGGTTGAAGTGCTGGAAGACCATGCCGATGCGGCTGCGGGCCCGGCGCAGTTCCTTGCCCGCGCGCGGACCGCGTCCCGCCAGGGCGGTGAGGTCCTGGCCGGCGACGGTCACGGTGCCGGAGGTGGGGCGCTCCAGGAGGTTGACGCAGCGGATCAGGGAGGACTTGCCGGCGCCGGACTGGCCGATGACGCCGTACACCTCGCCCTCGCGGACGTGCAGGTCGACTCCGTCGAGGGCGGTTACTTCACGACCGCGTGAGCGGTAGACCTTGGTGAGGCCGGAAGTGGTGATCACAGGGGTTTCCGTCACTGTCGAGTGCGCGGCGCGGGATTCGCCGGGCACGGGGCATTCGTTCGGAACGCGGCACGGTTCTCGCGGTGGTGGTGCGGGGGAACCGGAGGACGTGTGCGCGGGGCCGGCTCGCCTCCTACGTCGACTTGTCGACTCCATGAAGTTCATCGAGATGGAGTTCATGGAGTATGTCGATCAATCGAGTATGTCGATCAGGAGTGCGGCACAGCGGCTTCGCTTCGGGGCGCGAGGCTCAGAGGTGGTGCGGGGGCCCTCAGAAGGCGCACATTCGACACATACAACGAGCACCGGGCGTCGTGATCGCCTCGGTCGCAAGGGTGCGGCTGCTCGTCGTGGTCATGGGCCCAAGTAAAACACGCGTGAGCTCGGCGTCCACCACTGCTGTCCGCATTGCGGACAGCAGTGGGACGGCGCCGGACGTCCTGTCCGAACGATTCAGCTCGCGGCCACGATCTCCACGCCCCCCGCCGTGGCCTGCGCGGACACGGCGGAGAGGTCCTTGACGACCACGTCGGCGGAGAGCTCGGAGGCGTCGTGCGTTGTGGCCAACGCCACGGTCGTCATGCCCGCGGCCCGGCCCGCCTGGAGTCCGGCGGGCGCGTCCTCGAAGACGACGCAGCGCGCGGGGTCGGCGCCGAGCTTCTCGGCCGCGAGGAGGAAGGGCTCCGGGTCGGGCTTGCCGCGCGTGATGTCGTCGGCGGCTATGACGAGGCCGGGGCGGATGCCGACCTCGGCGAGCCGGGCCTCGGCGAGGACACGGGTCGCGGAGGTCACCACGGCCCAGCGGTCCATCGGCAGCGAGTCCAGGAGCTCACGCGTGCCGGGCAGCAGCACGACACCGCCCGCGACGTCGGAGACCTCCAGCTCCTCGATGCGGGCGACGGCCTCGGCGACCTTCTCCGGCGGCAGCAGGTCGGCGGCGATGTCGGCGGCGGGACGCCCGTGCAGCTCGACCCGGGCGAATTCCTCGGCGGTGATCCCATACTCCCGCGCCCACCGCGTCCAGCAGCGGTACACCGACTCCATGGAGGAGATGAGGGTGCCGTCGTTGTCGAACAGGAGCGCGTCAGCATGGATCTTCATAATCACCGAGCCTACGGGGCGCTCCCCCGGGCGGTGCAGGGGGCCGAGGGCCGCGCGCGGTGGGCCGGAGGGCCCGTAATAAAGTCACGAGCATGCTTGTTGCCCTGACGATCGCGACCTCCGTGGCCGCGCTCGCGCTCGCCGCCTGGTGCGGTTTCGCCGCGTACCGCGACCAGCCGACCAAGGACTGGCACTTCATCGGCATGGGTGTGGTGACCCTGCTGGCCGCCGTCCAGCTGGTCGCCGGCATCGTCCAGCTCGCCCGCGGCGAGCAGGCGGATCAGGGCACGGTGATCTTCGTGGCGTATCTGATCGGCGCCTTCGCGTGCGTCCCCGCCGCGGCCTTCATGTCCCTCGCCGAGCGCAGCCGCTGGGGTTCCGTGACGGTCGCCGCGGGCGGCGTGGTGCTCGCGGTCCTCGAAGTACGGCTCTACGACATCTGGGGAGGCTGAGGTGACGGTGACGGAAGAGAACGAGCCCCGCGACACCCGGAACGACATCCGGGACGAGACCCCGAACGACCCCCGGAACGACACCCGAAACGACACCCGCCAGAAGCGGATCACCGGCCCGGGCATCCTGCTGGTGTGGCTGTACGGCGTGATGGTCGTCGGCGCCGTGTCCCGCTCGGCGGTGCAGATCTCCACGGACTTCGGCAAGGCCCCCCTCGCGTACTCACTCTCCGCGCTCGCGGGCCTCGTCTACGGCTTCATCACGTACTCGCTGGTGCGGGGCGGGGCCGCGGCCCGCACGGCGGCGCTGGTGTGCTGCGCCGCCGAGCTCGTCGGCGTACTCGGCGTGGGCACCTGGACGCTGGTGGAACCGTCCGCCTTCCCCGACTCCACGGTGTGGTCGGACTTCGGGATGGGCTACCTCTTCATCCCGGTGCTTCTGCCGGTGACGGCGATCTTCTGGTTGCTGAAGGCGCGGCGGGCGGGGCGCTGAGCAGGTAGGGCCGCGCATAGCGGCCCTACGCCGCGCGTGGCGGCAGCGATTCGAGGCGGCGCACACATGCCACCGGCCGGCGCGCACACCCCCTTGTTCGAGGGTGTTCGTGCCGGCCGGCCGATGGCGTGGGGCAGTGGCGTCGCTAGGCGCTCGCTACGTACGCGCGTGTGTCGGCGTCCTTGGCGAGGGTGACGACGGTGAGGCGGTCGTTGATTCGCTGGGTCTTCACGGGGGCGTAGCCGTGCTTGCGGTAGAGCTGGAGGTTCTGTTCGCTGCGGTGGCCGGTGAAGAGCTGGAAGCACTTCGCGGTGCCGCCCTCGCCGAGCCGCTGCTCGATCGCGTCGAGGAGCCGGCCGCCGAGGCCGTGCCGCTGCATCCTGGGGTGGACGATGAGCTTGCCGATCCGCGCCGTGCCGTCGGTGTCGACCGTGCCACGCACGGAGGCCACCACCTCGCCGCCGAGCCGGGCCACCAGGACGGTGCCCGCAGCCAGTTCCGCCCTGATGGAGTCGAGGGACTGGGTCAGGGGTTCGATCGAGTAGTCGCCGTAGAGCTCGGCCTCGCTCTGGTAGCAGAGGTACTGCAGTTTGAGGATCTGTTCGGCGGCGTCCTGGTCGTCGGCCGCCGCCGCCGAGATGGTCACGCTCATGCCCATGTGTGCATGCCTCCCGCTCACCTGCTCCACCGGTTGTCTAACGCTCCATTCCCCACGGGGCTGGAGCCGCAACCTCCGCCGCCAGCATTCTGCGCAGGCATCCCAGGCATCGGGAACGTTCCGGCCCCAGACTCCCCTGTGACATTCCCAACTCTCCTGCGATTTCCCGGTAAGTGAGGTCCTTGGGGGACAACAGCGCGGCCATGAGGCGGGGGCAGCGGCCGGGCAGTCTGCGCACCGCGGCGTGCAGGGTGCGGTCCCGGTCGGCGGTCAGGGCGCGCTGTTCGGGCCCGCGCTCGGTGTCGTCGGCGGGTTCGGTCGCGTACGCCGCTTCCCGGCGGCTCGTGCGCCGGGTGCGGCGCGCCTCGGCCTGGACGGCGCCGCGCAGCCACAGCGCCGGGTCGGCGGGCGGCCCGTCGGACTCCAGGCGCTCCAACAGGCGCAGCCACACGGCCTGTTCGAGGTCGCCGGGGTCGGTGCCGGAGCCGAGCGCCGCCGCGGACGCCTCGGCGGCGAGCAGGGGGCCCAGGGTCGGGATGAGCGTGGGGATGAGGTCGTACGTCATGCACGGCGGGACGCGGCCGCTCCGGTGCCGGGTTTCCGGAGCGGCCGCCTCTCACCCCAACCGGGGCCTGAACCTCACCGGTTGACGAAGTCGGCGGCGGCGAGCAGGGCGGTGTCCGGGTTGTCGGAGAAGATGCCGTCGATGCCCGTCTCGAAGTAGGTCTTGAAGGCTCCGAAGGCGTCCCCGTAGGCGGCGGGGTCGGTGCCCTTCCTGAAGTTCGCGGGCAGGAAGGTGTTCTCGTTGCGCATCGTGTACGGGTGCAGGATCAGGTCCGCCGCGTGCGCGTCCTCGACGAGCGTGGTCGGCGTGCCGAGGCTGCCGTCGGCCTTCCTCGGGATGATCAGGTCGAGGGTCGGGCCGATGCCCTGCGCGAAGCGCGCCATCCACCGCAGCCCCTCGGGCTTGATCAGGTCGGCGACGGTGCGCGGGTCGCCCGCCTCGACGAAGTCCCAGGGGCGGGAGCTCGCGCCGGAGAGCAGCACGACGCGCGGCGCGGAGACCAGCTTGGCCAGGCGCTGGATGCTGCTGGGCTCGAAGGACTGCAGGAAGTTCGGCGAGTTCTTCTGGTGGCGGCCGTAGCGGCGCAGGAGCTTGGCGAGCGGCTCCTCCAGGCCGAGGCCCAGCTTGCGGAAGTACGTGGGGTGCTTGGTCTCGATGTGCAGCCAGACCGGGCGGCCGCGCTTGCGGCCCTCCTTCTCGGCCCACCGGAAGACCTCTTCGAGGGTGGGGACGTCCCAGCGGCCGTCGTAGAGCGTGTTGTGCTGACGGGTGCCGGGGATGCGCTCCTTGGCGCGCAGCGTCTTCAGCTCGGCGAGCGTGAAGTCCTCGGTGAACCAGCCGGTGAGCTTGGCGCCGTCGACGGACTTGGTGGTCTTGCGGGACGCGAACTCGGGGTGCGCGGCGACGTCCGTCGTCCCGGTGATGTCGTTCTCGTGACGGCACACGAGGTGGCCGTCCTTGGTGGGCACGACGTCCTGCTCGATGACGTGCGCGCCCATGTCGAGAGCCAGCTGATACGAGCCGAGTGTGTGCTCCGGCCGGTAGCCGCTGGCGCCCCGGTGGGCCACGACCGTCGGCACGGGAAGCGACTTGTATCCGCCATGTCCGCCGTGCTTGCCGCCGTGCCTGCCGCCGTCCCGCTCGTCGGCTCTCGCCACGCCGGGCAGTCCTACCGCGGCGGTGCCCGCGCCGAGGATCGCCGCCCCCAGTACCGCCCGACGCCCCCGGCTCGTCCCCGACTGCTGCTGACCCGACTCCTGCGTCGCCATTGGCGCTCCTCCCGATGTACCGCTGCCTTGCACCTGACAAAGCGGGACTGATCGTAGGTGGCCGCAAGTGACCTGTGGGAGACCCTGGAAGGAACGGCGGGGTGACGGGGTGTGGCGAGTGGGCGCACCATGGGGGTGGGTGGTGCGTGCCGCGCGGCCACCACGCAGAGCGAACGGCGTGCGTGACAAGAACCACTGATTCGGGCCACAGCGTCCCCGCCCGGATACGGTCGTCCCACACGTGACGACCCCGGGCGACACCGCACGAAATCAGGTCAACAGCGCGTATCGGGGGCAAGAACCCGATGTGCAAACGGCAGTGGCCCGCGAGTACCGTACTCACCTGCACTTACTCGTCGTCGACCCGTTGACACCGGAGGGCCTGTTGTCCCGTCTAGCGCTCATCAAGGCAGTGCTCGGACCGATCTTGCGCCTGATGTTCCGCCCACGGGTAGAAGGCGCCGAGAACATCCCGGGGACCGGGCCCGTCATCCTGGCCGGAAACCACCTGACGTTCATCGACTCGATGATCCTGCCGCTCGTGGCCAACCGGCCGGTGTTCTTCATCGGCAAGGACGAGTACGTCACCGGCAAGGGCCTCAAGGGCCGCCTCATGGCGTGGTTCTTCACGGGCGTCGGCATGATTCCCGTCGACCGTGACGGTGGCCGCGGGGGTGTCGCCGCGCTGATGACCGGTCGGCGCGTTCTCGACGACGGCAAGGTGTTCGGCATCTACCCCGAGGGCACGCGGTCTCCCGACGGGCGGCTGTACCGGGGCCGTACGGGCATCGCCCGCCTCACCCTGATGACCGGCGCGCCCGTCGTCCCCTTCGCGATGATCGGCACGGACAAGCTCCAGCCGGGCGGCAAGGGGCTGCCGCGGCCCGGCAAGGTCACGGTCCGCTTCGGCGAGGCGATGGAGTTCTCCCGCTACGACGGGATGGACCGCGACCGGTACGTTCTGCGGGCGGTGACGGACTCCGTGATGACGGAGGTCATGTTGCTGTCGGGGCAGGAGTATGTGGATATGTACGCGACTAAGGCGAAGGCGGCGTAGCCCTGCGGGGCTTGAGCGGTTCGTCTGTGCGCCCGCACCGGTGCCGAGGGTTTTTCCCCGGCGCGCCGGGGCGGGCGTTCTGCTTTTCCGTTGCCCGGCACCGGCGGGGCGACCTGTCCCTCGCCTGCGGCCCGGTGGGGGCTGGTCGCGCAGTTCCCCGCGCCCCTTAAAAGCCCACGCCCCCCGTCAGGGTTCGGGAGAGAGCCGTCCCCCACAGCGGACAACGGCGAACGCCCCCACCAGGGGCGCGAGGAACCGCGCGACCAGCCACACACAACCCGCAACAGACAACGCCGAGCAGGCCCCACCAGGGGGCGCGGGGAACTGCGCGATCAGCCCCCACCGGCCCGCAGCAAACGACGAACAGCCACCCCTTCAGGGGCGCGGGGAACTGCGCAACCAACCCCCACCGGCCCGCAACAGACGACGAACAGCCACTCCCTCAGGGGCGCGGGGAACTGCGCGAACGGCCACACTCAGCCCGCAGCAAGCGACGAGGACCAGCCACCCCAGGGGCGCGGGGAACTGCGCGCCCCGCCCCCACCGGCCCGCACGTAAGGAACCCGGCCCCGCGCAGCGGTCAGTGCTCGGTAAGGGCGGGGCCCTCTTCCAGTTTTTGGTCCTTCAGGAGGAACCAGGCCACCGCCGCCGTCGCAAGGAGAACCCCCGCCCCGACACCCGCCGCAAGCCGCAACCCGTCCACGAAGGCGGACTGCGCGGCGGAGAGGAGCACATCCGCCTGGGCGGACGGAAGCGCCGCCGAGGACTCCACCGCACCGCCCAGCGATTCGTGCGCGGCTGAGGCCACCTCGGGCGGCGTGCCGGGTGGGGCGGTGAAGTCGCGGTAGACACCGGTGACGATGGAGCCGAGCAGGGCGATGCCGAGCGCCGCGCCCAGTTCGTACGCCGTCTCGGAGACCGCGGAGGCCGCGCCGGCCTGCTCCTTGGGGACGCTGGAGAGGATGACGTCGGCGGTCACGGTGAACGAGAAGCCCGCGCCGATGCCGACGACGAGGAGCGACGCGCCGAGGAGGGGGTAGCCCGTGTGCTGGCTCAGCCCCGTGAGCGCGGCGAGCGAGAGGCCGACCGCCGCGAGGCCGCCGGCGACCACGATCCGTACCGAGAACCGCCGGGCCACCATGCCCGCGATGAGGCCCGCCCCTACCGCGCCCACCGCGGCGGGCAGTTCCGCGAGGCCCGCCTCGAACGGCCGCCTCCCCTGCACGAGTTGCAGGAACTGGGAGAGGAAGAAGACCAGGCCGGAGAGGCCGAGGACGGTCAGCAGGTCGGCGAGGACCGCCCCGGAGAACCCGCGGTTGCGGAACAGCCGCATGTCCAGGAGCGGCGCGGGAAGCGTGAGCTGGCGGCGTACGAACCAGAAGAGCGCGGCGACACCCACGACGGCGGCCGCCACGGCGTCCCAGCGCAGTCCGTGCGCGGCCGCCTCCTTGATGGCGTACACGACCGCGATCATGCCGATGAGGGACAGCGCGACACTGGTCAGGTCCCAGGGGCCCGGCGCCGGGTTCTTGGACTCGGGCAGGAACTTGATGCCGACGAGGACGAGCACGGCCATCACCGGCAGGTTGATGAGGAAGACCGAGCCCCACCAGAAGTGTTCGAGCAGGAAGCCGCCGACGACGGGCCCGACGGCCGCGCCCGCGGAGGCCATGGCGCCCCAGATGCCGACGGCGAGGCTGCGCTCGCGCGGGTCGTGGAAGATGTTCCGGATCAGCGCCAGCGTCGACGGCATCAGTGTCGCGCCCGCGACGCCGAGCAGCGCGCGGGCCAGGATCATCAGCTCGGGACTGGTGGCGTAGGAGTTGAGGACCGACACCGCGCCGAAGGCGACGGCTCCGGTGAGCAGCAGCTTCTTGCGGCCGATGCGGTCGCCGAGGCTGCCCATGGAGACGAGCAGGCCCGCGATGACGAAGGAGTAGACGTCACCGATCCAGAGCAGCTGGGTGCCGGACGGTTTCAGGTCCTCGCTGATGTACGGCGTCGCCAGGCCGAGCACGGTCGCGTCGACGGCGACCAGGAGTACGGCCAGGGCGAGGACGGCGAGGGCGAGCCAGCGGCCGGGGCTGCGCTCCGCCTCCGGTGCCGCTGTCGGCCGGTGGGTGCTGGTCATGATTCCACTCTCCGCTGTACGCCGCCGATCAGCAGCTCGGCGATCATGTACGAGAAGTCGTTGGCGGCCACCCGGCCGTCCTGCACGGCCCAGGCTCCGGAGCCGATGAGGCCGTACAGCGCCTCGGTCAGCCAGGCGGGGGTCAGGTCGATGCGGAACTCGCCGCTCTCCTGGCCGCGCCGGAAGAGCGCGGCGAGCCGGTCGTCGATGCGGGACCAGCCCTCGTGCTGCGCGTCGCCCTCGAAGAGCTGGTTCTCCGTGTAGAGGAAGGCGAGGAGCCCGGCGGCCGGTTCGATCTCCTTCACCAGGCGCCGCAGGGCGTCACCGGCGCTGCCTTCGCCGAGCGCGGCGCGGTCGAGGGCGGCCTCGCACTCCTGGAGGCCCAGCTCTTCCAGGGCGAGTACGAGCGCGTCGCGGCCGGCGAAGTGGCGGTGGAGGGTCGCCCTGCTGATGCCGGCTGCGCGGGCGACCTCGTCCATGGTGGCGGTGGCTTTGCGGGTGAGCAGGGCCGCGGCGGTGCGCAGGACCTGGTCGCGATCGACAGACATGAGACAACCATAAGCCTACTGAGACAGAGGCGTCTCAAGCGCCGTTCGGCGTGCCGTCAGTTCCAGGGCAGCCGCGCGCGGCCCTCCCAGTACGCGGCGGGGTCCTGGGTGAGTCCCACGAGCCGCTCCACCTGCCCGGCGTCGAGGTCGACGGCGGCGGCGTGCAGGTTGGAGACGAGCTGGACCGAGGTGGCCGCGCCGGACAGGACCACGCCCGCCCAGGGCTCGGCCAGCAGGACGGCCAGCGCCACCGCGTCGCAGCCGAGCCCCGTCTCCTCGGCGACCTCACGCAGCGCGGGTGGCGCGTACGGACCGGCGAGGCGGCCGTTGGCCAGGCCTTCCTTGACGAGCACGGTGAGCCCCGCGTCGTGCGCCTCGGCGAGCGCGGGCCCCGCGGAGGTCTCCAGGATGTTGTACGTCGCCTGGACGGTCCGGAAGAGCGGCTCCCCGTCGACGGTCACGGCGAGGGCGGCCCGGATCGCCGCCGCCTGTTCGGGGCCGCTCACCGAGAGGCCGACCGTGACGCCTTCGGCCGCGAGCCCGGCGAGGCGGGCGTGCAGTTCCTTGTCGGTGAGCGCCGGGCTCTCCGGTGTCACGGAGTGGATCTGGTAGAGGTCGAGCCGGTCGCCGAGGAGTTCGGCGGTCTCGGCGCGCTGGCGGTCGTACGCCGCCACGCTGTGGTCCTTGACCTCGTGCGGGCCCTCGACCTCGGTGCGCCAGCCGGCCGTGTACGTGTAGCCCCACTTGCTGCCGACGACGACGTCGCGGATGTCGGGCCTGGCGCGCAGCCAGTCGCCGAGGAACTCCTCGGAGCGGCCGTACGACCGCGCGACGTCGAGGTAGCGGACGCCCGAGGCGTACGCCGCGTCGAGGAGTTCGAAGGTGCGTTCGCGCAGCGCCTCGACGCTGCGGGACGGCGGCAGGTCGGTGTCGCGGCCGAGGGTGATGTAGCCGGGCCTGCCGACGGCGGCGAGGCCGAGCCCCAGGTGCGCGGTCGGGGACGTGGCTTCGGCCAGCCGGGCGAAGGGCATCGCGGGCTCCTTGTCGTTGGGGATCTCCCCGTCAACGTAACCCGCGACGCCCCTTTGTCACTTCCGGGCGTTGACCCACTCCTTCTGCACCGACAGGTCCGCCTTGACGTCGGCGAGCTGGTCGGCGACGGCCGAAGGGGCGGTGCCGCCGCGGCCGTTGCGGGAGGCCAGCGCGCCCGGCACGTTGAGGACGGTGCGCACCTCGGGGGTGAGGTGCTCGGAGATCGCGGCGAACTGGTCGTCGGTCAGGTCGTCGAGCTCCTTGCCCTCGGCCTCGGCGACCTTCACGCACTCGCCCGCGACCTCGTGCGCGACGCGGAACGGCACGCCCTGCTTGACCAGCCACTCGGCGATGTCGGTGGCGAGCGAGAAGCCTGCCGGGGCGAGCTCCTCCATGCGCTCGCGGTGGACGGTGAGCGTCGCCATCATGCCGGTGAAGGCGGGGAGCAGGATCTCCAGCTGGTCGCAGGAGTCGAAGACCGGCTCCTTGTCCTCCTGGAGGTCGCGGTTGTACGCGAGCGGGAGGGCCTTGAGCGTCGCCAGCAGGCCCGTCAGGTTGCCGATGAGGCGGCCCGACTTGCCGCGCGCCAGCTCGGCGATGTCCGGGTTCTTCTTCTGCGGCATGATCGAGGAGCCGGTCGAGAACGCGTCGTGGAGGGTGACGAAGGAGAACTCCTTCGTGTTCCAGATGATGACCTCCTCGGCGATCCGGGAGAGGTTCACGCCGATCATCGCGGTGATGAAGGCGAATTCGGCGACGAAGTCGCGCGAGGCCGTTCCGTCGATGGAGTTGGCGGACGACCCGTGCTCGAAGCCGAGGTCCTTCGCGACGGCCTCCGGGTCGAGGCCGAGCGAGGACCCGGCGAGCGCGCCCGAGCCGTACGGGGACACGGCCGTCCGCGCGTCCCACTGCCGCAGCCGCTCCGCGTCCCGGGAGAGCGACTGGACGTGGGCGAGGACGTGGTGGGCGAAGAGCACCGGCTGGGCGTGCTGCAGGTGCGTGCGCCCCGGCATGGCGACGTCGGGGTGCGCCTCGGCGAGCCCGACGAGCGCGCCCTGGAGGTCGGCGAGCAGGCCGCCGAGGATGCGGGCGTGGTCGCGCAGGTACATCCGGAAGAGCGTCGCCACCTGGTCGTTGCGGGACCGTCCTGCCCGCAGCTTGCCGCCGAGGTCGGGGCCGAGCCGCTCCAGCAGGCCACGCTCCAGGGCGGTGTGGACGTCCTCGTCGGCGATGGTGCCGACGAACGAGCCGTCGGCCACGTCGGCCTCCAGCCGGTCCAGCCCGTCCAGCATGCCGGTCAGCTCGTCCTCGGTGAGCAGGCCCGCCTTGTGGAGCACGCGCGCGTGGGCGCGGGATCCGGCGATGTCGTACGGCGCGAGGCGCCAGTCGAAGTGGACCGAGGCCGACAGCTTCGCCAGGGCCTCTGCGGGCCCGTCGGCGAACCGTCCGCCCCAGAGCCGGACGTCACCGCCGTTGTTGCTGCTCACTGCACGTACTCCTCAAGGCTGTTGCTGGAAGTGCGGGTCGCGCGAGGACCTGTCGGGCCGAATATCCGCTTACGCTTATGCATGAGTATGCAGACCTCCGTATGTTTCGTCAATCACCCGCTCCGGGCGATCAGCCACTCGAGCGGACGGAATCGAAAGTTCGTTAGACATACGAAGGAGTTATGGCCGATAATCACTGCTCATGGGAAAGACTCACACACGCATAGACGGCAGGCTCCGCACGTTCATCGAGGAACAGCCGATGTTCTTCACGGCGACCGCGCCCCTCGCCGACGACGGCACGATCAACCTCTCCCCCAAGGGCCTCAAGGGTTCCTTCGCGGTCATCGACGAACTCACCGTCGCCTACCTGGACTTCGCGGGAAGCAACGCAGAGACGGTCGCGCACCTGCGGGAGAACGGCCGCATCACGCTCATGTGGTGCGCCTTCCAGGGCCCGCCCAACATCGTTCGGGTGCACGGGCGCGGCGAGCCCGTCTTCCGCGACGACCCGCGCTTCCCCGAGCTGCTCGGCCACTTCCCCGGCATCGACCCGACGCCGCACGGCCTGCGCGCCATCATCGTCGTGACGGCCGACCTCATCCGCGACACCTGCGGATACGCGGTGCCCTTCATGACGTACGACGAGGACCGCGACCTGCACGCCAAGCGCTTCGCGCGCGAGGACGACGCCTCGCTGAACGCGTACTTCACCAAGAAGGAGTGGATCGCGCAGAGCATCGACGGGCTGCCGGGCCTCCCGCTGCCGCTGCCGCCCCGTACGGCCTGAGCCGGGAAGCCGACCGACGATGACCGAACCGCCCACCCCGCCCCACGACCTCCAGGCCGAGTACGCCGAGCAGGACGCGGGGGAAGCAGTCACCCCCTTCGTCCGGCACGCCTCACGTGACGGCACGGGCGTGGTGCTCGAAGGCAACTGTCCGCGCTGCCACGGCAGAACGGCCACCGAGATCCGTCGGGGCCTGCCCGGGACCGGGACCAAAGGGCTCCGGGACTGGCTGAGCGGCAGGCCCTCGCGGCCGACGCCCGCCGCCGACGCCGTGGCCCTGACCCGGGAGCGGTACTTCTGCGAGTGCGGGCACCCGCATCCGCAGCTGCCCGCCGACGCCCCCTTCGTGGGATGCGGCGCCAGCTGGCGGATCGCCACGCTGCTGCCCGGGAACACCGACGGACCCCAGGTGACCGCTGGATGAGCGATCAGTCCGAGCGCCGCTGGGCCGTGCTCGCCCGTGAACTCGAGTTCACCCAGCTCGCCGAGCTCAGGCGGCAGGCCGAGGGCTGGCGGGCCGGGCTCACGGGGCTCACCGCGCTGCTCGCGGTCCTGGTCGTCCTCAAGGGCCGCGACGACCTCACCAACCTCCCCGACACCGCCCGGCACTGGGCGACCGCGCTGCTCGCCACGGCCTTCCTGCTGCTCGTGACCGGCTCCGTGCTCGCCGTACGAGCCGCGCACGGTCGGCCCGGCGACCGGATCCTGCAGGCCGGCCAGGCCTTGCGCGAATGGACCGGTCAGGAGGTCGTCCGGGTCACGCGAGCCCTCCGCCACGCTTCACTGTGCTGCCTGGGCGGAGTCCTCCTCGCGGCAGCAGCCATCGGCATCGCCTGGACGACCACCGCTTCCCCCAAGGACCACGTGGTCAGGATCGGCACGGCGACGGGAGAACTGTGCGGGGAGTTCATCCGCGCGGGCCGCGGCGGGCTCGTGATCCGGGTGGACGACGGGGACGGGCCCCGGCACGTCACACTGCCCATCCGCACGGTGGATTCCGTCACCCCGGTCGCCACCTGCGGCGCGTCGGGCTGATTCCGGCATCCGCCCGCCGTCTACATGTAGCGACCACATATCGAGACGCGGTTGCGGCCGTGCGCCACGGCGGCGTTGCATCACCGGGTGCAGACCCAACAGACGACCCCCGCCGGGGCGCAGGGCGCCGACAAGGCGGCCCGGCTCGCCGTCACGGTCTTTCCCGTCCTCGTCCTGGCCGCCGGCGCTCTCGGCCTTGCCGCTCCGGGCGCCTTCGAGGGCTGGGGAACCAACGTCCCGTACCTCCTCGGCCTCGTGATGTTCTGCATGGGGCTCACGATGACCCCGCTCGACTTCCAGGGCGTGGTCAGGCGGCCCTGGGCGGTCGCGCTCGGACTCGTGGCCCACTACGTCATCATGCCGGGGCTCGGCTGGTTGATCGCCCACGCGCTGGGCCTCTCACCGCAGT
Organism: Streptomyces sp. NPDC029674; assembly: GCF_044903205.1. Taxonomy (NCBI): domain Bacteria; kingdom Bacillati; phylum Actinomycetota; class Actinomycetes; order Kitasatosporales; family Streptomycetaceae; genus Streptomyces; species Streptomyces sp. NPDC029674. Next base: position 227,105 of record NZ_JBJDPY010000014.1, read on the forward strand.
TGGCGGCCGGTGTGATCCTGGTGGGCTGCGCACCGAGCGGCACCGCGTCCAACGTCGTGACCTACCTGGCCCGCGGCGACGTGGCGCTCTCCGTGTCGGTGGCCACCGTCTCGACCGTCCTCGCGCCGCTCATCACACCGCCGCTGACGCTGCTGCTCGCGGGCGAGTACCTGCCCGTCGACGCGGGATCAATGGTGACCGACATCCTGAAGACCGTGCTGCTGCCGGTGCTCGCGGGCCTCGTCGTGCGGCTGCTCTTCGGGCGGTACGTCGACCGCGTCCTCGGCGCGCTGCCGTGGCTGTCGGCGCTGACCATCGCCGCCATCGTGGCGATCGTCGTCTCGGGCAGTGCCGCGGCCATCAAGTCCGCTGCGGCACTGGTGTTCCTCGCGGTGTTCCTGCACAACGGACTCGGCCTCGCCCTCGGCTACGGCGCGGGCAAGCTGGCCCGGCTCGGCCCGCCCGCCTCGCGGGCGATGGCCTTCGAGGTGGGTATGCAGAACTCGGGCCTCGCGGCGTCGCTGGCCACCGCCCACTTCAGCCCCTTGGCCGCACTGCCCGCCGCTGTCTTCTCCGTGTGGCACAACGTGTCGGGGGCGCTGGTCGCCGCCTGGATGTCGCACCGGGCGCGGCGGCCCAAGTCACTTACGGGACGGTGAACTTCGGGGTGGGCCCGGGTGCGACGATGGGCGTTCGCACCCGGGAGAGGGCATGGCACAGATACGTACCGCATTGCTGATCGGGGTCGCGGCGACGCCCGACGCCGCGCATCATTTCGCCGCACTGGAAGAACCTGTCGCCGCGGACCAGCGCGCCCTGGGCGCCTCGCTCAAAGCCGCGGGATATCGAGTGGAGACAGTGCGGGGCGGCAGCCGGGCCGAGATCACCACGGCGATCGACGAGGTCGCGCGGAGTGTTCCGGCCGACGGCACGCTGCTGTTGCACTACTCCGGGCACGGCGTCCGCATCGGTGACACCGACTACCTCGTCCCCTCCGACGCGCGGGCCCCGCACGACGGCCACTGGCGCACTTCGTACCGCGACACCCTGCTCCCCGCCGACATCAGCCCCTACCTGGCGGATTGCGGGGCGGGCACCGTCCTGTGGCTGATCGACGCCTGCCGCGACGAGCCGTCCGGCGGCGCGGGCGTGTTCGGCAGCAGCATCGTCAAAGGACAGCCGTCCGGCAGGTTCGCGCTGATGACGGCCTGTGCCGCCGGGCAGCGCTCGGGCTTCACCGCCGAGGGCAGCTTCTTCACCCAGGGGCTCGCGGAGGCCTTCCGGCCGCTGACCGAGGCCCGGACCGTGCAGGAGGTGTACGAGACGGCGCGGCGGCACACGCTGCGAGCGGCCCGCCGGCAGCTGGGCGAGGAGCAGGAGCCGCAGATCCGGTACGGCGCCGAGCTGGAGGCCGAGGCCCGCTCCACGGAGGTCTGCGAGGGGCGCAGGCTTCTGGAGGCCTGGCGTGAGGCCGCATCGGACACGGCCCTGTGGGAGCGGGTGGCCGCCGCGGAGGCCGCCTGTGTGCCCCACTTCCGGGAGTGCCTCGCAGCGCTTGTCGAGGAGTGCGCCACGGTGGTCCATCTCGCGCAGAAGCGCATGCCGGACCCGTGGGCCGACGACGACTTCCCGGTGCGGATACTCCGCGACCGGTTGCCGTGCCTGATACCCAAGACGGTGACGCTCTCCGCCGTCGAGGCCGCGGCCCTCGTCGCCGCCCCGTTCCTGCACGAAGCGGCCTGGGCGCGACGGCTCAGCCACGCGCATGACATCTCCGCGCACACCGCCTGGCCCCAGGAGGACGGCGACGCGTGGCGCAGGCACTACGAGCAGGTGGCCGACCACCACCCGCACATCAGGGAGAAGCTCTCCGAGTGCTTGCTGAGCGGGCGCCTGGAAGAGGCCAACGGAGTCGCTCTGTGGCTGGTGCACCGGTGGATCACCGAACGCTTCGAAACCGATGAGGAACCCGTCCCACAGGTGGAGTCCGGGACCCTGGCGGCCGCGCTGCTGGGCAGTCCGGCCACCCGTGGGAACCGGGCGTCCCAATTGTCGGCGGAGCTCTCCCGCCTCGCCTCCGCCATCGCGCTGGGCGCTCCACCCCAGGAGCCCGGTGCGCTGCCGGAGGTCACCTTCCCGGTGCCCGACGGCGGCCGCCAGGCGCTGCGGACGGCCGAGGCGGCCGCTCTGTTGCACCTGGCATCGGTGCTGGCCCTGGACGTGCGCACACTGCCCGACGTGCTCGCCGAACACCTCGCCGTCTCCGATCCGGTCCTCCCCCAGGACGCCGTCAACGCGGTACGCGACGCGGACTGGCAGCCGGCGGAGGGCGAATTGCGTCTGGACGCGGCATGCCCCCACCCCGCGGTCCACGCGGCGCTCGCAGGCGTCGCGGAGCAGGCCGACGAGCTCGCCTGCTCGCTGCGGGACGCGGCGCGCCGGCTACCCGCGCCCCGCGCGGCGCTGCTGAGCGGGGTGCCCGCCCGCGTGACCGACGGGGCGCTGCGCCCCGCCGAGGACCGGGGCCGCCGTGCCTACGACGTCCCCCTGCTGCGCTTCCAGCTGGCGCAAACGGAGGTGCGCGACCTGTTCATGGGCGAGCGCATCTACGACGGCGAACCGGACTTGGCGCTGCGCGAGTTGTACCAGAACGCGATGGACGCGTGCCGATACCGCGCGATGCGGCGCCGGTACGTGGTGTCCAGGGGCGGGGCGCCGGCCCCCTGGGCCGGGCAGATCACCTTCGTCGAGGGGGAGGACGACCGCGGACGCTACATCGAGTGCCGGGACAACGGCGTGGGCATGGGCCTCGACCAGCTCAAGAACACCTTCACCAAGGCGGGCCGCCGCTTCGAGCAGTCCCGCGCGTTCCGCCAGGAACAGGCGAACTGGCACCGGCAGGACCCGTCGCTGCGCCTGTACCCCAACAGCCGTTTCGGCATCGGCGTGTTCAGCTACTTCATGCTCGCCGACGAGATGACCGTCGTCACCCGGCCGGTCGGCGTCGACGGCATCCCCGCGAAGAAGGCGCTGCGCGTCGACATCCCCGGCAGCGGGAGCCTGTTCCGGATCCAGGAACACGACGACGCCGCCGGGGACGGCCTCCTGGAAGGCGGCACGCGGATACGTCTGTATCTGCGCGACACCGTCTCGCGCTCCGAGCTCTCGCCGGTCTCCACGCTCTGCCGTCTCGTCCTGGTGAGCGAGTTCGCGCTGGAGGTGCGGGACGCGTCGGGGAGACAGCACCGGTGGCATCCCGGCGAGCTCCAGAGCGGGCCGGGAACCGGCCTCGCTCCCGGAGCGGTGGAGGCCGTGCCCGGTGTGTTGTGGTGGCTCGAAGGCAAGGGCGCTGTCCTGTGCGACGGCATCGGGACGGACCAGGAGCCCTTCGGTTACGTACTGAATCTGACCGGTGCGCACGCGGGGACACTCAGCCTCAACCGCAAGAAGCTCGAGTCGTACGACGGGGCATGGGAAGCGGAACAGTGGGCCAGTGGCGCGCCCGTGCTGGCCACCTGGCCGGGGCTGAGCATGGGCTGGCTGTGGGAGCTGGAGCGGCGCGACCTGCCCGCGGCACGCACCCTCTGGGAGGCGTGGCGCGGCAAGGGTGTGCGGGTGCCGGCGAAGGGGTCGCTCCCGGAGCTGAATCTGGACGCTGTCGGTTGGTTCCACCACGACACGCAGATCAGGCCCCCATCGGTCGGCCAGCGCCGTCAGGCGGAGTGGTTCGAGACGCCGCCAGGCCCTTGGCGTGCCGTGGTCCTGGGCAACCAACAACTCGCGCTCCGTAAGGCGGCCCCCACTTCGACGACTGGTTACCCCGTGCCCGAACCAGGCTGGGCCGAAGTCGCGACAGGGAGACCTCAGTCCTGGCGCGAACCATACCCGGGCGAGAAAGTACCGCCCCGCGACTGGCGTTCGGCCGTCGCGATCGCCCACAGCCAGGGGACGACCGTCCAGGCCGTCATCCGTGCCGCACGCGCCCTGCGCATCTCCCATCCCGCGCTGAAGCCGCCCCGCGCGGGAGAGGGCGACCTGGACTGGATACCGCGCGCGTACGACGCGCTGATCGTCGAGGAGCTCCTCAGCCGCCCGTACGTCAGGGGGGCTTATACGCACCAGAACGAGAACGACTACCTGCACGCGCCCGACGACCTCGGCGGCCTGGTCCGCGCCTCGGCCGTGGGGCGCCTGACGCTCGGTGAACTGGCCGAGCGCTGCGTTCGGTTCGGGCCCTTCCTCACCACCCCGCCACCGACGGCACCCGATCACCATCGGGAGCATGTGTGCGAGGAGTCCGAGCTCTCACTCCTCTACGTCAACGACGGAGCCCGGAGCTGGCGCCGCGTGCAGTGGCCTTGGGACATCCACGACGTGGCACAGACTCTGGGGATCACACCGCAGGAGGTGCGGGAGCGCCTCTCCGCCTTCGCCTGGCTCGGCTGGACGGTTCCCGACGCGGAGTCCGTGGAGCGGTGGGGCACTGTGCCGTGGGACGTACGTGTGGTGCTGCGCGACTTCTGCGTGCCCGAGGCGTCCGGAGGCCTGGCTCTGCCGTGGGGAGCCACGTTCGCCCTCGCCGCGGAGTGGGAGTGCACTCTGCGCAAGGCGGAGAAGACGCTCGCCCGCTGGGCGGGCCACCTCGGTCTGACCCACACCCGGCGCTATCGGCAGAAGGCCGCGGCAGGCCGCGTCGTGCCCGGCCCGGAAACGGCTCGTGTGGTGGGAGTGGCCCAGGGGGCGGGGCTGCGCCTCGAGGACGGACTCACCCTCCGCGACCTGGCGTTCGCCCGGCTGCAGGGCATGAGCTGGGACGACATGGCCTGCGTGGCCGAGGAGTTGCGGGATGCAGGCGTCGATGTCCCCGCGGCGGGCGACCTGCTGAGGGCCTGGGAGGATCTGCCGGTCCCCAGCCGCTACGCCTTCTCCGGCCAGGACCCCTCGCCCGACGACGCCGACTATCCGGTTCTGCCGACCGCCGACATCCTGTTCGTGGCGAGCGTCAATCTGAAGACCCCGCTGGGCACCATGTGGAAGACGGCCCGGCGGGAGGCAGCACGGGTGGGCCTGCGCGTGCCTTCCCTGCCCGCGGCCCTGACGGACTTCCGTCCGGGCTGGGAGGAGGCCCGTGCGCTGATCGACTGGGGTGACGACGAGGAGTACGACGAGTGGTCCGAGTCCCCCCAGTGGGCCGGCCTCACCGCGGAACGGCTCACGGCCTACGCGCGCGAACAGCGGATCGGCGCCCGTACCGCGTACCAGAAGCTGGCGCCTCTCAGGGAGTTGGGTGCCCTCGTCCCGGAGCTGAGCCCCGCCGAGGTCGAGGCGCTGCCGGCGGAGCAGCCCGACGCCTGGGACGCCGTCGCCCTCGGAGACGAACACCGCGTCTCAGCTCCGGGGGCACCGCTCGGCCCACTGGACCTGGTCAGCCTCGCGGGACGGCTGGGTGAGCCGGTCCGCCGTACCTGGCAGCGGATCGTCCCCTATCTCCCGCTGGGACCGGCTCCTGATCTTCCGCAGGGGCCGGCACCAGCCTTGGACGACATACCCGATGTGGTCCCGCTCTGGCAGGACCTGATCCTGCTCTCGGTCCACGCGGACGGAATGCTGCCGACGCTGCGCGGCCCCGTGACGGCGTCCCAGATCCTCTTCGCCGCACGGGCCGTGGACGAGAGCGAGGAATGGATCAGGGACCGGCTACGCCTGTACGCGGTCCTCTTCGGCCTGGACCTGACGGGAGAGATCAGCCCGTCCGGCGTTTGAGGACGAACTCGGTGGAGCCGGTGATCAACGGCGCCCCAGGTCCAGGGGTCGGATTCAGTGCTCGTTCGACGCCAGCCGCAGCAGATGGTCCGCGAGCGCCTGGCCCCCCGCCGGTTCCCTGCTGATCAGCATCAGCGTGTCGTCGCCCGCGATCGTGCCGAGGATGTCGTGCAGTTCGGCCTGGTCGATGGCGGAGGCGAGGAACTGGGCGGCGCCCGGCGGCGTGCGCAGGACGACGAGGTTGGCCGAGGCCTCCGCGGAGATCAGGAGTTCCGCGGAGAGGCGTCGCATCCGCTCCTCCTTGGCCGACTCGCCCAGCGGCGCGCGCGGGGTGCGGAAGCCGCCCTCGCTCGGCACCGCGTAGATCAGGTCGCCCTCGGCGTTGCGGATCTTGACAGCGTTCAGCTCGTCCAGGTCGCGGGAGAGCGTCGCCTGGGTGACGGTCAGGCCGTCGTCGGCGAGCAGCTTCGCGAGCTGGCTCTGGGAGCGCACCGGCTGCCGGTTGAGGATGTCCACGATCCGGCGGTGGCGTGCGGTGCGGGTCTGCGGCACGGCGGGACCCGCGTGGTCGCCGTGCTCGTTGCCTTGCGCCTGGCTCATCGTCGTCTCATTCTCCGGATCGTCCGTCCCCGTCGGCCGCGGCGGCCTCGTGCAGGATGCCGGGCAGTGCCTTCAGGAACGCCTCCACCTCGTCGTCGCGCACGTTCAGCGGCGGCATCAGCCGTACGACATCGGGGGCGGGCGCGTTCACGAGGAAGCCGGCGTCCTGAGCCGCCTGCTGCGCCCTCGGCGCGAGCGGCTCGGTGAGCACGATACCCAGCAGCAGGCCCGAGCCCCTTACACGGCCCACGAGCGGGTGTCCGAGTGACTCGATTCCGTCGCGCAGCTTTTCGCCCGCGCGTTTGGTGTTGTCGAGCAGTCCCTCGGTCTCGATGGTGTTCAGGACGGCGAGGCCCGCGGCGCACGCGACGGGGTTGCCGCCGAACGTCGTGCCGTGGTGACCGGGCTTGAACAGTTCCGCGGCGGCGCCGAACGCGACGGTCGCGCCGAGCGGAAGCCCGCCGCCGAGGCCCTTCGCGAGCGTGACGACATCCGGCTGTACGCCGTCGTGCGCGAGGTACTCGAACCACTGCCCGGTGCGGCCGATTCCGGTCTGCACCTCGTCGAGGACGAGGAGGGTGCCGGTGGCCTCGGTGATCTCCCGGGCCGCCTTGAGGTAGCCCGCGGGCGGCACGACGACGCCGTTCTCGCCCTGGATCGGCTCGATGATGACGAAGGCGGTGTCGGTGGTGACGGCCGCGCGGAGGGCCTCGACGTCGCCGTAGGGGACGTGGGTGACGTCGCCGGGCAGCGGCAGGAAGGGTTCCTGCTTGCCGGGCTGGCCGGTGAGGGCGAGCGCCCCCATCGTCCGGCCGTGGAAGCCGCCCTGGGTGGCGACCATGTGCGGGCGGCCGGTCAGCCGGCCGAGCTTGAACGCGCCTTCGTTCGCCTCGGCGCCGGAGTTGCAGAAGTACACCCGGCCTTCGCGCCCGAAGAGTCCGAGGAGCTTCTCGGCGAGCGCGACGGGCGGCTCGGCGACGAAGAGGTTCGACACGTGGCCGAGGGCACCGATCTGGGTGCTCACGGCCTCGACGAGCGCCGGGTGGGCGTGGCCGAGGGCGTTGACCGCGATGCCGCCGACGAAGTCGAGGTACTCCTTGCCGTCGGCGTCCCACAGCTTGGTGCCCGCGCCGCGCACGAGGGGCAGCCTGGGCGTGCCGTAGTTGTCCATCAGCGCGCCCTGCCAGCGCGCGGTCAGCTCCTGGTTGCTCATGACTCCCCCTTCGTGTCGGTGGCGCTGTCGTCGGTGGTGCTGTCGTCGTCCCGGTCGGGCACGACCATCGTGCCGATGCCTTCGTCGGTGAAGATCTCCAGCAGGATCGAGTGCTGGACGCGGCCGTCGATCACGCGGGCCGTCTCGACGCCGTTGCGCACGGCGTGCAGACAGCCCTCCATCTTCGGGACCATGCCGCTGGCCAGCTCGGGCAGGAGCTTCTCCAGCTCGGCGGCGGTGAGCCTGCTGATGACCTCGTCGGAGTTGGGCCAGTCCTCGTACAGGCCCTCGACGTCGGTCAGCACCATCAGGGTCTCGGCATCAAGCGCCGCAGCGAGTGCCGCAGCCGCCGTATCAGCATTGACGTTGTAGACATGGTGATCGTCCTGGGAACGGGCGATCGAGGAGACGACCGGGATGCGGCCGTCGGCGAGCAGCGCCTCGATGGCGCCGGTGTCGATCTCGGTGATCTCACCGACGCGGCCGATGTCGACCAGCTCGCCCTCGATGCGGGGCCGGTGCTTGGTGGCGGTGATGGTGTGCGCGTCCTCGCCGGTGAGGCCGACGGCGAGCGGGCCGTGCTGGTTGAGCAGGCCGACGAGCTCGCGCTGTACCTGTCCGGCGAGCACCATGCGTACGACGTCCATGGCGTCCTCGGTGGTGACGCGCAGGCCCGCCTTGAACTCGCTGACGATGCCGTGCCGGTCGAGGGCCTCGCTGATCTGCGGTCCGCCGCCGTGCACCACGACGGGCTTGAGGCCGGCGTGGTGCAGGAAGACGACGTCCTGGGCGAAGGCGGCCTTCAGCTCGTCGTCGACCATGGCGTTGCCGCCGAACTTGATGACGACGGTCTTGCCGCGGTGCCGGGTCAGCCAGGGCAGCGCCTCGATGAGGATCTGGGCCTTGGGCAGCGCGGTGTGCTTGCGCGCGGTCGGCTGGCTCTTCGCATCCTTGCTCATGTCACTGCTCATGAGCTGTACGCGCTGTTCTCGTGGACGTAGTCCGCGGTGAGGTCGTTGGTCCAGATCGTCGCGCTCTCGTCACCGGCGGCGAGGTCGGCGGTGATGACGACCTCCCGGTAGCGCATGTCGACGAGGTCGCGGTCCTCGCCGACGGAGCCGTTCTTGCAGACCCAGACGCCGTTGATGGCGACGTTCAACTGGTTCGGGTCGAAGGCGGCGGAGGTCGTGCCGATGGCGGAGAGCACCCGGCCCCAGTTGGGGTCCTCGCCGTGCAGGGCGCACTTGAGGAGGTTGTTGCGGGCGATGGAGCGGCCCACCTCGACGGCGTCGGCCTCGCTCGCGGCGTTCACGACGTCGACCTTGATGTCCTTGCTGGCGCCCTCGGCGTCGCCGATGAGCTGCCGCCCGAGGTCGGCGCAGACCTCACGGACGGCCTCGGCGAACTCGGCGTACTCAGGGGTGACTTCGGCGGCGCCGGAGGCGAGCAGCAGCACCGTGTCGTTGGTCGACATGCAGCCGTCGGAGTCGACGCGGTCGAAGGTGAGCCGGGTGGCGTCCCGCAGCGCCCGGTCCAGGACGTCGGCTTCGAGGTCGGCGTCCGTGGTCAGCACGACGAGCATCGTGGCGAGGCCGGGGGCGAGCATGCCCGCGCCCTTGGCCATGCCGCCGACGGTCCAGCCGTCCTTGGTGACCACGGACGTCTTGTGCACGCTGTCGGTGGTCTTGATGGCGATGGCGGCCTTCTCGCCGCCGTGCGCGGAGAGTTCACCGGCGGCCTTCTCGACGCCCGGCAGCAGCTTGTCCATGGGGAGCGTCACGCCGATGAGTCCGGTCGAGGCGACGGCGACCTCACCGGCGTTCAGGGACAGGACATCGGCCACCTTCTCGGCGGTGGCGTGCGTGTCCTGGAAGCCCTGCGGCCCCGTACAGGCATTGGCGCCACCGGAGTTGAGGACGACGGCGGAGACGAGGCCGCCCTTGAGCACCTGCTCCGACCAGAGGACCGGGGCTGCCTTGACGCGGTTGGAGGTGAAGACGCCCGCGGCGGCCAGGCGGGGCCCGGTGTTGACCACGAGGGCCAGGTCCGGGTTGCCGTTCTCCTTGATTCCGGCGGCGATGCCCGCGGCCGTGAATCCCTTGGCTGCCGTCACACTCACGGCGCTACTCCGATCGTTGTGAGCCCGGTGGCCTCGTCGAGGCCGAGGGCGATGTTCATGCTCTGCAGGGCGCCGCCCGCGGTGCCCTTGGTCAGGTTGTCGATGGCGCTGATGACGATCACGCGCCCGGCCGCCTCGTCGTACGCGACCTGGATCTGCACGGCGTTCGAGCCGTACACGGAGGCGGTGGCGGGCCACTGCCCCTCGGGGAGCAGCCGCACGAACGGCTCGTCGGCGAACGCCTTCGCGTACGTGTCCCGCACGGACTCGGCGGTCACACCCGGCTTGGCCTTCGCGCTGCAGGTGGCGAGGATGCCGCGGGGCATCGGGGCGAGGGTCGGGGTGAAGGAGACACTGACGGGGGTGCCCGCGGCGGAGCTGAGGTTCTGGATCATCTCGGGGGTGTGCCGGTGGCCTCCCCCGACTCCGTACGGGGACATGTTCCCCATCACCTCGGAGCCGAGGAGGTGCGGCTTGGCCGCCTTGCCCGCGCCGGAGGTGCCGGACGCCGCGACGATCACCGCTTCGGGCTCGACGAGGTCCGCGGCGTACGCGGGGAAGAGGGCGAGCGAGACGGCGGTGGGGTAGCAGCCGGGCACCGCGATGCGCTTGGTGCCCGCCAACGCGGCGCGGGCGCCGGGCAGTTCGGGGAGACCGTAGGGCCAGGTCCCGGCGTGCGGGCTCCCGTAGAATTTCTCCCAGTCAGCCGCGTCCCTCAACCGGAAGTCCGCACCCATGTCGACGACGAGGACCTCGCGCCCGAGCCGCTCGGCGACGGCGGCGGACTCCCCGTGGGGCAGGGCGAGGAAGACGACATCGTGCCCCGCGAGAACGTCCGCGGTGGTCGGCTCCAGTATGCGGTCGGCGAGCGGGGCCAGGTGCGGCTGCAGTCCGCCCAGCGGCCGGCCCGCGTTCGAGTTCCCGGTGAGGGCGCCGATCTCGACTGCGGGGTGCCCGAGCAGCAGACGCAGCAGCTCGCCGCCCGCGTACCCACTCGCCCCTGCCACTGCTGCGCGTACCCTCATGGAACCCTCCTCTTGGATGGCATGACTATACGCTCCGACGCAGTTTTATGCAATGTGAGGCCTGGCGGGGCCGGAGACGCAGGTCACATCCGACCGTGTCACAGGGCGCGGAGCTGTCTCGTCTCAGGGGTGCAAGCCACTGACGATCGCAGAGGGGCACCCCATGGACGCGCGACTGAACTACATGAGCCAGCCGAACGCCGGCAAGGCGATGAAGTACTTCCTCTCGGGCGCCAAGGCGCTCCAGGACTCGGCTCTGCCGTCGGCGACACAAGAGCTGGTCGCGCTGCGCGTCAGCCAGATCAACGGCTGTGCGGGCTGTATCGACATGCACACCAAGGAGGCCGCCGCCGCGGGCGAGACCGCGCTGCGGCTGCACCTCGTGGCGGCCTGGCGGGAAGCCACGGTCTTCACCGACGCCGAGCGTGCCGCGCTGGAGCTGGCGGAGGAGGGGACCCGGGTCGCCGACGCGGCCCCCGGGGTGAGTGACGAGGTGTGGGCGCGTGCCGCCGAGCACTACGACGAGGGTCAGCTCACCGCGCTGGTGGTGCACATCTCGTTCATGAATATGGTGAACCGGATGAACATCATCACGCGGCAGCCGGCGGGCGACTACGAGCCCGGGCAGCTGCACTGACCGAGGAATGTCGAGAGCGGGGGGCCGGCGTGAGCAAGGTCGGGGAGTTCGAGGAGCTGCGGTCGCTGCTGTTCTCGATCGCCTACCGGATTCTGGGCAGCGTGAGCGAGGCCGAGGACGCGGTGCAGGAGACGTGGCTGCGCTTCGACGCCACGACGACCCTGCCCACGTCGACCAAGGCGTTCCTGTCGGCCGCGGTGACCCGGATCTCGATCGACGTACTGCGTTCCGCGCGGGTACGGCGCGAGCAGTACGTGGGCCCGTGGTTCCCCGAGCCGCTGCTGAACGATCCGTACGAGGATCCGGCGCGCTCGGTGGAGCTCGCCGAATCCGTGTCGGTGGCGGCGCTGCTGCTGCTGGAGCGCCTCAGCCCGCTGGAACGGGCCGTGTTCGTGCTGCGGGAGGTGTTCGGCTTCGGGTTCGACGAGGTCGCCGCGGCGGTGGAGCGGTCGGAGGCGGCGTGCCGGCAGCTGCTGGTGCGGGCCCGTCGGCACATGGAGGCGGGACGGCCGCGCTTCCGGCCGGCCCGGGAGGAGCGGGACGCACTGGCGTCGCGGTTCTTCGACGCCCTCAGCGAAGGTGACGTCGGCGGCCTGCGGGAGCTGCTCGCCGCCGACGTGACGATGGCCGGCGACGGCGGCGGCAAGAGCCCGCAGCTGGCCAGGACCGTGACCGGCACCGAGCCGGTGGCCCGGCTGCTCGCCGCCGGCTTCCCGGCACTGCTCTCGGTCGGCGTGTCGTTCGCGGCGCACGAGCTCAACGGCGGACCGGGGGCCGTCTTCCGCGACCGGGACGGGAGGGTGCTCCACACGCTGGCGCTCGACGTGGCCGACGGGCGGATCCGGGCGATCCGCCTGGTGATCAACCCCGACAAGCTCGGGCATCTGGGTCCCGTGGCGGACGTCTGGGCCATCGACCGCGAGACGCGGCAGCTCATGCGGACCATGAGGCAGCCGCGTCAGCCCACCTGCTGAGCGCCGGCTCTAGTCCTCGGCGCGCGCCGCCCGCTTCTCCGCCTGCTCCGCCTGCTTCTCCTTGATGCGCACGGTCTCCTTGCGCACCTCGGCCTGGGTGGCGCGCTCCTGGCGCAGCCAGCCGGGCTGCTCCTCCTTCAGCGCGTCGATCTGCTCCGTGGTGAGCGCCTCGGTGACTCCGCCGCGCGCGAGGCCCGCGATGGAGACCCCGAGCTTGGCCGCGACCACGGGGCGGGGGTGCGGGCCGTTGCGCCGCAGTTCCTGGAGCCACTCGGGCGGGTCGGCCTGCAGCGCGTTCAGCTCGCTGCGCGAGACGACGCCCTCCTGGAACTCGGGGGGCGTGGCCTGGAGGTACACACCCAGCTTCTTCGCCGCGGTCGCGGGCTTCATGGTCTGGGCGGTCTGGTGCGACGTCATGGGTCAAGGGTATCGAGCATGTGCGCTACTCCTGACCACGGCGGGTAGCCTGGCGAGGTGACAGGCTCGGAAGTACCCCCGTCGTTCCGGCTCGCCTACGTTCCCGGAGTGACGCCCGCCAAATGGGTGCGGATCTGGCACGAGCGACTGCCCGACATCCCGCTGACCCTCCTCCCGGTGGCCGCCGCCGAGGCGCCCGACGTGCTGCGCGCGGGCGGCGCCGACGCCGGTTTCGTACGGCTGCCCATCGACCGTACGGACCTCAGCGCGATCCCCCTCTACACCGAGACCACGGTCGTCGTCGTCCCCAAGGACCACGTCGTGGCGGCGGTCGAGGAGGTGTCCCCCGACGATCTCGCCGACGAGGTCGTCTTCCACCCCCTCGACGAGACGCTGGAGTGGGAGGCGCGGCCGGGCAAGCCCGCGTACGAGCGTCCGGCGACCACCGCGGACGCCGTCGACCTCGTCGCGGCGGGGGTCGGTCTCCTCGTCGTACCGCAGTCGCTGGCCCGTCTGCACCACCGCAAGGACCTCACCTACCGCACGGTGACGGGCGCGCCCGAGTCGCGCGTCGCCCTGGCGTGGCCGGAGGCGGAGACCACCGACCTGGTCGAGGACTTCATCGGAATCGTCCGCGGCCGTACGGTCAACAGCTCACGCGGTCGCGCGCAGACCCCCGACCGGTCCAAGGACAAGGCGAAGGCGAAGGCGCCGGCCAAGGCGTCCGCCAAGAAGGCGGCACAGCCGAAGCGGGGCGGTGCGGCCCGGCCCAAGCCGGCGAAGCGCGGCAAGCCCCGGCGCCGCTCGTAGCGCACAGCAGGAGGGGCCTCCCGCCATGTGGCGGGAGGCCCCTTCTGCACTGCTGCGTGCGAGCGTCAGCCCAGGATCGACAGCGCCTGGTTGAGCGTCGCGGACGGGCGCATGACCGCGGAGGCCTTGGCCGCGTCGGGCTGGTAGTAGCCGCCGATGTCGGCCGGGGAGCCCTGCACCGCGATCAGCTCGTCGACGATGGTCTGCTCCTGCTCGGCCAGCGTCTTGGCCAGGGCCGCGAACGCCTCGGCGAGCTGCGCGTCCTCGGTCTGCTTGGCCAGCTCCTGCGCCCAGTACAGGGCGAGGTAGAAGTGGCTGCCGCGGTTGTCGATGCCACCGAGGCGACGGCTCGGCGACTTGTCGTTCTCCAGGAACGTGGCGGTGGCACGGTCCAGGGTGTCGGCGAGGATCTGCGCGCGGGCGTTGCCCGTCGTGGTGGCGAGGTGCTCGAAGCTCACCGCGAGGGCGAGGAACTCGCCCAGGCTGTCCCAGCGCAGGTAGTTCTCCTTGACCAGCTGCTGGACGTGCTTCGGGGCGGAGCCGCCGGCGCCCGTCTCGAAGAGGCCGCCGCCGTTCATCAGCGGGACGACCGACAGCATCTTGGCGCTGGTGCCCAGCTCCAGGATCGGGAAGAGGTCGGTGAGGTAGTCGCGCAGGACGTTGCCGGTGACGGAGATGGTGTCCTCGCCGCGGCGGATGCGCTCCAGGGAGAACGCGGTGGCCTCGACCGGGGACATGATGCGGATGTCCAGGCCCTCGGTGTCGTGGTCGGCGAGGTACTGCCGCACCTTGCCGATGAGCACGGCGTCGTGGGCGCGGGTCTCGTCCAGCCAGAAGACGGCCGGGCTGCCGGTGGCGCGGGCGCGGGTGACGGCGAGCTTGACCCAGTCCTGGACCGGCGCGTCCTTGGTCTGGCACATGCGGAAGATGTCACCGGCGGCGACGGTCTGCTCCAGGACGACGTTGCCCGCGGTGTCGACGACGCGCACGGTGCCCGTGGTCGGGACCTCGAAGGTCTTGTCGTGGCTGCCGTACTCCTCGGCCTTCTGCGCCATCAGGCCGACGTTCGGGACGGAGCCCATCGTGGCCGGGTCGAAGGCGCCGTTGGCGCGGCAGTCGTCGATGACGACCTGGTAGATGCCCGCGTAGCTGCTGTCCGGCAGGACGGCCAGGGTGTCGTGCTCCTCGCCGTCCGGGCCCCACATGTGGCCGGAGGTGCGGATCATGGCCGGCATGGAGGCGTCCACGATGACGTCGCTGGGGACGTGCAGGTTGGAGATGCCCTTGTCGGAGTCGACCATGGCGAGCTCGGGGCCCTCGGCCAGCTCGGCCTCGAAGGACGCCTTGATCTTGTCGCCCTCGGGGAGCGACTCCAGGCCCTTGAAGATGCCGCCCAGGCCGTCGTTCGGGGTCAGGCCCGCGGCGGCGAGGGTCTCGCCGTGCGCGGCGAAGGTCTTCGGGAAGAAGGCGCGGACCACGTGGCCGAAGACGATCGGGTCGGAGACCTTCATCATCGTGGCCTTGAGGTGCACGGAGAACAGCACGCCCTGCGACTTGGCGCGGGCGACCTGCTGCTTCAGGAACTCGCGGAGCGCCGCGACGCGCATGACGGAGGCGTCGACGACCTCGCCCGCGAGGACCGGTACGGACTCGCGCAGGACCGTGGTGGAGCCGTCGTCACCGACGAGCTCGATGCGCAGCGAGCCGGCGTCGGTGATCACCGCGGACTTCTCGGTCGAGCGGAAGTCGTTCTCGCCCATGGTGGCGACGTTCGTCTTCGAGTCGGCCGTCCAGGCACCCATGCGGTGCGGGTGGGCCTTGGCGTAGTTCTTGACCGACGCGGGGGCGCGGCGGTCGGAGTTGCCCTCGCGCAGGACCGGGTTGACGGCGCTGCCCTTGACCTTGTCGTAGCGGGCGCGGATGTCGCGCTCCTCGTCGGTCTTCGGGTCGTCCGGGTAGTCCGGGAGCGCGTAGCCCTGGCCCTGCAGCTCGGCGATCGCGGCCTTCAGCTGCGGGATCGAGGCCGAGATGTTGGGCAGCTTGATGATGTTCGCGCCGGGCGTCTTGGCCAGCTCGCCGAGCTCGGCGAGGGCGTCGGAGATGCGCTGGCTCTCCTCGAGACGCTCCGGGAAGCTCGCGATGATGCGCCCCGCGAGCGAGATGTCGCGAGTCTCCACGCCGACACCGGCCGTCGAGGCGTAGGCCTGGACCACCGGCAAGAACGAATGGGTCGCCAGGGCCGGGGCCTCGTCAGTG
This sequence comes from Streptomyces sp. NPDC029674, assembly GCF_044903205.1. NCBI lineage: Bacteria > Bacillati > Actinomycetota > Actinomycetes > Kitasatosporales > Streptomycetaceae > Streptomyces > Streptomyces sp. NPDC029674. The sequence continues at coordinate 242,919 of NZ_JBJDPY010000014.1, forward strand.
TGGGTGTAGATGATGGTCGAGTCAGTCACCGGGTGCTCCGCTCCGCGTCTGCAACATTGCTCGACATCAAGATATCTCCTACCTCCCCCCTGAAGGACAGGGCCTAGGGGCCTGATCTATGGGGACACCGTCACGCCGCCGGGTAGACACTGTCTACTCACTCTAGTAGACAGTGTCTATGGGCAGTGACTATGTGAGTGGTGAGCAAGACACCGGGCTGCGGGCCCGGCTGGTCGACGTGGGCGTCGAGCTGGTGGCGACGCGGGGCGTGCAGGCGCTGACGCTGCGGGAGATCGCGCGCGGGGCGGGGGTCTCGCACGGGGCGCCCCGGCGGTACTTCCCCACGCATGTGGCGCTGCTGTCCGCCATCGCGCGGCGGGGCTTCGAGGAACTGGCGGCGGAGGCGGAGGCGGCTCTGGCGGACGGGGCCGGGCAGGACGCGGACGCCCGTACGCGGCTGAAGGCGCTGTGCCGCGCGTACCTCGGGTTCGCCGAGGCCCACCGCGGGATGTTCGAGCTGATGTTCCGCCACGACCTGCTGGAGAGCAATGGGCTCGGGCTGCGCGAGACCAGCCTGCCCCTCTTCGACGTGCTGGCCGGACTCGTCGCCGAGGCCCGCCCCGCCTCCGGCGCGGGAGCGCGGGTCGTCGCGGGCGCGCTCTGGGCGAACCTGCACGGCATCGCGCAGCTGTGGGGCTGGGGCAGCCTGGGCCTCGCGACCGGCGCCGAGGACGTCGGGGCGCTGCTCGACGCGGCGCTGGACGCGCATCTCGGCCCGGCGGACGCATGACGCCCGGACCCGCGCTCCAGCGGCACCTCACCCTCGCCTGCAGTGTCGTCGGCGCGATGGTCGTCGCGGTGGACGGGACGGCGCTGACCGTCGTCCAGCCCGCGCTGCAACGCGATCTGGACGCCTCGTTCGCGCAGGTCCAGTGGACGAGCACCGGCTATCTGATCGCCGTGGCGAGTCTGCTCGTCTTCGCCGGGCGGCTCGGCGACCGGTACGGCCACCGGCGGGTCTTCGCCGTCGGGACGCTCGGCTTCGCCGCCGCGTCGGCGGGGGTCGGCCTCGCGTCCGGCGTCGGCTGGGTGATCGCGCTGCGCGTCGCCCAAGGGGTCTTCGGGGCGCTGCTGCAACCCGCGACGCTCGGCATGCTGCGGGCCACCTTCCCGCCGGACCGGCTCGGGATGGCGATCGCGTTGCGGACGAGCGCGATCGGCGTCGCGGCGGCGGCCGGTCCCGTGCTGGGCGGCGCGCTCGCCACGCAGCTGGGCTGGCGCTCCGTGTTCTTCCTCAGCGTGGTGCCCGCGCTGCTGATCGGCGTACTGGCGCTGGTGGTACGTGTCCCGGCTGCGCGACGGGACGGGGACGGCCCCGCACCCGGGATCGGGGTGGGACTCGACCTGCCCGGTGCCGGGCTCCTCGCCGTGACGCTGGCCTGCCTCGTGCACACGCTGGTCGCCGTGCCGGAGCAGGGCTGGACGGCGGCGGCCTCGGCGGGGCTCGTGGCGGGGGCCGTCGCGGGCGGCGCGTTCGTACGGCACGAGCGGCGGGCCGCGAGTCCGCTGGTGCCGCCCCGCCTGCTCCGTTCCCCCGCGGTCGGGACCGCGCTCGGGGTCCTGGTCGCGGCGAGCGCGGCGATGTTCGGGGCGCTCTTCGTCGGCACGTACTACCTCCAGGAGGTGCTGGCGCTCGACCCGCTGCACAGCGCGCTGCGGGCGCTGCCGCTCGCCGTGATGATGGTGGTGGGCGCGCCGCTCGCCGCCGTACTGCTGCGGCGGCACGGACCGCGGCGGACGATCACGGCGGCGATGGCGGTGCTCGCCCTCGGCGTACTGGCCCTCTCCCGCCTGGACGAATCGTCGGGGCCCCTGGCGACCGGTGGCGGATTCGTGCTCGTGGGGGCGGGGTTCGGCACGGTGATGGTGGCCGCCACGGCCGTCGTCGTACGCCATGCGCCGGTGGCCGACGCCGGGGTGGCCGGCGGTCTCCAGCAGACGGCGATGAACGTGGGCCCCACCGTGGGCATCGCCGCGGCGACCACCCTGATGACGGCCTTCACCTCCTCCGGAGCCCGCCCCGAAGAACGCCGACCGCACTGGCCCGACGACGCGTTCCTCTCCGCGATGACCCCGACGCTGACGGTCCTGTCGGCGGTGGCGGCACTCGGCGCACTGACGGCGACGAGACTGCCGACCCGGGTCGCGGCACGCCCCGCCCCGACCCCGCCACACGACACCGGCGCCCCTCACCCCCCAGCCGACCCACCCCCCGGCGGCCACCCGATGAAGAGCGCCCACTCCGAAACCCGGCACGCACCGCACCCTCGCCACGACTTCCCCGGACGCTGACGGCCGCGGCCTGCGACGCGCTGATGCCCAGGGCGGCAACGCGAGGACGGCCCTAGGCGGTGTCTTCAAATGATCACCGCTGGTGGATCATGGTGTCGTGATACGTCGCCATGAACTGTCCGATGCCGAGTGGGAGTTCGTCCGGCC